>JBNLGJ010000059.1:0-51006 GCA_050305995.1 Cellvibrio sp.
TTTGATCGGCGCCCTGGAAAATCCGGCGCAGATGCGTAAATCTGCTTGATTTTCCAGGGCTAGCGCCAGCCTTCAGCTGACGGCGGCACATCCCTGTGCCGCACTATTAATCCGACAATATTCATCGCCGGATTAATAAAAAGATTGCAGTGCTTAAATACAAACGTTGCCAAAACGAGCCATTGTTACCATGAGTCAACTTCAAGAATTTGCCCGCGAGCTAAATCAATTACTGGGTTTTACCCTGCTCAAAATCGACGACTACCAGCTTACCCTGGGGGGCCTAATTTACGCGTTTATTATTTTTACGGTGGTGTTGTTTGTCAGCAAATTTTTGCAGCGGTTGATATTGAGGCTGTTGAGCAGCGCCCACACTAATCGCGCATCTCAGGTGTATACCATCACTCGCGTAGTGCATTATTTTATGATCGCCCTGGCGATTATTTTAGCCGGCTCGGCCATGGGGGTAAATTTTAGCAAACTCACACTTATCGCCGGCGCCCTCTCGGTGGGCATAGGCTTTGGTTTGCAGAATGTGGTGAGCAATTTTATTTCCGGCATTATGATTTTGTTTGAGGGCTCACTCAAAATTGGCGATTTTATCGAGCTGGAGTCCGGTGTTTTTGGTGAAGTAGTCGAAATTAATATCCGCAGCACCCTGGTGCGTACCTCTGACAATGTCGACATACTGGTGCCCAACTCGGAGTTTGTCAGTGGTCGAGTAACCAATTGGACACTCACCGAAGCCGTGCGCCGCTTCCGCATCCCCTTTGGGGTGGCCTATGGTTCAGATAAAACAATGGTGCGCCAAGCTGCACTGGAGGCGGCAGCGAGTGTGGAGTGGACGCTAAATGACCCTGAGCACGAGCGAACTCCTGTGGTGTTGATGACCGGTTTTGGTGAGAGCAGCCTGGATTTTACCCTGGCGGTTTGGGTGGGGCCGGAGGCGGTTAAGCGCCCTGGCACACTTATGTCAGATTACCTTTGGGCGCTGGATGACGCCTTCCGCAAATACCATATTGAAGTCCCCTTCCCGCAGCGGGATTTGTATATCAAGCAGATGGCGGTAGCCAACAATTAACGAATTTGGGCTGCAGCTACTCGCTCGCTGAATGCAAAATCTCGCGCGCGTGGGCCAGCGACTGCTCGGTAAGGTTGAGGCCGCCGAGCATGCGCGCAATCTCTTCCACTTTGGCCTCGCCCTCCAGTGCCACCAGCGTCGATGCCGCCGATTTTTTACTCGCCGTTTTGCGCACCTGCAAATGCTGGTGGCCCTTGCTGGCCACCTGGGCCAAGTGGGTGACGCAAATCACCTGGCCGCGCTCGCCAAGTTGGCGCAACAACTGGCCAACTACATCGCCAGTGGCGCCGCCAATGCCCACATCCACTTCGTCAAACACCAGGCTGGGAATCGCCGAGGTCTGTGCGGTAACTACCTGAATCGCCAGGCTGATACGCGACAGCTCACCACCCGATGCCACCTTGGCCAGTGGCCTAGGTGCCTGGCCTGGGTTGGTGCTAATCAGGAATTCAACTTCTTCCAGGCCATTGGCTCCTGGCTTGTCAGTGAGCGGCAAGAGGCTGACACAGAAGTTGGCGTTTTCCATGGACAGGGCTTTGAGCTGCTCATTGACGCGTTTGGCAAGGCTGATGCCCGCCTTCTGCCGCTTGGCAGAGAGCTGCTCGGCCAGTTGGCGATAGGCAGCTTCGGCTTGCGCCACCTGCTTTTCAAGCTGATCCAAACGCGTATCGCCGCCTTCCAGCTGCTCCAGCTCGCGCGCCAGCCTGGCGCTGAACTCGGGTAGCTCCTCGGCGCGTATGCGGTGCTTGCGCGCCAGGTCGTAAATAGCGGAGAGCCGCTCCTCGACCTGCTGTAATCGTTCCGGGTCCAGGTTAAAGCTGTCGATATGCTGCGCTATCTCGCTCTGCGCCTCTTCCACCTGAATATGGGCGCTGGTAAGCAGCTCTTCGGCGGCGCTGAGTGCGGGGGATTTTTCCGGCAGGTTGCGCAGTACCTGTAAGGCGCGATGCAGGTTGAGGCTTAGCCCCTGCTCCTCATCGCTGCAAAAGGCCAGCAGCTGTTGGCTGCCGCGCAGAATATCCTCGGCGTTGGCCAGGCTGCGCTGTTCTGCTTCCAGTTTGTTGAGTTCATCGGCTTGCAGGTTGAGCTGTTCCAGCTCGTTGGCCTGATAGCTGAGCAATTGAAAGCGGGCGCTGACTTCGGCGGCGTTGTCGCGCAGGTGAATAAAGTGTTCGAGGCGGCTGTGCCATTCGCGAAAGGCCTGGCGCACCTGTTTGGCCAGTTCGGTCTGGCCAGCAAAGTCATCCACCAGGCGGCGGTGAGTATCCTTTACCAACAGCGACTGATGCTCGTGTTGGCTGTGAATGTCGATCAGCATTTCACCCAGGGTGCGCAGTTGTTGCAGGGTGGCAGGCTGGCCGTTGATATAGCCCTTGGACTTGCCATCGGCACTGATCACCCGGCGCAGCATGCATTCGCGTGGGTTGTCCTGCTGTAAATCCAGGCTGGCGAGCCACTCGCGCGCACGTTCCAGCTCTGCCAAATCAAAGCTTGCACTTATATCGGCGCGCTGACTGCCAGTGCGCACTTTATCGGCGTCGGCTTTATCGCCCAGGGCCAGGCCCAGGGCATCGAGTAAAATGGATTTACCAGCGCCCGTCTCGCCGGTAATAACGGTCATGCCGGGTTTGAGGTCCAAATCCAGCGCTTCGACCAGGGTAAAGTTTTGAATGTGCAGATGGGTGAGCATAGCGGCTCCGCAGTCACAAAGTCTGTGTTTTTATACAGTATTTGTGTGGGGGTAGCTAGAGGGGCGTTTAAAAATTCTACGGCGTTAAATGATGACCTGGCGCGGCAATTGGCACGGAGTCCTTTTTACTCAGTAGCGCTAGACGCGTTTTTAATCGGCAATAATGATGCAAATGTATGCGCGGCAGGGATTTGCAAGGCAAGTCTTGAATCTGGCTTGTGCAACCCCATATAGCCCCCAATCCAATGCTTTTAGCTCTGCCAGACGGAGCAATTTGAATCACTCAGGAGAAATCGCGTGTCCCATCAAGACTACTCAGATACCCAAAAAGCCACAGAAGCCGAGGTTGACGCCATGCACGCTGAGCAGGCTGAAGCCCCCAGCGAAGATGCGGTAACTGTGGAAGCCCTGCAGGCGCAACTGGCCACCCTGGCCTCCGCCTTTGAAGCTGCTAAAGAGCAATCGCTGCGCTCCCAGGCCGAAGCGCAAAACATTCGCCGCCGCGCCGAGCAGGATGTGGAAAAAGCCCACAAGTTCGGCCTGGAAAAAATGGTCAACGACCTGCTGCCGGTAGTGGACAACCTGGAGCGCGCCCTGGCCACCCTGGCCGGTACTGACGAAGCCCTGAAGCCCTTAGTAGAAGGTGTAGAGCTGACCCTCAAGTCATTTGTCGACGCCCTGGCGCGTCATCAGGTGGCGGTAGTTTTCCCCGAGGGTGAACCCTTTGATCCCAATTTGCATCAGGCGGTTTCGGCAGTGCCCAACCCGGATGTAGAGCCCAACACCGTGCTCAACTGCTTCCAAAAGGGCTACACCCTGCACGGTCGCCTGGTGCGTCCGGCTATGGTGGTGGTTTCCAAGGCACCTTAAAAGAAGGCACCTTAAAAGAAGGCGCCTTAGAAGGCGCCTTAAAAGAAAGCGCATTAATTTAGATGTTGAATAAAGGTTTCAGCGGCAATACCCGTGCAAAACCTAAGGATTTTTTAGCAGCCAGCCTTGAATTCTTTTGCACAGGGCCAATATAGAAACCAACTGTTGAATAAATCGCGCCTGGCGCGACAACCAGCGAACCAACCCGCGCGCAGCGCGCAGTTAAACCAGCGCAAATAGCGCACTTAAGTAGAGAAATTTCAGGAGCAACACCATGGGCAAAATTATCGGCATCGACTTGGGTACCACCAACTCTTGCGTATCCATTCTGGAAGGCGGCTCACCTAAGGTTATCGAAAACGCCGAAGGTGATCGCACCACCCCATCCATCATCGCATTCACCAACGATGGCGAAATCCTCGTTGGTCAATCCGCCAAGCGTCAGGCAGTGACCAACCCGCACAACACATTGTTTGCGGTTAAGCGCTTGATCGGCCGCAAGTTCAAAGATGATGTGGTGCAAAAAGACATCAAAATGGTGCCCTACAAAATCGTTGGCGCCGACAACGGCGACGCCTGGGTAGAAGTCAAAGGCGATAAAAAAGCCCCGCCACAAATTTCTGCCGAAGTGCTGAAAAAAATGAAGAAAACCGCCGAGGATTACCTGGGCGAGAAAGTGACCGAAGCGGTAATTACCGTACCGGCCTACTTCAACGACTCTCAGCGTCAAGCCACCAAAGACGCCGGTAAAATTGCCGGCCTGGATGTAAAACGCATTATCAACGAACCCACCGCGGCGGCTCTGGCCTACGGCCTGGACAAGGGCAAGGGCGACCGCACTATTGCGGTGTACGACCTGGGTGGCGGTACCTTCGATATCTCCATTATCGAAATTGCCGACGTTGACGGCGAACACCAGTTTGAAGTGCTGTCCACTAACGGCGATACCTTCCTCGGTGGTGAAGACTTTGACATGCGCTTGATCGAATTCCTCGCGGAATCTTTCAAGAAAGACTCTGGCATTGACCTGCACAATGATCCACTGGCCCTGCAGCGCCTGAAAGAAGCGGCAGAAAAAGCCAAGATCGAACTGTCTTCCAGCCAGCAGACTGAAGTGAACCTGCCCTATATCACTGCCGATGCCACTGGCCCAAAACACCTGGTGGTAAAACTGACTCGCGCCAAACTCGAGTCACTGGTGGAAGACCTGGTGAACAAGTCCATGGAGCCAGTAAAGCAGGCCATCAAAGATTCCGGCAAAGCCATCAGCGATATCGACGATGTGATTCTGGTGGGCGGTCAAACCCGTATGCCCATGGTGCAAAAAGCCGTTGCTGATTTCTTCGGCAAAGAGCCGCGCAAAGACGTTAACCCCGACGAAGCAGTAGCTATAGGTGCGGCGATTCAGGGTGCGGTACTGGCTGGCGATGTAAAAGACGTACTGCTGCTGGACGTAACTCCGCTGACCCTGGGTATCGAAACCATGGGCGGTGTAGCGACACCGCTGATCGACAAAAACACCACTATCCCGACCAAAAAGTCGCAGGTGTTCTCCACTGCCGATGACAACCAAACTGCGGTGACCATTCACGTGGTTCAGGGTGAGCGCAAGCAGGCATCGCAAAACAAATCACTGGGTCGCTTTGACCTGGCCGACATTCCGCCCGCACCGCGCGGCATGCCACAAATCGAAGTGACCTTCGACATCGACGCCAACGGTATTTTGAACGTGGGCGCCAAAGACAAGGCCACCGGTAAAGAGCAGTCCATCGTGATCAAAGCTTCTTCTGGTTTGAGCGATGACGAAATCGAAAAAATGGTAAAAGACGCCGAGGCCAACGCTGAAGCGGATCGCAAGTTTGCCGATCTGGTGACCGCGCGCAACAGCCTGGATGGCCTGATTCACGCCACCGAAAAAACTGTGAAAGAAGCGGGCGACAAAGCCACCGCCGACGAGAAGTCTGCAATCGAAGCGGCCTTGAGCGAAGCGCGCGATGCGGTTAAGTCTGACGACCTGGCCAAAATCGAAGCGGCTACCACCAAGCTGACCGAGGCCTCCAGCTCTCTGGCGCAAAAACTCTACGCCGAGCAGCAAGCCGGTGCCCAGGGCGGTGCTGAGCAAGCGGGCGGCAGCTCCAGCAAAGCGGCCGACGACGGCGTAGTGGATGCCGAGTTTGAAGAAGTGAAAGACAACAAATAAGTGAGCGCGGTGCAAACCGCTTCGCTTTAGCAAGTGAAATCGACAAATGCGGGCTTGCCCGCATTTGTCATGTAAGTAGATTTGAAAATACCTCCCGGTACCAGCATGTCAAAACGTGATTACTACGAAGTTCTCGGCGTCGAAAAAGGCGTAGACGCCGCCGATTTGAAAAAAGCCTACCGCCGCGTGGCGATGAAATTTCACCCGGACCGCAATCCGGACGATCCATCGGCAGAGGAAAAATTCAAAGAGGCCAACGAGGCCTACGAAGTGCTCTCGGATGAAAACAAGCGCGCCGCCTACGACCGCTTCGGTCACGCTGGCGTCGACGGTCAGAGCGGCATGGGCGGCGGTGCCGGCGGTGGCGCTGGCTTTGGCAACTTCAGCGATATCTTCGGCGATGTGTTCGGCGATATCTTCGGAGGTGGCGGCGGCGGCCGTCGCGGCGGCCCCGCGCGCGGCAGCGACCTGCGCTACAACCTGGAGCTGAGCCTGGAAGAAGCGGTAAAAGGCGCGAGCGTACAAATTAAAGTGCCGACCCTGGTCAGCTGTAAAACCTGTGATGGCTCAGGCGCAAAACCCGGCAGCAAACCTGTCACCTGTACCACCTGTGGCGGTCACGGCCAGGTGCGTATGCAACAGGGCTTTTTCTCGGTGCAGCAAACCTGCCCCAGCTGTCGCGGCCGCGGCACTATTATCTCCGACCCCTGTAAATCCTGTCACGGCCAGGGCCGCGTAGAGGAAACCAAAACCCTGCAGGTAAAAGTGCCCGCAGGCGTAGATACTGGCGATCGCATTCGTCTCTCCGGTGAAGGTGAAGCGGGCGCCGATGGCGGCCCGGCGGGTGATTTGTATGTGCAGGTCAATGTGCGCAAGCACAGCATTTTCCAACGCGACGGCGCCGATCTCTACTGCGAAGTGCCCATCGACTTTGTCGATGCAGCCCTTGGCGGCGAGTTGGAAGTGCCCACCTTGGATGGCAGGGTAAAATTAAAAGTGCCCGCCGAAACCCAAACCGGCAAGCTGTTTAAACTGCGTGGCAAAGGTGTAACCCCGGTGCGCGGCGGCGGAGTCGGCGACCTGCTCTGCCGGGTGGTGGTGGAAACCCCAGTCAACCTCACCGGCAAGCAAAAAGAACTGCTCAAAGAATTCCAGGCGAGTATGAAGGGCGGAAAATTCTCCCCCAAAAAAGACTCCTGGTTTGACGGGGTAAAAAAGTTCTTTAACGAGTAACCCACTCGATAAAAAGGCCGATGCGAAAGCATCGGCCTTTTTGCTTATGGACTTAACGAATCTGTGATTTACGCTTTTGATTTTCCTCCAGTGCTCGGCGAACTCGCATGGGGGGGTGAGGATAGAGACTGATACAGCTAGCCCTAAATCGAAAATGGCCCGCAATGGGTCATTTTTTAAATCACTATCAAGCGATTGGGCAATTCATTTTTTTGTTCGGTGGCGGGCACCTGGGTTTTTAAAATATCGCCGCAGCCCTGAATGCAATGTAAAAATCCCTCGAGGGTTTCCCCCTTTTTAACCCGTGCGACAAATTCGTCAATCAACTGCTGCCACTGCTCCGGTGGCACTTTTTCGTTAATGCCGCGATCGGCAATAATTTCCACATAGCGCTCAGCTTCGGAGACAAATAAAAGCACGCCGGTTTCGCCGTGGGTGTGGTGCAGATTGTTTTGCAAAAATTGCCGCCGCGCCATATTGGCCGCGCGCCAGTAACGCACTCGCTTGGGAATCAAATGCACGGCGATTGGTCGCAAGCGCAAAATAAAAGCCAGGACAAAAAAACATAGCCACTGGGCGCTAAGTACTTCCATGGTATTTAACCAATAGGGCGTAACCAGCAGGGGAATGGGGGCTAGCAGCGCTATGCCCGCAGACCAGAGTAGCGGGATATAGCGGTAGTCATCGCTTTGGCGCGCGAGCACCGCCACCAGTTCGGCGTCTGTGTGCTGTTCAACCTGGGCAATGGCTTCGGCAACGCTTTGCATTTGTTGTTGAGTTAATAAGGTCATGGACAAATTCCGCGATTAATTATGCAAGACAAGGATTTACCAGCCGCCGGAAGCGCCGCCGCCACCAAAACCGCCGCCACCCCCGCCGAAGCCTCCGCCGAAGCCTCCGCCGCCGCCAAAGCCCCCGCCACCAAAACCGCCACCGCCCCAGTAGCCGCGCCGACGGCTGCCGCCAAAACCAGAGCCGCCACCGCCAAACAGGCCGGAGAAAAACAACACAAAAAACAAGATCATAAAAATCCAAAACACTGCGGGTTTGGATTTTTTGGATTTTTGCGTTTGCGCTTTATAGGTGCCAGCTATGGCGGCGAGTATGGCTTGGGTGCCGGCTTTAATGCCCTGATCAAAATTACCGCGCTTAAACTGCGGCAGAATTTGCGTTTGAATAATATTGGCGCAGATGGCATCGGTGAGACTGCCCTCCAGGCCGTAGCCCACTTCGATGCGCACCTTGCGCTCCTGCTGGGCGACAATCAGCAGTGCGCCATTGTCTTTGCCTTTTTGACCTATGCCCCAGGCGCGGCCCAGTTGGTAGCCAAAATCTTCAATCGCATAGCCCTGCAAATTTTTGAAGGTGACCACCACCAGTTGATTGCTGGTGGCCTGCTCGTGGGCTTGGAGTTCTTGGGTTAACTGCGCGTGCGTCGCCTGGCTGAGCAGCCCGGCTTCGTCCACTACCCGCCCACCGAGGGGCGGAAACTTAATCTCCGCTTGGGCCAGGCCGCTACACAGCAGCAACAGGCACAGCCAGAGTCGGGGCCAGGCGGTCATTCGAAGTTAACCTTGGGCGCTTCTTCGGCTTTGGGCGCGGTGGCGGTGTAAGTTTCGCGCATTTGTAAATCCGAGTAGAGCATCGAGTGCCAGAACTTGCCGGGATAGGTGCGAATTTCGGTGTTGTAGCTTTGCACCGCAGCTATGTAATCGCGGCGCGCCACGGCGATGCGATTCTCTGTGCCTTCCAGTTGCGATTGCAGCGCTAAAAAGTTTTGGTTGGATTTCAGCTCGGGGTATTTTTCCACCACTACCATCAAACGCTGCAGGGCGCTGCCCAATTGCGCTTGCGCGGCTTCGAACTGTTTTAATTTTGCGGGATTGTCTATCACACTTTGGTCGATTTGCATGCTGCCCACTTTCGCGCGCGCCTCCACCACGGCGGTGAGGGTTTCGCGCTCCTGGGTGGCATAGCCTTTTACGGTGGCCACCAGGTTGGGAATCAAATCGGCGCGGCGCTGGTATTGGTTTTCCACCTGCGACCAGCTGGCTTTGACCTGTTCATCCAGGGTGGGGATAGTGTTGATGCCGCAGCCGCTGGCACTGAATAAAAAGCCGATAAAGCCGCTGATCATCAGCAGGCGCGAAGCGGTGCGAAGGAAGGCGCGAAGGAAGGTGCGAGCCATAATGGGGTTCTCTTTAAGGCGATGGTGTGGCGACACCTTAAAGCAAAACCCGCGCGGCTGCAAAATTCTGCAGGCATCCCTGCCCGGGTGAAAATTACCAGGCTTTGTAGGGCAGGAATTTACCGTTGAGGGTAATCACCACGCGGTCGCCCTTGGGGTTTTCCTCTTTGTCGATATCCATGGAGAAATCGATAGCGCTCATGATGCCATCGCCAAATTTTTCGTGGATAAGGGCTTTCATGGTGGGGCCGTAGACGCCGATCATTTCGTAGAGGCGATAGATCAGCGGGTCCTGCGGAATCACTTCGCCCCAGGTTTTGCTGGGGCATTCCATCAGCGCTTCGGCGCTACCGGCGGGTAGGTCAAAAAGCTCGCACAGGGCGGTGGCTTTTTCCGCGGGCGCCGAGTTCATGCCCATGCACACCGAGGTGGTCCACACCGGCGACATGCCGATACTGCTGGCGACGGTTTCCCAGCTGAGCTGCTTGGCTTTTTTCGCCTCGGCGATAAGTTCAATCACTTCACTTTTTTTCATGGTCCTGCTCCTCTTGGGTTGAAAATAAATTGGCAGTTAACTCAAACCTTTGTGCAGCAGCCAGGCTTGCACAACAATAATCAGCGCGAGCAACAGCGACAGGCCTTTCCAAAAGGCCAGGGGGTTGCGCTCCAGCAGCGGCGGCCTGTCTTTGTTTAAAAAGCTTTGGTTGGGCTGGCGCAAATCAAACACAAATTCGGAGAGTTCCTGATAGCGCTTGTAGGGGTTGGGGTGCAGCGCCTTGCGCAGTACATGGTCGATCCAGGCGGGAATTTCGCGCTCGTCGTCGAGTACGGATTGATAGACCAATTTATTTTGCGCGGCGCGGGTTTTGGCTTTGGCCACCTGGGTGCCATAGGGGGTGCGCCCGCTGAGCAGTTGATAGGTAATTGCCGCAAGCGAATACAAATCCGATTGCGCCAGGCCGGGTTCCCCCAAAAAATATTCGGGCGCGGAATAGAGCGCCGTACCGGCCAGATGGGCCTGGGGCCAGGGGCTGTCTATTTCGGCCAGGCCAGCGACGCGGGTGGAGCCGAAATCGATTATTTTTATTGTGCCGGTGCTGTCGAGCAAAATATTTTCCGGGCGCAGATCCTGGTGCAGCATATCCATGCGGTGAAAGGTTTGCAGGCCGCGCGCAATTTGCTCCACCAGGCCGCGCACCGTTTCCACACTGGGTTTGGGGTTGTCGATTATCCACTGGGCGAGCGACTGGCCTTCAATATACTCAAAGGCGACATAGACAAACTGGCGCGGCCGCGTCTGCTTGCAGGGTTTGAGTACATAGGGTGAATTGAGCCGTCGCGCTATCCACTCCTCCAGTAAAAAACGCTCTAGATAGGCGGGATTATCGCGCTGATCCACCGAGGGAAATTTAAGCACGACGTTTTCACCCGTGTGCAAATCGCTGGCGAGGTACACATGGCTGCGGCTGGTAATTTTTAATTCGCGCTGAATTTGATAGCCATCGATCACCGAGCGCGCATCCAGCGCCGGGGCAAAGGGCAGTTCGGCCAGTTGTTGGTAAACCTGGGGCGCCTGTTGATCGGCCAGCTGGTCGATGCGAATCAATTGCACAGTGAGGTTGTCATCGCTGCCATTGGCCAGGGCGCGCTGGGTAATAGCTTCGGCGGTGGCATCCAGGCTGGGCAGCTTTTGCTCGAGCAGCTGCAGCCATTCGCGCTCGTTGATAAATTCATAAATGCCATCGGTGCAGAGCACAAACCAATCGCCCGCCTCCACCGAAAAGGCGGCGTAATCTATCTCGACAAAATCATCTATGCCCAGGGCGCGGCTGAGCACGGATTCATTGGCCGAGAGCTGGGCGCGGTGATCAACAGTTAACTGCTCCAGGCGTTTATTGCGCAGGCGATAAATGCGCGAGTCGCCCACATGAAAAATATGTGCGCTGGCAGATTTGATAATCAGTGCGCTAAAGGTGCACACATAGCCGCGATCTTTATCAAAGCGAAACTGGCTCTGGCGGGTGAGCGAGTGCAGCCAGGAGTTGGTGGCGGCCACCACTTGCAGGCCAGATTTTTTTACCGACCAGGCATCGGAGGTGCAGTAGTAATCGCTAAAAAAACTTTGCACGGCGGTAGCGCTGGCAATGTGACTGAGGTTGCTGCTACTGATGCCATCGGCCACAGCCAGGGCAATGCCTTTGCTGTGCAACTGATTGGGCTCAGGCGTAAACAGGCCGTGGTAATCCTGATTGATTTCCTTGCGCCCTTTATCGGAATACTGGCCGCTGGAAAATTGAATGGTGCTAGTCATTATTTATTGAAATTCACCTTGCGTTGTTCCGGGGAGAGTGACAACTGCACATTGCAAAGCTGGCTGAAATGCGCACCAACCCGTTTTGCAATGACCAGTAACACAGGTGGTGGCGAGTTGACAATCGCCACCACCTGCCAGCGGTTTAGGCCAGGTTACGCTTGGGTGCAGTGCGCACGTGGGTGGAGTAAAGAGTCAGGCCAGTAAAGGCCAGACCGCCCACCAGGTTGCCTAAAGCGGTGGGGATTTCGTTCCAAACAAAGTAATCGCCAATGGAAAATTGGCCGCCCATAATCAGGCTGAAGGGGAACAGGAACATGTTGACCACCGAGTGTTCAAAGCCCATAAAAAAGAACAGCATAATCGGCATCCACATGGCGAAAATTTTACCGATTACATTGGTGGATATCATCGCGCCGACAACGCCCAGGGACACCATCCAGTTACACAGCATGCCGCGAATAAAAATGGTAAACCAGCCGTCCATACCGTATTGGGCGTAGCCCAGGGTACGCGCTTTACCTATGCCTGCCACCTTGGCAGCAATGGCGCCGCCATCGGTGTTGTAACCATAGGTGAAGATGAACGACATCATAAGAGCAACGGTGAGCGCGCCGGCAAAGTTACCCAGGAACACCAGGCCCCAGTTGCGCAGTATCTGGGGTATGGTCACCCCGGTGCGCTTGTCGAGCCAGGCCAGCGGGGTGAGCATAAATACACCGGTAAGCAGGTCAAATCCCATGAGGTAAAGCATACAAAAGCCCACCGGGAATAAGATTGAGCCAACCAGGTGCGACCCTGTTGCTATGGCAACACTGACGGCAAATACCGCCGCCAGGGCCAGGATGGCGCCAGCCATATAGGCGCGCACCAGGGTATCGCGGGTGGACATATAAATTTTGGATTCGCCGGAATCCACCATTTTGGTGACAAACTCGGAGGGTAGTAGATAGGACATAGGTGTGTTCTCTTTAATCTAGGTCGGTATGAGGTATGGTCTTGGCTGCGGATACATCTCGACTGCCTAACTGGTATTGGCAACAATCGTGCCTGCGCGTAAAAAATGCGTATTAACTATTTGTATTAGAAGGGATTTTTAAGGTTTCTTAGGCTTTAGTTGGCGCTTTATATTGAACATTTTTTGCATCAAAGCAGTGCATTAAAAAAATATCTTTGCGCCAGAATTTTTCAGAGAAAAATCTTGCAGATCCATATTGGTGCCTTTGCGTGCACCAAAATAAATTACACGTGCAAATTGGGTGCATTTTGATGGTTTTTGTCGCTGAAATAACAATGGTGGCCCAGGGTCACCATTGTTTACTGCAAGCATCTGGCAGGGCCAATGCCGAGGTGAAGGGCGTGAAACGCACTCGTCAATACAGCTGGCGATATAAAAATAGCTGTGGTCATAGCTTGGGCGCGGCTGGTTGTTACCCAGATCGGCGATAAGTGCGCAACTGTCGTAAGCTCGCCGGTGCGGCTGGTCTCCACCTGTGACAAAGGTCAGCAATCCCTTGCTCACGCTTGGCATGGGCCCTGGGTGTCACCATTATGGCTTTAGCTATTTTCTGGAGTCTGGTCATGTCTGCTACAGCCCCACCCAGCGCGCTTTCCCGCCGCGCTATTTTAATCGAGCTACTTAAGCCCTATAGCGCTCGCATAGTTGCCGCCCTGGTGGCGCTGGTGGTTGCCGCGAGTTGTATGCTGCTCATTGGTCAGGGGTTGCGCCAGGTTATAGATCGCGGTTTTAGCAGTGGCAGCCCACAATTGCTCGACTACGCCCTGCTCGGCTTGGTGGGCGTAATTCTGGTGATGGCGGCGGCCACCTACGCGCGCTTTTATTTGGTGTCCTGGTTAGGGGAGCGCATCACTGCTGATTTGCGGCGCAAGGTGTTTAGTCATCTACTCGGCCTTTCGCCAGAGTTCTTTGAGCAGAACCGCACTGGCGATCTGCTTTCGCGCCTCACCAATGACACTACGCAACTGGAGACGGTGATCGGCTCCAGCGTGTCCATGGCGCTGCGCAACAGCCTGCTGCTGATTGGCAGCTTGGTAATGCTGGCGGTGACCAGCCTCAAACTCACCGCCTTGGTACTGGCCGCAGTGCCCTTGGTGATGGTGCCTATACTCGCCTTTGGCCGCCGCCTGCGTAAACTCGCGCGCACCAGCCAGGATAAGGTAGCCGAGGTGGGCGCCTATACCGATGAGGTGGTGCACGAGATACGCACTGTGCAGGCCTATGGCCAGGAGCCCCAGGCAGGGTGTGATTTTAACTCGCGTGTGGAAGATAGCTTTCAGGCAGGGCGCCAGCGCATTGCCCAGCGCGCCAAGCTAGTGGCGGCGGTAATCACTCTCGCCTTTACTGCCATTGCGCTTATCCTTTGGGTGGGCGGCCACGATGTGCTCGCCGGGCGCATGACCGGTGGTCAGTTGTCGGCGTTTATTTTTTACGCGGTGATGGTCGCTGGCGCGGTCGGCACCATCTCTGAAGTTATGGGCGAGCTGCAGCGCGCCGCCGGCGCCACCGAGCGCTTGGTCGAATTGCTGGCGACGCCGTCACTGATAAGTTCGCCGGCGGATACTCAGCCTTTGCCAGAGCCTGCGCGCGGCGAGCTGGCTTTTGCCGGCGTGAACTTCGCCTACCCCAGTCGCCCTGAGCGCTTGGTGCTTAAGGAATTCAACCTGCGCATAGCCCCGGGTGAAAAAGTGGCCCTGGTAGGGCCATCGGGCGCCGGCAAAACCACCGTATTCCAGTTGCTGCAGCGCTTTTACGACCCCAGCGGCGGCAGTATTCAATTGGATGGCGTGGACATAAGCACCGCCGACCTGGCTCAGGTGCGTGCGCGTATTGCCCTGGTGCCGCAGGACCCGGTGATCTTTGCCGGCAGCCTGCGCGACAATGTGCGCTACGCGCGCCCCGACGCCAGTGATGAGGATGTAATGGCCGCCTGCGAAGCCGCCTATGCTATGGAATTTATCAGCCAGTTGCCCGAGGGCCTGGATAGCCAGATGGGCGAGCGCGGTGTGCGTCTCTCTGGCGGCCAGCGCCAGCGTATTGCTATAGCCCGCGCCATACTCGCCGACCGGCCGATTCTGCTGCTGGACGAGGCCACCAGCGCCCTCGATTCCAACAGTGAGCAGATGGTGCAGCAGGCGCTGGAGCGCTTGATGCAAGGTCGCACCAGCCTGATGATTGCCCATCGACTGTCCACCGTGGTCAACGCCGACCGCATACTGGTGTTGGATCAGGGGCAACTCATGGCCAGTGGTAATCACCGCCAGTTACTGGAAACCTCCAGCCTCTACCGCGAGCTGGCGCAGCATCAATTCCAGCTGGATTAGGCCCCTGGCAAAGAGCGCATCCGACACCTAAATCTTCGTGAATGTGGAAACTGTGGCTAATATCCGGGCGCTCCGGGTGAAGTTTTGTATACTTCGCTCAGAACAACATCAAATAACCCGCGCGGATAGCTAGCAGTTGATGGAAACCAGACGTTTAAACATAGAGAGGCGCCAGACCGAGCCGCTGATTTCGATTCAGTCGCTCAATGCATGCCGCATTCTGGTCATCAATGGCAAAGGCGGCGCGGGCAAAACCACCCTCAGCACTAATTTGGCCGCCTGGTTTGCCCAGCGCGGTGAACAGACAGCGCTGCTCGACGCCGACCCCCAGGGTTCCTCCATTCACTGGGTAAAACAGCGCCCGCTGGAACTGCCGCCGGTGTACGGCTTTAAAATTGACCACGGCAGCCGCGCCACCCTTAGCTTTCAACTGCGCGCGCCCAAATCCACCCGCTGGTTAGTCACAGATGCACCGCCCGGCTTATCGGGCATTTATTTGGATGACCTGGTGCGCGACCACGATTTAATTATCGTGCCGGTGATGCCCTCGGAAATCGACATACGCGCCAGCGCGCGTTTTATCGGCGAACTGCTGCTCACCCAAAACATGCGCCGCAAACGTCGCCCCATTGCGGTGGTGGCCAACCGCATCAAACCCCAGGCCAACGCCTGGCTGCGCCTGCAAAAATTTTTAGAGAGCTTGCGCATTCCCTACCCCACCAGCCTGCGCGACACGCAAAACTATGTGCGCGCCTACACCGAGGGCCGCGGCGTAGTGGATTACCCCCAAGCCGCCTACAAAACCGACCGCAACAGCTGGCAAGTGTTAATCGACTGGATCGACCAGCAAAACGTCGAGCACCAGTGGTTGAAGGAGCCGGTGGCGGAAGCGCCAATTGATGACCAGACGGCGCCAATTGCGAATGAGATAGATGCGACCGAGATAGGCGTCGAACTTATCTCAGACACCAAAGCCGAATAACTCGCCGCAAAAAGAAAACCCGCCCAGGCACGCCAACCTGGGCGGGTTTTTACTTTATTAAGATAGGTGTTCGACACAGTTAGGTGCGCATTTGCGCTTACTCAATATTCTGCACCTGCTCGCGCATCTGCTCGATCAGCACCTTCAACTCCACCGCCGCTTGGGTGGTGTCGCTGACGATGCTTTTGGAGGAGAGGGTGTTGGCTTCGCGGTTGAGTTCCTGCATTAAAAAATCCAGGCGGCGGCCGAGGGAGTCGGTTTGTTTCAGGCTGCGTTTGACTTCAATGACGTGAGTGTCCAAGCGATCCAGTTCTTCATCCACATCAGCTTTTTGCGCCAGTAGTACTATCTCCTGCTCAAGTCGCTCGGGTTCGAGTTCCACTTGCAGATTGGCGAGTTTGGTTTGCAGTTTTTCGCGCTGGGCGGCGAGAATTTCGGGCATGCGCGCGCGCACGTTAACCACTTGCGCAGAGACGCCGTCGAGGCGCTGCAGAATCAGCTGCTCCAGCTCCGCGCCCTCGCGGGTACGGTGTTCAATCAGGCCGTCGAGGGCGCTGCTGAACAGTTTGAGTACATCGGTTTGCAGGGCTGCGCGGTCCAGTTCCTGTTTTTGAATGACGCCGGGCCAGCGCAGAATTTCCAGGGCGTTAACCGGTGCCGCAACAGCGCCCAGCAGGCCGTTGATTTGCTGCGCGGCTTTGGTCAGCTGCGCGATTTTGTCGAGGTTGAGGCCGAGTTCGCTCTCGCCGCCCTGCTCCCATTGAATGCTCAGGCTGGCTTCCACCTTGCCGCGCTGCAGCGCCTTGCGCATGGCGTCGCGCAGGGCGGGTTCGATTTCGCGAAAATCTTCCGGTAGGCGAAAGCTGGGTTCCAGGTAGCGGTGGTTGACGCTGCGGATTTCCCAGACGGCGGTGCCCCAGGGGAGCTTGGCTTCGCGGCGGGCGAACCCGGTCATACTGCGTGGCATAGCAATTCCTCAACAAACGGTTATCAGGGCCGGACTGAGCTGGTAGAGTGCCCCGGATTTAATGACTAAAGAAGCGCAGGATGGTAACACACCTGCCATTATTCTCTTGCAGCCGCAGTCGCCATTTGTAGCAGCTACTTATCACCCCAGCAGTAAGGATTTTTTATGCAACGCCCCAGTAACCGCCAGCCAGACCAAACCCGCCCAGTGCGCATTACCCGCCAGTACACCAAGCATGCCGAAGGTTCGGTGTTGATTGAGTTTGGCGATACCAAGGTGATTTGCACCGCCAGTGTGGTGGCCGGGGTGCCGCCGTTTTTGCGCGGCCAGGGCCAGGGTTGGTTGACCGCCGAGTACGGCATGCTGCCGCGCTCCACTGGCACCCGTATGGACCGTGAAGCCGCGCGCGGCAAGCAGCAGGGCCGCACCGTGGAGATCCAGCGCTTGATTGGCCGCTCACTGCGCGCCGCGGTTGATTTGGAAGCCCTGGGTGAAAACACCATTCACCTGGATTGCGATGTCATCCAGGCCGATGGCGGCACCCGCACCGCCTCCATCACTGGCGCCTGGGTGGCGCTGGCGGATGCGGTGGCCTTCCTCAAGCGCGAGGGTCGGGTGACGGGCGAGCCGATCAAGCGCGCCATTGCTTCCATTTCCGTGGGAATTTACCAGGGCGTACCTGTGCTGGACCTGGATTACCCGGAAGACTCTGCCGCCGATACCGATATGAATGTGGTGATGGGTGATGACGGCGGCATTATCGAGATTCAGGGCACCGCCGAAGCCGAGCCCTTTAGCGAGGAGGAGTTTGCCGCTATGTTGAAACTGGCCAAGCTGGGCATCAGCCAGTTGCACCAGGCGCAGCAGGCAGCGTTGGTGCTGGTTTAAGAATCTGTTTGTCATTGGCATCTTTGTTTCGAAAACGCATAAATACCTCCCTGTAGCTCCCTCAAGTCATCCTTGACTTGAGGGTTTCGAAACAAAGATGCCAACGCCAAACTCGCTCTGCGGCAAAGACTGTCAGGTGTAAAAAATAGGAGGGGCCGAGAGGCCCCTTTTTCATTGCAAACTAATGCGACTTAACGATTGAGCTTTTGCAGCAAACTGGCGCGCAATTGGCGCGCCGCCAGGTCGTCGATTTGGCCCAGCTTGCCCCATGACTCGGGCGGCAGATGCGCCCGCGCCTGCTCGCTATCGCCAAAGATGTAGTAATCAAACACCGCTTTCCAGGCCTGCTTTTCGTGATCCGGGCGGTCGCGCAGAGTGAGCAGCGCGTGTTCCAGCACATTCATCGGGCTGCCCATAAATTTGGGCGAGGTATTCCACCAGTAGTTGACCAGGATATTAAACGGCTTGGTGGCCTCCACTTGATGCCACCACATGCTCGGGTAAAACAGCAGGTCGCCCGGCTCCAGGTCGGCCACCTGGCCCTGCTTGACGGCCTCGGGAAAATTGGGGAAGCGCTGCAGATCCGGGTTGGCAAAATCCACCATGCTAATCACCTGGCCGCCGGGGGTTGGCTCCAGCGGGCCTGGGTAGAGGTTGGCGATCTGGTCGGGCGGGAAAAGGGTAAAGCGGCGCTGGCCAGCGACACAGCAGGCCATGTTATTGGGCGCGTCATAGTGGGCGGAGACCAGTGTGGGGTTGCCCATCCAGATGCTCGCCAGGGGTGGGTTCTGGGCAAACATGGGGTGATTAAACAGCAGGTCGTTGTTGGCCTGGCGCAGTCCCGGCAGGAACAGATCCATAGTGGTGGAGCCGACATAAAGCGCCGGAGGCTGGGCATCGCCCAGGTGCGCTTGTATCTGATCCAGCACCTCATCCAGCGCCACCCGCGCGCTGTCAAAATTCATTTTGGTGACCGTTTCGTCGTAGAAAAAGCGGCCCTTCAATTCGGGTGCGCCGAAAAAGGCGGCCACTTTCAAACCTGTATAAAAACGCTTGAGGTAGGCGATAGCCGCCTGGTCCGACTCCAGCCCCGCCTGCACCAGCTCCCAGTCGCGCACTGCGCCCTTGAGGATCACCGGTTCGAGGTTATCCATCAGCTGTTGGTAGGGGATGTTTTGCCAGGTGTAGCCGCTGAGTTCTTTGGTTTTTTGCGTGATTTCGAGCATTGTTATTATCCGTTTTGCCTGCCGCTAATGCCTGCAGTCAGCTGTCGTTGGTGGTATTCGCCTGCCATCTCAAGCAAGGCCGTGCACAAGGCGCTTAGTTTATTTAGGGCGCCTAGCCTAGCACTTGGTCAGGATCAAATTAAGGGCTATTGGGCTAAACCCTTATCCCTGGCGCTTGCGAAAGACAAAGGTGTTGAGGGTCAGTCGGCCCTGATTTGGCTGGGGGTTAAAGGCAAAATCCGCGGGTATATCGCCGGAGTGGAGAATATTGGAGGGGTATACCACCAGGCGGTTAAATTTGGCATCCACCTTGGCGATTCGCTCATACCAGGGGTTGCTGCCGTTCATATAGCCCTTGGCTTGGGTCAGTGCGCCCTCATCAATTACCGCCTGGTTGTAACCATCGATACTGGATTCGGTGACCACTTCCAACCCGGTTTGAATATGGCGATAAAGGGAGGTGCCGCCCTGTTTGGCGCCGCACAGATAGTGGACGCAGGCCAGATCGCCGCTGAGGAAGGCATCTATATGGGGCAGGCGCTGTAGCGGTTGCAGCGATTCAGGCGGAGTAGTCACCAGCGAGTAGAGCGCCTTGGCGCCCTCCAGCTGGTTGGGCGGCAGCTGGAATACAGCGTCAAACAAGCCGGACAAATGGTACATAAGCGCCTGGGCATAAAGCCTTGGCGCCAGCATCCGCTGGCCCGGGTAAAAGCGGTCGCTCTGGTCAAACTCAGGCTTGGCCTGGCAGTAGTCCACCAGCTCCTCGGCGCCCTCGATAAAGTTGTCAATCACCAGCAGCGGCGTCTGGCTCTGGCCGACACTGTAGGCCTGGTAGGCAAAGTTGGGGTGCAGCCTGGGCAGTTGTGGGCTAGTCATCGCTGGCCTTAACGGTTGAGTTTTTGCAGCAGCATCGCGCGCAGCTTGCGCGCCTGATTGTCGTCTATCTCACCGAGATAACCGCGCGCCGCCTCGGGTATAGCCTCGCCCGCTGCGCTATCGCTGTTAAACACGTAATAGTCGAACAGTTGCTTCCAGGCCTGCTTTTCCTGCTCGGGGCGGTCGCGGATGCTGAGCAGCGCGTGATAGAGCACATTCATCGCCTGGCCGCGAATTTTGGGGTAGCTGTTCCACCAGTAGTTGACCAGCACATTTAAGGGGCTGAGGGACTCCACCTGATGCCACCACATGCAAGGGATAAAAATCGCATCGCCCGGTTCCAGCAGTGCCTCCTGGCCGACCGCTGCGGCCTCGGCAAAGCGCGGAAAGCGCTGGTAGTCGGGCTGGTCAAAATCCACCAGGGTAATGGCCGGGCCGCCGGGGTTTAACTCCAGCGGCCCCGGGTAGAGGTTGTGCACCTGCTCCGGCGGAAAGAGGGTAAAGCGGCGCTGGCCCACAGCGACACAGGCGATATTGCGCTGGGCGTCGTAGTGACAGGGGGAAATACAGGGGGTTCCTATCCAGATGCCGCGATGGGGGTCGGCCAACTCCAGTGGCTGCTGGGCGAAATAGTCGCCAGCAAAAGGCAGGTCGTTGTCGTCGCGCAGGCTGGGGAAAAACACCTCTATGGCGTTGGAGGCGATATAGCGCAGTGGCGCATCGGGCGCGCCCAGCTGCGCCAGGATTTCATCGAGCGTGGCGCTGATATCGGCTTTTTTAATCGTAAAATTCAGCCCGCTCATATCCTCGTTATAGGCTAGGCGGCGCACTCCTGGCTCGCCAAAATAAACGGGTGCCGGCTTGCCGCTGCTGTGGCTGTTGAGCAGGGCTATGGCCTCCTCTGGCGCGCGCAACCCTGCCTGGGTGAGCGGCCAGTGGCTGACCAGTCCCTTGAGCACCAAGGGCTCCTGCGATTCGTAAACCTCGGTGGGAATGGCCTGGGCGCGGATATTGTCCAGGGTGCGTATGGGTTTAAAACTGGGCCTGCTCATAGCGCGGATACAACCTGATTTTTATTGTGAATTTTAGGGGTGTGCACTGCAGTTTAACCTAGGAAAACGCTGAAGAGCCTAGGTGAGGCTGGCGTTTTTAAGCTGGATCAACCTTTTCACATTATTGAGTGAGCTGGCGAGATAAAACGCGCACTCCAAAAAGCCGCTGGCGTGCAGCTGCTCCAGTGCCTGGCCGCGCAGCGCGTAAAGTTTTTCGCGGCTGATGCTGTAGTTGCCCTGCAGACGGTGCAGCTGGCCGTTGTTAAGGGTGATTTCCAGCTCCACTGGCTCGATCAAATCCAGTTGGGCAAAGGCCGCATACATGGCGCCAGCAAGCTGATCGCCCTGGTAGATACGCTGTAAAACCCGGTTGATTTGCTCCAGATAGGTGCTGTTGCCGCCAAACTCCAAAAATACCCGTTGGCCCTGGGGGTGGTTAACGCGCGGGTCGGTCATATCCAGTTTGACCACCAGCGCGTTCTCTTCACCGCCCTGCAGCGATTGATCCTCTATGCCAATCACAAAGGGGCCTTTGGCGATAATCGCTGGCACATAGCTGGCTTGCCATTGGTCATCGCGCAAAAATAAATTTTCGTCTGGCAGCAAACCCAGCAGTGCTATGGCGCGGTATTGGCCGCTGTCCGGGTGTTTTTGCAGCAGTATCGGGTATTCGCGCTGCAGCTCGGCAAATTCGCTGGGGAAAACCAACGCCAGGCCGCTGTTGTGGCCGTAGGCCGCCGCGAAGCGCGTATCCACACGCAAATCCTGGTGATCGATATTGTTGAGGGTGACTATATTGCTCATGCCCTTAACCTTGCGTTGTCGTTATTGGGATTCTTATCCGAGTTGTTATCGCTTATGGGGCGATCATACAAAAGGAAAAGCCGCTGTAACCAGCGGCTTTTCCCCACTTCTGGCCGCGAACGGCTTAGAAGGTGTAGCGTGCGCCCAGAGAATAGCGCGGGCCAAGGTCAACCATGTACTCAACCATGCTGTTGGTGCGGCCGTGGTCGCGACGGTCTTCGCCGGTGATGTTAATACCTTCCAGAGAGATCGTCAGGTTGTCGTTTAACTCGTAGCTAACAGTGGCGTCGATTTGGCTGTAGGCCTCGGTGTAGATGGGGTTTTTGGAGCTGCCCTGGCTGGCGCTGCGCAGGAACTCGCCGCGCCAGTTGTAGGCCAGGCGCGCCTGCCAGCCGTTGTTCTCATAGATGCCCACCAGGTTGGCAGTATCGCTGAGGCCGAGCAGAGCAAACTGGGTTACCCCCGGTGCCGCGCCATTATCAAAGCCGATATCGCCGCGAACTAAGGTGTAGTTGGCCTGCACACCAAAACCTGATTCGCCGAAGAAATGCTGCACCGCAAATTCGGCACCGTAGATCTTGGCTTCCTTGTTGTTGGTGGGCTGGCTAACCAGCCAGTCGGATACGGCATCGTCGCTGCGCGGAGTAATGTCGTAAGCGGTGGCTACGGTTTGGTGCTGAGCCTCGCTGCCATCGTAATCAGCAGCGCCGTTGGGGAAGGCTTCCGGGTGATCGAGAATTGCCATCATGGTAAACAGGCTGGCATCGTTCACACCGTAGTTACCGGCGTTCAAGGCGGCAACGGCTGCTTTTACACGGGGGCTGTTGGCGCTGGTTTGGTCGAGGATACCAAACAGCTGCTTGGTGACTTTTTCGGTACCGATAAAGTTAACCACACGCTTCTCGAACACACCGGCAGATACATAGCTGGAATCGCCGTAGTACCACTCCAGGCTCAGGTCGAAGTTGTCGGACTTGAGCGGCAGCAGCGATGGGTTGCTGGCGTCGGCAGTGCGGATGGCACCGTTAGCGGTAGAGCCGCCGCCGGAGCTGAAGTTGCTGACCGAGGCACTCAGGTTGGCATAGGGTGCGCGGGCGATGGTCTGGCTGTAGGAGAAGCGGCCTTTGAGGTCGTCGCTAAAGGCCAGGTCGAAGTCCAGGCTGGGCAGCAGGTTGTCGTAGCTGGCTTGCACGTTAAAGGGCACTGTCTCCTTGCCGGTGTAATCCACCTGGAAGTCGTTGTCGTCCTGCCACAGCAGGTAGGCGGGCGGCTTCACCAGCGACGAGGAATTAACATCGGTGGTTTCGTAGCGCAGGCCAGTCAAAAGGTTAAATGGCAGTTTGCCCAGCTCGCCCTCAACACCCACTTGGAAGTAGGCCGAGCTGGTTTTTTCTGATACATGGTCGTTGGTGCTGAAACTTGGGTCATAGCACACGCAATAACCTTTGCTGCCATCCGGGTCGTAGGTTTTCACCAGGGAGGCGGCTATAGCATCGGCGTTGCCTTTAAAACCACCCTGGTAGGACTTGGAGGTGTTAAAGCTGTCGAAGTTGGCCAGGTTGAAAGGGGTGACCAGGTTCGCTGGCACATCGCCCACATTGGCTACGCCCCAGTCGCCCATGGCCATATAGCGGCTGGAGGCGCGGGAAGTGTTGACCATATCGCGCGACTGAACACCAAAGTCAAAATGGCCGTTGTCGAACTTGAGCACACCGTCCAAACGGTATTCTTTGATTTCATTCACTTGGTCGGCATAGGCCACGCGCACTACCTGGGAGCCGATATCGCCCACGTCATCAATGCCATTGGCATTGCCATTACTGCGGCCAGCGAGGAAGCCGTCATTGATCTCTTGGTTGAACAGGGGGGCATAGCCTCTGAAATCCAACCAGTGGGAAACCTGGCTGTGGGTGGCGATAGAGGTGGCAATTTCACCCGATTGGCCTGGGCCAACCGGCAAGCTCTCCATTTTTGAATCGTGGGCATCAAAGTTCAGGGTCAGGTCATCGGTAACCTTGAAGTCCAGGTTAAAGCCAACAGAGTTGAGGGTGTTGTCCTGGTGGCGCAGTTGCTGCTCGTAACCCTGGTCGCGGGGACCAGCGGTTTCGTGGATATACAGAGGCGCGGCCACCGCACCTGAGGTATCAAAAATCACTTCATCAATCGAGTTGCCATTGGCCAGCCAGCTGGTGGATTCACCGCGGTGCTCCATGATGTTGTTATCGGCGTAGGTGTAATCCACTGTACCCATAATCCGCTCAGAGGGTGCCCATTGCAGGGTTAACTGGGCGTTGTTACGGGTGCGTTGAATATCGGAGAAGGCATAGCGCAGGTCGTTGGGGCGCGCGTACAACTGGCCTTCGCTGGGTTGGTTGGTAATGGTGGCGCCGTTGGCAAAGGAGTAAAGGCCCTTGTTTTGGGTGAGCGCGACATCGCTATCCCAGGTGCCTATGTTCCAGTTGTTTTCGGCGATATCGCTGGAGCCAGAGTCGCGCTCCTGGTGGCTCACCGTTAGACCCACGCCGAAACCAGCATCCTGATCGGCCCAGCTGAACAAGCCGGAAACTTCCGGAGTAATGTCGCTGCCGGTACGGTTGGTGGTATCGCTCAGGGCTTTAACACCTACAGAGGATTTGAAACCGTCGTGATCCAGGGGCTTGGCGGTTTTAATGTTGACTGTGGCGCCTATACCGCCGGTGGCGGTATTAGCTTTACCAGTTTTGTAAACCTCAACGCCGGACACGCTCTCCGAAGCCAGGTTGGCAAAGTCGAAGGCGCGGGTGGCGCCGCCGATGGTGCCAGCGGCACCGCTGCCGCCGCCGTAGGTGCTGGCGGCTGGCATCATGCGGCCATTGAGGGTCACCATGTTGTTATCGCCACCGAAGCCGCGCACAGTAATACGTGAACCTTCGCCGTTAACGCGGTCGATGGATACACCAGTGATACGCTGCAGGGATTCTGCCAGGTTGGTATCGGGGAATTTACCCATATCCTCAGAGGTGATGGCATCTACCACACCCGCGGAGTTGCGCTTGGTGTCCATGGACCTTTCCAAGCTGGCGCGGATACCGGTAACTAGGACTTCTTCAACCGAACCTGCGTCCTGTGCCAGAGTTATACCGCTAAAGCCAACCAGGGCAGTAGAAGTAATGACGCTCGCCAACAATTTCTTGTTGAACTGTTTTTTGTTATTCATGGAGCTCTCCTTTGTTTGGATTTTCTTCAGGATTTCCGAATGTTTTGCTGTCAGCCGGGAGGCAAGCTCGGCATAACAGCAAGGCTTTTTAAGGCGCTGATTTACGTTTATTAGCGACGAGTGAGCCGCCCCTCGCCTGATCTCTCACTCAACATTTATTGTTGCTTTAATATCGGATACTGACATTTGCACACTAGTCGTCGGTTGCCCCTGTGCCTTTTATTGGTTTTGGTGCAGAGGTTCTTGTGTACTAGTGTGTGCAAATAGAAATAGCATATATGCAAATTGACTACAAGCATATTGAGGGCGCGCCTGACGAACGGAAAGTCGCTGTGAAAAATTGGGAAGATTGGTAACCGGAATTTGCAAAAAATGCGTAAAAAACCCTTGTAAAACAGATAAATAAGATTTGATCTATTAAAGATTTTTTACAAGCGAAAGGAGTTTGATACCCAGGTGACAGAGGGGCTATCACCTGGGTAAAGAGAGTGGCGAGTTATTTTTTGCTGCTGGGGTCAAAGGGCAAAATGGTCACTACCTGGATGGCATCTTTTTTATCGTCTTCGGTTTGATTGACACGGGTTTCCAGCTCGCGCGGTTTTTGCTGAAAGCGCATTTCATCCTTGTAGCCGCAGGCGACACACTCGCGGTAATCTTTGCCCTCTTCACTGTAAACCACAATTTTGTCCATCGCTGAACAGCGCGGGCAAACTGCGCCGGCGACAAAGCGGCGTTTACTGCTGTAGGCCATCAGGCGGCCTCCCCTGGAATATCATTGTGGGCAATGCCCGAGTGGCGCAGCAGCGCATCAATTTGCGGTTCGCGCCCGCGGAAACTTTTAAACAATTCCATAGGTGCGCGGCTGCCGCCCTGCTCGAGAATTTCGGCGAGGAAACTCTCGCCGGTATCGCGGTTGAAAATGCCCTCCTCTTCAAAGCGCGAATAGGCATCGGCGGAGAGCACTTCGGCCCATTTGTAGCTGTAGTAACCGGCGGCGTAACCCCCGGCAAAAATATGGCTGAAGCTGTTTTCAAAGCGGTTAAACGGCGGCGGAATCATCACCGCAACCTGGGCGCGCACCTGCTGCAATACCTGCTGCGCCGTTTGTGGATTGGTCGGGTTGTAGTCGGCGTGCAGGCGGAAATCAAACAGCGCGAATTCCAGTTGGCGCAGCATCTGCAAACCCGATTGGAAATTTTTTGCGGCGAGCATTTTATCCAGCAGTGTTTGCGGTAAGCATTCGCCCGTCAGGTAATGGCCAGAGATCAGTGGAATCGCCTCCGGCTCCCAGCACCAGTTCTCCATAAACTGGCTGGGCAGCTCCACCGCGTCCCAGGCTACACCGTTAATGCCGCTCACCGCCGCGACATCAATTTGGGTGAGCATGTGATGCAGGCCGTGGCCAAACTCGTGGAACAGGGTGGTGACTTCGTCGTGGGTGAGCAGTGAGGGTTTGTCGCCCACTGGGGGGGTGAAGTTGCAAGTTAAAAAGGCCACCGGTAGCTGCAGGCCAGATGCAGTTTGGCGACGCACGCGGCAGTCAGCCATCCAGGCGCCGCCTTTCTTTTTATCGCGGGCAAAGGCGTCCAGGTAAAAGCTGGCAATTTTTTCCCTGCCTTTTTCTGCGCTGGCTTTAAAAATTTCAAAAAAGCGCACATCCGGGTGATAAGTATCAAACTCTGTGACTTGTTGTACCTGGATGCCAAACAGCCGCTCCACCACCTCAAACATACCGGCGATGACTTTTTCGGCAGGGAAGTAGGGGCGCAGCTCCTCTTGCGAAATGGCGTACTTGGCTACGCGCAGTTTTTCGCTGTAGTAGGTGGTGTCCCAGGCCTGCAAATCGGCGCAGCCCTGGGTGGCGGCAAAGGCGCGCAGCTCCGCCAGGTCGCGCTCGGCATAGGCTTTGGATTTGCTCGCCAGCTGATTTAAAAATTCCAGCACCTGGGCGGGCGACTCGGCCATTTTGGTGGCCAGGGAGCGCTCGGCGTAGTTGGCAAAACCCAGCAGCTGCGCCAGTTCGTGGCGCAGCGTTAAGGTCTCGGCGATGATTGCGCTATTGTCCCACTCGGCGGCGCTGCTGCCATCGGCTTTTTGGCCCTCGGCCGAGGCGCGGGTGGTGTAGGCGCGGTAGATCTCCTCGCGCAGGGCGCGGTTATCGGCGTACATAATCACCGCGTAGTAGGAGGGGAAATCCAGAGTGATCACATAACCGGGCAGATTTTTTTGCGCGGCCGCCTGGGCCGCTTGCGCCAGGGCGGATTCGGGCAGGCCAGCGAGCGGCTCAGCGCTATCAAACTGCTTGTACCAGGCCTGGGTGGCATCGAGCAGGTTGTTGGAGAACTGAGTGGACAACTCCGACAGGCGCTTTTGGATTTCGCCATAGCGTTTTTTGTCGGCATCATTCAGGGCCACGCCGCCCAGGCGGAAATCGCGCAGGGCGTTGTCCAGGGTCTGGCGCTGGGCCTGGCTGAGCCGGGCGTACTCGGGGCTATCGGCAAGGCGCTGGTAGGCCTGGTAGAGGGCCTCGTTCTGGCTGAATTCGGTGGCATAGTCGGTAAGCAGGCCTATGCTGGCGTTATAGGCCTGGCGCAAATCTTCGCTGTTGGCGACAGAATTTAAATGGCTGACCGGTGACCAGGCTTGCTCTAATTTATCGCCGTCGGCCTCAATGGGCGCGACCAGTTCATCCCAGCTGGTGGGATTTTGAGCGAGCAAGCGTTGCAAGTGAGCGCGCCCCTCATCGATTAGCTGGCGCACTGCCGGTTCGACATGTTCGGCGTTAATGGCACTAAAGGGGGGTAGTAGGTGGGTTTCTAACAGGGGGTTGGGCATGCTCGGCTCCGGGCAGCAAAATCAGGGATAATTTGGCGTATGATACACGCTTGCAGGCGGCCCATTTGGGGCGAGGCTACAAGAGATGTTTGTCGTATAGAGTTGGTAGAGATTTATGAGCGCAGTTCGCCCCTTTCAAGGCCACACCCCTAAATTGGGTGCTAAAGTTTTTGTCGACCCCTCAGCGGTGGTTATAGGTGATGTGGAAATCGGCGAGGATTCCTCGGTCTGGCCCTGCACCGTTATCCGCGGCGATATGCACCGCATCCGCATAGGCGCGCGCACCAGTGTGCAGGATGGCTCGGTGTTGCACATTACCCACGCCAGCGACTTCAACCCCGCCGGCCACCCGCTGCTTATCGGCGATGATGTCACTGTCGGTCACTCGGTGTGCCTGCACGGCTGCCACATCGGCAACCGGGTGCTGATCGGCATAGGCTCTACGGTGCTCGATGGCGCGGTGGTGGAGGATGACGTGGTCATTGGCGCCGGCTCCCTGGTGCCGCCGGGCAAGCGCCTGGAGTCCGGTTTTTTGTATATGGGCTCACCGGTAAAACAGGTGCGCCCGCTAAAAGAGGCTGAGCGCAGCTTCTTCCAGTATTCAGCAGGCAATTACGTCAAGCTCAAGGACGCCTACCTGGCCCAGAATTAAGCGGAGGAGTAGTTCACTTGGTTCGCCTGCTGTTAGTTTTCTGCTTGTTGCTACCTCTGGCGGCTGTCGCCGAGCAGTCGCAAACTATCAATTTAACCCCCAGGGTCAATGACCTTCAGGTGGTGCTGCCCAACAACTGGGCGCCGCTGGCGTTTCTCGATCAACAGGGGCGGCCCCAGGGGATGTTGGTTGATCTTTGGCAACTGCTGGGCGACAAAACCAACCGCCATGTGCAATTTGAGTTAATCGACAGTCAACACGCCCTGCGCCGGGTAAAAAGTGCCAACCTGTTTATTCTCGGCGGCAGCATCCAACGCGACAACCAGTCCGACTTAAGTTATTCCAATGCCCTATTCCCGCTGCGTACCGCCCTATTTGTCAGCAATCAGCTGTCCAGCGCCATAGCGCCAGAGGACCTTGCTGGAACAGAGTTGGGCGTGACTGCGCAGAGTTACGAAGGGGTCTTTTTACACAAGCATTATCCCCGGCTCCAGTTACACTATTTCAATAATCCTGGGCAGATGATAGCGGCGGCGGCACGCGGTGAGCTGAAGGCGTTTGTCAGTGACTATCCGGTGGGCATGTTTTATCTGGATAAATTCTCCAGTCCCGATCAGTTTCGAGTAATGACGGTGCTCTACACTCGCTCGCTCAAGGCCGCCACCAACGCCAGGGCCACAGCCCTGCTGGAGGATATCAATCGGTCGCTGGCGCTAATCAGCCCGGATGAAATGACTAGACTGGCGCAGAAGTGGGTCAACCATCAGGAGGTGGAGGTTGTCCCCATTTGGATTTTTATACTGCTTTGTGGTGGCCTGTTGCTGTTGGTGATAGGTGGCCTCGCTTATCACAATAAAACTCTCGCGGTAAAACTTGCCGACCAGAGCGGCGAACTGCAGGAGCAGCAGCGCCAGGTGATGTTGCTTACCAGTAATATGACGGATTGGATCTGGACCATAGATGCTGGGCAGCGCTTTACCTATATCAGCCCCTCGATTAAAAAATTGCTTGGCTATGAGGTGGAGGAGATCCTCGGTCAGCCGATGAGTGTGGTGCTTCACCCCAGCGACTACGAGCGCGCCTACGCCCAGCTCAACCACACGCTCAATGCGGCCAAGCGCGGCGATTTTTACGAGTATCAGGATATTATTTCGCGCTATGGTCTGCTGCACAAAAATGGCCATCTGGTGTGGACCGAAGCGGCGCTGCGGGTATTTTTTACCCCTCAAGGCGAATTTGCTGGCGCCCAGGGCAGCTCGCGCGATATCAGCGAGCGCACCCATGCCGAACAAGCCATCCGCCAGCTGGCATTTAACGACCCACTGACGCAATTGCCCAATCGCCGTCTGTTCAATGATCGCATGCAACAGGCCATCGCCAACTGCGCGCGCAATAAACACTACGCCGCAATCCTTTTTATGGATTTGGATAATTATAAATACGTCAACGACAACTATGGTCACGACGCTGGCGATTTGCTGTTGCAGCAAGTTGCACTGCGGCTCACCTCGGCGACGCGCGCGAGCGATACCCTGGCGCGCTTTGGCGGCGATGAATTTGCGCTGGTGGCGGAAAATTTAAGCCGCGATTTTGAAACCGCAAAAAGCCAAGTACTGATGATAGGTATTAAAATATTGGAAGTATTTGATAAGGATTTTGTGCTGCGCGAGCTTCGCTGCCACCTGAGTACCAGTATCGGTATAGCGCTGTTTAATAGCGATGCCAAATCCACCAAGGCGCTGCTTAAATACGCCGATATTGCCATGTACCAAGCCAAAGCCAATGGCCGCAACCGCTGCGTAATTAGCGATTACAACACTCAAGAAAATTAATATGAGCCATTACCAATTACCGCTGCTGGGCAGTGATCAATTATTTCCCGTCAATAAAATAATCTGCATAGGCCGCAATTACGCCGAGCACGCGCGCGAAATGGGCCACGACCCGGAGCGCGAGCCGCCCTTTTTCTTTTTCAAACCGCAAAGCGCTTTGGCGCAAAACCGCGAGGATTTTTGCTACCCGGATTTTTCCCGGCAGGTGGAGCACGAAATTGAAATTGTGATTGCCATAGGCAAGGCGGGAAAAAATATTCCCCTTGAGCAAGCGGCGGACTATGTCTGCGCTTTTGGTTTAGGCCTGGACATGACCTGCCGCGACCTGCAAAAGCAGGCCAAGCAACTGGGCCGCCCCTGGGAGCTGGCCAAGGGTTTTGACGGCTCAGCGCCCTGCACTGCGCTGCAGCCTGGCGGCCTTGATGATTTACACAAGTGCGGAGAATTTTTGCTCGCGGTGAATGGCAAAGAGGTACAGCGCGGCCACTGGCGCGATATGGTCTGGTCGGTGCCGGAATTAATTGCCGAGGTGTCGCGCTATGTGCAGCTCAATGAAGGCGATTTGATTTTTACCGGCACTCCGGCCGGTGTTGGGCCGGTGCAGCCGGGAGATTTGCTGGAGGCAAAACTGGACGGTTTTGCCGAGGCTCTTAGGTTGCGCGTGGGCCGCTAGGGCGTTGCGCGTGAGCTGCCAGGGCATTGCACATGAGTCGCTAGCGGCGGCTCAGGGCAAATCAAACACCAGGGCTTTTACCGCTTGGCCCAGGGCGTTGAGTTGGACTTGATCAACATCACTCAACTTGACGCCATCCCCCGGGCGCACTGTTTCGCCGTTCACTTTCATATCGCCATCAACCAGATGCACGTAATAGTGGCGCGCGCGCTTGGCCGCCAGTTGCGCGCTGGTGCGCGGCTCCAGCAGCAGCTGATAGAGGCGCGCGTCCTGCTTGATCACCAGGCTGCCATTTTCCCCATCGGGGCTCACCACTAAGGTCAAACCCGGTTTGCGACCAAAATCTTTTTGCTGATAGCCGGGTTGCTGGCCGTAAACGCTGGGCTGAATCCAGATCTGTAAAAAGTGCAGCTGGCTTTTAGCCGAGGGGTTGAACTCGCTGTGGCGAATACCGCTGCCGGCGGACATCAACTGGAACTCACCGGCGGGCAAGGTGGCGACGTTGCCCTCGCTGTCCTTGTGCGCTATCTGGCCTTTAAGCACATAGCTGATGATCTCCATATCGCGGTGGCCGTGGGTGGCAAACCCGGCCCCCGGCGTCACCTTGTCATCGTTGATCACGCGCAGCGCGGAAAAGCCCATATGGGCCTCATCGTAATAATTGCCAAAGGAAAATGTGTGTTGGCTGTCGAGCCAACCGAAGTTGGCGCGGCCGCGCTCATTGGCTTTGCGAATACTGATCATGGTGTTTGCTCCTGTCGCGGTTAAGGGGCGACTTATCGGCGGCAGCTGGGCTGCCGCTGGTTAATCCTCATCTTATACAAATCATCGGGCTGGTGTCGGCGCTGAAAATTAAGTCAGAAATTTTGATGTTTAGCCTGGCCGCATATTAAACCCCATATAGGTGCGCAGGTTGCGCACTTTAGGCTTGTCACCCAAACCAAAAGCGGAATTTTTTGAATATTTGTTTGGTTAAGCGGGGGAGCCCATGCAGTCGGCGATTACATGGGCTGGCTTGGTTTATGGCGGCTTGTGGGCGCTTGGCTTGGCTGGTTTAAAGTGCCAGTTGGGTCAGCCAGATAACCAGCGCGTAGCGGGTAGCCTTGCCAATCAATACCAGCAGTAAAAATCGGCCAAAAGGAATGCGCATCACCCCGGCGATAAACGTCAGCGGGTCGCCCACCAGCGGCAGCCAGGCGAATAACAGCGACCAGCTACCGTAGTGCTGAAATCTGGTCTGGGCTTTTTCCAGTTGCTTAGGCGAGACGGGAAACCAACGTTTGCTTTGCCAGTGCAGGCACCAGCGGCCCAATACCCAGTTGATACAGGAGCCGAGGGTGTTGCCGGAAGTGGCGGCCAGCCACAGCCACCAGGGGCTGTAACCCTGGCTGAGCAGGGCTGCCAGCAGGGCTTCGGAGGAGAGCGGAAAGAGGGTGGCGGCGATAAGGGCGCTGGCAAATAAACTCAGGTAGGCCATAAAAATCTGCCCCTCTGAGGGGGCAGTTTGGTTATTTCTTCTCGGCCAACTGACGGCGCAGTGCGGTGAGCACCGGGACGACTTCGGGGCGTATCTGGCGCCAGAGGTAAAAGGCTTCGGCCGCCTGGCCCACCAGCATGCCCAGGCCGTCGGCCACCTGGGCGGCGCCATGCTCGCTGGCCCAGGCCATAAATACCGTGGGTTCGGCGCCGTACATCATGTCGTAGCAACAGGCGCCTTCTGCCAGCAGCTTGTCGGGCAGGGGGGGTAGTTCGCCACCCAGGCTGGCGGAGGTGCCGTTAATGACCAGATCGAAGCTTTCGCCCGCCAGCTGATGGTAACTTTTTGCCTGTATATCGCCCAGATCAAGGAAGTTGCGCGCCAATTCCTCCGCTTTGCTCAGGGTGCGGTTGGCGATAACCACCCGCCCCGGCTGCGCTTCCAGCAGTGGCTGGAGTATGCCGCGCACGGCGCCGCCGGCACCCAGGATCAGCACCCGCTTGCCTTCAATTTCCCAGCCCAGGTTGTGCATATCATGGATCATGCCGATACCGTCGGTATTGTCGCCCAGGATGCTGCCATCGCTGCGCTTGGCCAAAAAGTTAACCGCGCCAGCGCGCTGGGCGCGCGGGGTCAGCTCCTGGGCGAAGGCGTAGGCATCCAGCTTGAACGGCACTGTGATGTTAAGCCCCTTGCCGCCCTGATCGAAAAATACCTGGGCCGCCTGGGCAAAGCCATCTACATCCACCAACTGCTTGTTGTAGTGCATGCCCTGGTGGGTTTGTTCGGCGAACATGCGGTGAATTGCGGGGGATTTGCTGTGATTGATGGGGTTGCCGAATACGGCGTAGTTGTCAGTCATGGTATATCCGTAAAGCCAGGTAATGGGCAGACAGCTAGTTATTGGAGGTAGCGCCTCGCGGTGAGGCGCAGTCTGCACCGGGTTTATTTCACCCAATCGCGCTGGGGTAAGAATTTTTCGTAAAGTTCCGCCTCGGCTGAGCCCGGCTCTGGCTGATAGTTATATTCCCAGCGAACCAGCGGTGGCAGGGACATGAGTATAGACTCTGTGCGCCCACCGGTTTGCAAACCAAACAAGGTGCCGCGGTCGTAGACCAGGTTGAACTCTACATAGCGGCCGCGGCGGAAGAGCTGGAAGTTGCGCTCGCGCTCGCCATAAACGGTATTTTTGCGCGCGGCGACTATGGGCCGGTAGGCGGGCACATAGCTGTCGCCCACGGCGCGCATCAATGCAAAGCTGTGGTCGAAATCCTGGGCGTTGTAGTCGTCAAAAAACAGCCCGCCCACGCCGCGCGCCTCGTCCCGATGTTTGAGGAAGAAGTAGTCGTCGCACCATTTTTTAAACTTGGGATACACATAGTCGCCAAAGGGGTGGCAGGCGTTTTTGGCGGTCTGGTGCCAGTGCACGCAGTCCTCCTCGTTGCCATAGTAGGGGGTGAGGTCGTAGCCGCCGCCGAACCACCAGACGGGCGCGGCGCCTTCTTTCTCTGCAATAAAAAAGCGCACATTGGCGTGGCTGGTGGGCACATAGGGGTTGTGCGGATGGATCACCAGGGACACGCCCATGGCTTCAAAGGCGCGCCCGGCCAGCTCGGGGCGGTGGGCAGTGGCCGAGGCAGGCATTTGTGTGCCGTGTACATGGGAGAAGTTGACCCCGCCCTTTTCAATCACCTGGCCATTGCTGATCACCCGCGAGCGGCCACCGCCACCTTCAGCTCTGTCCCAACTGTCCTCGACAAACCTGGCCCCCCCGTCTTCCGCTTCCAGGGCCTGGCAGATACGGTCCTGTAAATCGAGTAAATAGGCTTTTACCGCAGCTTTGTCGGGGGTGTGGTGGCTCATGGGGGATCCTTAGGAGGGGTAAATCGAGGGGCGCTATTTTAACCGGCAAGAAGCTGCTCTGGGAAACCAAAGCGGCGCCAATTTTGATTTTTATCAGATGCCTGGTGGGCGCGAGCTTAACTGGGGCGCATTATTTGACCAGTTACCAGATCGCGAATTTCCGAGGGATTATTGCTCTTACCCACAGTGCCATTGCTGACGCCGTCGAGGCCGCTGCCAAAGTAGCGGCGCACCTGGTGGATATTGCGCGCCGGTGGCCGCCCCGCCGGGTTGCAGGAGGTGGATACTATGGGCCCGCCAAAGGCGCGGCAGAGGCCAGCAGCTACTGGGTGGCCGGTAACCCTCAAGGCAACGCTGGTGAAGTTACCGGTAATCCAACTTGGCGCCAGGCCGTTGTTGGGCACCAACCAGGTGATGGGGCCAGGCCAGGTATTTTTTAGCTTTTGCCGCTGAAGATCGTCCAAATGATCAATAAAAGGCTCAAATTGGCGAATATTTGCGGCAATTAGTATCACTCCCTTTTCTGCCGGGCGATTTTTAAGTTGCAGGATGCGCATCACCGCTTGTTCATCAAAAGGATTACAGCCCAGGCCCCAGACAGCTTCGGTCGGATAAGCTACTACACCGCCCTGGGCAATGGTGTCGGCCAACAGGCGAATGCGGGGGTTGAGTGACCAGTCTGTCATGGCGGCTTAATCCTCTGGAGTGGGGTGAATAAATCAGGCGCGACTCTAGCCCAGGGAGCCTTATCGCTCAAGCCTGTGGGCCGTTGTCAGCACCTTTCGCTTCAGCTGGCGCGGATAAACCCCCGCTCTGTTTGCTGCACAACACCTTTGATTTCCAGTCCCATCAGGCAGGCGGCGACCTGACCTACCGCCAGCTCGCTGCGTTGGATCAGCAGATCCATGGTTACCGGATCATAGCCAATGGCGTTGAGCAGGCGCAGCTCTATGGCGTCTAGTTCAAGCGCCGGCAGCGGTTCTGGCGCCAGTGGCATAGGGCGCTGCGGTTTTACCTGCCTGGCACTAAAGCTAAGCATGCCATCCAGCTGGTCGATCATATCCTGGGCTGTCTCTACCAGGGTGGCACCCTGGCGAATGAGTTGATGGCAGCCCCGCGCCAGCGGATTGTGAATGGAGCCGGGGATAGCAAATACCTCGCGGTTTTGCTGCAGGGCGTAGGAAGCGGTAATTAGCGAACCACTCTGCACCGCGGCCTCTACCACCAAAGTGCCTAGGCTTAAGCCGCTGATAATGCGGTTGCGCTGCGGGAAGTTGGCGGCTTGCGAGCTGGTGCCCAAGGGGAATTCGCTGATTAATGCGCCGCCGCCATCGATAATCTGCTGTGCCAGGCCGCGGTGGCGGCCGGGGTAAATCAGATCAATCCCGGTGCCCATCACCGCCAGGGTTTTGCCCTTTGCCTCAAGTGCGCCACTGTGGGCGCAGGCATCTATGCCCAGGGCCAGGCCGCTGGTAATGGTAAAGCCCCGCTCCGCCAAATAGGCAGAAAATAGGCGGGCGTTATCAGCGCCACCGGAGCTGGGGTTGCGGCTGCCGACTATGGCGATCTGCGGCAGCCTGAGGCACTCGGGGTTGCCGCGCACATAGAGCAGTGGCGGCGGTTTGGGAATTTGGCGCAGCAGCTCAGGGTAGAGGTCGTCATCCAGCATCAGGCAGTGGAGATCGGTCTGCGTTGTCAGATAATGCAAATCTGCCGCTAGTTGCTGAGCCGGCTCAGAGTGTTCAGGGTCGTCGCGATAGGATTTGAGGCAGGCCAAGGCGCTGGGTTTGAGCAATGGCTCAAGCTGACTAAGCGGCTGCTCCAGGGCCAGCTCCGGGGAGCCGAGGTTGTCCACCAGTTGCCAGTAGCTGGCAACACCGGTTTCGGGAAGGCGCAATATCAATAGCGCTGCGGCAAGTGGCGTCATAACTCATCCTTGAAAACAAACAGCCCCGCAGGTGCGGGGCTGTTGGGGTTACTTAGGGATTTTTTACTTTATCGCCAACGGAAAGTTGTCGATCTGACTGGAGTACCAGGCCAAGGCTCATTTTGTTAAAGGTACGGAATATGATCAGCAGGCCTGCGCGCTCGTCGGGTAGCTGAACTGTGCCGCCTTTAACCCTGTCGCGGACCATATCGCCGCGCTTGTAAATGGCCAGCACATTGCCCGCCTGCAAGCCTTCGCGATCGCCGCGGTTGATCATAACCACATTGTATTTGCCGATCTGAGAGACGCCACCTTCAACGTCTATCAACTGGCCAGCTATTTCTGAGTCAGGCGCGCTGGGGTAAAAGGTGGAGTCCACTACGCGGTCTTCACTGGGCAACAGGCGATCGCCTGGGCGAAGCTCTTCGTTGGCGCGAACTACTGCCAGAGTGGCTACATCACCATCCAGTTTATCGACATTTACTGTGCCTACGCTTTGTGCATAAATGCCGAGAACTTCTTTGGTCTCTGGGTCTTTGTAGACCTTGCCTTTGCGGTACACGCCGTAATTGCCTATGGCATCATCAAACTGGCCGCGGGCATAGGCGTTATCACCGGCACCGGAAATCACTCGGCCCTGGTTGCCAGCCAACATATAGGGGGCGGTTGATAACAGGTCGCTATCGAGCATGCGGCTGTTGGACAGGAAGCTGTCGATACGATCGAGAGGGATGGCGCTGATGGCTTCATCGCTACCCTGAACCCTAATGGCGGGGCTGAGTTTAGTGGTGCCTGGCGCCAGTTTAAGGGTGCGTTCCAGCGTCAGTCGCGGTTGGCCATCCAGATACACCAGACGGATAAGGTCGCCGGGGTAAATAAGATGAGGGTTTTCAATCTGGGGGTTAACCTGCCAGATCTCCGGCCAGAGCCAGGGTGAATTGAGGAAGCTGGACGAAATATCCCAAAGGGTATCGCCTTTCTTCACCGTATATTCGTCAGGGTGATTTGTCTTAAGCAGCGCGTCATCGGCCCAAGCAAAGAAGCTGATAAGGGAGGCAGCTGCAGCGGCCAGTAATATTTTTTTCATAGAAACCGATCCTGTTTTATTCGGTCCTGAAGCGGATAGACGTATAATAGTCATTTCAGAGCTTGGCTGTTTTCCATTTTGCACTGCATAAATCCTGTGCGATCATCATGTTAGCAGCGGTAATTACCTTTTTACTAGAAGTTTGTCACAAAGACCATGGCCTTGTTACCCATACTCGAATTTCCTGATCCACGACTGCGTACAGTCGCCAAATCCGTCACTGTTTTCGATGCGGAATTGCGCCAGCTGGTTAAAGACATGTTTGAAACCATGTATGAGGCACCAGGTATCGGCTTGGCGGCGACCCAGGTGAATGTGCACAAGCGTGTAGTAGTTATAGACGTGAGCGAAGATAAATCCCAGCCACTGGTCTTTATCAATCCGCAAATAGACGTTTTGGATGCCGAGCTCAGCAGTTACGACGAGGGCTGCTTGTCAGTTCCTGGCTTTTACGAAACTGTAGAGCGTCCCGGTCATGTCATAGTGCGCGCCCAGGATGTCGAGGGTAAAGCCTTTGAAATGCGCCCCCAAGGCCTGCTCGCCGTATGTATCCAGCACGAGCTGGATCACCTGGAGGGCAAGCTGTTCGTTGACTATATATCGCCCTTTAAGCGCTCGCGTATTCGCTCCAAATTGGAAAAAAAACACAAAGCAGCTGTGCGATAACGCCAGCGGCTATGGCTAAAGGCGCTTTAAAGCGCCTTTTTTATTTGTCCGACGCCAAGATTGAATTGTTATGACCCAGCCACTGCGCATTATTTTTGCCGGCACCCCCGATTTTGCTGCCGAGCATCTCAACGCCATTCTCGCCAGCCGCCATCAGGTAATTGCGGTTTACTCCCAGCCGGATCGGCCGGCCGGGAGGGGTAAAAAACTTACCGCAAGCCCAGTAAAAGAAGTGGCCTTAGCTCACCAGATTCCCGTATATCAGCCGCTCAACTTTAAAACGCCCGAGGCGGTAGCCGAGCTTGAGGCACTGCAGGCCGATTTGATGGTGGTGGTGGCCTATGGCCTGATTTTGCCCAAGGTAGTGTTGGATGCACCGCGCCTTGGCTGTATCAATGTGCACGCCTCCTTACTGCCGCGCTGGCGCGGCGCGGCGCCTATTCAGCGGGCAATTGAAGCTGGTGACAGTGAAACTGGCGTGACCATTATGCAAATGGATGTGGGGCTGGATACGGGCGATATGCTAATCAAAGCATTTTGTCCGATTTTGCCCGAAGATACCGGTGGTAGCCTGCACGATAAGCTGATTGAAATAGGCCGCCCTGCGCTGCTGGAGGCGCTCGATGCCATAGCCGAGGGCAATTTGAGCCCACAAAAGCAGGACGATAGCCAGAGCAACTACGCGCCCAAACTCAACAAAGAGGAGGCGGCGCTCAACTGGCAATTATCGGCCGCGCAACTCGCGCTAAAAGTGCGCGCTTTCAACCCTTTCCCCGTGGCCCATACCAAGCCAGCGGGCACCGGCGATGATCAACGTATCCGCGTCTGGGCGGCTGAGGCGGTAGTTGAGAATTCCAGACAGGCCATCGGCAGTATCAGCAAGGTTGATGACCAGGGGTTGTGGGTTGCCTGCGCCCAGGGCCAGTTAATCCTTAAACAGTTGCAACTACCGGGCAAAAAGGCCATGGCTGTCAGCGACATACTGCGCGGTCACCCAGAGCTGTTTAAGGTTGGTGATATGCTGGAACAGGTGTCATGCTAAGCGTGCGCGCGGCAGCAGCCGAAACCCTGGCGAAGATTCTGCGTAACCAGGGCTCGCTATCCAGCCTTTTGCCGCAGGTTTCACTGCAGGTTGGCGAAAATGACCGAGGTTTACTCCAGGAGCTCTGCTTTGGCAGCTGTCGCTATTACCCTCAGCTTGCCGCCTATATTGAACTGCTACTGGACAAGCCGCTGCGCGCCAAGGATACCGACATCCAGGCGCTGCTTCTTGTTGGTCTCTACCAGCTGTTGCACACCCGTATCCCCGATCACGCCGCTATAGGCGAGACCGTCGAGGTAACCCGCTATTTCAAAAAAAGCTGGGCGACTAAATTGGTTAACGGCGTACTGCGCAGTTTTCAGCGTGATAAGGCTAAATTAGACGAAAATCTTGCGATTAATCGCGCTTTTCAAAGCAATCATCCCGCCTGGCTGGAGGGCATGCTGCGCAAGGCCTGGCCGGACGCAGTCGATGAGTTGTTGAGGGCAAATAATCAGCATCCGCCGTTTACGCTGAGGCTCAACCTGGCCAGGGTAAGTCGCCAGGCTTATCTGCAACAGCTGGCCGATTTGGGCATAGTGGCAGCAGCCACCAGGTTCAGTCCCTATGGTATTACTCTGGAGCGCCCCTGCGACCCGCGCCAGCTGCCCGGTTTCGTAGATGGCTGGTTGAGTGTGCAGGACGAAGCTGCGCAATTAAGTGCGGAACTGCTGCAATTGTCGCCTAATATGCAGGTATTGGATGCTTGTGCCGCCCCCGGTGGCAAAACTGGCCATCTGCTGGAGCTGGAGCCCAGCCTTAGGGTTACAGCCCTGGATGTAGAAACACGTCGCCTGGCGAGGGTGCGCGAAAACCTGGCGCGGCTTGGTGTTAGTGCCGATATTCGCTGCGGCGATGGCACCCAGCCCCAGGCCTGGTGGGATGGCGAGCTTTATGACCGCATCCTGCTCGATGCCCCCTGCTCGGCTACCGGCATTATTCGCCGCCACCCGGATATTAAATTGTTGCGCACCCCTGAGGAGATAGCCAAGTTGGCGGAGTTGCAGGGGCGGTTGTTGGATAGCCTCTGGCCACTGCTCAAACCAGGTGGCCTATTGGTCTATGCTACCTGCTCGGTAATGCCGCGGGAAAACTCCCAGGTGGTGGAGGCCTTCCTCAAGCGCCAGGCAGACGCCAGCAGCGATCCGCTGGAGGCAAGCTGGGGTTTGGCTCAGCCTTGTGGGCGCCAACTGCTGCCACAACTGCAGGGCCATGACGGTTTTTACTACGCGCGCCTGCTTAAAATGGTTTAGCCAAACGCAGAGCGGCATGGTTAACAATAATGCAAATTAGCGCAACATCGACGGATATAGTGTTAAATCGGGCTAAAATAAGCCAACAGAACAGAGTGAGAGCCTAGGGCAAGCTATGAAAATTATTATCCTCGGCGCCGGTCAGGTAGGCGGCAATCTGGCGGAGCATTTGGCCAGTGAATCCAACGATATTACCGTAGTGGATACCGACGAGGCGCGCCTGCGCGAGCTGCGCGACCGCTTGGATATAAGCGTGGTAACCGGCGAGGCCTCCCATCCGGATGTATTGGCGCAGGCGGGTACCGAGGATGCCGATATGCTGGTGGCGGTCACCAGCGAGGACGAGATCAATATGATCGCCTGCACGGTCGCGGAGCACCTGTTCCACACCCCCACCAAAATTGCGCGGGTGCGCGCCACTTCGTATCTGACCAACCAGAAGCTGTTTGAATCCGGGGCGATCCCCATAGATGTGCTTATCAGCCCCGAGCAGCTGGTGTCGGACTATATCTACCGTTTGATTGAGCAGCCGGGCGCGCTCCAGGTGCTGGACTTTGCCGACGGCCAGGTGCAGCTGGTGGCGGTTAAGGCCTATCACGGCGGCCCGCTGGTGGGGCAGGAGCTGCGCTACCTGCGCGAGCATATGCCCTCGGTGGATACGCGCGTCGCCGCTATTTACCGGCGCAATCGCGCCATTATGCCCACCGGAACCACGGTGATCGAAGCCGATGACGAAGTTTTCTTTATCGCTGCCCGGGCCGATATTCGCGCGGTGATGAGCGAGTTGCGCCGCCTGGAGTTGGCCTACAAGCGCATTACCATCGCCGGCGGCGGCAATATTGGTTTGCGCCTGGCTAAAAAGCTGGAAGGTCGCTACAACGTGCGCGTTATCGAGTACAACAAAGCTCGCTGTATTCGCCTGTCTGAGCGATTGGAGCGCGCAGTGGTGATTGAAGGCAGCGCCTCGGACAAGGCGCTGTTGCTCGAAGAGGGTATCGAAGAGACCGATGTGTTCCTGGCACTCACCAACGATGATGAAGCCAATATCATGTCATCCATGCTCGCCAAACGCCTGGGTGCGCGCAAGGTGATGACGCTAATCAACAACCCCGCCTATGTGGATGTGGTTCAGGGCGGCGATATAGATATCGCCATCTCGCCGCAAACCACCACCATTGGCAGCCTGCTCACCCATGTGCGCCGCGGCGATATAGTCAATGTCCACTCGCTGCGCCGCGGCGCTGCCGAAGCCATTGAGATTGTCGCCCACGGCGATGCCAAATCATCCAGGGTTGTCGGTAAGGCGCTGGAGGATATAGACCTGCCGGAGGGGGCCAACATAGGCGCCATAGTGCGCGATGGCCCCGATGGCACCGAAGTGGTAATCGCCCATGATGACGTAGTCGTGCAATCGGGCGACCATGTGATTGTATTCCTGCTGCAGAAAAAACATATTCGCGATTTGGAAAAGCTGTTCCAGGTGGGCTTCAGCTTTTTTTAACCACGCCAATGCCCAGTTTACGCATTCCCTAAAGTGAATGGCACTGTTTGGCGCTCGATGCACTAGTATGTGTCTGTGCGTGTGAATATGTGCCTAAATCAGAATAATGATGTGACTACTGCGGGGGAAATTATGCGCCTAACAAAACGCCTTCTCTGGGCAAGCCTGGGGATCATTCTGTCTTTTTTAACGGCCTGTGGGGTCGATTCCTCTCGCCATGCGGCGGCGCCGCCGCAGGGAACAGTGCCAAGCAAAATCAAGCTAAATCAATTGGGCTTCCTGCCTAATTCGCAGAAGTTAGCGGTAGTTCCAGCGGTTGCTGCCACCCAGTTCCAGGTGCTTAAAGCGGGCACCCAGGAGCTGGTATTGAGTGGGGATTTGAGTGCGGCAGCAGACTGGGAGCCGGCATCGGAGTCGGTCAAATTGGCAGACTTTTCCGCCTTAACTGCCGCCGGTGACTATGAGCTTAAAGTTGCCGGTGTAGATGAGCTGGCCAGTTTCAGCATCGGCAGCCAGGCCTACGACAGTTTAAACGCAGCGGCGATCAAGGCCTATTACTTCAATCGCGCCAGTAGCGCGCTGCTGGAGGCCAACGCTGGCGTTTACGCACGCCCAGCCGGTCATCCGGATAACCAGGTTTATATCCACGCCTCGGCCGCCGACGAGCTGCGCCCCGAGGGCACCCTGGTCAGCGCCCCCAAGGGTTGGTATGACGCCGGCGACTACAACAAATATGTGGTTAATTCAGGCATAACCACCTATATGCTGCTTGCGGCTTTTGAGCATTTTCCCGCTTATTTCACCGCTCAAGCACTGAATATCCCGGAATCTGGCGATGCTGTGCCCGATTTACTGGACGAGGCTATGTGGAACCTGGAGTGGTTGCTGGCGATGCAGGACCCCAATGATGGCGGCGTTTACCACAAGCTTACCAGCAAAAGCTTTAGCGGCTTTGTGATGCCCGCCGATGACACCTCCGAGCGCTATATGGTGCAAAAAACCACCGCAGCGGCGCTGGATTTTGCCGCCGTTATGGCCACTGCGAGCCGTGTCTATGCCGCTTACGAGAGCCAATTCCCTGGCAAATCAGCGCAAATGCTCAGCGCGGCCAAGTCCGCCTGGGCCTGGGCCAAAGCCCATCCGGCGGTCTACTACAGGCAGCCGGCGGATGTGAAAACGGGGGAATACGACGACAACAATGTCAGCGATGAATTCTCTTGGGCGGCGGCAGAGCTGTATATCACCACTGGTGAAGACCCCTATTACAGCGCTATAGCTATAGATAACCTGGGGGCAGATGTGCCCTGGTGGGGCGGTGTGGGTAGCCTGGCCTGGGTGTCCCTGGCGCAACATCTCGATCAACTGAGCCCCGCCGCCGATAAGGATTTGATTAAATCCAAGTTGGATGGGCTGGCCGCGGGCCTGGTAGCTAAAAAATTGGCTTCCGCTTACGGGGTATCCATGACCTTGAGCGATTTTGGTTGGGGCAGCAACTCAGGCGCACTCAATCAGGCGTTTATGCTGACGGCGGCCTACCAGTTGGATACCAGCAAGCGCGCTTATCTGGATGCCGCCCAGGCGCTGCTGGACTACGTGCTCGGGCGCAATGCCACCGACTACGCCTTTGTCACTGGCTTTGGTGCGCAATCACCCCTGCATATCCACCACCGGCCCTCAACGGCGGATGGGATTGATGCACCCGTGCCCGGTTTTTTGGTGGGAGGCCCCCATGCCGATCACTACGGCGACTGCACGGGCTATCCATCGCCACTGGCGGCCAAATCTTACCTGGATGCTCAATGCAGCTATAGCACCAACGAGATTGCCATTAACTGGAACGCTCCCTTGGTGTATGTCTCTGCGGCTTTGGAGGTCTTAACTCCAGGCAATTAATGCCAGAGAGGTTTGAACACCGCCGCCTCACGCCCCATCCTTGATTTTGGTCTTGGCTGGGGCGCATCGTTTTGGGTGATCATCACCCATCACCCATCACCCATCACCCATCACCCATCACCTTCAATTAACTTCAATCAGCGATGCGCATGGCAGCTGGGTGATGCCTATGGTGACAGGGGCGTTGTCGCAATGGGTTATGGCTTTATTGGTCATGGGAAAACATTACAAAGGACTGGCTCACAATTTAGAAAAACATCTAATGAGCTTTTGTTGACATCGATTTCATCATAAGTTTATATTTTAATGTAAACGATTGCAGCATAAAATTTAATGCGAATAATTAGGCATATAAATCAACGCATTTTCCTTAACTAGGTCAGGGACAACTAAAGACTATTTATGATTGAAGGAATTTTCAGAAAGGGGTTCATAGGGCGGCACTACAAGATGCGACATCTAGCGGCGCCGCTGCCGTTCAGCCTTTTTAAGGCATCCATAGCAAGCATTTTCGTTGTGACTCCACGGATTATAGTTGGAGCCGACAGGTGCGCCTTATGACTGTGGAATGCTCTCCCGTCAAAGCACCGCTTTTTCGCACGCAAGTTATCGAGCAAACAACAGATCGTTTGCAGGGTGATGTCTGCAGCTCCCGCACATCAGTTAAATTTGGGCTAAATTATGAAAGTAAATGATGAATATCTGCTAGATAAATTCGGGCTTAAATTTTTTAAAATCTATATCGCAGGTGCCTTTTTGGTGATGCCATTTTTGCTTCTCGCGTTCGCATTATGGATAGCCTATATCAGCTATAGTCAAGATTATCGAGTTGCTTTATTTTCTTTGAGCGCTGGTTTCTTTCAGCTATTTATTTTATTGAAAGTATATTTTTCCTATAAGAAACGAATTGGCCAAAAAAACCATAATTAATACTGCTGCTTCATAAAAAATATAATTTTATGGGGGTCGCAGAAAAATAGTTATTTATTCATCCCCTGCATTTTTTATTAAAGAGTAAATCATGTCGCGCTAACTGGCGCGGCATGATTTAGGTAAAAAAATAAGCAGAGGAGAGGTGATTTATGGCTTCACTGGTGGTAGGTTTAATCACAGCTATTATTTTCTTAGCTATCTCGGTTCACACTTTATTAGATGTATTAAGAGAAAATTCAGGGCGGTTGAGGGTTGCCCTTGCCGGTGGCGGCATTATAACTTTTCTGATTTTATCTGTGGCTGCATCATGGTATCTATATAAAGCAATTTTTTATCAAATTGGACAATAAGCAGAAGGCGCTGTTATGAGCAATGGCGCTTGGGTTAAGTCTATTGGCATTCTTTTAAGCTGTTTCAACAGATGTGGAAGTTGCCGGTGTCTCCGCGCAAGATATGTTGCTTTCCTGTTCATTCTTACAGCGAAAACTATGAGTTACTGTGAGGCTGGTGCTGCGAAAATGAAGGAAAGCTGTAAGAGTATACGGTGATTTATTGATCGCAAGCCTCATTTCTTAATTTGAGATAAGGCTTTAAGAAGAGGCAACCATGAATAATTTAAATACTGTTATTGAAAAAGATAAGAAAACTATAGTGCGGGAGTATAACAGTTTAAGATCTTATAGGTTTTATAGGTCTTTGATGATTCCAGTTAGTGCTTTAGTTTATATCTTGTATATTATTTTTTCTGAGTCAGTAAAAAAAGAAATTATATTTTTAATATTTTTGGTGCCAATGGTTATTGATTTTTCAATTGGCGCAGCCTTGACTAGTAAAAAGTTAGATCTTATTTTTCAGATTCTGACAATTGATAATAAAGATAGGGATTAGTAAGCATCATGAAAAAATTATTTTTAATTTAGATATTAAATTGTATAAGTGCTCAGGGTATCAGCAGGTCAGGTTAATACAACCTTTTGTAGATTTAGGGTTTCTTGCGCTGATTATTTTGGGCAATTAACAGTTTGCGCACCAGCGGCAATTATTGGAATCGCTTGTGCAATTGACTTGTATTGGCAAGGCTGGGGGTGATTGGTCGCTCAGCGGTGCGAGCTATGCCGTTAAATGGCCTACAGATACTGTTGTTTGATCGATCAAGAAGGCGGAGGGAAACATCAGTCTGAGAAATTAAAAAAAATATTTCTTGGTGAATTTATCAATAATAACGAGCGGCGCGCCTCACATAAATGAATTATGTAATCGTTAATTTTTAAACTGGATCCTAGAATCTCAGTGCTAAATTTTTCAAAAAAATAGCTTGATGAAACGTGGCCCCCAGAGGTTTTCGGTGACTCTCTGGAGGCCGCAATGCTCAACAAAGAATGCAGCAGCATTCCTCGATAGCTGTGTGATTGGGTAACATTTTGGGCAGAAGTTTACCCCTACGAGCGGTGCGAACCTGCCTTGAGTTGCTAATCGGTGTCATGCTCACCCGCTCAGGTTTTGTTGCGCAAAGCTGGCTAATACTGGGCATGCAAAGGCACTCAAATTGCTCCCTAATTAATGAAGTGAATTATTTTTGGTTTATATTGTTGCTTTTAAATCACCATTACCCCATCAGCTTCAATCAGCGATGCGCGTGGCAGCTGGTTGATGCCTATGGCGGCGCGCGCCGGGTAAGGTGCCTGAAAGTACTGGCCCATTACCTCGTTAACCACCGGGAAGTTGGCCAGGTCGGTCAGGTAGATATTGAGTTTCACTATGTCCTTAAGGCTGCCGTTAGCTGCTTCGCACACAGCGGCGAGGTTTTTAAATACCTGATGGGCCTGGGCAGCAAAATCGCCTTCCACCAACTGCATGGTTTTGGGGTCCAGAGGGATCTGGCCCGACAGGTAAACGGTGTTGTTTACTTTGACTGCCTGGGAGTAAGTGCCTATGGCGGCAGGGGCGTTGTCGCTGTGGATTATGGCTTTATTGGTCATGGGTCCAACCTTGTTACTTATCAATAAAAAAGGGAAGGCGGGCGAGTATAGCGCCCGCTTTTTGAATTACCTAGGGAATCAATTCTTGCTGCGATTTACGCGGATTACAAAACTCAGGGTGCGGATGCGGCGCATGATATTGGCCAGGTGAATGCGGTTGTGCACACCAATGCACAGGTGAATCACACTGTTGTGGGCGTCGCGCTCCTGCACATTGATGTGCTCGATGCTGGCACCCTGCTCGGTGATGCGGGTGGCCAGGGTGGCGATAATACCGCGTTCGCTCTCCACCTCCACACGCACGTCCACCAGGAACTCGCCGCTGACATTGGCCGCCCAGTTAACCTGGCTGATTTTGTCGGGATAGTTGCGGATTTCAGCGATATTGCGGCAGGTGTCCTGGTGAATCACCAGGCCTTTGCCGGAACTGATGTGGCCGATAATCGGGTCGCCGGGGATGGGGCGGCAACAGCGCGCAAAGCTGATCATCATGCCATCGGCGGAATCTATGGTAATTGCGGAGTTCATCACCGCCTTGGGTTTGATCTCCAGCTCTGGCTCCAGCAGTTTAACTACCGAGTAGACCACCTTGTTGCCCAGGCCAATCTCCTCGTAGAGCTTGTCCAGGGTTTCCAGCTGCGCGCCCGATAGAATGCGCTGCATCTGCTCCTCGCTTAAATGCTCCAGATCCACATGGATTTCCGCCAGTGCCCGGCTCAACATGCGCTTGCCCAAACTCACAGACTGGTGGTGACGCTGGTGTTTAAGGTAGTGGCGAATACCCGAGCGGGCCTTGGCCGATACCGAAAAATTAAGCCAGTTGGGGTTGGGCTGAGCGCCCTGGGCGGTAATGATGGCCACCTTTTGCCCCGATTGCAGCGGCTGCGACAAAGGCGCCATGCGGTCGTTGATGCGGCAGGCGACGCAGGTGTTGCCTATGTCGGTGTGCACCGCATAGGCGAAGTCCACCGGTGTGGCGCCGGTGGGCAGTTCGACAATTTTGCCTTTGGGGGTGAACACATAGACCTCGTCGGGGAAGAGGTCTATTTTGACGTTTTCGATAAACTCCAGCGAGTTGCCGGCGCGCTTCTGGATTTCCAGCAGGCCCTGTACCCACTGGCGCGCGCGGCTGTGGCTGGCGCTCAGGGTGTCATCGCTACTGGATTTGTAAAGGAAGTGCGCGGCTATACCGCTGTTGGCCATTTCGTCCATTTCTTTGGTGCGAATCTGCACCTCGATGGGCACCCCGTGCATACCCACTAACACTGTGTGCAGCGACTGGTAGCCATTGGCCTTGGGGATGGCGATGTAATCTTTGAACTCGCCCGCCACCGGCTTGTAGAGATTGTGCACTACGCCCAGCACTCGGTAGCAAGTGTCCACGCTGTCGACCACTATGCGGAAGGCGTAGACATCCATGATTTCTTTGAAGAACTTCTTCTTGGTGCGCATCTTTTCGTAGATGCTGAACAGATGCTTTTCGCGGCCAATTACCAGGGCGGTTAGGTCCTCTTTGGCCAGGCGCTTTTCCAGCGAGGCCTGGATCTGCTCCACCAGCTCCTTGCGGTTGCCGCGCGCGGTTTTAAGTGCGGCCTGCAGGCGCGTGGCGCGCAGCGGATACATACAGTAAAAGCTGCGATCCTCCAGCTCCAGGCGCACATCGTTCATGCCCAGGCGGTGGGCAATAGGCGCGTAGATTTCCAGGGTCTCTTTGGCGATGCGGCGCTTCTTCTCTGGCGGCATAGCGCCCAGGGTGCGCATGTTGTGCAGCCGGTCGGCCAGTTTGACCAGTATCACGCGCAGGTCATTGGCCATGGCCAGGGCCATTTTCTGGAAGTTTTCCGCTTGCTTCTCGGCGTGGGATTCAAACTCGATTTGGGTGAGCTTGGACACGCCATCCACCAAATCCGCCACGGCATCGCCAAACTGGCCAGAGATGGCCTTTTTACTGATGCCAGTATCTTCAATTACATCGTGCAGCATGGCTGCCATCAGGCTCTGATGGTCCATATGCATGGTGGCGAGAATATCGGCTACAGCCAGCGGGTGGGTGATATAGGCTTCGCCAGAGCGGCGCTTTTGGCCGTCGTGGGCCTGTTCGGCATAAAAGTAGGCGCGCTTCACCAAATTAATTTGGGAAGGGTCGAGATAAGACGATAGGCGGTGGCTTAACGCCTCTATGGTTTGCACGTCCTACTCCAGTTGCGATCAATATGCCTAACTTGTGGTTGGCCTTTGCTTGCACTCGGTTGCCGCTGAGGGTGCCCAAATGGCGGCGGCTCAACTGGGCCGCCGGGTTGCGGCGGCCTGAGTTTCTCTAACAGGCTAAGCCTTAGATGTCGTTGTCGTAAACGGGTTCTTGCTTGGGTTGGGGCAGAACATCTTTTTCCAGCAGGATGCTAGCGTCAATAAAGCCTTCTTCGATTTCGCGCAGGGCGATTACGGTGGGTTTGTCGTTTTCCAGGGGAACATGGGGCTCTTTGCCGCCAATGGCGATTTGACGGGCGCGCTTGCTGCCAACCATCACCAGCTCAAAACGGTTGTCTACGTGGTTCAAACAATCTTCAACAGTAATACGTGCCATAAATCTCACTACCAGGTTATCAAACTATCCCGCGCGGTTGCGCGAAATGGGGAAGAATCGGATAAAAGGGGCTTATTATGCGTCACCAGACCCCTTGGTGCCAACAGGTGCTGGTTAAATTCAAGCCAGCAATGTCTGCAAAAGTTCACTGTGGCGCTGAACTTGCGCCTCGCGACGAATATGCTGGGCGCTAATCAACGCCTGGAACTGCGCCAGGGCGACATTAAAGTCATCGTTGATTATCAAATAGTCGGCTTCCACATAGTGGGACATCTCGCTCATGGCCTCTGCCATGCGCGCGTCTATCACCGCTTCGTCATCCTGACCGCGGCCGGTCAAGCGCTGGCGCAAGCTGGCCAGCGAGGGGGGCAAAATAAACAGGCTCACAGTACCCGGCATCAACTTGCGCACCTGCTGGGCGCCCTGCCAGTCAATCTCCAAAATTACATCCAGGCCCTGGGCCAGGGTATCCATCACCCATTTTTGCGAGGTGCCATACATATTGGTAAACACCTTGGCGCTCTCCAAAAACTCGCCTTGCTCGAGCATGGTTTCAAAGGTGGCCATATCGACAAAGTGATAATTGACTCCATCCTGCTCACCGGGGCGCATAGGGCGGGTGGTGTGGGAGACAGAGACACAGACTTCGGGGCTGGATTTAACCAGCGCATTCACCAGGCTGGTTTTGCCTGCGCCAGAGGGGGCGGAAACTGTATAAAGGGTGCCGAGGTTTGCCATGAATAAGCCTTTACTCATTAAAAATAAGGCGGCGCTATTTGCCCAGGTAAGGGCCAAGGCCGCTGCGAAGGTGTAAATTATGGCACAGCTTGGCGGGGGCTACATCCAAGCGTAATCGGCCTGACGATCAGGGCAATCTGTGGCATAGTGGGCCGCACCTGCTGCAGTAACCACATCCGGGAGAATCATGCTCCATCAACTGCTATCCGTTACCCAAACTGCCGAGCGGCTGCGTGTGCGCCCCGAGTATGTCTATCAGCTGGTGGAAAAAAAGCGCCTGAATTTTATTTACGGCGAGCAGCTGGATGCCATAGAGGTGGAGAAGTTGGCTAAATTGATGGAAAAACTGCGTCAAAATGGCATAGCCACTTTGGTGGAAATTACCGCCCAGGGCGATACACCATTGGAGTGAAATCTTTTTAAAGTGCGCGCCTTTGCTGGCCTTTTGCTGGGTTTTACTGAAAGGCGCGCTCTCCTCGAAAGGCGCGCACTCCTCGAAAGACGCGCCCCCTTATGATTTAGTTGGCTTCCTGTTGTTCCTCGCGCACCTCGTAATAGGTCTGCTCGGAAATCTTCTGGTAGGGCGTCACGTCCTTCATAAACGCCATATAGGATTGGTAGACCTTGTTAAACGCCGGGTCCTGCGCCGCCTGCTGTTGGTACACCTGTTGCGCCATCTCGTAAAAACGCTTGAGCACTGTATCCGGCAGCCGCTTTACCTGAACCCCCTTAGCTTTCAATTCTTTCAGCGCGCGGCTGTTGTTGGCGGTGTAGGAATCCAGCATATCCTGATTAACCGCGCGGGTGGCGTAGGTGACAATCGCCTGCAAGTCGGCGGGCAAGCTTTCAAACGCCTGCTTGTTAATAATCAACTCCAGGCAGGGACCCGGCTCGTGCCAGCCGGGGTAGTAGTAGTACTTGGCCACCTTGTAGAAGCCCATGATGATGTCGTGCAGGGGGCCGATCCACTCGGTGGCGTCGATGACCCCGCGCTCCATGTTGGTGAAGATCTCGCCGCCGGGGGTGAGGGTGACGGTGGCGCCGGCCTTGGCCGCCACCTTGCCGCCGAGGCCGGGGATGCGGAACTTGAGACCCTGGAAGTCCTCGATCTTGTCGATCTTCTTGT
>JBNLGJ010000060.1:0-3661 GCA_050305995.1 Cellvibrio sp.
TTATTGGATCACTTTGTAGCGTCAATTGGTAAGGCAAGCGGATTTTTGAAAAAAACATCGGCAACTGAAACAGCGACGGGAATAAAAGGTGAGATATACTCTTTGGCAGATAAAGCGTTGGAAAAACGAATACAGCGAGAATCCCAAATTTAAAAGCTTCCACAATACAACTCTCCCTTAGTGCATCCTATCGTTGCATAAATTATCGGCCCAGGGCCGCTTCATTTTTTAATCCTCACATAGAGTGAGTTATGCTCTGGTTAGAAATATCTGCGCCCCCTTCCTGAAGATACCGCTCTAAACGCTCCTGAGCTTGAAAATTTATGCAGCGACAGGGCGAGTAGAGGAAAAAAACACTAACGCAACATAGCAAGCCCCGTGCTACAGTGACGAAAATGTAAAAAATAATATTATTAATAACAAATATTAATTTTAAGCGATGATAATCATAAAAAAATTAAAAATCAAGAACAATGAACGCAAAGCAACCAGGAGTTGACAGGCGCAAAAAAAACGAACAGCAATTGACCCGCCAGACAGAAGTTACATCTGCCCCACTATACCCAAAGCGTTTGAGATTTAGGTGTGCAGAGTGTTCGATAATATTTTACGGAAAGTGGTGTCTTCTTCATCCAGCATGCAAACTAACAATACCAACTGTGCGTGGCCGCCACGACAATAAAATAGGCGCCGCACCAAGTCGTCCTGATCATTGCGCAAATTTCTTTGTAACGCTGTTGGTGGGTTTGAAAGAGGCTTTCTATGCGCTCATTTTTACCGGAGTAATAGGCAAAGATATGGGCTGGTAGACACTGATTTTCGTTTTTAACTAAATAACCCTGGCTTTGTTTTTCGCCATTGCCCCAAACAAAGGGCCTTCCTTGCTCCGCAAGTGTCGGCGGTAATTTTTATCTGCTGCTCGTTAATCGCGTATTCCAAGGCGTAGTCGAAAGGCGCGGGTTGATCCAAATCGATATTGCGAAAAATATGAATTAACGCTTCCATTAAATTCGATTTGCCGGTGCCGTTTTGTCCAATTAAAGCGTGGCTACAAATAGGTTCGCTTCTACTGCTCGCAGAACTGGGGCCGGAATCCAGAGTTTGCGCAAAGCGAATTTCGATGTCTTTTAAATTGCGAAATTCTTTTAACCACAAACGAATAAGTTGCATAACAGTCCCTATTTTTGCTGATCAACACTTGGTGCGTCTTCACCTTGAGTAATAATTTGATTATCTCGCCAAATCACACTGTATTGACCTAATTTTTTCTTGCGCTCTAACGCGGATTTCACCGCTCTGCGCAGTGCCACATGAACTATTTTTTCTTCCGCCTTAGGCGTGGTTGGTTTGTCAGGCATTCGCGGCCTCCTCAAGTGACGCAAAGAGTGTTGTATGATGAATAGTGCGAGCTTGTCCTTGCTGTTCAAAAATTAAGACGGGTTCATCTGCTGCATTTAAATAGCATTCGCAGTGATCCACCAAGGGGGAAAAATGATTGAGCAGGTTATTCAAGCTGCGTGGAAAACGCCTTTCAATATCGCGCGCAGAAATATTATGCCCGCCGTGGGCAACGCGTTCCGCGACGCGCTTTTTGGATAATTCAGCACTCGGCAAGGCCAAATAGATCAACTCAATTCGCCAACCTTCAGCTTGCAACTGGCGAATCAGTTTTAAATAGCTTTTACCGGAAAGTGTGGTTTCAAAGGCGAAATCCTGTTTTTTTGTCACACACTGTTTTATTTCTTCCAAAAACAATCGGCTGGCCGCAAGCAATTCCTGCTCTGGCGCTAAAGGTGAGAAGCCCGGGATCATGCTTTTAGATTTTTCTTTAAGTTCGGCCACATAACTCTCTAACCATATCTTTAAATAATTTAAATTCAACTCACCCGAGAAGTCTCGTATCGCCATAATTTGTCGAGCGATATGGAGATCACCAATATTGTTAATTGCGATCGCCCCAATAGTACCCTTGCATGTGACCAACAGGTCGTTTGTAGTTGATATAACGACAGGGTTTTCTGTCCAACGATTTATTTCTATTACTCCATTTTCAATATTACTGGTACCAGTAATATAGGGAATTCCCAAACGACTCTCATTATATTGAGACTTAGCCAAGTCTCGACCAGAAAGCAATTGCCAAACCTCACCAAAACGAGGCCACAACCAGCTATCTGGACGATCTATCGGCAACTCATTTATTGCTATGGATGGATAAGGTTTTTCCCTTGGTAATTTTTTTTCAGCAATTATAGTTGCTTTCTTTCGGCAAACGCTCTCAAATAGTTCAGTAACGGAATCAGAGATTCCTCCTTGCGAAATCAGCCTTCCTTGCACAGCAAGTTGAATAACTAACATGCGCAAGCGACTTATTCCACCCGGAGCCTTTGCAATTCGCCCAAACTGTGCAATAAACTGCTTGGCATCCATTAGGCGTTTACCTCAGGGCTTTCCTCTGAGTTTTCGTGGTCACTGAAGTGATGCGATAGAGCAGCACCCAATTCACTCTTCAGTGTATTTTCCGTTTTTTCAATCTCGTCTAATAGCTTTAAATACTTTTCTAATAGCACATCGGGGTCGTGGCTTTCTTCTTCCGGAGCATTGCGATTTTTTTCATCCAAGTTGTAGATAGGCCAGGTACGGCAGCCAATAAAGGACTCATGCAACTTTGAAAATCTGGGATCATTTTGCTTCCTTCCGTTTTGCCTGCTCTATCCACTTTTCCACATCTTCTCGCTTAAACCGCCAGCTACCCCCAACCTTAAAGCCCGGCAGCTTGCCCTCTGCAGCCAAGCGGTAAGCGGTTTTTTTGGCCAACTTGAGGTAGCTGGCTACCTCATCGATGGTTAATATTTCATCAGTCATAGTTTGGGTACCCGGTGAATACTGAGACAATAGGGGAATATTGGGCAGACCTCAAGGTTTTGTGTGGTAGTCTTGACAGAGCTTCGGTGGTTCGGAGTTGGTCAGGCGAAGTTTGGGCAAAGTTTGGGTGAAAATTGCGTTTATTGGCGCCAAAACGGTCGAAAATTGGCCTGCTCCGATAATCTTGCTTGCCTAGGTGGTAGAAAGCCCAAAGCTTTAAAATCACCTTCATATACGACGCACTGAAACCAATGATCAAAATTCACTCAACCAAAAGCTGCTCGCGAAGCTGCCCCTTGATGAGAACGGAATGCTCACCAATACACGTGTGAACGGCGATACCCGTGCGGCTGGTGTGGGTCCCGGCAAACAAAGCGAAAGCCGACAGTAAGAACAGCGCGCAGCTTATAGACACCATGAATCAAAAGTACCCGCAGGTAGGCTTACCCGTCGCATTGGACATCGGTGCAAAAGTCCACATGGGAGAAATGAAATGGTAAACGTACATCACAAAAATAACCGTTTAGCGTATACCCTATCGTTGCATAAATTTGGCTTTCACTAGAATTGGCAACTGATTTTATACATACTCACGGTCTAAAGCGCAGGTTTTCCACCTTTAGGCTGGTTTGACTTATATTTTTGCCGGAGAAGCAGAGTATCACTTATGCCCAGAACCTATTCCAACTCAGCGTCCGCCCAACAGGCAATCGCCCTGGTGAACGCACTACAACAACGCTTCGTTACCAAACTTGAAGCCCTGAGCAAAACACACGCCCACGATGATACATTTAAA
>JBNLGJ010000061.1:0-49288 GCA_050305995.1 Cellvibrio sp.
AGTTTTTAAATAACCGGTTGGCGCGTTGGCTCAACCGTGGGAGGCGCATTCTACAGAATCCAACCTCGTTTGCAAGCAATTTCTTTTTTGATTTTGCTTACTTTGCAGAAGTGATTTTCAAGCTTCGCTTTACTCTTTCACTCTGCCGCCGCTTTGGCGAGGCGCGCATTATACGCATCCTTTTTTGTTTGTAAACCATTAATTTTCTTAATTTTTTACAAACTGCCCTGCGACTCTCGCCGCTGCTTTTGCCTTTTCAGGTTTGCCGTGGCGAGGGCGCGCACTATAGGGGTGACACCCTCTGCTGGCAAGCTTTTATTAAAGTTTTTTGACAAAAACTTTTAGCGCCGATCAAAGCGCAATCAAGGCGCCTGAGAGTCATCCGCAGCAGTTGCTTTTTTAGCCCTCAACTTGCCATAAAGACCCATTACCGGCGCCGACAATCCATAGATCACAACAATCACCAATAACCCCAACTGCTGATAAATAAACAGCAGCGCAAAAGCCAAAACTACCAATAGCAAAACCACAAAGGGCACGCGACCGCGAAAGTCCAGACTTTTAAAGCTGGTATAGCGGAAATTAGAAACCATCAACAAACCAGCAAAGGCGGTGAGCAGCGCAACTGCCACAGACCAGATACCTTCGGGCTTTTCATCCCACCACACCCATACTGTCGAGGCGATGATCGCCGCCGCCGCCGGACTAGCCAGACCAATGAAGTATTTTTTGTCGACCACGCCAATCTGAGTGTTGAAGCGCGCTAAGCGCAGCGCAGCGCAGGCAGTATAGATAAACGCCGCCGCCCAGCCCCAGCGACCGAGATCATGCAGAGCCCAGCTAAACACTACCAGCGCAGGGGCGACCCCAAAGGAGACCATATCCGCCAGGCTGTCATACTGCTCACCAAAGGCACTTTGAGTATTGGTCAGGCGCGCCACCCGGCCATCCATACCATCGAGCAACATGGCGACGAAAATCGCCACAGCTGCCTGCAGGAAGTTGCCGTGCATGGCATTGACCACCGCATAGAAGCCACTGAAAAGTGCACCAGTAGTAAACAGGTTGGGCAACAGATAAACCCCGCGGTGACGCACCCTTTCCCCCCCCTCGGACACCTCCTCCACAAATTCACCAAAGGGCAAAGGACCTTCGTGATCCTGGGCATCCTGTTTGTGCAGATCGTTATCTTGCTGACTCATGGGTTAGCTCTCTGATTCGCCATTTACGGAAAAGGACAGGCATTTTACACGCCTAAACAAAAAAACGCGGCCAGGGCCGCGTTTTTTATCGGGATTTAACTGCCGATTAGTTCTTGGCTTTGTCGACGATTTTGTTCGCGGCAATCCAAGGCATCATAGCGCGCAGCTTTTCACCAACCACTTCGATACCGTGAGCGGCATTGTTGCGGCGCGCAGCGGTCATGGAAGAGTAGTTGGTTTGACCTTCAAGGATGAACTTCTTAGCGTATTCACCGGTTTGAATGTCTTTCAGCGCCTGACGCATAGCTTGACGCGACTCGTCGTTGATCACTTTAGGACCAGTCACGTATTCGCCGTACTCAGCGTTGTTGGAGATGGAGTAGTTCATGTTGGCGATGCCGCCTTCGAACATCAGGTCAACAATCAACTTCAGCTCGTGCAAACACTCAAAGTAAGCCATTTCTGGCTCGTAACCCGCTTCAACCAGAGTCTCAAAACCGGCTTTAACCAACTCAACACAGCCGCCGCAAAGAACCGCTTGCTCACCGAACAGGTCGGTTTCAGTTTCGTCTTTGAAAGTAGTTTCAATGATACCGGTACGGCCGCCACCTACGCCTGATGCGTAAGACAGAGCCAGATCTTTCGCCTTACCAGAAGCGTCCTGGTAAATCGCGATCAGGTCGGGGATACCGCCGCCTTTTACGAATTCAGAGCGAACAGTGTGGCCTGGCGCTTTAGGAGCAATCATGATTACGTCCAGGTCTTTGCGTGGCACGACTTGGTTGTAGTGGATAGCAAAACCGTGAGCAAAAGCCAGAGCAGCGCCCTGCTTGATGTTTGGCTCTATCTCTTCTTTGTAGAGTTTGGATTGAAACTCGTCAGGAGTCAGGATCATTACCAGGTCAGCAGAGGCTACCGCAGATTTAACATCCATCACTTTCAGGCCGTGAGCTTCAGCCTTCTTAACAGTGGCAGAACCTGGACGCAGGCCTACAACCACATCTACACCTGAGTCTTTCAGGTTACAGGCGTGGGCGTGGCCCTGTGAACCGTAACCGATGATGGCTACTTTTTTGGATTGGATAATGGAAAGGTCACAATCTTTATCGTAATAAACGTGCATGACGAACTCCTGCAAATGGGCTTGGGCCCGGTTAATAGGCACCCTGGAACCAGGGCTTGAGCAAAGGCCGCCAGTCTAGAGAAAGACTGGCATCGCGTAAAATGATATATTCGCAATTCAATATTTCATTTTATGCAACATAGCTATAGCCATTATGGACATCGCCAAACTCCGCCTGTTTACCACCCTGGCCGCCAGCCTGCACTTTGGCCGCGCCGCCGCCAGCTGTCATGTCAGCCCCTCCACCCTCAGCCGCAACATCAAGCAACTGGAGGACGACCTGGGGGTACAGCTGCTGGAGCGCGACAACCGCTCGGTAGTGCTAACTCACGAAGGTCAGCAGTTTTTAAGCTTTGCCAAGGAGGTGATCCAACAGTGGGAGACCTATCAGGAGTCGCTGCTGGCAAAAGCTGAGCAGCTGCATGGCCAGCTCAGCATCTATTGCTCGGTGACCGCAAGCTACAGCTTCCTCTATGAGATCCTCACCCAATTTCGAGTCAAGTATCCGGGCATAGCCATCAAATTGCACACCGGCGACCCGGCGCAATCCCTGAAGCGGATTCTCGCCGGCGAGGAGGATATTGCTATTGCCGCCAAGCCCGACAAACTCCCGACAGGGATCAGCTTTAAACCCATCAGCCGTTCACCGCTCACTTTTATCACCGCCACCAGCGACCAGGACTGGCAGGGGGCAACCTGGGACAATATCCCGGTCATCATCCCCGAGGAGGGCCTGGCAAGAGAGCGACTGAACGACTGGTTTAAGTCGCAGGGAATTAAGCCGAACATCTACGCCGAAGTGCGCGGCAACGAGGCCATAGTGAGCATGGTGAGCCTGGGTTTTGGCGTGGGCGTGGTGCCACAGATTGTGGTGGACAATAGTCCGCTGGCCGACAGGGTTAAACGTTTCGAGTTACAGCCAGATTTAGGTCCCTACGATACCGGATTGTGCGTCATGGAAAAGCGTTTAAAGAGCCCAATACTTAGCGCATTTTGGGAGCAACTGGCCAAACGCTAAGCACCACAAAACGAGCCCAGTTTACGCCCCTTGCGCTTGTGCTAATTTCATATCCATCAACAAACTATGTAGCATTTCAGTCGACAAGCCGTGCAATACCAAGCGATAACCTGCGCGCAATGTACTCATGGGTACCAGAGGGTGTTTGTTATTCACCAGCACCAAATGCTCGGGTGAATTTAAAATAGTTGCCACATACAGGCCGATGGTTTCATCCAACTGTAACGAGTTTGAGGCGCGCCAAAAATCGTTATCGGTTAAAAACAACTGATAAGTTGGAGTAAACATCTCTATCGCCGTTTGCAGGTCAATAAAATTCAGCGCACCGCGCGGCATCGATTCCAAAGCCAGCTCCGGCTCTTTAATCATACTGAAATCCGGCTGTGCGACCGGCTTGAGTTTTTGGCCAGAATCACGCAGCGCCTGCCCAAGGCGAATTACAAAATTAAATAAATTTAAATCGTGCTTCAGAAACAGCTCATCTTTTAAATCCTCAACACACACTGGCTTAAGCGGACTTGTTTCTACCGCCACCGGGGCATTGGCTGCGATAAACTCCAGTATCTGTGCCCCCATATGAAAATGGCGCAGCACCAGCCAATTGGCCTCGGGACGCACAAAATACTTTAGCCCTGTTGCCAAAATCCAGTGAAGCAATTTGGACGCGGCCCAGTTGCGCGGCACAACTACTTTCACAACTTGAATCAATACGATAAGCGTTCGAGCAAAGGGACGCACAAAGGGCAATAGAAACTGGCGCGAGGGCGCCTCAGAGTCCGCCAACCAGGCTTTTTTCACATGATCAGGCAGAGGAGTGCTTTGATCAAGATAGAGTGCCAGCCAGGGGCTCGGGTCGCGCGGATCGAATTCTTGGGCAAGAAACTTGGGCGTATTTTCCATAATCATTGGTCCAATATATGTTCAAATTGCATGAGATAAAGCTGTGCAGTACGGCGTGCCGTTGCAATAATCATCTGGCCCGCATCTGGCTCAATAGCTATTGCCAATTCAACTGCGCTTAGCCAGCGCGCTAAATGATGCTCATCATTAGCGCCGTGATATTCTAAAAACCGAAAAGCACTGGCAGGCAAATCCAACTGTTTCCGCAGCAGGGGTAAAAGTGCAGGAATAATGCGCTGACCGGTGCCCTCAATAATATAAATAGCGCCCAATAACCCCAAAGGGTTAGTCGTTGCTGCCAGGCCGTGTAAATAGCTGTTTAATGCTTCGCCGCCGGGATTACGCCGTAAGGAATCCAGAGCTTCAGCTCCACCCGCTGCACAATAATCCTGGTAGAGAATCATAAAATCATGTTGTTCTTCACCAGCGTGAGTTTCAATCAACTCAGCCAGCTTGGAAAACTTTCCGGTCAGCGAGGCCACGGCTTCACGCATCCACCGGCTGCCTTCGCGGACTTGCGGAACCCACTGTGCCGTCCAACGGCGATAATCATCCTGTGTAAATGTCTGATTCACTAATTTATGAATGAGTGGCGTGCGCCAAACCTGAGAGCGATAGTCATGCCAAATGCCTGCCAGGCTAGTCAACAGCCCTTGTAGCGCTATTGGCGCGCCCTGTGGGTTATGGGGCGGGGCTATATCCAGGCTGGTTTGATTCGAACCAATTTGAAGTGGGGACTGAGTAAGTGCAGGCGATGCAACCACAGGGGCTGCATCAGCCTCGACCTCCAATAACATAAAGGCCGCCGTCATGCGCCCGGACTCGGGAATAAAGCAAAATATTTTTTCTCCCGCTTTTAGCGCATGGGTATCAAGAAACTCTGCCAGCATAATAAAAATAGAAGCTGAGCCGGTATTACCGCGTGAACCTAAGTTGCTATACCAACGCTCTGCCGGAATAGATAAGCCCGCTTTTGCCAACAACTCTTCAACCACAGGTATAAAACGCGCTGACGAATAGTGACAAAGAAAATGATCTATCTCTGAAGAATGAATCCAGCCATCGGCCACCAGCTGAACGTATTCGTGAATACTCACATCAAACAAGTGTGGCAACAGCCGAATATCCTGGCGCAACGCCAAGGCTCCCGCCGCTTCGGCCTCACTTGATGAGGGAAAATCCAAAAAGGACTTGCGCCTGTCTTCGGTCAATCCCAGTTGCATACAGACGGGATAGTCACCCGCAAAACTCTTTTGATGAATCCATTTTAATTTTAGGCGCTGACCCGATGCCAAATGGGACTGATTGGTTAAAAGCATAGCTCCGGCGCCATCTGAAAGCATCCAACGCAAAAAGTGTGCATCAAAATCACTTTGATACCCGCGGGGTTCAAAGCGACTTTTCTTAAAAATTCTGGAGGGCATTTCCGCCGCAACCGCCAGCGCCCGTTGATGACCGCCAAGTTCAATCGCCTGAGCAGCGTAGGTCAGGGCAGACACACCCGAGGCACAAACACCGAGACTGGAAAGCGTTTCCATAGGTGGCGCACCCAGTTCGCCTTGCACCATAGCGGCAAACCCAGGAATCAAGGCATCACTGCCGGAAGACCCCATCGCCAACAACCCCACTTCATCTATAGGCAACTGCCCCCGGCGCAAGCAATCCTTGATGGCCAAGGCCGCCAATTGAGCGTGGGTCTCGCGGGTCGCCCCCGATTCATCAATCGCATAGTGCCGCGCTTGAATGCCATTTTCAGCCAAAATTTTATTTTTGATGCGCAGCGATATGCGATTAAGCGGCGCAATATAATTATCCATTTCAGCATTGCTGATGGGGTTTCCAGGCAAGTAATAGCCCGCAGCCTGTAAATAAACCTGATTAAACAATGTGGGCATTATTATTCCTTTTTGTGAAACGAGCGGCTACGCCAGCGCGAGTGCAATAAACCTAAAAAATAAGTGCGGAAGATATACCCAATCAAACTAGCCTCCCTAAGACCGGGATCCACCAAAACATCATAGCCTTGTTGTAGCTCGGTCAACCGTGACCAATGCGCGCGCGGATGTTTATGATGCGCTGTATGCAAACCTATATTAAACAGCAATGGATTTACCCAACCATAAAAATTTCGCGCAAAATTAAAATTACCGCCGCGCCCATCGGCATGGGCGTGTTGTAAATAATTAGCGCCCAACAACCAGTGCAGCCCAAACAACTGCGGAATCAACACCAGAATCAGACATTTTTCAGCATTGGTAAAAAGCAAAACCAACCAAAATGCTATTACCGCCAGATACTGCAAAATACAATAATAGAAATAGGCGCGCCTATACCTATACAACCGTATCAACCATGTTATAAACACAGGGTAAAGCACAGCTATCGCCTGCAGCGGATGAACCAAATAACCCCACAAATGGTTCACATCGCCATGCACCCCCAACGAATGAAAACGGTAGGTACGCGCAATATCCTTGGCCCCATGATGATAGCGGTGATGATTTGCAATGTGTGCCGGGTAAAAAACAAAAACCGGGTGCCCCTGCAACAGGCTAAGCCAGAAGTCACTAATACGATTGAGCCAGCGACCAGCCCGAGTTGGATACCAAATAGATAGATGGGCATGATTATGATGAATAACACCAATACCCATCGTGAGAAAAAGTTGCAATGTATATACGGGCCAAGAAAAGCCCACGCGCCACTGCCCAACTACCAACAGTGGCAGCAACAGCATATACAGCAAACTTTGCCAGTCGCGAGCGTAGCGCAGCATCAATGGCCTCGCTCTCGCCACCGCTGAATTTGCGCATCACTCGCATTAACCGGCAAACCCGTGCGCAGCAACTGATCCATAAAGGGGAACATAAAACCATAGTTGCCATGAAAGCAGGCGTGGTGCAAATAATGCCGCCGACTGGCATCGTGCAACACTGATCGGCGCGCCGGGTCCCAATCATAATTAGAATGCCCTACATTATTAAACAGCAAACTGATAATGGGCAGAAAGAGGATGGAATAAATACTGAAATCATGCACCAGCATGGGCAATAAAATAACATTGCCCAGCATTAGCGCCTCTACAGGATGAAAGCTATAGCACGACCAAGGCGTTGCTATTACCGATTTATGATGGGGCAAGTGAAAACGGCGCAGCCAGCGAGTATGGAGCAAGCGATGATTGGTATAGAAGTGAACTTCATTCCACAGCAGTAAGGCTGCAGACTCAAGTAAAATTTGTTCGGCACTGGCATCTACAGCTAACCTGGCCCAACCCAGCTGCAACAGCCCCCAGGGAAATACCGAGCCAAGTCCAAAAATAACAATAGAGCTTGCCGACCAAAACAACTCATGCTGTAACTGCCCAGATTGAAGCGGACGCGGGTCCAACTGGGCGCCTATTTTCAGCCGAGGGAAAAGGCGCGTTGTTAACCACCAGTTAATGCCACCAAATAACGCATAGATGCTTGCAAAAAATAGCAAACCTACGGCCATTATTTCCAGCCAACTGCACTGTAAAATAAACTCGCGCATGGTTTAATCCTATATAAATACCCGATAAGCATCTGAAAATTCGCCAGATAATGGCACAAGATTAACAAGCGTTACCTAAAAAGGCCTACTTAAATACCTCGAACCCAGCAGGCCCAAACGCCAAGGAAGCTCCACTGCTTTAGAGATACCAATTCGCGGCCCGGACACCAGCTTAACAGGGTCCTGGGGTAGCACAAGCTGAAAAGGCGACTGCAGCAGTGATTGTCCATTCATTCCATGATTGACGGCCAGCGCCTGCCCCAAACGGCCAGGCCCTGAGCAGAGCATGCGTTCATCTGCGAGCTGTCGACGACGACGCATCACATCCAGCCCCTGCTTCGGCTCCAGCGCGCGAATCAAAATACCCGCACCCTGCCCCGCCGGTGAACACACAAAATTCAAGCACCAGTGAATACCATAGGAGCGGTATACATAAGCGCACCCCGGCTCGCCAAACATGGCAGCATTGCGCAGGCTCTTGCCAGTAAAAGTGTGGGACGCAGGCTCGGTTTGATCATAGGCCTCCACCTCTACAATTATGCCGCCCACGCCATCGACATAAAATTCGCAGCCGATTAATTGCGGCGCGACAAGATGGGATTGCATTGAAAAATCGATTTTATCCACCCATGATACAATCGGTCTTGATGCTGAAATGGTGCGCAAGTACGTAAAGTATCAGAATGACCAAGATAAAAAGCATGAGTTCAGAAGATGAAACTACTTTAACTCATGCGCGGGATGTTCGGCCAGCCCTCCAAGAGAGCTGGCTTAATGTCCCCTTATAAGGGGCAACTCAAATCCACGCGCTAAGGACGTGGATTTTTACTGCAATATGGCTTCATGTTTAATTAAGGAGGAAATATGCACAAGCATACACTCGCTTTCATAATAATCGGATCTATAACTTCTTTTTTCATAGGCACGCAGTTTGCGTCTAAAACAAAAACATCCCCAGAAGAAAATTACTCGTCCACCTTAACAAAAAAAGCTGAACTCTTGACAGCTGAACTAAACAAACTCCAAAACCAATTGATTGATTTAAAACGATTACCCACACCTACCCAACCAAGTAAAGTATCCGCCAATCAAGAGCCTCTGCAAAGAAAAGACAGCAATAAAGAACTAAAACTAGAACGCTTACGGCAACATGCGCAGGCAACACTAAAGGAAGTTGAAATAATAAAGAATAACTATTTAAAAAACCCTTCATATGACCTTAACAAAGCAAAAAAATTAGCTTTTGAAAGTGAACCCGTTGAACCAATATGGGCCTCACTAAGAGAAAAAAAGCTACAAGAAGCACTTGCAGGGCGATCACCATTAAACAATGGCGCCATAAAAGCCATTGAATGTCATTCAAAGCACTGCAGAATACAAGTTTTTTGTCAAAGCCAAGATGACTCAGACAATTTAAGTGCAGAAATTAGGGATAAAATCAAAGATAAATATGATGATTTATTAATTCCCTTTGGCTCAACAAGTTATTCAGCAGAAGAAAAAATCGCAACCATATACTTAACGGATGATCCAAATGCCATCTTACTTTAAGACGCTCACCAAAACAGAGAGATGAAAACATGAGATTAATCAAATGGGGATTTTTTACATTGTGCCTATTAACATCGTTTATTTTAGGCTTTATTTCGAATAACAATCCCAGTCAAAAAAAAGCCCAAAATGTAGAGAACAAAGTTAAAACAGAAAATATTCGTGAGTTAGAAAGTCAAATTTCAACGATTAACAAAACAATAACTAACTTAAAACAACAAACAAATAAAAGCCCTGCCGAAGAAACAACCAAGACCCCAAAAAATGAAAGCGCACAATTAACACGCATGGATGGCCTCGAGAAAAAGCCCCACACAAGAGAAAGTACCTTACTACCATCGCCACAAAACAACTCCATCGATTCCAAAACCTTGAATCAAAAAACAACCATTCAATTGCCCCAAAAATTTGATTCCGAGACAGTTAATGAAAGTTGGGCAACTGAAAATAAAGTAAAATTACAAGAGTCATTTGCGACAGAAACGGCATTACAAGCAAAACAAGTTAAATCAATAGAATGCAAGTCCAGCACATGCAGGGTACAGATTTATGCCGAAAATAAAGCAGATTTAATTAGCACAGCAGAAGCTATAAACCTAGTTATTATGCAAAAATATCAAAACCACTTTATCCCTAATGTTATGACAACATTCTCAGCGACCGACAATACTGCTAACTTTTATTTCGGCGACGCTCCCTCAGAAAAATAGCAGCAAAAAAAACCGAACATCTTCCGAGGTTCGGTTTTTTTTGCTGCTATGCAGAACAATTTTACAAACTCAACACCTTCTCACCGCGCGAAATTCCACTTACACCCGAGCGCACCACTTCGATAATCGCGGCGTCGCCGACGGCCTGGATAAAGGCATCCAGTTTGTCGCTCGCGCCGGTGATTTGAATGGTGTAAAGGGTGCTGGTGACATCCACGATTTGACCGCGGAAGATATCCACACAGCGTTTTACTTCGGCGCGCTGGGCACCCGAGGCTTTGACTTTAATCAGCATCAGCTCGCGCTCTATGTGCGAGCCCTCGGTCAGGTCCACCAGCTTCACCACATCAATCAATTTGTTGAGGTGCTTGGTGATCTGCTCGATTTTGTGATCGTCGCCAATAGTGGTCAGGGTCAGGCGCGACAGAGTTGGATCTTCGGTTGGCGCCACCGTGAGCGTCTCGATGTTGTAGCCGCGCTGGGAAAACAAACCCACGACGCGAGAGAGAGCACCCGGCGCGTTTTCCATTAATACAGAAATTATGCGTCTCATCTTAGGTTCTCTCCGTCTTGTTCAGGTACATATCGCGCATGGATTGCTGGGCAATTTGCATGGGATATACGTGCTCTGACTGATCGACCATGATGTCCATAAACACCACGCGATCCTTAAGCGCAAAGCACTCTTCCAACTTGGCTTTAAGGTCTTCGCGCTTGGTTACGCGCATACCCACATGGCCATAGGCTTCGGCCAGCTTGATAAAGTCCGGCAGCGAATCTTCGTAGAGGCTTTCGGCGTAGCGGCCGGAGTACTGCATATCCTGCCACTGACGCACCATGCCCAGGGCCTGGTTGTTCAGGCAGATAATTTTGACCGGCAGATGATACTGGGTGCAGCAGGACAGCTCCTGGATACACATCTGGATGGAGCCTTCGCCGGTTACGCAAACCACTGTGGCATCGCGGTGCGCCATTTGCACGCCCATAGCCGCAGGCAGACCAAAGCCCATGGTGCCCAGGCCGCCGGAGTTGATCCAGCGACGCGGCTGGTCAAAGCGGTAGTACTGCGCGGTAAACATCTGGTGCTGACCCACGTCGGAGGTGACGAAGGCATCGCCTTTGGTAACTTCCCAAATGGCTTCAATCACCTCTTGCGGTTTGATCTTGTCGCCGCTGGTGTCGTAGCGCTGGTGGGCGTAGATACCGTGGCGCTCGCGCCACTCGTTGATCTGTTTCCACCAGGCCGCAATTGCCTCAGCATCTGGCTGGTCACTGCCCTCTTTAATCAGCGCGATCATCTCCGCCAGCACGCTGTCCACCGCGCCAACGATGGGCACATCGGCTACCACGGTTTTGGAGATAGACGCGGGATCAATATCCACGTGAATAATCTTGGCGTTGGGGCAGAACTTGCTCACCGCATTGGTGACGCGGTCGTCAAAGCGCGCGCCCACGGCGAGGATTACATCGCTGTGGTGCATGGCAGTGTTGGCCTCATAGGTGCCGTGCATACCCAGCATACCGAGGAAGTTTTTGCCGGTGCCTGGGTAGGCGCCCAGACCCATGAGGGTGTTGGTCACCGGGTAGTCGAGCATGTCCACCAGCTCTTTGAGCAGGTGCGAGGCATTGCCCTGAACCACGCCGCCGCCGGAGTAAATCATTGGGCGCTTGGCCGAGAGCAGCAGCTGTACTGCTTTTTTAATCTGGCCCGAGTGACCGCGAGTGGCCGGATTGTAGGAGCGTAACTTCACCTTCTCGGGGTATTCATAGGGGAAGGTGTGCAGCGGACTGGTCACGTCTTTGGGCACATCGATGACCACCGGGCCGGGACGGCCAGTGGCGGCTATGTAGTAAGCCTTTTTAACGATTTCAGGGATTTCGCTGGCGTGTTTAACCATAAAGCTGTGCTTAACCACCGGGCGGGAGATACCCACCATGTCGGTTTCCTGGAAGGCGTCTTCGCCGATCAGGTGACTCATCACCTGGCCAGAAATCACCACCATAGGGATAGAATCCATATAGGCCGTCGCAATACCGGTAATGGCATTGGTCGCACCAGGGCCGGAGGTCACCAGCACTGTACCCACTTTGCCGGTTGAACGGCTGTAGCCGTCGGCAGCGTGAGTAGCCGCTTGCTCGTGACGAACAAGAATGTGTTTAACATCTTTTTGACGAAAGATGGCGTCATAGATATGAAGCGCAGCACCACCTGGGTAGCCGAAGACAACTTCTACGCCTTCGTCTTTCAGGGCGCGAATGAGCATATCGCCGCCGGAAAGCATTTCCACGATAAATCCCCTTTTAGGACTGGGTTTACGCCAATAGCCAAAGCCCAGCGCGAGGCGCCGGTTTGCAAAGGGTCTTGTGCGTTTGTGCCTGATGCACGGATGGCGTCAGTTCTGGCAAATCAGCAACTGGCGCGTGGTTGATCAACAATCAATGCCCGGCAAGGCAGGGATCGGACCAGCGCAACACCTGCAGGTAAGCGAGGTGTGCTAGGTCGACGCGAGGGTGGTCGCATCGCCAGCAGATGGATCGACAAGAGGGTGACTTGCCGGGGAGCAGATGAGGGCCGAGCTTAATCGGTCATCTACTAGCCATCTGGCGGAGTGGCAATTCTCCCAGCAATTGAGCGAAAGTCAAGCAGCTGTCCAATTCACAAATACTTTTCAAGCAACAATAAACAGCTATTGACCGCTTGTGACTGGCACTCAGATTCCATATTTGCCAAGTATGACACTGGCAATAGTTCGCGCATTAGGTCTATAGTTGCCAGGCAGCAGAAGCCTCGCTAGGTAGCGAGCAAACCACAATAGTTAAGTAATGAGGCAAATTTATGAAAGGCGTACTAGCCCTTGGATGCATATTGGGTCTTTTGGCAGCCCCTGGATTTGCTGGCGATAAAATTTACACTTGGGTAGACGACAAAGGAGTCACCCATTATGGCGAACAACCCCCAAAAAATGTAACTGCCACCTTGGTACACGCTCGCACTGGGCACAGCGACCCAACACCGCTAGCTGAGCCGCAACAAAAGCAGAGCACAGGGGACATGCAAGCCGAACAACCCACAGTGACCAAAGATCCCGACCGCTGCAAAGCCGCCCGAGAAAACCTGAACACGCTGAATTCTAACTCGCGGATAAAGATGGCGGACAAAGATGGCAATCTGCGCTATTTGACTGAAGAAGAGAAAAAGCAGCAATACGATCAAATGAATAAAGCTGTCGAAGAAAGCTGCGACTAACTACAACTTTTTTGCCAACCTGATCACAGAAAAACGGCTCATTTTTCGGGCCGTTTTTTTATTCAAAATTTCGGCGTCGATATTGTTTACATTAGTCCGTTATCGCACTTTTAAAAACTTTTTATCTATTTGATTTTTATATAAAAAATCTCTGTGGCACCCCCCTTGCTACCAAGACCGAGGCTAGGGATTTTCCAATCCATTTTTATCTTATTTTTTACTATTCAGCACTTTTTGAATTTACCTAAAAATTGAACGCGAGACGCTCACCCTGCAATCACTTTGAGTATTTTTGAGCACAAGCTTGTGTCAATTAATGTTATTTATGGTTGCATTGCAGTCAAAATTTAAAGGTACTGAATAGTTACATTTTTTTAAAGGAGTTTGCCACATGAAATTGAAATCGCTTCTCTCCGCAGGCCTATTTTCCTGCGCGGCGCTGAGCCTTGGCGCTAACGCACTGGTGATTACTCCAGAAAATTCTGGCACCACTCTGGCCAACACCATTCTGGGTAGCGGGATCACTATTAGCAATGTGAACTACACAGGCGCCAATGGAGCGTCGGGAATATTTACAGATGGCTCCGGCTCAGGATTAAGCATTGATAAAGGTATCGTACTGTCGACCGGCAGCGCCGCTCTTGCCCAAGGCAGCAATAACGACTCCGGCGCCACTATGAATAATGGCTTGGCTGGTTACGCACCTTTAACCGCCATTGCTGGGCACCAAACTTACGATGCTACTGTTTTGAAATTCGATTTTGAATTTGGTGGCGGTAATGGTGGTGATCTCTTCTTCAATTTTATTTTTGGCTCTGAAGAATATCTCGAGTTTGTGGGAACCCAATATAACGATGTGTTCGGTTTCTTTGTTGATGGTACAAATGTCGCACTGACTCCAGGTTCGTCCGACCCTATTACTATCAACACGATTAATACATCGCAAAACAGCAGCCTGTTTATAGATAACACCGCGGGTATCTATAATACGCAAATGGATGGCTTCACCAAGTCATTGCAAATCACTCTTGGTAATTTAAGTGCTGGTATGCACACCATGGAATTTGCTATTGCGGATGCGGGTGATAACGTATTGGATTCCTGGATTTTTATTCAGGCCGATTCATTCGCTGATACCCCGGTGGGTGTACCAGAGCCAACCAATATCGCGCTCTTCGGTCTTGGTTTGTTGGCGCTCTTGGGGCGTCGTCGTCTCGCGAAATAGTTTTGCGCTGCAAAAAACGGCCACCCAGGTGGCCGTTTTTTATTTACCTCTTTTCTAATGAAAGAATGCCCTTTGCTTATTGCAATCGCTTTGAATCAAACACCAGCCTATCGCCCTGCTCATGCGCCTGAATAATTGAGCCAGAAGCAAACTTACCAGCGAGTATTTCCTGTGCCAGCGGGTTTTCAATTAACTGCTGTATTGCACGCTTTAGCGGCCTTGCGCCATACACAGGGTCGAAACCTACATTCGCCAGTTTTTCCATGACGGCATCATCCAACTCCAAGCCCAGCTCACGCTCGGCCAAACGGCGGCGCAACTGTGCCAATTGAATATCGGCAATACCGCGAATTTGCGCGCGCCCCAAGGGGTGAAACACCACCAGTTCGTCAATGCGGTTAATAAACTCGGGGCGGAAGTGATGTGAGACAACATCCATTACCGCATCCTTCATGGCGCTGTAGCGATTTTCATTGGTTAATGATGAATCTTCGCCATTGCCCGAATCAAAGCTCACAGTGTCATAGGATCTGTCTTCCGCCAGCTCCTGGATGCGATCCGAGCCCAGGTTGGACGTCATCACAATAACTGTATTGCGGAAATCCACAGTGCGTCCTTGTCCATCGGTTAAACGGCCATCGTCCAACACCTGTAATAAAATATTGAACACATCCGGGTGCGCTTTTTCCACTTCATCGAGCAGCACCACAGAATAGGGTTTGCGCCGCACCGACTCAGTGAGGTAACCGCCCTCTTCATAGCCGACATAACCTGGGGGCGCTCCAATCAAACGCGCAACCGAATGCTTCTCCATAAATTCAGACATATCGATGCGCACCATGGCATCGGTGGTATCAAATAAAAATTCCGCCAGCGCTTTACAGAGTTCGGTTTTACCCACGCCGGTTGGCCCCAAAAACAGGAAGGAGCCATTGGGACGATTGGCATCGGACAGGCCGGCGCGCGAGCGGCGTACCGCATTGGATACGGCCACTACCGCTTCGTGCTGACCTATCACACGCTTGTGCAACGAATCCTCCATACGCAACAATTTTTCGCGCTCACCTTCGAGCATTTTGGACACGGGAATACCAGTCCATTTGGACACGACTTCGGCGATCTCCTCCTCGGTGACTTTATTGCGTAGCAGTTTCATTTCCATCATCTCTGCCTGACCGGCCATATCCAACTGTTTTTCCAGCTGCGGAATTATGCCGTACTGCAATTCGCTCATGCGCGCCAGGTCGCTGGAGCGACGCGCGGACTCCAGCTCCAGGCGCGCCTGTTCTAACTGGCTTTTAATTTCGTGGGAGCCGTGCAGCGCGGCTTTTTCGGCGCGCCAGATTTCCTCCAGGTCGCCGAATTCGCGCTCGATCTTGTCGATGTCCAGGTCGATTTTGGCTAGACGTTTTTTGCTCGCCTCGTCCTCGTCTTTTTTAACCGCTTCGCGCTCAATTTTTAATTGAATCAAGCGGCGCTCCAGACGATCCATCTCCTCCGGCTTGGAGTCTATCTCCATGCGGATGCGGCTGGCGGCTTCGTCAATTAAATCAATTGCTTTATCAGGCAATTGGCGATCGGTGATGTAGCGCTGTGATAATTTAGCCGCTGCGATAATCGCCGAGTCGGTAATATCAACGCCGTGGTGAACCTCATAGCGCTCTTTTAAACCGCGCAATATGGCAATGGTGTCCTCTTCGCTGGGTTCATCCACCAATACTTTTTGGAAGCGGCGCTCAAGCGCAGCATCCTTCTCCACATATTTACGGTATTCATCGAGCGTTGTGGCGCCCACGCAGTGGAGCTCACCGCGCGCGAGTGCTGGCTTGAGCATATTGCCCGCATCCATAGCGCCCTCGGCTTTACCGGCACCCACCATAGTGTGCAGTTCATCAACAAACAGGATGACGCGCCCCTCCTGTTTGGCCAGCTCATTGATCACTGCTTTTAAGCGCTCTTCAAATTCACCGCGAAATTTAGCGCCCGCCAAAAGTGCGCCTAAATCCAGCGCCAGCAAGCGCTTATCTTTTAAGCCTTCGGGTACTTCGCCATTGACGATACGCTGCGCCAGGCCTTCAACAATTGCGGTTTTACCCACGCCCGGCTCGCCGATTAACACAGGGTTGTTTTTGCTGCGGCGCTGCAACACCTGGATAGTGCGGCGAATTTCATCGTCGCGACCAATCACCGGGTCCAGCTTGCCTGCTTCAGCGCGCGCGGTTAAATCCACCGTGTATTTTTCCAGCGACTGCCGATTGCCCTCGGAGTCGGCATCGTCCACCTTGTCGCCGCCGCGCACTTTTTCGATAGCCTGTTGCAAGCGCTGGGCGTTGCCGAATTTTTTCAGCAGCTCACCCAGGCCACCCTGAGCTTCACTCATGGCCACCAGTAGCACAGAATCGCTGGAGACAAATTTGTCGCCCACTTTTTGCGCGTGGCGATCCGCCAGGTTGAGCAGGCGCACCATATCCGCCGACATACTTACTTCGCCGGTGGGGTTTTTAATCTGCGGCAATTTTTCCAGCTGCTCGTTAAGCGCGGTGCGCAGGCCGGTGACATCAAAGCCCGCCTGACTGAGCAGCAGGCGAACACTGCCTGCGCCCTTTTGATCCAGCATGGCAAGCAGTAAATGCGAGGGTTCCAACTGGCTGTGATCCTGCCCGAGAGCAATAGATTGAGCGTCAGACAGCGCCATTTGCAGCTGATTGGTTAAACGGTCGATTCGCATGGATTACCTCAATAGGTGTTAACACCTGGGTGCAAGTTTCTTGAGATAATTGTGGGGCCAGGCAGCAGGATTTCAAGCAGAGCAACGCCTGCCCCAGCGCAAATAATCAAAATAAGTTAGCAAGTTTGTGTCAAATCAATTTTGCGCCGCAGGCGCGCGCGGGGTTTCGTTTACAGCAAAGAATTTTATTGTTAAGGGATAGTTTTTTATTATTCCCTTATTGGCATCTATGGCACCAATAATCGTGAAAACAATGGAGCAAATGATTAAGGCAATCAACAGCGGAATACCAATCAGAATAATACAGAGCAAGCCACTCACTAGCGCATAGATAAATGAGCTAAAAACCCAGTTCATCACCACCTTGCCCTGCTGGTCGATATAGGGGTCCTCCTTGCGTGTTTGCCACATCACCAGCGGCACCACCATACCCAGCAAAGGAACGAGCCAGGAGCAAAATTGCGCCAGATGAATGAGCATCGCGTAGTCGCGATTGCTACTGAGGTATTGCACCGGTTGACTGTCGGGCTGACCGAGAATTTTGGCTTTGGCCGCCTGGTATTCCTCCTCGCTAATCAGGCCCTTTTCCTTAAGTTCGTTGAGTTTTTCGATTTGTTCCAGATCCATGAGTGTTCCCTGTTTGCTGTGGAAATTTATGCTAAAAAGTAAATTCAGCTTTTGCGCCAAATCAGGCTGGCCATACGCCCGGTAACCTTTTCGCGCCTAAAAGAATAAAAGCGCTGAGGCTCAGCATAGGTACAAAAATCGCCGCCGTAAACTTGTGTGACCCCCAGGGCGAGCAGCTCGGCGCGGGCCAGGGCATAGATATCGGCATAAAAATGCAGGGGGCGATTGCCGGGTTTAAAGGCTGCGGCTATTTGCTCTTGATGCAGGGAATTGCGCGCCGCCTTAAAAAAAGACTCCAGCACCTCTATGCCCACCTCAAAGTTGGGCTGGGAAATAGCTGGCCCCAGATAGGCGAGCAGATCACGCGGCTGCGCCGCCATTTTTTGCAAGCCTCGCCCCACTATGCCTTTGGCGAGACTGCGCCAACCGCAGTGAAGCACCGCCACTTGGGTGCCCTGCTTATCGCACAGGAGTATCGGCAGGCAGTCAGCGGACATCACCGCACAGGCCTGGCCTGGCTGGCTGCTATAGCTGCCGTCCGCAGTGCGCACCAGCCCATTAGCTGCGGCCTTGATAACCTTGGCGCCATGCACCTGCTCCAGCCATTGAGGCTCTTTAGTTAGGCCCAGCGCTAAGCACAGCAGGCGGCGATTGGCCGCTACCGCCTGAGGATCATCACCCACATGCAGCCCAAGATTCAGGCTGTCGTATGGCGGCTGGCTCTGGCCGCCGCTGCGGGTGGTAATACAGGCGCCTATATTGGCCGGCGCCGGCCAGTCGGGGGTGATCCAGCCCACAGCCAATTACTCCTCCTGGTTGTAACCCGTGTTGAGGGCGTCCAGCAGTTCGCGGAAGTCATCCGGCAGCGGCGCTGTCCACTCGACATATTCACCTGTGCCCGGATGCTCCAGGCCCAGCTTAAATGCGTGCAGCGCCTGGCGCGGGAAGTGTTTGAGGGTGTCGATTAAGTGTTGACTGGCGCCCTTGGGAATTTTAAAGCGGTTGCCATAGGTTTGATCGCCTACCAGGGCATGGCCAATATGGGCCATGTGCACACGGATTTGATGGGTGCGGCCGGTTTCCAGTTTGACGCGTATGTGAGTGTGGCTGGGGTAGCGCTTGGCCACCCGGTAATGGGTAACGGCGCGCTTGCCACCCTGGCTGAGCACCGCCATCAGCTTGCGCTGCATGGGGTGACGGCCCATAGGCGCATTGACAGTACCGCCGCCGGTCATAGTGCCTACGGCGACCGCCTCATACTCGCGGCTCACAGTGCGATCCGCCAGCTGCTCCACTAAATCGGTGTGAGCCTCCAGGGTTTTAGCCACTACCATCAACCCGGTAGTATCTTTATCCAGGCGGTGAACTATGCCAGCGCGTGGCAGGTTCACCAGCCCAGGTACATGGTTGAGCAGCGCATTCACCAGGGTGCCGGTATAGTTTCCGGCGGCGGGGTGTACCACCAGGCCCGCCTGCTTGTTAATGACCAGCAGATGCTCGTCCTCGTGGACTATGTCCAGGCTGATATCTTCCGGCTGCCACTCGCCCTGGGCCTCCAGTTCGGCATTGATATCTAGGGTTTCACCGCCGATCAACTTGTCTTTGGGTTTGGCGACCCGGCCATCCAGGGTAAGCTGGCCATCTTTAATCCAGCTTTGCAGGCGCGAGCGGGAAAAATCCGGGAACAACTCTGCCGCGGCCTGGTCGAAGCGCATGCCGTTCATGGTGATTGGCACCTGGGCGCTCAGTTCGTATACATCTTTCATTAACAAACCTCTAGTAAAAGCCCTCGCAAGGGCTGGCCGGTGCAACTAGCCCGGCGCGAAATGGGCAATGGCGAAATTGCACCTCAGCAAGCGCTAGGTTTCTGCCATCGCCCTGTGTTTAAATACCCGGCTGCGCCAACTGGCGCCCCATTTTATCGATATAAGAGCCAAAACCCTATGCGAGCCCTGTCTTTATTGTTGCTCAGTCTGACCTTGATACTGAGCGCCTGTGCGTCCAAGAAAGAGCCCAAGTACACCTCTGAGGCCGACCTCTACCAAGCAGCAGAAGAGCAATTGGCGCGCAGCCAATGGGAGACCGCGGTTAAAAACCTGAATAACCTGGAAGAAAACTTTCCCTTTGGCACCTATGCCGACCAGGCACAACTGGAGCTGATCTACGCCCACTATATGGCAGGCGATGCCGATGCGACTATCGCCACCGCCAACCGTTTTATCCGCCTTCACCCCCAGCACCGCAATGTGGACTACGCCTACTATATGCTGGGCATGGCCGCCTTTAGCAAAGACAAGGGTATGTTCGAGCGGGTGATGCCGGTAGACATTACCCGTCGCGACCCGGGTGCGGCGCGCGAATCTCTGGCTAATTTTACCCAATTACTCAACCGTTTTCCCGATAGCACCTACGCTGCTGATGCAAAAAAACGCATGCTGTTTTTGCGCAACCTGCTTGCCCGCTATGAAATTCACGCCGCCAACTACTACTTTAAGCGCGGCGCCTACATAGCTGCCCTGGGCCGCGGTCGCTATGTATTGGAAAACTATCCCCAGACTCCAGCTACCCCCGATGCCCTGGCGGTTATGGTACAGGGTTATCGCCTGATGAAAATGCAGGATAGAGCCAATGAAATGCTCAATATCTTGCGCACCAACTACCCCAACTACCCCGCCTTAACCAAAGATGGCTTTGACGATCAATACATGTATAACGACGGCAAAACCGACTTGTTTGGCATTCTCACCCTGGGCCTGTTCAGCAAGCGCGAATTGACAGGTTTTGACACCCGCGAAACCTACAACCCCGAATATGCCAAGGCGCCAGCTCCGAGACCAGAAAACTAAATATCCCAGCAAAGGGGAAGCTATTAAAAAGGCCGCTAATTGCGGCCTTTTTGTTGCACCCCAAATTGACCAGTCCAGGCTAGTCACCCATGCGCCAACCCGAGGTAATTGGGTAGCGGCGATCGCGCCCAAAACCGCGCTGGCTGATGCGCACCCCCACCGGTGCCTGACGGCGTTTGTACTCATTGATATCCACCAAGCGCACCGCGCGCTCCACCTGATCGCGGGCAAAACCGCGCGCGATAATGGACTCGGCGCTCTGATCCTGCTCCACGTAGAGCGCAAGTATCTGATCGAGAATCTCATAGGGAGGCAAACTGTCTTCGTCTTTCTGATCAGGCGCCAACTCTGCCGAGGGAGGACGGGTGATAACCGATTCAGGAATTACTTCGCCCAGACTATTGCGATAGCGCGACAGCGCGAATACCAGGGTTTTGGGGACATCTTTAAGTACATCAAAGCCGCCGGCCATATCACCATAAAGCGTGGAATAACCTACGGCCATTTCACTTTTGTTACCCGTGGTAAGAACCAGATAGCCTTTTTTGTTAGAGATTGCCATCAGCAGCACACCGCGACAGCGCGCCTGAAGATTCTCCTCAGTGGTATCACGCTTACTGCCGACAAACTCATCAGCCAGCGCCGCCATAAAGGCTTCATACATAGGTTCAATGCTAATGGAGCTATAGCGCACCCCTAGGCGGGCCGCCTCGTCCTGAGCATCGTTTTTACTCAAATTCGAGGTGTAGCGGAAGGGCATCATCACTGCCTCTACCCGCTCAGCACCCAGCGCATCCACCGCAATCGCCAAGGTAAGCGCGGAATCTATACCGCCCGACAACCCTAGTACCACACCCTTAAAGCGGTTTTTATTGACGTAATCGCGCAGCCCCAGCACCAGGGTTTGATATACCGCCTCATGGCGATTGGGGATAGCTGCCAGCGAGGGGGTAACAGGGTTCAGATCCGCCAAATTCAGTGCCAGTGGATACAGGCCTTCAATAAACGCCGGAGCGCGAAAACAGGTTTCGCCCTGACGACTCACTACCACTGAGCCACCATCGAACACCAACTCATCCTGAGCGCCAACCAAATTGGTGTAAACCACCGTCATATTGCCCTCGCGCGCGCGCGCCGCCACTACAGCTTCGCGCTCCTCTTGCTTGCCCTGGTGAAAGGGCGAGGCATTCAGGTTGAGCATTAGCCGCGCACCGGCAGCAGCGGCTTGAGCCATGGGGCCCGAGTGCCAAATATCTTCACAGATTGTGATTGCCGTGGGCTGGCCACACAACTCAAATACGCAGGGCACTGAACCCTCGACAAAATAGCGCTTTTCGTCAAACACTTGGAAATTAGGCAGGCACTGCTTGGCGTATTCGGCGACCAATGTGCCGCCCTGAATTACCCCGGCCATATTGTAGAGCTTGCCCTCGCGCAAACGCGGATAGCCAACAATAAGCGCCAGCGGCAAATTCGCTTGCTGCAGCGCCGCAAGTGCACGCTCAATGCGGCCGTTAAGGCTGGGGCGCAGCAGCAAATCCTCAGGGGGATAACCGATCAGGGTCAGCTCGGGAAAAATAATGGCATCCACCGCACCACGGGCAAGTGCCTCGCGGGCACTGTCGAGTACTTTTTGGGTATTACCGGGTATATCGCCCACCAGGGTGTTGATCTGTGCGAGCACCAGTTGCAGTTGCGACATAGAAAAATCTAACCTGTTAACAAAAACTTGCTGCGGAGATAACTCCACCCTGGGCAAGAAAACTGGCACAATCAGCTTTAAACAACCAACTATAACCAGTGCTGCCAGCGGGAAATCAGCGGGAGCGCATTGTCAAACATATCCCAGGTTTGGCCAAGACATTTTTTAGCCAGGAAAGGATCCATGTCCAACCCGAAACAGCCCCATACCGCCGGTATCAGTAGCTACAACCCCTATGATCTGTTGAGGATCTACACCTATTACCGCACCCTGCTCGGCAGTGTGCTGTTGTTTATGTTTCAGCTGGAGTTTTCGCCCAAAATCCTGGGCGCTAACGATCCCCAGCTGTTTTTTTACACCTCTCTAATCTACACCAGCATCAACTTCCTGGCGCTACTACTAATGTGGCGCCTCAAGTTCAACCCCTCGGGGCGCAATTTGTTTGTCTATTTGTTGATAGATGTAATTGCCATCACCCTGCTGATGCATGCCAGCGGTGGCCCACTCAGTGGCCTGGGCTACCTGCTGCTCATTGCCATAGCAGCCGGCGGCATAATGCTGCGCGAGCGTATTGCTACGCTGTTGGCAGCCGCCAGCACCATAGCAGTCATTACCCAGGGCGTTTACAGCTACCTGCTGCTCAACACTGAAAATAAATCCCTGTTCGCCTCGGCAGCACTGGGCGCGCTAACGTTTTTCACCTCACTAATTTTCCAATACCTGACTCGAAAAATTCGCTTAAGCCACCAGGAAGCCCTCGCCCAGGCAGCTCATGCCGCACACCTGCAGCGCCTGGCACAGCAAATTATTGAGCGCATGCGCACCGGCATAGTGGTATTGGATAGCAACCAACAAATTGAGCTGATGAACCAATCGGCCTGCGCACTCTTGGGCCTAAGCAGCCAGGGCAACAAACCGGCCCATTTGCGCGAAATCCCCGATTTGCTCGACCGCTATCGCGCCTGGCAAGATCAACAGATCGCCCCTACTCAGAGCCACAAGCCCAACTTATCCGGCGCCAGTATCAAAGCCAACTTTGCCCATTTGGAGCCGGGCAACCTGAGCGAAACCCTGGTCTTCGTAGAAGACATAAGGGCACTACATCAACAGGCGCAACAACTAAAACTCGCCTCGCTGGGGCGACTAACTGCCAGCATTGCCCATGAAGTGCGCAACCCATTGGGCGCTATCAGCCATGCCAGCCAATTACTGGGCGAGTCCAGCGATTTAGCGGCTGCAGATAAACGCCTACTGACCATTATCGATGCCCACAGCAAGCGAGTTAACCAAATTATTGAAAATATCCTGCAGCTGTCGCGCCGGCGCCCAGCCACCCCTCAGCGCTTGGATTTGTGCGAATGGATTCCCGCTTTTATCAAGGATTACCTTTCCACCAAAGAGGCAAGCAAAAAGCTGCAAATCGAATTTGCCACACCCGAGCCGGGAGACAGAAAATCCGACTTCGACAGCCTGGATGATGAGTCGCCCTGCAGCATTAGCGCCAAGTTCGACCCCAGCCAATTGCAGCAGGTACTAACAAACCTGTGTGACAACGGCATTCGCTATGGTAAACCGATGGAGGGGCGCGCAGACCTGCGCATTGAAATCGGCAAGGATCAGGAGCACCACCTGGCATTTATTCGCGTGATAGATTTTGGCCCAGGCGTTTCTGCCGAAACCACCAAACACCTGTTTGAACCTTTTTTTACCACCGAAAATACCGGCTCAGGCCTGGGCCTCTATATTTGCAAAGAGTTGTGTGAAGCCAATCAGGCCATTATCAGTTATAAACACACTGACCAAGGCGAAAGCTGTTTTCAGATACAATTAGCCCACCCAGAGCGTGCGCTTTAAATGCGCATGTCATTCGCCCTCAAAAGAGATTTTCCTACAAGCTATGACCAGTAAACGCGCCCTGATAATTGACGACGAACCCGATATCCGCGAACTGTTGGAGATAACTCTGGGGCGCATGCAAATTACCACTGATGCGGTGGCAACTCTGGGCGCCGCGCGCAACATGCTGGACAGCAATGAATACGATCTCTGCCTGACCGATATGCGCCTACCCGACGGCAACGGCTTGGAACTGGTGGAATATATCCAGATACACCGCCCACGACTGCCGGTGGCAGTGATCACCGCCCACGGCAGCATAGATACGGCAATCGAATCCATGAAAGCGGGCGCCTTTGATTTTATCTCCAAGCCAGTGGATCTGAGCACTTTGCGCAAACTGGTCAATACCGCCATTCAATCGGCGCAGCTGCCCGAGCAAGGGCCGCCCAAAAGCACCCCGATTATCGGCCAGTCGCGCGCCATACAAGATCTGATTCGCAATATCGAAAAGCTGGCACGCTCCCAGGCCCCGGTTTATATCAGCGGCGAATCTGGCTCAGGTAAAGAGCTTGTAGCTCGCTCCATTCACGATTTGGGCCCCAGGGCAAGCAAGGCATTTATTGCAGTTAACTGTGGCGCCATACCAAGGGAACTAATGGAGGGCGAATTTTTTGGCCATAAAAAAGGCAGCTTTACCGGCGCCCATCAGGACAAAACCGGCCTGTTTCAGGCTGCCGAAGGCGGCACCTTGTTTTTTGATGAAGTTGCCGACCTACCTTTAGATATGCAGGTAAAACTGCTGCGCGCGATTCAGGAAAAATCCGTTCGCCCCATAGGCGCCGCCGAAGAAATTACCACTGATGTACGCATCCTCTGCGCCACCCACAAAAATCTCGAGCAGGAAGTAGCAGAGGGCAGGTTTCGTCAGGATTTGTTTTATCGCCTCAACGTCATTCAATTGAGCGTGCCGCCACTGCGCCAACGCCAGGAAGATATACCACTACTCACGCAGCACCTGCTCACTAAACTCGCCGCAGAACTCAATCTGCCCGTACCTCAGCTAAGCGACTCTGCATTTAAACGATTAATGTCCTATTCGTTTCCCGGCAATGTACGTGAACTTGAAAATATTCTTGAGCGCGCTTTTACCTTGTGCGAAGGTGAAATTATCGACGCCAGCGACTTGCAGCTGCGAGGCGAGTCAGGAAGCTCATCATCAACCGCTGATAATTCGATTGCATCCCAGCAACCCTTACTCCAAGAACGTAGCACCTCATCCAACTACGACTATCCGGCACGCTGCGCCGAATTCCCATCGCTGGATGATTATTTGCAAGAAGTTGAAAAGGAGGTTTTGTGCAACGCGCTGGAGCAGGCCAAGTGGAACAAGACGCTCGCGGCCAAACAGCTAGGCATCAGTTTTAGATCCCTGCGCTATAGACTGCAAAAGCTAGGCCTGGATGACGAATAGAAAAAGCCCCTCCGTGCAGAGAGGGGCCTTAGCGGATTACCAACAACCCTCAGGCCCCTTTTTACCTTTGTGAGTCAACGTCATACTATCACAGCCGTTGACATCCTCCGTTTGCGGACTCTTCACGGCCGTAGCCGTCAAGGTATACCCGGTTGCACTTAGGTTACCGATAGTAATCTTATAAAAGCCCACACCTCGGGTGGTATAGCCATTGCTACCAGTCAGCTCACTATACACCGCACAATTGTCCGCATCGTTAAACTTGCCATAGACCGAATAGCAGCGCTGTAAGCGCTGCGCTACATCGGTCAACTCTGTTTTAGCTTCGGCACGATTGGACTTGCGCACAGATGAGAGATAAGACGGCCAGGCAATGGCGGCAAGGATTCCGATAATCAAGACCGCGATCATCATCTCAATTAAGGTAAAGCCTTTGCTTTTTACTTGCATCGTATGTTTCCCCTGCTATTTGATTTGACGCCAGGATTGTCGACCCTCGCCGCATCTGCTGTATTTGGCGGTCTCATTCATTAAGGATGCATCTGTCCCACTGCCGACAATCGCACCTGTGCCCGAGGAGCCATCTGTACACTCATCGGAAGCGGAGCTAGACGATCCACTCGACGCACTCTTGGTATCGGTCGTTTTCGCACCCGGTACTATGCCAAAACCTAAATCACCCAATACCAAATAATCATTGTAAACATTATCCTCCAGCACCGTTGAGTTAATAAACTTATCGCCCACGGCCACCACTTCCATCAGCCAGCTTTTACCACCGTTATCGCAAGAGGCTGTTGACGGAATAAGCGTTGGGAAAATCAACTTGTCCTGAATCAACAGTGCCTTTGTGGTAACCCGCTCACCAGTGGTGTCATTAAAATCAAGGTACCAACCCTTCTTAGTTGTCCAGTCAGGATTGCCGCCGTTGACAACTCGCTTGGGCGGACTGTAGCTAGTCGAAATAGTTTTCTGATGTAAATCCGAGCGCGTCAAGGTTGTGCCTGTATCCGCAATTGCGTAAAAACTATTGGTAATAAAACCCGCGCTATTATCGCTGGAATCGTAGTATTTACCTGTGCCTACATAAGCCATTACCGATTCGGACAATTTGCTATTCAGCCCCAGGGTGGGCGCCGCTGTAATGGGTTGGGGGTTGCCCTGACTATCCTTCGCGGTAAACATCAGATAATCCATTTTCCAACTGTCCGCACTAGTGCTCGACAAATCAAAGCGCCACAAATTTCCGTTTATATCCCCCGCATAGGCAGCAGTCACTTGACCATAAGAGTTGATCATTAACTCCGGTGCAGAGAGTCCTGTGCCGGCCCCGGTGTCGAGAACCTTGCTATAGGAGCTATTCAGGGGATCTTGAATGTCAACAATAAACAAACGAGATGTAGAACCACTGCTGTCACCATTACCAAAGACTGCAGCAAAACGACCATTTTTCATGGGCGCAATAATCGGTTTACCCATTACATAACCCAGCGAGGAAAAGTTTGAGCTACTCAATTCAAACAGGACTTTCGGTTTTTCCTCTGTGACATCCAGCGCATAGATACCGCGACCACCAGCCCCCAGGGTACCGACAATAATAGTTCTCCAAGCGCCATTGATATAAACATCGCCAATCGCTATGGGGCCATCGACAATAAACTGGTGCGGGTTGCCGGTGGAGCCATAGTCCGGTTTGGTTAGCTTGGCCAATTTGGAAAAGGCAATTCCGGGAATATAGGTAAACGTCTCCTCCAGGGTTTCCGCATTAAATGCGTGGAGCATGCCATCGTTCGCCCCCACATAGAGTCGCCCACCTATACCACCAGCGGCAATTTTCGGCTTTTTGACAGTTTCAAGAAACGAGCGATAGCTGGCTCCCGCATCACCGGGTAAATATTGATAGTGAAAATCCCAGGCCCCCGAGTAAACCGGGCTAGAATTCACTATATCGCCAAGGATATTGCGATCTGAACCTGTACCGCGCACCCTGAGGCCTGTGGGGCCCTCGTTAGTGGCATTACCCAAGAGCCAGTCAGCACGTTGCTGCGCCAAGGTGTCATTGGTTTCGCCACTGAGCTGCAGCGCTGTTTTTTGCGCAGCTGTCAAATTGCTCCAAGCAAAATTGGCCAATACCAGATTCGAACCTGAGGGAACCGATGTATAGACCTTACGCCCCGCACCGGATTTAGGCATAGTCGCGCTAGTTGTTACCGTTGGTACACCAGGGAGGTTGCCATTAGTGCCAAACTTGTATGCGTTTAAGGTACCACTCCAGCTCTCGCTATTAAATTCCGCCTGGTACACATAGGAACCTTCTGACAAACGAGTGGAGTTGGTGGCTACTGCCGAGGCCGAACCCACACCGGCGGCTACCGCACTAAAGGCTTTGTCGAGAGACTCTTCCAGCTTGCGTGGGTCAGTAGCAAAATAATAAGAATCCGACGTGTCGCGCGTTTTGATTTTGCTATCCAGGTACGCGGTGTTATACGAATTACCAGCCTCCATTTTGGCAGCAGACTCAAATGCTGTGTCATAGCCACCCCACTTAGCTGCATAGTAAAGTGGAGTTTGCAACAGGCTAGCGGTAGAGTTACCTATAGTAAATACATCCGTTTTGGCCGCGTCATCTACCTTACAACTACTGCAGTTCCTATCGGCACTATAGGTTTGGGCGTTACTAAAATTATTTATACCTGAGTACACGTGGAAACCATCACGCAAGGTTCCGGCAATAACAAAGCCAAATCCCATAGCGTTAGGGGTTGATTGAGCAATTGCATCGGTGGTCACAGCAACATTGCTATCGGATACCACATAATCAATGGTTCCCCACAGGTCCTGATCATAGTCCCCGCCCTGCTCGCTATCCTCCCAGTTAACATAGAGTTTGCCCGTATTTACTGTTTTGCCATTGAATACAGCGTCAAACTGGCCTTCCGCCGCCACAAGAGTTGACTGACTTACAAATTTAAAGTCGACAATGGAGCAGTTACTATTGGGGCTTGTACTACTATTGCGGCAGGCCGGTAGTATGGTTATTTTTTTATTCGAATTAGGCACAGGGATTTCAACTTTGGGCACAGCAGGTGACAGGGCCACGCCAAAAGTTCGCACCGTTTGTTTGTATTTATCGTCCTTACCGTTGTACAGGTTGGGCATCATATCGTTGCGACGAGCGTAGTAAGCAAGCCCCGCCAATTTATAGCTACCATCTAAACGTGGTGCATCCGGGCAGGTGCCAGTGACATCCGATAGATTGCTAATAGACTTAGGGGTGCACAACTGGTCATTATTAGTGCCGTTATTTCCCACAAAATAATTCCCGGAAAAATTTTCGTGGGCACTGTCGCCAATATAGTTGGTCCAGGTGTTGAGCGTCTCAGCGCTGGCAAAGCTAGAAAAACCATCCAGCTCATCACCATCATATGAGGTAGTCGATGCGTTAAACTGAACAATATTCAAGGGGGCGCAATAGTTGTTGCTATTTACTGGAGCGCTCCCCCAACTCGCCGTAGCCAAGCCAGAGATTTTGCCTGAATCATCGGTGTTAAAATTGCTGTTCGCCGATTGCCCGGTCAGATAGCGTAAGGACTCCAAGTATATTTCCGCTTGCGGGTTGCCCCAGTTAGTACAGTTGCCATTGTCAAATTTGGCAATCCCCCAAATGCAGCTATCACTACCTGTAGCACTGTGATAGGTACCATCATCAAAACGGTAGCCATAAATACGCAACTTGTTTAAAGTTTTGACAATACCATCAACATCTTTAAAGGTACCGTTGGTGGTGTAGTTGACCTCTGACGCCATGCTGCCTATAGCCTTGCGCAACACACCACCCGATTTGTTGTTCTTATAGGAGCCAGTCATCAAGCCAAAGTTAATCTTGCCCTGTTCACCGTATTTTTGCAGCAGGCCAGTTGGCTTTTTAGCACTGCCCACTGTTGGATACTGGGTACAGTTAGCCTCCTCCAAACCACTTACACATACCTTGACCCGCACATTAAAGTCGCCCTTAACGTCATTAACTTCTAATTTTTTCTCATCCCCGGGATTACCGTGATAGGCATAAATTCCTGCAGCAGCGATAACGTCATCACTCGCCGCATTTAATGCGTATTTTTCGTCACTCCACCGACATTGCCAGCGTTCATTACTTGCCCAAAGACTATAGTTCCCCCTGGCAACCCTCAACAAAGGGGGATTAGTAACGTACTGGGAGCGCGCGCTGCCACCCAAGGTAGTATTACAAATGGTGAGGCCTGTATCTTTAGTATTAGCCTGCAACGCGGGAGGATTAAAAGGAGTTAGCTTGTTGATATTATTGCCGTCATAGAATTTGGCAAAGGAGTGCGCGTCATTGGGCAGGAAAGCCCGCTCCAATACTGTCTCTGTGGCTGAATCGGTAGACCTATATCCGCCATAAAGCATCTTGCGCACGGCATCCATACGGGTCATGGTTGCCCAGTTCAAGAAGTTACCATTCCACTGATTGCTAGCATTACCGCTATTACAATAGCCTGTTGCTGCGTCAGTCGCTGAATCTGGCTCAAATTGCGAATTTTTATATACGTAACATTTGTCGCTATCGAAATAGCCATAATACTTATAGCTATGTACATAGCTAGTATCTGGAGCACCGTCAGGGTCGCCGCCCGTTGGGCTGGTAATATCCGCATAGTCGTCATAGACCTTAAAGAACAGCTGGTGGTCGTTAGACATGTTGAGCATCATAATCGGAATAACCGGGTTGCTCAAAAATAGTGGATATTGCGCAGGTGCAGCGTTAACTGTACTGCTAATTCCCAACGTCAGGATCGCTGTTCCCACACCAACGGACAATTGACGGGCCACACGATTAAATGCAGAAGAGTTTTTCAACATCAAAAATTTAAACCAGGATTTCATAGAGCCCCCGAATTATTGCGGCCGCAAATAGGTGGATTGGACAACAGCAATACTGTCAGATGTTATACCAACACCACGACTGGTAATACGAAATGGATCGGCAACTGCACCCGCAACATTTTGCAAGGAACCTACGCCGATCCCACTACCTTCGCTCGCTGCGTGGGAAGTGATAGGAAGGTTTAGTTTTTCAACCACATAGCTGGGTGAACTGTGTAAATCGGCTATTCCCAGATTCACCCCCTTGGCAACTGAGTCTTTGCCTGACCAGTCATCGCTACTCCAGTAAATAAGCGACTTAGCGGGATTGCTTTCACTGATATCCTCACATACGCCAGTCCCTTTATTACAATCAAAACTGGGCAGGGACGCCCCCGGTGCAACTATCGCCTCGCCAACACGCAACGCTGACTCTGCCGCCTGAAAAGCGATATTGCGATCACGCATATTGCCGGCCATGCTTTCCTGCAGCCCCGAACCGCGAATCGCCGCCATGCCCACGATGGTGATCAGCAGAACCATAACCAGCCCTACCAGCAATACCATGCCACGTTGTTTTGGATAGCTTTTCATAGAATTTTCTCGTTTCATCTCGCCCCCATTACTGAACATTGGTAGCGCGACTGCGAATTGCAACCGTAGCTGAAAATACCTGACGCATGTACTTATCTGGCACCCCGTCCACCGCTGCGGGTGTCACTGTAGCGCCCGCAAACACATACGGCTGGGTGTCTTCCAGCACATTGTTTTCGAGGCTGCGCACAACTAACTCCAAACGAACTGAACTCACCTTCGACCAATCAGCCGCATTGATTGCACTGGCCAATTTGTAAGTAGAGTCATCCGATGTAGCATAGGTAACACGCATTTGCTCTACACCTTCCAGCAGTTCAATGGCAGCGTTGGTGTTAGTCTTTTGCCATAGCGAGGGGCCGCCACTCTGCCCCTTGGCAATAAAGTAAACATTGGTGTTCATGGGCATAATTTCGCCATTAACATACTCATCCAAGACATTGGACGTATCCCAATTGTTTTGATGAGTAATAGTGATATTGGTACCCGACTTTCCCAGAGCTGTTACCTTCATGACTGACGCTGCGCCGCAATCATTTACCACAGCAGCACCATTAACGCAGATATCATTGATGCAGTTATCCTCTATCGGCTGTTCGCTATACGCATAAAGTTTGGTTGCATCATTGGTATTGTTAATAGGCAACCCAGTTTCGTTTGCCGAGCGAATCACCAGAATATTGGCCGTGTTGGCAGCAGGCAACAGCTCGATAGACGCCCCCAATGCCGCATCCTTGCCAATGGCAATGTCCGCTGCATTGTCGTAACCGCGAATGCCCTCATCAAAATTGCCATGCAAACCACCGATAGAAACCGTTTTGTTTCTCAACTCGGCCCCCTGGCCTGCACGTGGACGGTAACAGCCGTAGTAAGCTGCCATGCGAATATCTCGCGAAAGAAACTCTATGGCCAAACGGCCAGTTTCCTGAATACGCGACATCCCCTGCTGCGTGCTAAACACGACACGACTGGAAAGAAACATTTGCATTACACCCAGCATCAGCACCATTCCCAGCGCAATTGCAATCATCAGCTCCACCAGCGATAAGCCGCGCTGCTCAGCCTTGAAGGTCAACATAGTTACAGCCTCGCCGAATAGGTGAAAGTGGTTTTATCTTCGGCAGCCTGATCCGAGCTATTAATTTCGCTCCACTGAATCGTAAGGGTGCACTGGTTGTTAGTGGCATTGCAGCTAATCCCGCCCTTGCCTTCGGGCAGGGTAAGCGCAATATTCCTGCGCCAAGCATCCAAATCGGCGGCGGCCAGGGGGGTAGTCACTGGTGTCCCCTTAGGATCCACGGAGGAAAGAGCAGAATTGTAGGATGCAAGGTTTCCCAGGTTGATGCGCATGCGATCCAACATATCGTAGGCAAAGATATTTGCCTGGGAACGCAGGTAGGCCCCCTGGTTAAATTGCAGCGATCGGGTCTGCAGGGCGGCCATGGCCAGAAGCGAGGTAGAAAGCACTAGCAAGGTGACTAAGACCTCTATCAGGCTTGCACCTCGCTGTTTAGTCACGGGTAAATTTTCTGGCAACATCTTTTCCTCCACCACTAATTGCTTGCGCTGGCACTACAAGCCACCCGCTCAATACCGATAAGCCCGGAAAGGCCTATAGAGATTTTGCGTGCGGATGAACCCGTACATTCTTTGATTTCGGTAGTAACGGTAAGCGGATCCGGCTCTACCCTTGCCAGGGTGCCCAAGCTGGTATAACGCACAAAAGACATATCAGTATCCTTACTTTTTACCGAGATTACTGCATTGGGATCCTGTGCCGGCCAGATTTGCAAGATGGCATTCTCATCGGCGATAACCGGCGGCTTGGCTTTATCCGTACCCGCCGTGTCCACAAAGGCGATAAATCCCTCAGTCCAATTTCCAGCGCAGGTAGCACCGTCTTTGCTGGCACACAAACTAACCCTGGTTGAGCGCTTAACCGCTTCTGAGCGCACAAAATTCAGCGCGCCCACAAAATCCTCACCCAAGGCTATCGACTTATTATTGAGCATTTGCGATTTGAAACTGGGGATGGCCAAGCCGAGCGCAATAGCGGCAACCACCAGGGTTACCATCAGCTCTATCAGAGTGAAACCTCGGTTATTAACTTTCATTGGTGACTTCTCGTAGAGGTTTTAAGACACTAGCCCCGATTGAACAAAATATAGACAAGGGTAGTAGTTTCCATTACCGTGCAGTTTAACACCCGCTATGGATGAGCTGCTGGCTCCGCCGATAACCGGTTGTCATGGCAGCCTGAGTGGCTGCACTTAGCACGATTTTCATGGTGCCACTTATACAATCTATCCAAAGGACTGGAAATATGATGAAAAATCAGGGATTTACATTATTTGAACTAGTTATCACTTTAGTTATATCCGCCCTCCTGTTGCTGGTTGCCGTGCCCAGCCTAAGCCAGCAAATCCAAATCTCTCGCGTTAAAGCCGCCACCAATTCACTGCTCGATGCCATTACTCACACCCGCAGTCTCGCCGTAACCCGCAATCAACGAGCCGTTATTACAGCCAAATCCAATTGGGATCAGGGATGGGAAATTTATGTAGACGCCAATCACAATGGTATTCAGGATGCCAATGAAGAAACTCTACAGGAGGCATCTTCATTGGAGGGGGTCAGGGTATTTAGCAATCAACCCCTATCCCACTATATCTCATTCATTGGAACTGGCGAGGGGCGAAAAATTAGCAAAACAGGCACCAATGGCGGTTTTATTGCGGGCAGTATTTTTGTCTGCCCAAATCATGAGGGGAGCGGTTTTAAATTAATTTTGGCCAGGGGTGGGCGTCTGCGCACCGAAACCCTGAGCGCCGACGACTGTGCCGAAATTTAGTTGCCCAGCCTAAGCGCCTTGGGCAGGGAGAAGCTAATGTTCTCTGGCGTTCCCGCCATTTCCTCTGGCGCCTGGGCACCGCATTCTTGCAACTTGGCTATCACCCTTTTTACCAACACCTCTGGCGCCGAAGCGCCGGCAGTAATGCCAATGCTAGCGCGATTGGCGATCCAGTCGGGATTAATATCCTCCGGGCCGTCAATCAGGTATGCCTCGGTACCACAGCGCTCCGCCAGTTCGCGCAGGCGGTTGGAGTTGGAAGAGTTGGGCGAACCCACAACCAATACCAATTCACATTCCAGCGCCAACTGGCGCACTGCATCCTGGCGGTTGGTGGTGGCGTAGCAGATGTCATCTTTGCGCGGCCCCTGAATTTTGGGGAATTTGTTGCGCAGAGCTTCAATCACCTTGGCAGTGTCGTCCATTGATAGAGTAGTCTGGGTGACATAGGCGAGATGCTCGGGGTCTTTTACCGCCAGCTCATCCACATCCGATTCATCTTCAACCAAATAAATCGCACCGCCATTGAGCGTGGAGTACTGGCCCATAGTGCCCTCCACTTCCGGGTGGCCCTCATGGCCAATCAAAATACACTCGCGGCCTTCGCGGCTGTAGCGAGTCACTTCGATATGCACCTTGGTCACCAGCGGGCAGGTGGCATCAAAGATTTGCAGGCCGCGATCTTCCGCCTCTTTGCGCACCGCTTGCGACACGCCGTGGGCGCTGAAAATCAAAATAACATTGTCCGGCACCTGCTCGACTTCATCGACAAAAATCGCCCCGCGCTCGCGCAGTGAATCCACCACAAACTTGTTGTGAACCACTTCGTGACGCACATAGATAGGCGCGCCGAAAACATCCAGGGCGCGATTTACTATGTCGATAGCGCGATCCACACCGGCGCAAAAGCCGCGCGGATTGGCGAGTTTAATCTGGGTCATCTCAGTGCACCTGTTCCGGCTCGATTTTTACAATCGACACCTCAAATAAAATTTCGCGCCCAGCCAAAGGGTGATTAAAATCCACCACCACAACATTCTCATCGAACCCACGCACAACACCTGGCAGTTCGGTTTTTTGCGCATCGGCAAAAGACAACATCAAGCCTTCGCTCAATTCCAGATCGGGGCTGAATTGGCTGCGATCAATCTCCTGGATATTGTTGTCATTGCGCTGACCAAAGCCGTCTTCCGGTTGAATCACCAGAGTTTTGTGCTCGCCTTCAAGCATGCCAAACAGGACCTTTTCAAAACCGGGCAGCAGGTTGCCATCGCCCACGGTAAAGGTCGCAGGCTTGGCTTCAAAGTTGGTATCTATCACCTCGCCATTATCCAGGCTCAGTGAAAAATGCAGGGTCACGCGGGTGCCCGGGCCTATGGCGAGATCACGCATCAGCTTTTTTCTCTTTCACAAACAACATATCAATAATCAAAATCGCCGCACCCAGGGAGATAGCGGAATCAGCCAAATTAAATGCGGGCCAGTAGTGGTCTTGATAGTGAACCAAAATAAAATCCACCACATGACCCAGCACTATGCGATCGTACAAATTGCCCAGCGCACCGCCGAGAATAAACGCTAGGGCAAAAGCCTCGTAGGGCTTAGTCGCGGCAACGCGCTTGATCCAAAAACTTAACAGCACACTGGCGACCAGGGCAATGCCAGTAAAAAGCCAGCGCTGCCAGCCGCCACTGTCGTCCAAAAAGCTGAAGGCCGCGCCCGAGTTATAGCGCAGGGTAAAGGCAAAAAAGTTGGTAAAGTCCAGCTCCTCGCCTTCGTAAAAATGCGCGAGTATGGCCTGTTTACTCCACTGATCCAGCAGTATCACCACCAACGCGGTGACAAACCAAAACCAGGGCTTTTGATAAATTTTTTCGCTCACGCTAATTCCTTAGGCAAATTCGCGGCTTTCGCCCTGACCATCGACGTTTTCCACACAGCGCACACAAATTTCAGCGTGGGTGGGGTTAGCGCCCACATCGGCGCGGTGGTGCCAGCAGCGCGCGCACTTGGCATGCTCGGATTTTTTCACCGCCACTTGCAGGCCAGCCACTTCCGTCGCTTCAGCATTTTGCGCCTGGGCTATGGGGGCGATTGCCGCCGTAGAGGTAATCAACACAAAGCGCAGCTCATCACCCAGCTTGGCCAATTCCGCAGCGAGTTTATCGTCACAGTAGAGAGTCACTTCGGCGCCGAGAGAGCCGCCCACTTCGCCGGAGCCGCGCTTGGCCTCCAACACTTTGTTCACCGCTGTTTTTACATCGGCCACCAAATCCCAGTAGCTGTCGGCGAAAGAATCTGCCGGCACCTGCGGCAATTGATACCACTCGGCCACAAACACCAGCTCGTCGCGCGCGCCTGGCATAGCCGACCAAATCTCGTCGGCGGTGAAGCTGAGGATAGGCGCAATCCAGCGCACCAAAGCTTCAATCACATGCTGCAGCGCGGTTTGCGCCGAGCGGCGCGCCTTGGCTTCGGCTTTGACGGTGTACTGGCGATCTTTGATGATATCCAGATAGAAACCGCCCAGCTCCACCACACAGAAATTGTGCAGCTTTTGGTAAATCAGGTGGAACTGGTAGTTGTCGTAAGCCTTGATGATTTCCTGCTGCAACTGCGCGGTGCGGCCAACAATCCAGCGATCCAGTTGCAGCATCTCGCTCATCGGCAGCATATCGGTTGCCGGGTTAAAACCGGTGAGGTTAGACAACATAAAGCGCGCGGTATTGCGAATGCGGCGATAGGAATCGGCGGTGCGCTTTAAAATTTCATCGGACACACTCATCTCGGTGGAGAAGTCGGTGGCCGCTACCCACAAGCGCAACACATCCGCGCCCAGGTCGTTCATGACCTTTTGTGGCGGGATCACATTGCCAATGGACTTGGACATTTTGCGGCCCTGGGCATCCACGGTAAAACCGTGCGTGAGCACCGTTTTGTAGGGCGGCACGCCGTTAATGGCCATAGAGGTTTTGAGTGAAGACTGGAACCAGCCGCGGTGTTGATCCGAACCTTCGAGATACAAATCGGCGGGGAAGCGCAAATTGGCGCGCTGCTCCAATACCGCGTAGTGAGTCACACCCGAATCGAACCATACGTCCAGGGTATCAGTCACTTTTTGATAGGTTTCGGCATCGGCGCCAAGCAATTCGGCAGCGTCCAGATCAAACCAGGCATCCATCCCCTCCTGCTCAACTTTTTGCGCAACGGCTTCGATTAGACGCGCGGTATCCGGGTGCAATTCTTGAGTTTCTTTGTGCACAAACAAAGCGATGGGCACACCCCAGGTGCGCTGACGGGAGATACACCAGTCAGGCGAACTGGCGAGCATGGCGTCGATGCGCGCACGGCCCCAGTCCGGCACCCAGCGCACACCTGCAACCGCTTCGGCCACCTGATCGCGCAAGTGGTTTTTACTCATGCTGACAAACCATTGCGGCGTCGCGCGGAAAATCAGTGGAGTTTTAGTGCGCCAGCAGTGGGGGAAGCTGTGAGTAATTTTGCCCTGCGCCAGCAGTGCATTTTTTTCAATCAACAATTCGATAACTTTTTCATCGACTTTGTAGACGTGATCGCCGGCGAAAATTTCCACATTGGGACGATAGTAGCCGTTGTCGTCGATATAGTTGAGGGTGCCTATGCCGTACTTAGTGCCCACAGCAAAGTCGTCGGCGCCATGGTCGGGCGCGGTATGAACAAAGCCGGTACCCGCATCGATGGTGACGTGATCGCCGAGAATGAGCGGCACCTGGCGCGCATAAAACGGATGCTGCAGCAACAGGCCTTCCAGCGCAGCGCCTTTGCAGCGGCCAACAATCTGGTGGCTCTCGGCTTTAGCGCGGCCAAGCACATTGCTGAGCAGCACCTCGGCAACGAGCAGACGCATGCCGTCCAGCTGCACCAGCACATAGTCCACCTCGGCATTGGCACTTACCGCCTGGTTGGCAGGCAGAGTCCAGGGAGTGGTGGTCCAGATCACCAGGGCGATATCGCCGCTGCCGGACAGCTCATCAATTTTGCTGGCGACAGCCGCTTGATCGACAAAATTAAATTTCACATCGATAGAGAAAGAGGTTTTGTCCTGATACTCCACCTCGGCTTCGGCCAGCGCCGAGCCGCCCACCACGCTCCAATAAACGGGTTTAAAACCGCGATGTAAATGGCCGTTGCCGGCGATGCGACCCAGGGCGCGAATAATGTCGGCTTCAAATTTGTAATCCATGGTGAGATAGGGGTTATCCCAATCACCAAAGACACCCAGGCGGATAAAGTCGGCCTTTTGCCCTTCCACTTGTTTGGCGGCGTATTCGCGGCATTTTTGGCGGAAGGTTTTAAAGTCAACCTTATCGCCGGCCTTGCCGATTTTCTTTTCCACATTGTGCTCGATGGGCAGACCGTGGCAGTCCCAGCCGGGCACATAGGGCGCATCAAAACCGCTCAGGGTTTTGCTTTTGACAATTATGTCTTTAAGGATTTTGTTAACCGCGTGGCCGATGTGGATATCGCCGTTGGCATAGGGTGGGCCATCGTGCAGGATGAATTGCTCGCGCCCGGCACGGGCGGCGCGGATCTTTCCGTAAACTTCATTGGCCTGCCAGCGTTTAAGCATCTCTGGCTCGCGCTGGGCGAGGTTGGCCTTCATGGCGAATTCGGTAGTGGGCAAATTCAGCGTGGCTTTATAGTCAGTCATCACGGTCAACTTGTTAGTTAAAAAATAAAATGAAAAATGGGTTTAGCGCGCGCGCTGCGCAAAAAAATCTTTGGCCTGGGCTATATCGGTTTGCAGCTGCGCTTGCAGCGCGGGCAGGCCGTTAAACTTTTGTTCGTCGCGCAGTTTTTTATGGAACTGCACATCGATCATCTCGCCGTACACCATGCGCGAAAAATCAAACAGGTGCACTTCCAGCAGCGGCTTGTTGGCTGCACCGGTGCCGTCTTTATTGACGGTGGGGCGCAGGCCGACATTGGCCACCCCCTGGTGCAAGCTGCCATCGGCAAAGGTAACCGTCACCGCAAACACCCCCTGCAGCGGCGAGCGGTAGCGGCGCAGGTGCACATTGGCGGTGGGCACCCCTAGCTGGCGGCCCAGCTGCTTGCCATAGGCCACCCGGCCGTTGATGCGGTAGGGGCGACCGAGCAGCTTTTCCGCCGCCGCAAAGTCGCCCTGCTCCAGCAGCAGGCGCACCCGGGTGCTGCTAACGCGGTCGCCATCCACCTCCAGGGTGCAAGTATCCGTCACCTCAAACCCCAGCGCGGGGTCGACAGTTTGCAGCAGGGCCCCAGTGCTTTGCAGAAGGGCAAAGTCGCCGCGCCTGTCGCAGCCAAAGCGGAAGTCATCGCCCACCACCAGGTGTTTAATGCCCAAGCCATCGACCAAAACCTTGCGGATAAAATCCTCGGCAGTCAGGTCGCGCAGCGCCTGGTTGAATTGCAGGCAGAGCACTCGGTTCACTCCGGCCGCCAGCAGCGCCTGGACTTTTTCGCGCAGGCGCATCAAGCGCGCCGGGGCTTTTTCACCCGAGAAAAACTCGTGGGGCTGGGGCTCGAAGATGATAACCACAGAGGGCAGCTGGTAGTGGCTGGCCAATTGGGTGAGCTGGCGCAGTATGGCCTGATGGCCCAGATGCACGCCATCAAAGGAGCCAATAGTGGCCACACAACCTTTATGACGGGGGCGCAGGTTGTGTAACCCGCGAATAAACGCCGGAGTCTCTAGCCTCACCTTGTACCGCCACCTCACCGAAAAATCGAGGGCGGAAGTATACAGGAGCCAGCGGGCGCCAGCCTACCCCGTAACCAGCCAGGGGCAGGCCATTTGCGGCAGATAAGCGCTTATACGTGCGCTTTGATGTCTTTGATACGCATCCCCAGGGCGAAAAGCACCCCAAGATAGGTTGCCAGGCCCAGCCCACAGATCACCGCCAGGCGCAGAACTCGCTCGATAACGCCCCACTCCGCCCAGCCGGTCCAGGTGTAGAGAAAGCCGAGCAGCACCGCTGCCATGGCGCCATTGGCCAGGCCGTAGTTGCGCCAGGTGCGGCGCCAGTGGGCGGCAGGCGTGTACACCTGCATACGGCGCAGGCCGCGGTAGAGCAAAAAGGCATTCACATAAGCCGCCAGGGCGGTGGACAGCGCCAGACCGACATGGCCCAGGCTCCAAAAATACACCAGGGGGATAACAATAAAGGGCTTCATAGCTATATTGGCGAGGATCGCGCGTATACCGATCTTGACCGGGGTTTTCATATCCTGGCGAGCGAAATAGCCGGGCACCAGCACCTTGATCAACATAAACGCCAGCAAGCCCAGGGCATAGCCTTTAAGGCTGTAGGAGGACATAAGAATATCCGACACCTGCATACGGCCGTGGTAGAACAGGGTAAACAGGATCGGCTGGGCGAGAATCACCAGCGCCAGTATTGCCGGCAGGGCGATTAAGAGCACAAAGCGAATTGCCCAGTCGAGGGTATCGCTAAACTTTTCGGCTTTTTGCGTAGCGCTCTGGCGCGACAGGCTGGGCATAATCACCGTGGCTATGGCCACGCCAAACACCCCTAGGGGCAGCTCCACCAGGCGATCGGAATAAAACAGCCAACTGACACTGGCATCGCCCAGCTTGGTGGCGATCACCGTATCCAGCAACAAATTTATCTGACTGACTGACACCCCAAAAAGCGCTGGCGCCATCAACAGCAGAATGCGCCGCACACCCGGGTCTTTCCAATCCATTTTGGGTGCTGGCAGCATATGGATACGCCGTAAAAACGGCAGCTGGAACAGCAGCGAAAACACCCCCGCCGCCAGAATCGCCCAGGCCAGGGCAAAGGCCGGATCAGGGAAATAAGGCGCGGCAAAAAGTGCGCCGCAAATCATAAATATATTGAGGAAAATAGGCGTAACCGCCGGAATCGCAAAGCGGTCGTAACTGTTTAAAATCGCCCCGGCAAATCCGGTGAGCGAAATCAGCATCAAATAGGGAAAAGTGATGCGCACCAATTGGGTAAGCAGGTCAAACTTTTGCGGGTTGGCCAAGTAGCCAGGCGCAAAAATCGCCGCGACACCATAGGCGCCCAGGCAACCGAGGATAGTCACCAGCAGCAGCGCGCCGCCCAGACAGCCCGCCACCTTGTCCACCAACAGCTTGACCGACTCCACCGAGCCCTTTTCGCGGTACTCCGCCAGCACCGGAATAAACGCCTGGGAAAAGGCCCCCTCGGAAAACAGCCGACGAAAGAAATTGGGGATTTTTTGCGCAACAGCAAAGGCATCCATGGAGCCGCCCGCCCCCAGCACACTGGCCAGCACAATATCGCGCACCAGCCCCAGCACCCGCGAACTCATGGTCATGGAGCCAGTGAGCAGGCTGGAGCGCAGCAGGCTTTTGGGTTTGGCGGGGGCGGGGTTGGATTGGTCTGGCGCAGCTGACACGGCGAGTCTCGGGCGATGAAGGTAGCGCGCATTATCTCCGTGTCTTGGCGCGAGAGACAAGCGACCAGGGCAAATATTAAAAATGCCTCAGCCTGAAACAAGGCTTTTATCAATACCTGCCGGCGCGCAACCTTAAAAACAGGCTCATTTATAAGCTGCGCTTTCTCGCCTGTTTATGCCCTGCGCTGCGCGCCTCGCCAACCTTTTTCAAGGCCTCGCTAAACTATCCACCCAATGGCACAAGACTAAGTAATTAATACCAGCTTAAAATACCAACCCTACTCATCATCCTGAATGCACTGGTATTTTATGCCCTCAAATTGTCACATCAAAATTTCTGTGATTGTTCCCGTTTACAATGTTGACGCCTATCTCGCCGAGTGCATAGACAGTTTGTTAGCCCAAGACTTATCTGTAGCCTGGGAAATTATTTTGGTGGATGACTGCTCCAGTGATCACAGCCTTGCCCTGTGCCAACAATACCAAAGCAAGCACCCCGAACTTATAAGGGTTCTACGCCATAGCCACAACCAAGGTGTCTCAGCTGCAAGAAATACCGGTTTGGCAGAGATACGCGGCACCCACTTTACGTTTGTTGACTCTGACGATCGGCTGCCGCCCCAAGCACTCTCTTGCTTGCTTCAGGCTGCCGAACACTATAACGCCGACATTGTGAAAGGAAACAACCTGATTTTTTCCGAGCGAAATCTCTCAGCGGCAAGCTATAACGCACCTCACTTACAAATCATCAAAGGCGATGCGATTCTCTCTTGTTTTTATCATCATCAACGCGTTAGGGGGCACACCTGGGGCAAGCTCTTTCGCAGTGACAGACTGGGGCAGGTGCGCAGTACACCAGGCATTGCCATGGCAGAGGACACTCTCTACTGCGCAGAGATTTTCTCGCTCGCACAAACACTGGTCCTTATACCCGACCTGGTTTATCACTACCGATCCCGCCCCTCCAGCGCTAAAGGGCGCAAATACAGCTCGGGCGTTTATAAAGATTGGCTGAACGCCATAGAAAGGGCCGGATCCTTTGCAACCAGCCAGCAACAGCAAAATGCTTTTATAAGCTTACAAATCCTAACCCTGTTGCAATTGGCCAAAGAGTTAAAACGCCTTAAGTCACAACTCTTGGCAGAGCCCGTCAGACAATTAGCCCACTACACTCGCAACTGGATCAAACCTAACAGCCTATGGCAACTTTCTTGCAAAGGGCGAGCAAAAGACGCCTGGAGACTCTTGCAGCTGGGCAGAATACTAGATGCCCTGTTGCAACAAATAAACAGCCAAGATACCTAGTCCCCCAGCCACTGCCCTTAGATAAATTTACTGCCCCTGTTGACATCCCTGCGCCCCATCATTACTGTATATAAAAACAGTATCAATACGAGGGCAACACCATGGCAGTAATCGCCGTTTGGCAATGTGATCGGGATGGCAGCATGTTTGAAGACAGAAAACTCGCAGAAGAACACGACAAGTATCTGGAATTAGCTGCCAATATCACCCAGCTGATTGAAGAGAATATTCCCGGCCTGGATGACAAGTACAGCGAAGCCATTGGCCTACTGCTGGCCCAGCGCCGCGAGCTGTTGGCCAAGGCCTGCAAAGGTAAGCCAGATGAGTTGTTGCAGCCTTTTACCTACGAGGCACCGCAGACTTTGAATGCCAAAGCCGAAAAAGCGGACGTTAAAGACAAGGTGGTGCCACTCGCCGCCAACCAGTAAACGGGTGCCTAGACCCCCGGAATCATCGGGCGCACGGCCCTTTGACTACCCGCTGCCAGAAGGAGCTGAACCCCCAGCCGGGTTGCGCAAACACCTGACCACTTGGGGGTTTGTACGTGCAGGGTGCCCTCGGGCGCCCGCTTCCACTTCTCTTTCGCGCCAGCCTGCGACCGCAGCCACAGTCGCCAGGCAAAACAGCCATGCTCGCGAAGGAGACGCTTACACCACCACAAACTGGCCTGGGGCACCTCAACTCCCCAAGCAACCAACAGCTTGTGGTGGTTTTTTTAAGCGCTTTGGCTCAATCCCTGATTAACAGCAGCCGCAACCACAACGCCCAAGCGACATAAAATTATCCAATTCCGATTGCCGACCCGCCGAACTACAGGTAGAAATGCACACCTCATTGTCAGAACCCGCACGCCATGACCAACCAAGCTATTACCTTTTACCATCCCCTTAGTTTTTGGCTTTGCTACCTGGCCATTTGCGCTAACTCAAGGGTACATATTTAAATACTGCACCATCCGCGGATAAGTGGCGCGATTGGGACTGGGGCCGTGGGGTAATGCCTGGTGCCAAATAATCAGGTCACCGGCGCGCGCCGCAATGGGCTTTACCGGCCACTGCGACCAATCCTGCAGAGCCGGATCTTCGCCTTGGGGATAGTCCGCTAGCCACTGATCAATTTTTTGATGAAAACCGGGCACACAACTAAATGCGCCCTGCTCTTCACTGGTATCGGTTAAATAAATCAAGCCCTGGGTACCAAAAGGAACCGGCGCCCGGAGCGCATCCAAATCCCAGTGCATGGGCGGGCCAGGGAATTTCCACTGGGCCGTCTCCGGCGGATTAAAACCAACGCGATCGGTTGAGGCCACCAGCTCATCGCAGCCCCACAGCTGCGCGAAGGCGGCGCGCACAGTTTCGCTGCGGCGCGCCACCTCAAGGCTGGGGTGATCAAACAATTGCACCATCACTTTTTTCATTAAATCACCCGCGCGATACCAACTGCCGGGGTCTGACTCATCCATATCCAGATGCTGCCAGATAGCCGCGCGCACCTCTGCCGCCTGCTGCTCACTCAGCACACCGGGGACAATGACATAGCCCTCGCGCTGCCAGTGCTCCAGCTGCTCCGCCGTTAATGGCCCCGGCCTGCTTGCGGGGATATTTTTTTGCAGCTCGCAAGCGGGCACTTTTTTATCACTCTGCATGCGCACATTAATTTGCGCTACACGCTCAGGGTTTAATTTGCCCATGAGTGTTTGGCTCACCCAATCTTCAAACGCACTCAAGCTGCCGCTGGCAAATGCCTGCTCGATACTGGGCTCTAAACCCAGGCCCATTAAATCCAATAACTGACGATCCTGTTGCCACTCTTCCAGGGGAACTCGCCTGCCTAGCTTTTGCCATTGTGCTTTATGCCAAAAACGGGTTAAGCCCAGTAAACCAAAACGATTGGGCGCAGCAATGTCAGCGAGATTTTCGTCATCCGCGATAGCGGTAAACTCGAATTTCATGTGCGGATAGGCACCCAACTCATAGCGATAGGTTAGCTCGCTGACAGGAGTCGGGCGCGCATTGCGGTAATAAATGGGCAGGGTGAGCTGCGACTGGTTTTCGTGCAGGCCATAGCCATCAAACACCTGAATGCGGGTGCTGAGTTTTAAATCTTTAATCGCAGCCGGGTAATCGGGAATGGTTAAACGCCCGACGCTGGCGGCAGCTTCGCTCGCTATGCACCGCGCCATCTCCTGATCCAAACAAAACACCTCGCCCAGATGCACCGCGTCCTGCGCCATTGCGCCCGCATTGGCAAGCCATAAATCCAACACCACTTGCTGTGGAATTAATTCACCCGACGCCGCTAAAAATTGCTGCAAATGCGCAAATACACTGACCTGGGGCTCCTGAATTAACCCTTGGCGCATGGTCTCGGAGATAATCAAATCAAACCGCTGGTCGGTTTGCCACTCACAGGCATCCGCCACTACCCACTCCGCGATTGCCCCGTCCAGCCCCAGCACATTCACCAGGGTTTTCACTTTAGCGAGCGATTCGGCATGAATATCCAACAGAGTCACGCTGAGCTGATGCGCGTTAAACAGCGGCAGCAATGGCACCAGCAGCAGGCCGAATGGCCCAGTGCCAGCGTAGAGAACTTGAACGGGAGTTGCCGACAGATGGTTTTCGCCGCGCTTAACCAGCAGCGCCTGAATAGCCGCGTAAACGCCCTGCATAAATACCCGGGTGCGCTCTATATCTTCCGCACACTGGGCTGCCGTGGTTGGCGAAACCGCCTTGCCCCTGGCGGTCAAACTGGCATCTTCATCCAAAAAAAATGGCGGATGCAGTTCCTGGCCAGTGATAGTGCACAAGGCTTGAATTAATTTATCGACCAGGGGTTTGGCCGCACCAGCATCAGCAGCGCGGAGCAATTGCCCAACCAACTCGGGTAGCGATGAATTCATGCACAAGATTCCTTGCAAATTATCAGCCCTCAGCATAATCGGGCCGAGGGGAATCTCAAGTTTTCAGGCGCACATTTTTAACCGGCGAAAAAACAAACCCCCGGATTACCGGGGGTTTGAATATTAACGTTTAGTCGATGCGCGTCGCCCCAGCATTATCGCCACCAGCCCCAACAGCAGCAGCCCCAGGGAGGGCGTTTCCGGCACGGGCGATGGAGGCACTTGGCGCACCAGCAATGGCGCATAAGAATAGGCGGAATTCATATTACCCTGCAGGCGGTTGTTGCTAAACAAACCGGTCGGACTCAGGTAAAAACCTATTGCCTGATTTGGATTAGACGGATAGTCAAAGGCGTAATCCGCCTGCACCGAGGTTTTACCCATGGTGCCGAACAGTACGAGAAAGGCCTTTACTTTGGTGGAGTTTAACAAGGAAAAACTACTGCTGGTGGACACCGTCAACCCCATCCAACTGCTCAGCAGCGAGGTAAATTCCTGACTGGTGGCATAGCGCCAACCGGCATGGTCATCAAACAAATCCAGGCTGTCAAAGCTGGTGCAGCCTGCGGGAATAGCACCACCAATGTCTTTGTACACGCTGCACTGGGAGCGAGAATCGGTTTTTATATCCAGCCACTCAAGGCCAGTTTGCAAATCCAGCGTGCTAGTGCCCAAATCATCAAACGAATTACCGGACATTTGGATAAGCGCCCCCTGGGCGGTAAAGCTGAGCGCGGAAATAAGAAGTGTTATTGCAGCTGTAGCGAGTGATTTTTTCATTGATGGATCTCGATAGCACCAGAACAAAGCCCCACGGAAAGGACGCGAAAGCAAGGTCAGGTGAACTGCCCAACCGCTCTTTATATTCGACATCAGCATAACAAACGTCAAATTCGATTCCAACAGCAACTCAATCAGCAGGCCAAGCCTTGGGGTCAGTGCGGTGCATCTGGCAACCCTTTTAGCTTGGGATAAGTCCAAGTTCTTTTTGCTTTTTCCTGGAAAGGCCTGAGGACACTATGCGGTGCGACTCAGAAAGGTAATGCCTAAGCGCCTCGTCTTCCGATGCTGGTGCAGCGTAATGCTGAATCCATTTCAGGCCGCGAGACGCCAGATAAGGCGCTGGCCTGTAGCCCGGCTTATTCTCAAGGAAATAAAAGTTATTTTCAGAAACCTTGAAAGAATATGCCGGGCTTTTAGTGTCACTCCAACCGCCTATGGCGAATACTTTCCCGCCGACTTTCCAGACATGCGAGCCGCCCCATTGAATCACGTGCGTAGTCGAAGGCAGTGAACTGCAAAAGTTATTGAATTCTTCGTATGTCATGGGGTGCACTATTTAATCAAAATGCTAAGCGTAGAGCTGTAGGGTAAGTTTACGATTGTACGTAAGTTAGCGGAGGGAAAAAAGGACGTTTATGCAATAGCATTTTTTTATCATCAACACGAGCGAAGTGAGCACCCGCCTGTCAAAAAGGTGGACGGCAAGAAGTTCATCCCCTCCGCTGAAAATCCAACAATTTATTGCTAATAAGAATACGAACCAGACTGAGCTTGTTCAACAATGGGATAGGTCGCGGCTGCGCGCGACATATCCTTATTTGTTAGTCTTCACCTTTAATTAGAAGTTTTTCCATAATTAATAAATGCGGCTCTAACGCTAAAAATACTTCTTCAACATTTGATATTTCAAAAGGAAAATTGGGAGTAGTTTCTTCGCATACTGATGTAACTTTAATTGGGTATATCCCACGAAATGCCTTATTTACGATATCCTTAGCAAATGCAACTAATCTAGCACCAGAGTAACCATCCTCACCTCTGTCAGGTCTAAGGCCAATTTCACGCCGTTGTTGTTTTGAAATTTTCCAATACCTTGATTCAAGATTGTCAAGCCGATCAAATAGCTCGGTTAACTTCAAAGCATAAATTTCCAACCTTGTTTGATTTCTCATTTCCTGGAGGGAGGTTAGCCTAACATTTGTAAGAGTAGCAGCTTCTAATGCGCCAGACTGAAAGCCTTTTTCAGACAAAATAATTCCACGATCAGCACCGCAATCAGTAACAATTTCCCGCAAAGCCAAAACATGGAGTTTTGATATTTTACGCTTCCATTTTTTACATTCAATAAACCACTTTACTTCAAACCCAGCATGATGCGACCTAACTACGACATCCACATCATGGCTTGTCCTCACCCCTGAAACACTAACATCTGTTTGCGCATCCAATCCCAAGTTTCTGAAATACGATGCGGCTTCTTCCTGATATTCTTTCCAGCTCATATATTAGTTCGTTATTTGGTTTAGCCTAACGCCTCAAACACCGGCGAAGTTGGCGTCTTTTTTAAACAAAAAAAGTGACAGATTTACCATGCTCGAGTGCTTTGACTTGTTATACATTTTCATCTGACTGGCCCATGAAGTCTTGCCACTCATTTTTGTAATAAAACTCTGAGTTCGCGAGTATGCAGAACACGCTGCCCGCATCATCAAAACCTTTTGATACAAGGCTTACGCAATGATGTGTATCTCCATCATCAAGTGACAACCTGACCTCTAAGTCTTGATTCTCAAAGCTCTCCAGCTCTTTGATTAGCTGCCGTATTGTTTTCCCGCGAGTTACCCACTCTGGAACTGGATGCTTCAATTTCTTCACCGTGTATAACGAATGATAAGAACTCCCCCTCTTAACACGCAGCCCCGTGCCGGCGTAAATTATGGGTGTTGTCACAACCACCAGAGGAGCGATTTTCATGAATCTTACAACAATCGGTATTGATCTGGCGAAAACTTCTTTTTGCCTCGTCGGCATGGATCAACATGGAAAAGTAGTATTGCGTAAAACGTTTAAACACGCACAATTGCTGCTCTTTATTGCCCAGTGCCCGGCCATTTTAATTGGTATGGAGGCCTGCAGTGGCGCTCACTACTGGGGAAGGGAATTTCTCAAGCTGGGGCACAAGGTCGGCATCATCGCCAGCAGGTTTATCGCACCTTTCCGCAAAGGTGGCAAGAACGACAACAACGATGCAGAGGCTATTTGCAAAGCCGTTAGTCGGACAACCTTTTGGCTTGTGCCGATAAAGACTGCCAAGCAAAAAGCTCAACTCTGCGCGCAGTGTGTTCATAGCGTTTAGTGTCGAGCGAAGAAAGATTAGACCAACGATTGCTTCTTCACCGGCCTGCCACGCCGAGTTTGTCCAACTTTCAGACCTATTTTTTCTTCTACCTGTGCCTTGAAAAGATCATTCCCAAGAGGGGTTCCCGTTTGTAGAGTACTGCGAATATTCTCCAAATCCTCATCAGCAATATGCGGTTTGAATAATTCCTTATAGGCCTCTTGCCGCTGGGCTCTTGTTCGGCCTAATGACAAGTAGAGAGAATGCGGGGTAATTAGTTCATCGACCTTCCCTTGGGCATTACAGCGATAGCTACTCCATGGGTAGTGTGCGGGGGATCTGACCATGTTGGCACGCACAGGATTTGATTCTATATAGCACATACAGGTTAATAAATAAGTGTCGTCTTGAATCAGGCTAGACTTATATCGCCCCTCCCAGATAGAACCACTCGTACCATAGGTGGCATTAATATATGGC
>JBNLGJ010000062.1:0-12947 GCA_050305995.1 Cellvibrio sp.
AATTTTTTTGCTTGCATGGCTTTCTTCTCTATTGAATTGGCGTTCGTTAGAGAAAAATGAAAGTCATGCAAGCTTCGTTTTTGCTAAAGACTACCCTCTAGCTCATTGAATTAAAAGATTTTTTTGTGGGGATACGTCAGGCCCTGACCCCTTTTTCGTAGTTTTGCGATAATCGATAGGCTTGGCTTCGGTTTCGAGGGTTTTTTTGTTGGGCATCGCTGCCCTACTTGCTTCCAGGTTGATGGTCAAATACCAATCGCGAGGACGAACATACACAAAGCGCACATCATAGTAGCTATTAGGCGAGGCAAAAGCCCCAGGTAAAGAATTAATTGTTCTGGCTGTATTCAAAGACAGTATTTCCAAGAGCAGCGATAGCTGTTGATTCGCGAGGGATTTTATAGCACTCAAATCCAACAGAAAATTCCACTAATTTTATATGAATCATTTGTTCCACTTCGTGAGCAGAAATAGCGCTTTGAAAAGTCTGCGAGCATATTACGGTTAGTGGCTTTTCTGCCCAAATTGCATGTGGCGAATTATTGAATTCGTTTAGCCTACGTTGAATATCATTTGTTCTACCAATTTTGTAGAAATTAGTGCCTTTAATCCGAAAGACATAGACCGAATTATCGCCATCAACATACTCGGATTGCCTATTACCTATAGCAGGGGGAGGCCCTGGTTGAGTGAGCAACTGCTGTAATCTCAAATTGCCCTCTAGTAAGGGGGATGTAGGAAAAGATACTTCCTGTGATCGAAGTGACAAAATGATAGCTTTATGTTCAGCTGAAAGGCGTATTGCGTAAGCGGCCTCCGCACGACCGCCTCCAGTATCACGATCGGGAAGAAGATCATTTAGTAATGGTTTATCTACAAACGATAAAGCCTTCAAGTAGGGGAAACCCTTTGGCCATCGGAATGTACCATCGTCTTTGTAGGCTACACTTTCAATTTCTGTGTTTAAACTTTTTAGGACTAGCTCCACATCTACAACAACATTTGTGACTTGAACCATCCCCAATAAGCGTCCCCTATCTTCCTCTGCTGTAGGTTCTGATTGTGTTCCTGCAAATACAATCCAATCTCCGGTTGTATATTCCCTGCAGAGCTTATTTACACCACCTAATGTGCCAAAGCCAAGTATGGGCCAAGTAACAGGATCGTATCCCCACACTTTTGTTAAAAAGAAATTAGGCGATCGTCTTTCTACCAATTCTTCCATTAATTTTTCTCATGAAATTCAAAACAGTGCCGTAGGTACGATTAGCATCGCGTAATCGTACGTATGTTAATTATCACCTTCTAAATTCAAATTATCATCGCCACACCAGTTCCTTCTGGCAACCGCCATAAGCAATGCAAATAATCTGGCAATACTACCTAAGCAATTATTTAAAATGGGTGTGAGGCGTAAATTTTTTGATGAAATCTTTTAATAGTGAAATTTCTTCAATCAAAAGATTGTTGTCTCGCCGTTCCAACAGGTTAACAGTGAAGAACCAAATTGCACCCGGAATTTTGGCTCGACGGTAATTTGGCATTCCTTTGCGCTCATTTAGTTTCGGCTGTTTTTCATGCGTACGATTACGCGATGCTAATCGTACCTACGGTCCTAAAACTTTTTTATAAAAAATTGCACGATGCAATGGCTATTACTTTATGTTCTTTTTGGCTGTTGTGAAGCTGACGCATTCAACCGGAATCATGCTTAATTTTATGTCGTTATATTTTGATATATTTTTTAGTTTTTCATAGGTTAGCTTTAATTCATATTTGGCAATTAGTGGAAGGTCTGATTTTTTTGGTAACTTTTCCTTTTTATCAAATAGAAGCCATAATTTAATTGCATAGTCTTTTCCATTTAATTTTGATTGCGTCTCCTTGACATAAGAAAGAAGATTATTTGCTGCATCAGTATTTTGGGGCGATTTACTGATGTGGTCCCGTATTTCATTTAGAAATACCTCGTCACTCAAAAAAAACTCACAATAAAATCTAGCTTGTGAAAATAGATAATTTATCGCATCTGCCCCGCCATATTTTTTTACATGAATAATCCAGGCAGGATCAGCGCCTCTATATTCGAGCACATCACAAAATTCTTTATCTTTCGAACCTTGACCTATGCGAAGTTTAGCCTTGTCGAATAGCACTGTATTTTTATTTAAATCGCAGTACCTTTTGTTGAAAACTTCTTCTCTGTTTTGCTTTCGATCTAAATCAGAAATATTTATATTATGAAATTTGTCGGAAATTTCTTCAACTTCAATAACTTCATCCACAAATTTTGTTACTGCCTTATAGAACTCATCATCAACTTTCTTCCAGGTTCCGTTGGACAAAACAAAATATTCGTCGTTTAATTCTATTTCTGCAACTATGCAGCAATAGAGCTCCCATTTTTTGTAGCCGAGGATCTGGTCTTGCTCATGCGAATACGCATAAACATATGAATTTTTAATATCTTCAATTTTAATTTTTTTAAAATTAAGAACATTCTCACTTTTTAAATGCTTTATATCTACATGTGAAAATATTTTGTTTTCCCGTTTATTATAATTCGTATAGGAAAAACTAAAATCATCGTCTGCTATAAACTCTGGAATTGCCAAATGAATTGAATTAAAATTTTCTCTCGAAATCATTTCGGCCAATTTTAAATCAATTTCATCAGACTTATCTTTTGATATATTTTCCAAATTTGGATAATTTGGAAACAATTCTTTGTACTCGTCGCTGCTATATTTTTCAATAAACGTTTTTCCGTATTCAATCAACTTATCCCATGATAATTTATCATCACCAATTATTTTAAGTGTTAGATTATCCTTTCCTTGAAGTGTAGCATTGTTGTCACTTGGAATATGGGCAGATATATATTGTAGAAATTCGGTATCATTTAACCCAAATGAGAATGAATCAGAAGGCCTACTCAATTGACGGTCAATATTTTGTGTTGTGATGGTGTGCGTGCTACTCTTGGTTTGCCTCAGAACTTTATTCCCGCACATATTCATAGCAGTCTTAATTCCAAAGTCGTCAAGAAATTGAATTTTTTTTAGAGCTGCTGAACCTGCAATCCCAAAGGATGCGGCCAGTATTCTTTTATTTATTTCTATCAACAAGAGACCGTTGCACCTCTTTGACGAAGGGTAAAAATTTATTTTATTCTCATCACTTTCCAGTTTTTCATTAACAAAGTTTAACCAAGGGGGATTTTTCTTTTTTTCTATTGTCGTCTGTTTACAGAAGAATTTTGCAGAATGTCCATTTACCTCGAATTCTCTGATCTTAAAATTTTCAGTTTCAATTGAAATTTTACTCTCATCGATAACATCATCAAAGCTCGCTCCTTCCTTGGCCAGATAGATCGATATCTTGCCCAATTCGTTACCCATATTCCCCCCCTGACTCCAATTATTTTAAAGGCATCTTAATTAAATTAAATGCCAATTTCCGTGTTTGACATAATCCGAAAATCGCATTTCTGACGTTTTAACGATAATCCTCTATGGCGCTGTATCGCGTCGGAATCCGGAAAAAACCGACTAGGCATCTCCAACAATTTCCCCTCAAACCGCCAAAAATACTCTTTAACCATTTCATCCTTAGCATCCTGTTTCAGTCGTTCCGAAAGCACCAACTTAAAATCCTGATCAAACGAAATTAAATGTCGATCAAAGGCTTTATCGTAAAGAGCACTTAGTGCAATACCATTAGTGGGATCGGCACGGCGGTTTTCGTTTTCCGCCCAGGGGATTATGTGGCTGGCGACTAGGAGTTCGGGAATGGCTAAGCCGGAGATGGCGCAGCGGTTGTTGTAGCTGGTTAAAACCGTTTTACGGAAGAAGTTTTGCACACGGCGGGTTTTTACGTCACGCCATGTTTCGGTTGGGCCGTAGGGTATTTTTATTTCACTAATTGCGCTGTTAGTCAGGGTGAGGGGGCGCACGCGATTTTCGTAGATAGCTTCGGCCTGCTCCGCAATCTCACTGGAATTCTCTATAAATTCATTCCACAGTTCGCGGTCGGCTTTGCTGGTGCCGCTCAAACCTTTTTGTTTTAGTGCGGGATCGAGGCTGGCGAAGTTGCAGGCCTTCATGGCAACCGCCGAGGGCGTGCGACCAATAGCCTGCGCCAGATGAATCACATCCGGGTTGTGTCGGTGCAATCTGCCAAAATCTGTTTGGCAATAAAGATGCAGTGCAAGCAATAACTCTTCCTGCTGCCAGTTATTCGCCACGTCAATCCGCCCCTGTGACTCTGGTGTATTTATCAGATAAGGCCCCGATTATTATTGGCATCTCAATTTGCTGCAAGGTCTTTTTTATGCAAAAGCTTTTGGCGCCAATGGAATAGCCGGTGCTGTTTGGCCGCTATACTCTTGCCAACACTTTGGCCGCTAACGCAAAAATAAAATTAACCGCACCAGCTATTCCATTGGCCCCATTTAGTCAATTACCAGGGATTACAGCATGCAAACTTACAGCACCCAAGGTATAACTCTGCCCAAACTCGGCTAGGGTGCTTACCAGTTGCGCGGAGCGGAAGGTGCTGCGGCGGTGGAGAGGGCGCAGGGTTTGGGGTACAACCATATAGATACCGCCGAGATGTACAGCAACTCGGCGAAGATAGGCGCAGCCCCTGCCCTAAGCCTGCGCATAGTGAACCCCAGCTTTGCCCCCCAGTGGGATTAGTTGTTGGCCAACCAATCAGCCGCGCTAAATAAATTGGCAAAAGCGCAATTTTGATCAGGCAAAGTGGTTGGCAACTGCCTAAGCTGGCCCTGTTGCCAGTTTTCCCATTTTTTTATTGGAGCTAGCCCGGAGTTGATAAGTGGCTGATGTGTTAACGCAGAGGTTTAGCCAACTGGCCGAGTATATCGACCAGCATTTGCACGAGCCTTTAACCCTGGAACAGTTGAGCGCCCGGGCGGGCCTGTCCAAGTTTCATGTTCACCGGCAGTTTCGCGCGGCCTTTGGCCTGAGCCTGGGGGATTACATTAAACAGCTGCGCTTTAAGCGCGCTGCCCAGGCGCTGGCCTTCCGCCAGCAGCGCAGCGTGTTGGATATTGCGCTTGAGGCGGGTTACGACAGCGGCGAGGCTTTTGCCCGCGCCTTTAAGCAGTTTTGTGGCCAGAGCCCCTCGCAATTTCGCGCCGCGCCCGATTGGGAAAATTGGCAGCAACAGGATTTACAACTGACGCAGCTGAGGCAAAAACTGATGAGCCCCCCTAACCAAAACGGCCAGCCAGATTACCGGGTGGAAGTGATCGACTTCCCGCGCATTGCTATTGGCCTGCTTATCCATCGCGGCGCCCCCGCCAACCTGGGCCAGAGCCTGCAACGCTTTATCGCCTGGCGCAAAGCCAAGGGCCTGTCGCCCAAGCTGAGCCGCACCTTTAATTTGCTGTACGACGACCCAGCCAGCACCCCGCCCGCCGATTTTCGCCTGGGCCTGGGGGCAGAGCTTAGGGGCGAATTACCCGGCGGCGATGAGGCGATAGCAGCGGCGGAAATTCCGCCGGGGCGCGTGGCGCGGCTGCGCATTACCGGCGGCGACGAACAGCTGGAACCGGCCCTGGTTTACCTCTACCGCGACTGGCTGCCCAACAGCGGCGAGCGCCTGCGCGACTACCCGCTGTTTTTGGAGCGTGTCCGTTTCTTCCCCGATGTACCCCAGGTGGAAGCCGTTGTGGATATTTTTGTGCCGCTGGAAAAACGCGATTAGCAACCTGTTGAATTACTAGTGGCGCTGCAACTTGGTTCGCTAGTGGCCAATCAGCAGGTTAATCGCCCCACCCCCCAGCACCAGCCAGCTGAACAACAGCCCCGCCAGCAGCAGGGGTTTAAACCCGGCGCGGCGCAGCTGCTGCCACTGGGTGCTAAGGCCCAGGGCGGCCATGGCCAGCGCCAGCAGCAGTTGGTCCAGTTGCAGGGCCGCGGCTTTGAGGCCCGCATTTATTGGCACATAGGTGTTAAGTAAAATCACCAAGCCAAAGCCCAGGGCAAACCAGGGAATGGTGATTTTAGCTCCCGGCAGTGCCTGGCCCTTTGCCTGGGCGCGGCGCTGCCACAGGGCGCCCAGCAGCACTAAAAAGGGCGCCAGCATCAGTACTCGCCCCATCTTCTCTATCACCGCGCCCTGGGCGCCGGCTTCGCCCAGGGTTTTGGCGGCGGCCACCACCTGGGCCACCTCGTGCACAGTTGCGCCGGTAAACAGGCCGTAGGCATGGCTGTTGGCGGGCAGCCACTGGTGCTGCAGGTTTAGCGCGTAAGCCAGGGGGTAGGCCAGGGTGGCCAGGCTGCCAAACACCAGCACTGTGGCCACGGCCACCGCCACCTGCTCGGCGCGGCCGCGCACTACCGGCTCGGTGGCCAGCACCGCTGCGGCGCCACAAATGGAGCTGCCCGCACCTATCAGCACCACCAGTTCCGCCTCCATCCCCAGCAGTTTGCGCCCTAGCAACCAAGCCAGACTAAAGGTGCTGGTTAGCACCAGCAGGTCGATGAGCAGCCCGCGCCAGCCCACCTGCGCCAAGTCACCCAGGGTAATGCCCAGGCCGTAAAGCACTATGCCCAGTTGCAGCAGGTACTTTTTGCCCAGGCCGATGCCAGCGCTGGCCTGGGCGATTTGCGCTGGCCGCAGCAGGTTGCCCACTAAGGCCCCCAGCAGTATCGCCAGGGTCAGGCTGCTAAGTGCGTGCTGGGCAAACCAGCTCTGGCGCCCCAGCCACAGGGACAAGCCAGCGATGAGCAGGCAGAGCAGCAGGCCGCTGGTAGCGCCTGGCATCAGCCTGAGAGCAAAACGGGGGCGCGCTGGGCAACAACAATCTGGTTTCATGGGTAGCTCGACTGGGGGAGGTATTCGCCGCCAATCTACGCGCCTGGCATTAATCTGAAAAACAGATTATTTTTGTTATATCTACCAATTAAATCGATATAGAAGCCATTAGAATACGCCTATGCGAATCACCCTGCGCCAGCTGGATATCTTCCTCGCCATTGCCGATAGCGGCACCACCACCGCCGCCGCCGCGCACATTGCGCTTTCGCAATCGGCCATAAGCGCAGCTATAGCCGAGTTGGAAAAACTGCTTGGGGTGCAGCTGTTTGACCGCTTGGGCAAGCGCTTACAGCTCAACGACCACGGCCGCGCACTGTTGCCGCAGGCGCGGGCGCTGGTGGACAACGCGCGCAGCCTGGAGGCCAGCTTTAATGGGCCGCAGCCCAGCCTGCTGGTGCTTGGCGCCAGCCTCACCATAGGCAATTACCTGTTGCCTGGGCTGCTCGCCGACTACTGGCGCAGCATCGGCCTGGCGGCTGGCGAAGCGCCACCGCCGGTGCAACTCAAGGTAGCTAATACCGCCGAGATAGCCGCCAAGGTGGCCAATTTTGAGGTGGATTTCGGCTTGATCGAAGGCCCCTGCCATCGCCCCGATGTGCAGCTGATCCCCTGGATGCCGGATGAATTGTTACTGGTGGTGGGCCGCAGCCACCCGCTCGCGAGCCAGGCCAATCAGCTAAGCCTCAGCCAGCTGGCCCAGGCCCAGTGGCTGCTGCGCGAACCCGGCTCGGGCACCCGCGAGGCGCTGGAGCAACTGCTGCTGCCGCACCTGCATCAATTAAAAAGCCAGTTTGAATTTAACGATCACCAGGCCATTAAGCAGAGCGCTATTCAAGGCCTGGGCATCGCCTGCCTGTCGCGCTTGATGCTGGAAGACGAACTCGCCAACGGCAAACTTATCCCCCTCAACACCGGCCTTGGGCCACTGCAGCGCCAGTTCAGTATTTTGCTGCACAGGCAAAAGCAATTAACGCCGGGGATGAAAGCGCTGTTGGATTTTTTGCGGAAGGACAATCGGGAGTAAGAATCACCGGGTTCTAAAAATTACGCCGCAACCACTTTTGATTGAGTCACAACTGGACCCCACACAAAACAATCCCCCAGAGCAGCCCCCGAGCTAAATAAGGCTATTGTTTATGTTTCCATAAAAATATTTAATTAGCAGGGATCTATAGTTGGTTTTTACTTTTTAACGAATAGCAAAGCTATTTGAGCAGTTTGATGGACTAGAAGTCCAATCTATAAGGGTAATTTTCTAATGCGCTACTTTTTAATATTGTTATTGTTGCTTTCAGGCTGTGCAGCTATTTCTACTAAAAATTCTATGGCCTCTTCCAGTAAAGTGAAGGTGGCGGTATTTGATATAGATGGCACCCTGACACCCAAGCTAACTAGGATACATACCGCTCGCGTAAAAGCATCTGCTGCGGTGAGGGCCTATGCTAATACAGGTTATAGGATTATTTATTTAAGTGCGCGATTTCCGCTGTTTCAATATGGTATTTCTAAATTTTTAGCAGACAATAATTTTCCCGAAGGTGATGTGCAGGTGCCAAGTTGGGGCCAGGCATTTATGGCCCATGATAAATTTAAAATATCAATTCTTAGGCAATACAGGGATGTGGACTGGAGCCAGTCCTACGGCTTCGGTGATTCCAGCACTGACTATATGGCTTACTCAAATGTCGATATACCCCAACAACATATTATCGGGTTGCAGCGCAAAGGTGAGACCAAGTGTGAAACTGGCCCTAAAGGCGCTTGCATAGTTGAGTGGACAGCGCCACTGCCTGGTATAAGCCAATGAAATTAAAGATTTGACAACTACCTGACTCAATCTGCCATTCGACGATAATCAAATGGCATATTTTTTAGATCTAAATTCCAAGCGTAACCACAACGGCTTCATTTTGTACCTCCAGTTTCTTCAATACCAAGCGTGTAAATGATTGTTTTATATCAGAGCGTTTTAATTTATACACCGGTCGCGCGGAATAAAAATGTACTAGCGCCTGTTGAATAACTTTAGTGGCTTTCTCTATGTGCTTTTCGGGAACCCCTTGCAAGGCCAAATTCTCAATCGCCGGGTCCACCAGGTAAAATGCGCCTTCTTCTGGCACATACTTCAAACTACCTGACGCATCAATCTTGCCCCCTAAGGGCTTGCTATCGCCGTTGATATGTATATTTAGTTGAACATCCAAACCCAGATTGATGCGATTACTGCCTGCAATTAAATCCACTCGGGGGTTATCGAGGGTAACTTTAAAAATCAGTAGATAGGTTTTCTCCATCGGCAGCTTTTGATTTAGCTTTGCCACTATATCTGCCTCTGGAATGGTGATTTGGTAATCCCGACCAGAAAAATAAGAATATACAGCCACAGCAATTACAAGAATCGTGAAACCCAACGCCGCTAATACCTTGTTCATTAAATCTCCTTAAAAAGCAACTTCGTTAAGACCTGCTTTATACCACTATTAAAATCCAACAACAGCAAAGACGCCATCCAACCGCACCTAAGAAAACCCTTAATGGCCGAATCAGTTCAACTGTCATACTCCTGCAACAATTAATATGCGACAATCCATATATTCGATTATCCATATATCCTAAGGCCATGATTACCCTAGACCCTGTCAGCTTCGCCAAGGCCCTGGCCGATAGCACCCGCGCGCGTATTGCCTTGCTGCTGGCCAGCCAGGGCGAGCTGTGTGTGTGCGACCTGACCCAGGCGCTGGCATTAAGCCAGCCCAAAATCAGCCGCCATTTGGCGCTGCTGCGCGAGAGCGGCCTGCTGCAGGACGAGCGCCGTGGCCAGTGGATTTACTACCAGCTGCACCCGGATTTACCCGACTGGGCCTTTGCCGCTATGCACCTGCTGGCCGATGGCAATGGCCAGTGGCTGGCGGCGGATGTGGCGCGGCTGCAGGCCAGCCAGCGCTGCTGCTGATAGCCCAATCAAACAACACAAGCGGAGGTGATTATGAGCGATACAGCCAAGATGGCTTTTAACGTGAGCGCGCAGCGCCGCGATACCCAGGGCAGCAGTGCCCAGTGCAAACAGGCGAGCCTGGAGATAGACACCTGCCTGGCCGGGCGCAGCGATGCCTTTAACCCCGCCGAGCTGCTGCTGGCGGCACTGGCCGCCTGCATGATTAAAGGCATAGAGCGAGTTGCGCCGATTTTAAAATTTGAACTACGCGGCGTCTCGGTAAGGCTCGAAGGTGTGCGCCAGGATGTGCCGCCGAAAATGGAATCCATCACTTACGAAATTCGCGTCGATACTGACGAATCCGATAAGCGCCTGGCGCTGCTGCACGACAATGTGCGCAAGTACGGCACAGTGTTTAACACAGTCGCCCCCGGCACCCAGTTAACCGGCACCCTGGTGCGCGCCTGAGCAACCTTTTGTAGAACCTGATCCAATTTTTGTGGAACCTGATTAAATTTTTTTTGTGGAAAATAGTGCAATGAACAAAATCAAAGTGGGCATTAATGGTTTTGGCCGTATAGGCCGATTGGCGCTGCGCGCCGCCTGGGAATTCCCCGAGCTGGAATTTGTGCAGATCAACGACCCCGCCGGCGATGCCGCCACCTTTGCCCATCTGCTTAAATTCGATTCGGTGCAGGGCCAGTGGGCGATGGACACCAGCGCCGATGATAATGCCATTTATGTTAACGGCCAGCGCATTGCGTTTACGCGCAACAAAGCCATAGGCGAAACCGACTGGAGCGGTTGCGATCTGGTGATTGAATCCAGCGGTAAAATGCGCGAGGTTAAATTGCTGCAAGCCTATTTGGACCAGGGCGTTAAGCGCGTAGTGGTGAGCGCACCAGTTAAAGAGGCGGGTGCGATTAATATTGTGATGGGCGTTAACCAGCATATTTTTAACCCGGCCGAGCATCGCATAGTGACTGCCGCCAGTTGCACCACCAACTGTTTGGCGCCGGTGGTAAAAGTGATTCACGAAAACCTGGGCATCAAGCACGGCGCTATCACCACCATTCACGATTTAACCAACACCCAGTCGATACTCGACCAGCCCCATAAAGACCTGCGCCGCGCCCGCGCCTCCCACTCCAATTTAATTCCCACCAGCACCGGCTCGGCCACCGCCATTGGCGAAATTTTCCCCGAGCTGCGCGGCCGCCTCAATGGCCACGCAGTGCGCGTGCCCCTGGCCACCGGCTCACTCACCGACTGCGTATTTGAAGTGGAGCGTGCCACCAGCGCAGAAGAAGTTAACGCGCTGTTAAAAGCCGCGAGCGAAACCTATTTAAAAGACATCCTCGGCTACGAAACGCGCCCACTGGTCTCCAGTGATTTCTGCGGCAACCCGCTCTCCTCCATCGTCGATGCGCTATCCACCATGGTGATTAACGGCACCCAGGTAAAAATCTACGCCTGGTACGACAACGAATGGGGCTATGCGAATCGCACTGTGGAGTTGGCGCGGCTGGTTAGTAGTATTTAAATCTCCCGTGCGAGTTCGCCGAGCATCGCAGTGCATTAGGGGAAAACGGACAGGACGTCCGTTTTAGTCTTGATGGGACAGGGATGTCACATCAAGACGACCCGTAGGTGCATGAGAAGCGCAGGAAACACGAACGAACCGGGTCGCCTTTCTTTGGTTACTTTCTTTGGCGACGCAAAGAAAGTAACGCCCGCGGCAGGCGAACCCAATTTGATTATTAAAGAAAACTTTATGAATTCACCCCTGCGCCAATACACCCTAATCACCGCCAACTACTGGGCCTTTACCCTTACCGACGGCGCGCTGCGTATGTTGGTGGTGCTGCATTTTTATCAGCTGGGCTACTCGCCTTTTGCTATCGCCAGTTTGTTTTTGTTTTACGAATTTTTTGGCGTGGTGACCAATTTATTGGGCGGCTATATGGGCGCGCGCCTGGGGCTTAACCGCACCATGAACACCGGCCTGGCGCTACAGGTGTTGGCGCTGGCGATGCTCTGTGTGCCGGGGAGTTTTTTAACTGTGCCCTGGGTAATGGCGGCGCAGGCGCTCTCGGGTATCGCTAAAGATTTAAACAAGATGAGCGCCAAGGCCTCGCTCAAATTATTGGTGAAAGATCAGCAGGGCCAGCTGTACACCTGGGTGGCGGCGCTTACCGGCTCTAAAAATGCGCTTAAGGGCGTGGGCTTTTTTCTTGGTGGCCTATTGCTCACTTGGCTCGGCTTTAAAGGCGCGGTCTTAGCTATGGCTGCGGCCCTGGCCTTGGTGTTTGCCAGCAGCCTGTTACTGCTGGGCGCAGACCTGGGCAAGGCGAAAAGCAAACCCAAGTTCGGCGAGCTGTTTTCCAAAAGCGCGGCGATTAATGTGCTCTCGGCGGCGCGGCTGTTTTTGTTTGGCGCGCGCGATGTGTGGTTTGTGGTGGCGCTGCCGGTGTTTTTGGCCAGCCAGCTAGGTTGGGATTTTTGGCAGGTGGGCGGCTTTCTCGCCAGTTGGGTTATCGGCTATGGGGTGGTGCAGGGCCTTGCGCCAAAAATTACCGGCAAACAACCGGCGCGTACTGCGGCTGTGTGGCTCGCCAGTTTACTGACTCTGGCAACTTCGGCATTGGCTTTTAGTTTGGGGTTAGCAACTGATGCAGGCGCGCTGCTGATCGGCGGTTTGGCGCTGTTTGGTTTTTTATTTGCGCTCAACTCCTCGGTGCACTCCTACTTGATTGTCAGCTACGCGCGCGCCGATGGTGTATCCCTGGATGTGGGTTTTTACTATATGGCCAACGCCCTGGGGCGACTCTTGGGCACTATCCTCTCCGGCTGGATTTACCAGGCCTGGGGCCTGGGCGCCTGCCTGTGGACGGCAGCGGCTATGATCGCCCTGGCTAGTGTAATTTCGCTGGCGCTACCACGCGCCGCAAGCGAAATTGGCTAGCGCAATGCTGGTTTGCGGTAATTATTAACCCGGCGATCAAATATATCGTCCTGACAGATTTGATCGGCGCCCTGGAAAATCCGGCGCAGATGCGTAAATCTGCTTGATTTTCCAGGGCTAGCGCCAGCCTTCAGCTGACGGCGGCACATCCCTGTGCCGCACTATTAATCCGACAATATTCATCGCCGGATTAATAAA
>JBNLGJ010000063.1:0-22246 GCA_050305995.1 Cellvibrio sp.
ATTGATTGGGGACAAGGGACTAAACCTAACCGAAAACTTGCCATTCCTAATGCTCAGACGCAAAGCCCCCGGCTGGCTCTTGGCGATGGGCAATGGCTGCTTTTTAAAATAGCCGCGCCATTCGCTACCATTGATAAAAAATTGCGGGGTGTACACTGAGGCGGCATTACCCAGATGCTGGTAGCGCCTTTGCTGACGGGCAAATTCGGCTTGCGCGAAGCCATCAGACCAGCCGAGATAGTCCCAATAATCCACGTGAAAAACTACCGGCACCCAGTGCTGCCAAAGTTGTGGCGAAGCTTTGATGCCGGCGACAAAGGCGTCAGCGGGAGGGCAACTGCTGCATCCCTCAGAGCTGTAAAGTTCCAACAGCTGCACCTGAGCCGGTCCTGATTCGACGACAAAATCTTTAGCGCTAATAGCGCTGTTACTTGCCGCCATAACTGCGTTCGCCGCCAGGATAAAACTCGCCGCTATTAATCGCCCCATTCTATTGCTCCTATTGCGCGTCTTTTTTCATCAACAAAGACGCGCAGCAATAGCGAGCGTTACAGTGTCAATAACTGAAGGTCAGGCTGGCGCCAAATTCCGAGTCGGGAAAGTCAGCCTCCTGCGCGTATCGGCTCCAATGGGCGTGAATCATCCAGGCACTGCCCAGGCGCCAGTCGGCATAGAGCTGCCACAACTGCAGGTTTGCCTCATCAACAATGGCAGATTGCGCAAACTGGTAATTGGCCCCCAAGCTAAAGCTGTCACTCAGGTCATAACTAAGGTCGAATGCAGCCTGGGCATAATTTTGTAAATCGTCCGTTGAAGCTGTGGCCTGCGGCTGGGTGTAACCAGCCATCCAATGCAGATTCCAGCGCCCCTGGGTGGTGCCTATAGAAGCCTGGAGCGAGAGATCGCGAGTACCATTGCCCAGGGACTTATCGTAATCGCCAGTATCCAGGCTGTAACCCAAGCCAACTCCCAGCCACCAGGTGCGCGCCGCGTTGAGGTCGCGCTGATAATTGGCAAAGAAAGAAACATCGCCAAGGCCGGAGCGGGATTCATTGGCCTGAGCGTTTAACGCGGCTAGTTGATGACAAGTTTGCACCTGCTGCGCAGTGATGCGCCCGCGCGCGATCAACAGTTGGATGCGCGCCGGCGAGTAGCTGCTCAAACGTTCACACAGACTGGCCAAACGCGGAAAGCGGCCATTGCTGAAATAATTCCCTTCAATCCGCTGCCAGGGCAAATCCGCTGAAAGCGACCAATTGCCGAGATTCCAATAGGGCGCGAAATCCAGGCTGGTAAAATCTGCCGAGCCTTCGCGATAGGACTGATGTGACTCGCTGGCGGAGAGATCAAAACCCCAATTGCGCTCCGCTTCGCTGGCAATTGCCAAGTGTGCAAGTAAAAGCCAGCATCCACCCAAAATCGCGGTTAAATGTTTGCTCATTATTTAATTTTCCCTTGTTGTTTTATGGCTGCTTTTTTAACGATTACGCCTTAAACGCATAAACCGCTCGCGCGCCTCGCGGCGTTGCTCGGGGGACATTTTGCGAAAACGCTCGCGCATTTTTTCACGCTGCTCGGGAGTGAGTGCATCCCATTTATCGCGCAGAGCAGCGCGCTCCTCCTCCGGCAGCTGTTGGAATGCCGAGAGGCGATCGCGCAATTCTGCTTTCTCATCCGGCGACAGTTTTTGGTATTTGTTAAAGCGCTCGCGCAGCTCGGCTTTGCGCTCGGGAGATAGCTGCTGCCAGCGTTTAAATTTCTTCAGCAACCGCTGCTGCTGCTCCGGATCAAGTTGCGCGAAACGATCAGACACTTTAATAAAAGTTTGCCGCTCTTCAGGTGACAAGCTTTGCCACTGATCCTTTAAGGCCACCAGTGTTTGCTGCTGTTCTGAGCTGAGTTGCTGCCAGTTATCCTCGGCACAAGCAAAAACGCTCGCCAACAAGAGCAGGCAACAAAATATGGGTTTAACAAATAATGTCATAGTCATTCCCCTTGAGAAAATGCAGTGCCTGCGGCGGCAGGGGTTGCAGGCAGTGTGGTAGATGGCGAGGCAGATGGGGTGGAATCTTTAGCGGTGCTTTTGGCTTGATCAGCAGCGCTTTGTGACTCTTGCTGATCCTGGGCAATCGCCAATAGTTCGGGGTCTAGGCTATTACCCTGGTCATCGCTGAACTCCGCCAGATACTGTAAAAATTCAGCGCTGAGAACCTGGTCGCCGGCCAGCGCCCAGGGCGCCAGCAGTAGCATTACCGCCACTAGCAAGCGCTTAAACACCATGCAAGTCATCTCCCATAGCTTCGAGCAAATCAAGGTTTTCCAATAAATCCAAATCTTGCATAAGCACAATATCATCTGCCGCTGGTTGATGTGTTCTTAACACAGGCGCTATGACCACAAAGGCAAAACAGGCGGCCATGGCAGCGCCTAACCAGGCTCCGCGCTTGGCCATGCGCTGACGCGCAGCGCTTTTAAGCAGTTGCTGGCGGCGTCTAGCCAATTGATTGCGCAGCGGTTGATCCAGCTGTTCCAGACTTTGATCCAAACTCTGGCCAATTCGCTCGACCCACTCAGGCTGCTCGGGCTTTTGCTGTTTGTTGCTCACGGGAAATTACCTATTTACCTGTTCACTCTGGCCAAGTGCATTGCGCAGTGATTGCAACGCACGAAAATAATGGGTCTTTACGCTGCCTTCACCACAACCCATAGCGGCAGAGGTTTCGGCCACATCCAGCCCCTCCCAGGCACGCAGTAAAAATGCCTGCCGCTGGCGAATGGGCAGCGCTTCCAGCGCTTGTAGTACCAGCTTAATATCGCTGGCGCGAGCCAACAGCTCTGCGGGATTTTCGCTGCGCTCGTCGGCAATATTGTGCAGTTCATCCTCGTCATCTTCATCATCCTTGGCACTGGGCGATTGCCAAAACCAGCGGCGCTCGCGCGCTTGGTATCTGTGCCAATCCATCAACTTGTTGTGCAGTATGCGATTAAACAACAGTGGCCAGGAGCCCTCTTCCCTATCGCCATAGTGCTGCACCAGTTGCAACATAGCATCCTGCACCAAATCCAAGGCGTCGGCCGCTTTACGCGTGGTCAGCAGTGCGCTGCGATAAGCGCGCTGCTCAACGCTGGCAAGGAACTGCTCCAGCGGGTTTGGCAACCGCGCCTGGAGCTTTTCCGACCATTGAATAACCTTTGCCGACATGCGCGCTCAAAACCCTTAGGGTTGTTTATCTGTGCGAGTTTTTACCACACTGGTGGTACTGGTTTCACCATTGGGCTTGGTGACTATGATGTTTTTACTAAGGGTGCCTGCGTCCCTATCAACTATTGCCTCAACATGACGGCTGGCGGTTTTACCATTGGCATTGGTTCTGGTCGAATCGCGGGTAAAACCTGTGTCAGTTTTTTGGGTAACTGTCTGACCAGAAAAACTGCCTCCATTAAAGTTGGTGCCGCTCATAGTCTTGGTGCGAGTACCAGTGTCCCTATTGTTATCTACGACCAGGTTGCGTGTAGCGGTTTGGCCATCGGGGCGAGTAGTGGTGGTTGCGCGGTTAAAACCCGTTTCAGTGGCGGTCTGCTCGGTGTGACGAGTAAAAGTACCCTGATGTGTCTGGCGGATCTTATCCACTGTACCTGAATGGTGCTTGGCAAAGGCCGAAGAGGCAGCCAGGGAACAGATCAAAGCGGTGGCGATCAGCGTGTTTTTCATTGTTTAGCTCCGTTTACAAGGTGGGGTTTAGCGCGCTTGTAGGGTTTAACGGGCAAAGTGCTAATCGGTTGACACAAATATTAAAAAATCACCATAAAAAAAGCCGCCTGGTTGCCCAGGCGGCTTTTTTGAGTTCGCTTGCGAACGTTTTGGCTAATTAAAGGCCAATTACGTTTTCAGCTTGTGGGCCTTTTTGGCCTGATTTGATGTCGAACTCTACTTTTTGGCCTTCAGCCAGGGTTTTGAAACCTGAACCGGTGATGGCGCTGTAGTGTACAAATACGTCTTGGCCTGATTCGGCAGCGATGAAACCAAAACCTTTAGATTCGTTGAACCACTTAACGGTGCCAGTGCTTCTGGACATAGAAACCTCGATAAAAATATAAATTAATGGATTGCTGACGTGGCTATGTTACTTAGGCAAGCAATACGAGGTGCTACTGGTCCAGCACTGCTCAGGGCATCCTGAGTGGGTGCGGATAACTGCTAGTACTACGATGTAACTTTACTTAAATAATGCTGCTGTGTTGCCAGCCGAGATACTATAGGCTGGTCCAGAGGCCAAGTAAAGGATTGTTTTTACTGATTCAGTCTCGCCAAAGCCAACTCAAATAGGGACAACAACTGTGAAGCCCCGGTTCGCCCAGCTTGAATCGCCAACTGAAAACTGGATACAGGCAAGCCTTCGGCAACCCCCTCATCAGCGGGAGGAAAAAAATCTCTATTTGACTTACATCAAGTATTTACCCTGCCCGCCAAAGCTGCAACAATTTGTCATATTTACCGCCTTCATCTCCCCGGCGCATCGTCTTTGGAGTTATACCCCCTCAGGATTTCCAGACAGGGTTCTGCGTTATGAATATGAATCAGACTATTATCAAATATCAAGATGCCAGCTGTCCTCACGACAAGCGTGTGAGTTGCAACAACTGTCGCCTTAACGCCATCTGTCTACCGCTTAGCTTGCACATCGAAGACATAGATAAACTGAATGAAATAATTCAGCGCGGTAAGCCTATGCAAAAAGGCGAGTATCTGTATCGAGCCAATGACGATTTCTCTTCGGTGTTTGCCATACGCTCAGGCGCAGTCAAGGCCGTATCGCTAAGTGACAACGGCGACGAACAAGTAACAGGATTCTATTTACCTGGGGAGGTAGTTGGCCTGGATGGCCTCGCCGATAACCACTACACAAATTCGGTGGTCGCCTTGGAAACAGCCTCGGTCTGTGAAATCCCTTTTAGCCGCCTGGAAGAATTAAGCCTCAAGGTTCCTAATCTGCAGCGCCATTTTTTTCAGTTGATGAGCCGCGAAATCACCCAGGATCAACAAATCATTACCCTACTTAGCAAAAGTAGCGCCGAGGAGCGTATCGCCTCGCTGCTGCTCAGTATTTCCAGCCGCAATAGTCGTCGCCAATTATCGGCCAACGCCTTCCGCTTGCCGATGTCACGCACCGATATAGGTAATTACTTGGGGCTAACCATAGAGACAGTCAGTCGCATTTTTACGCGCCTGCAAAAGCAGGGGGTTATCTCGGTCGACAAGAAAGAAGTCGCAATCCAGGAAATGGATAAACTCCGCGCACTCGCCAATGGCGACAGCCACTGCCATTAGCACTGCCAAGTAAGAATATAAGTATGAATAGCCAGCGTTTAAACGAGATATTGGCCGCTATAGATGCCGCCAATCTGCAAGACCCTAATCAGGAATTGGTCGATGGCAAAGCTGTTGCCAAAGAGTGGATTTATGGCCAGCGCATGAGTCAACATCTCGCGGCTTTTTACCCCCAGGCCTCCGAGTTATTACAAATCGCCTGCCGCGCGCAGCACATTTGCCGCTGGAAAATTCCCCGCAGCGACTACCCCATGGACAAAACCGGCTACAAAAAATGGCGCACCGAGCTGGCCAGATTTCACGGTGATTACACAGCTGAACTTATGCGCACTGGAGGCTATAGCCAAGAAGATATAGAGCGAGTGAAGGACTTGCTACTCAAACGCAGGCTCAAGCACGACCAGGAGGTACAGGTATTGGAAGATGTCGTATGCCTGGTATTTATTGAGTTTTATCTGGCAGAGTTCGCGCGCAAGCACCAGGAGGACAAACTGATAGATATCATCCGCAAAACCTGGAGTAAAATGTCCTCAGAGGGCCAGGAGGCCGCCCTTAAACTGCCCCTAGGCGAGGAAATGCTGGCCTTGGTCACTAAGGCCTTGACGGCATAAATTTTTCTCGATTCGGCTAGATTCCACTTCTCGAATAAATAGGTTCTCCTTAGTTCATTTTCCAATAAGATAACGTGAACTTATTTACAAAACTTGACGCAGATTGCAAAGTGTTTTATATCAGAGTTTCATGATTCTCCTTTGATATAACTCCAATAATCGGCGAGCAACTATGAAAACCATACTTTTGACCTTTATTCTTCTCTCGCTGGCACAAACAGGCTTTGCTTGCGACGAAACCTGTAAGCGCAATCAGGTAGAAGCGGCAAAAAATGTAAAGTTCCCCAGTTACGTCAATCAAAAGTACTGCCAAACCACCACCGAGGATTTTTTACTGCACGCACGCAAATCCCTGCAACAGTATCGCGACAACCAGTTATCCACAGGCCACAGAGGTGGAGCTAAAAATATTCGCAATTTCATTCTGCAGCGTCGCGACTGGTTGCAAGAATGCGAAACTTATATGGAGGCGATGGATTTGGGCTATGTATTCCGCCAAAAAGACACCACCGACAAAATCTTTGGCTCTATGAACAGAGTTGCTGATTCTCTATACAAGATGATGATGCGCCCTAAAAACGCCAATGAGTCACTGAACCTGGTTACCGCACCAGTTGCACAACAGTTTGATGATATGTTTAAGCTTATCGACCTGCACTTTTTGGAGCTGCAAAAGCGCGGCCTGATTTAATTTGGGATTGCTCCTGCCACAGCCCTATCCAACAAGCTGGCAGGCCCCATAAAAAACGGCGCACCAGGCGCCGCTTTTTATGGCTGACAAAATCTAACTGCCTTTTTTAAGCGACAATACCGAGCGCTGAGGTTTGTCAGTGCGCTCGGCAAATTGCCTGGCCAGAGCTTCACGCTCCTGAGCAGCGACAGACTTTAACTGAGGCTTGGGCATTACATATTCTGGTGCGCCACCCTGTCTGGCAGCCTTGGCCAATGCATCCAGACCCGAGCGCAACAAGCGAGCCTGATCGACAAAGCTCATGTTGTCAGGGAACTTGCCGGGAAAAACTTCGGATGGGTCGCGCGGATTACCCTCAATACGCAAGTTAAAACCGCAGGCGTGGGTGGCTGAAGCAGCCGTCAGGTCGGTATTCCAATCATCAAAATTCATAGATATTCACTGTATTGCAGAGTTGGCGCATTAAACCATAAAGAATTTGTATGACAAAATAGCAAATAGCTATAAACAAACCAAAGGATTAGTCCGTCATTGGCATCAGCCTATTCTTTGGCGCCGCTAAATTAATGGGTTGTCTACCCTGGCGGTTTGGCCCTCAAGAGAGCGGCGTCGCTGGGCTTCACGCTCCTCTCTTTTTAACTGGGCGCGTAATTGGCGCTCTGGCGGCAGCGCACCTATATGCGCCTCGTTGCGCGACTTGGCCAGCTCAATTTGCTTTTGGCGCTCGGTAAAACGCTGCTTTTGCTCCTCGCTCAACTGACTGTAGCAGCGGGGGCAGCTAACGCCGGGCATATATTCCGGCGACAGCTTGTCTTCCTCGGTGATCGGATGACGGCAGCCATGACACTGGTCGTAGATACCCTTTTCCAGCTTGTGGTTCACCGCCACTCGGTTATCAAATACAAAGCATTCACCGCGCCACAAACTCTCTTCCTCAGGCACCTCCTCTAGGTACTTAAGAATACCGCCCTCCAGATGGTAAACCTCATCAAAACCCTGCTCTTTCATATAAGCAGTGGATTTTTCACAGCGAATACCGCCGGTACAGAACATGGCAACTTTTTTGTGTTTGGCCGGGTCGAGGTTTTCCGCCACGTAAGCAGGAAATTGTCGGAAAGTTTCGGTGACCGGATTAAGTGCCCGTTCAAAGGTACCTATGTTGAACTCATAATCGTTGCGGGTATCTATCACCACTACCTCTGGGTCTGAAATAAGTGCATTCCAGTCCTGAGGCTTAACGTAGGTGCCAACAATTTTTTGCGGATCTATGCCCTCTACGCCCATGGTCACTATCTCTTTCTTGAGCTTGACCTTCATTCGGTAAAAAGGCTTGTCCTCATAAAAAGACTCTTTGTAACTCAAGCCGGCAAAGCGCTCATCGGCAGTTAAGTAACTCACCAGAGCATCAATAGCGCTGCGGGTACCCGATACAGTACCGTTGATTCCCTCTTCGGCAAGCAGCAAAGTACCTTTGATATCCTGCAGATCGCAGAAGTCTTTTAGCTTGGGGGCCAGCGCCTGGTAATCGGGCAGGCGTACGAACTTATACAGGGCGGCTACAACAATTTGGCTCATAAAAAAGGGACGCTATCAGGAAAACGAAACAGGAAAAGCCAGGCTAAGGCTAAAGGGCGCGCATTATAGGCGTTTGTTTTTTGCACAGCCAGTATTAATGCTTGCCACCACCGAGACATTGCGGCGAATCGGGGGCCTGGCCGCTGGCCAGCCACTCATCAGGGGAGTAGGTATGCACAGCTAGAGCGTGAACGCCATTGCGCAGTTCGTCGGCTAGGCAGGCATATACCGCCTGGTGGCGCTGCACCTGGCGCTTGCCAATAAAGGCTTCAGCGGCAATTACCACTTTAAAATGACTCTCTGAACCTGGCGGCACTGAGTGCATGTAGCTTTCATTGAGCACTTGTAAATGCTGAGGGGCAAAATTGGCAAGTAACTTGGCGTTGATCGCAGCTTCAATAGACTTCATGGGGCGCAAACCTCTAACCCGGTAGAGCACCAAATACTGGCGCTCAAACACAGGGAATGGTGAAAATTCTGCGCTATTTTAACGGTAAAGTTCTACACTTTGGCAGGCAGCCAACGGCAAATACCGTTATTCTCAGGAAATCCTGCCCTCTAACCCAATCGTTAAAAGCCTTTATGAAAAACTTTCAAGTCTTTGTAGATCGCCGCCATGGCGAAGACAGGCGTCAAGAGCTGGACCCCTGCCGCAATATGCCACTCGACATCTATCACCGCAAAAGGCGTAAATCTCTCGATAGACGCACCCCCAATCGCAGCCTAGAGGAGGATTATCTAGCCTTTTTTGACCAGCTTCCCCTCACCAAGCCCCATTGAGTTATCGTCTCAATTAAACAACCCTGGATTTAGCCGACTAAACAATAAAAAAGCCCCGCGACCCAGAGAGTTACGGGGCTTTGTTAACAATTGTAATCAGGCGAAAGCACCAGCGCTGGCTTTAGCCGGAATCAAGGTTGCTACGCAACCTGTGCGCCCCTGATACTCAGTTTCTACCGCCGCCATCATCGCCGGAATCTGACTTGCCGGTGCGATTGAAACAACACAGCCGCCAAAACCACCGCCAGTCATACGCGCGCCGCCCACGCCTGCTGCCGCCTTGGCCAGTATCTCCACCAGGGTATCTATGGCTGGCGTAGTGATCTGAAAATCATCGCGCATAGAGGCGTGGGACTCCGCCATTGCCTTGGCCAATACCTGCATATCACCGCGCGCCAGAGCATCGGCAGCAATCAGAGTGCGGGCGTTCTCACTAAGCACATGACGCGCGCGCCTGAAACTCAGCTCATCCAGCTTGCCTTCAGCATCCAGCAACTCAGCCAGGCTCACATCGCGCAGGCTGGCTTTGCCAAAGAAGGCAGCCGCCGCTTCACACTGCTGACGGCGCTGGTTGTATTCGCTATCCACCAAGCCGCGTTTTACACCGCTGTGAACTATAAGTATCTCCCAGTCAACGGGCACAGATACTGCGCGAATACTCAGGTCGCGGCAGTCGATTAGCAGCGCGCTGCTAGCTTCGCCACGGGCCGAAATCAGCTGATCCATAATGCCGCAGTTACAGCCGACAAAATTGTTCTCCGCCGCCTGCCCCATCAGTGCTGCCTGGGTAGGGTCAACAGCCTCACCACTCAGCGCAGTCAGTGCGCGCACCAGCGCCATCTCCAGCGAGGCTGAACTGCTGAGGCCTGCGCCCGCTGGCACATTGCCAGCAATATACATCTTGCCGCCCTTAAGCTTGAACCCCTTGGCTTGCATCTCCTGGATCACCCCGCGCACATAGTTGGGCCAGGAGACATTGGCATCGTGAACCATGGGTTGATCCAGTGCTATTGTCACTCGCTGCTGATCAAAGTTGTGCGCCACCAACTCCAACTGCGCGTCGCCACTGGGTGCCAGCGCGATATGGGTGTAATAGTTGATTGCTGCAGGCAGCACAAAACCATCGTTATAGTCTGTGTGCTCACCTATTAAGTTGACTCTGCCTGGCGCTTTTACCATCTGGGTCGCGGGCTGAGCGAATGCCGAGGCAAACCAATCCCCAAGCTGTTGTTGCGTTATTTGCGTCACTGGTTTACCTCAAACGAAAATGTACTGTGGGTTGCTCGCGCAGGCGTGCAGCCGCCTGCTCAGGGGACAGGTCGCGCTGGGGCTCACCCAGCATTTCATAGCCCACCATAAATTTGCGCACACTGGCGCTACGCAGCAGGGGCGGATAGAAGTGAGCATGCAGCTGCCAGTGGCTGACATCAGCATCACTAAAGGGCGCACCGTGCCAACCCATGGAGTAAGGAAAGGAACACTCAAACAGATTGTCATAGCGGGCGGTGATATCACGCAAAATATTACCCAAGCTGATTTGTTCGGCCTCAGTCAACTCGGTGATACGCGCCCGCGCCTGCTTGGGCAACAACAGAGTTTCAAAGGGCCAGGCCGCCCAAAAAGGCACTACCACCAACCAGTGTTCGTTGTCGCATACCAGACGCTCGCCAGAGGCCAGCTCCTTGTGGGCGTAATCCAGTAAAAGCTGGCTACCCTGCTGCTGATAATAATCGCACTGGTGCTCATCCTCTTTGGCAACCAGGGTTGGCAAGTGCTGCTGCGCCCAAATTTGACCATGGGGATGGGGATTGGAACATCCCATAACCGCGCCTTTGTTTTCAAAAATCTGCACAGACGGGTAGCTTTTGCCAAGGTCTGCTGCTTCGCTTATCCAGGTTTTCACCACCGCAATGATTTCTTCATCGCTCAATAGCGGTAGTGTTTTAGCGTGGTCTGGTGAAAAGCAAATAACGCGACTGGTACCCGCTTCGGCCTGAATCTGGAACAGAGGATCACCTGTCGCTGGCGCCGCCGGTACTTCAGGCATTAGCGCTGCAAAGTCATTGGTGAACACAAAGGTGGTTTGGTAATTTGGATTGCGCTCGCCGCCCACCCGCGCATTACCGGCACAAAGGTAGCACTGAGGATCATGACTTGGGCTTTGCGGCCACTGGTTTACCTCTTGCTGCCCCTGCCAGGGGCGCTTGGTGCGATGTGGAGAAACAAGCAACCACTCTCCGGTAAGCGGGTTAAAGCGCCTGTGAGGATGATCGTTAACAGAGAAATCCTGGGACATGAGCTATTGACCATATAAATATTATAAATAAAAAGCTAAGATACCCAAAATCCCTGCTGATGACAATTTCCTTTGCTGTGTTTTGTATAAATTTTTATGTAGATTGCCGCTAATAGAGCGGCCCACAGAATCTATCGAGGGCTATAACACCCCAGACTATCGCCAGCAGTACCAGGCTGACAAACACCAGCGCCGAGCCTATGTCTTTGGCGCGCCCGGAAAGCTCATGTTTTTCGGCGCCAGTGCGATCGACCACCGCTTCTACCGAGGAGTTAGCCAGCTCGGCCATCCACACCCAAAAAACGCTGGCGATCAATAAAATTAATTCAATTGGCGAGCGCGCCAACCAAAACGCTACCGGAATCAAAATCACTCCCAGCGCCACTTCCTGGCGAAATGCTGCCTCGTAGCGCCACGCCGCAGCAAACCCCTGCATCGAATAACCAAAGGCATCTATAACCCGCGCAATTCCCGTCTTACCTGGTTTAGCCATTTCAGCACTCCATCATTTTGCTTAAAGAAAAAGAAAACGAGTTTCTGATTCACCAAGTGTTCACCGATCGTTCACAGAACAGTCACACTCAGCTGCTTTACTGGATTTGCGAGCTATGAACAACAAAAGAGTTTTGTGTTTACCAGCAGCCATCACAGTCAAGGCGGTGCATCATGAACACTTTTTTCCAGCGAGTCCACCATTGGGATACTTTGGCATTTCTTTGGGTGCACGTAACAAAAGCTTTTCCCTATCGCAAATCGGTTAGGGTTATTTCCCACACCGGTGACGGGCCAATGTATTTAGTTGTTGCCACCGCCCTGCTACTGCTCGAACCTGTGTGCGGCAGTGATTTTTTTTGGTCCGGAATAATTGCCTACATATTTGATGTCAGTTTGTATTTGCTACTTAAAAACTTAATTAAACGCGATCGCCCCGCCGTAAAAATAGATTTTTACGAAGCATGGATTACGCCGTCCGATCAATTCAGCTTCCCTTCTGGCCACACAGCGGCAGCATTTTTATTTGCCTGCCTGATTGCCAGCTACTACCCCATTTTTGCTCTGCCTGCGTTTATTTGGGCCGGATGTATTGGCGCTAGCCGCGTGCTCCTGGGCGTGCACTATCCAACAGATACCGTAGCGGGCGCCCTACTGGGCAGCCTCTGTGCTTTTTGGGGGATTTACCTTCATTCACTAATGCAGGCGATTAGTTAAGGCGAAATATTTTTGCCGAGCTCACTCACATTTGCTTTCAGCCACATTAAAGGTATTGCATGAAAATATTGTATGGCGTTCAGGGCACAGGTAACGGACACATCACGCGCGCGCGCATCATGGCCAAAGCCTTAGCGGAGGTTGGCGCCGAGGTAGACTGGATTTTTTCCGGCAGGGATGCCAAAGATTTTTTTGATATGGAGGCCTTTGGCAATTATCAAGTGTATCGCGGGCTCACCTTCGCAACACACAGTGGAAAAATTTTGTATTTAAAAACGGCGCTCTCCGCCAACCTGATGCAACTCAATCAGGACTCTTACAAGGTCAACGTCGAAGGTTACGATTTTATTATCAACGACTTTGAGCCGGTCTCCGCACGCGCGGCGAAACGCGCAGGTAAAAAAGTTATCGGCATATCTCACCAAAATGCTTTTTTGTACGATATTCCGCAGCAGGGTGCCAACTTGTTTACACGCTGGTTTATGCGCAACTTCGCGCCAGTAACCCAACCCATTGGCTTGCACTGGCATCACTTTAACCAGCCGATATTGCCGCCACTGGTGGAGCCATCTCATTACATCAATAACATCACACCTGGCCATTATCTGGTGTACCTGCCCTTCGCCGGGCTGGATGACATAGTGCCGCAGTTGCGCGAATTTCCAGAGTATCAATTTTACCTTTACCAGCCAGTGCCCGCCGCCTATGACGAAGGCCATATTCACGTGCGCCCTTTTTCACGCGAAGGTTTCCAGCAGGACTTACATCGCTGCGAGGGTGTTATTTGCAGCGCTGGATTTGAACTGCCCAGCGAGGCAATTCAGTTGGGCAAGAAAATCTTGGTTAACCCTGTCGCCGGGCAAATGGAGCAGCAATCCAATGCTATGGCACTGGAACGGCTGGGCTTTGGCTCGGTAGCCAAGCGATTGGACAAGGCGACAATTGCGCACTGGCTTCCACAACCAACGCCGGTGCGGGCACACACTTACCCGGACGTAGCCAAGGCGCTGGTGCAATGGTTACTGCATTCTGGAGGGGAAGATCTCAATCTGCTGCAACAGAAACTCTGGGCTGATTGGGACAATAGTTCACCAGCGCCATCCGCCCTGGCGACCGATGCATAAAGGACAAACTCGCGGTGCGCGCAAACAAAATCCGCTTAATCGAAGTTAATCTTTTGCCGCGCCTGCTTCACTGCAGCACGCTGGCTTTTGCCTTCAAGCCGGCGCAGTTTGCTGCCATAGGTGGGTTTAGTGGCGTAGCGCGTTTTATCCTGGCGCAAGCCCAAGCGAATAACCTCCGCTAAACGCAAGAGTGCATCTTCACGGTTTTGCTCCTGGGTGCGATAGCGCTGGGCTTTGATTAAGAGTATCCCGTCACGGGTAATGCGCCTGTCATCCAACGCCATTAACCTTTGCTTACAGGCTTCAGTTAACGATGATTTGAGGATATCAAAACGCAAATGTATCGCACTAGACACCTTATTGACGTTTTGCCCGCCCGCGCCCTGAGCGCGCACAGCCCAGAGCTGGATTTCAGCAAGGGGAATTTGTACCTGGGCGCTAATGCGCAGCATCTCAGTGCTGCACCCCAGAGACGAATGCTAATGGCTGGCGTTCGTCCACCAGTACCGGCTGCAGGCGTTTATCATGGCGCCGTAAAAAGGCATGTAGGCGCAATATAGCCCCCCCAAGCACCAACCCCAGCAGCGCTCCCAGTACGGTGTAGCCATCCGTTGCCCAGATGTTGTGAGCAATCAATGTCCCTAGCATTAGCGTAATTAGCGGCATGACATAGGCCAGCATAGATGCTTTGACTATCACATCTTCAGGAATTCCCAGCTGAATTTCATCACCCAGGTGATAGTCGGCCGGATCGCGCCCATCCAGCAACACCCATAAGTAGGAAGTTTGGCCGCCCCATTTACTCATAAGGCTTTGGCCACAACCTTTCTCTGCCTTACAGCTGCCACAAACCGAGCGCTGGATGGTTTCCACCCAAACACCTTCTGCTTCGATTGAAACGATTTTGCCCGATTCCAAAATCATGGCTTACCTCTGCTACCGCCGACTAAAGCCCGGCAATATTTTGCGCAATTTTTTGCGCGGTGACGACAGGTATTTCGCCCACTACTGTCACTCGATAAAAGGTATCTTTAAATCTAAGCGAATCCATCACCGCCAAGGTAGCGCCGCGCTGGGCGACACCCTCGGGTATTGCTGAGTGCGCTGGCTCGATAAATACCGAGAATGACGTCAAACCATCGGTGTACATCAACATATCTATATCGTCATGCACCACCTTTTGACCGACAAAGGCAAACCCTGGAGGAACCCAAACCAGCTGCCACTTTTGTGGCGCCTTGGCCGATACTGGATTGCACTCGGCAATATCGACGTCGCTCTGGCGATGCAGTTTGGCAGTTGGCTGCTGCTTGATTTCGGCCAGATCGGGATTTAACTGCAAGTCGACAAACTGGTAGCGCTCCATTGGCCGCCCGGTCTCATCCACCAGCCAGGATTTAAGCACCAGGCCAGTTTCATTATCGATACTCAGGATATAGCTAAAGCGGAATTGATCCCGCGGGATAGCGCTAAGCATGGTGGTCACCCGTCCCGCCACTCGCTCGCCTCCCAAGACTTCGAAGCGATAAAACTCCTTTAGACCCTCTTGATTGCCTGCCAACCCCAAAAACTTGCCTTGTAGCAACTCATCGCCCATGGATTGGCAATCCATGGCTTTACCCGAGCGAGATATCTCCCGCTCCGGGCCATTCAAATACTGGAGGCGTTCTTTTTCTATGCCCGCATCGACCCAGTGATACACCTTAAACCCCTGGAGTGCCGGGTAGTCCTTACGCTGGTAGGTAAAGGTGCCAATGTAGTTAAGTTGGTGTGATTTTGTCGCCATCTTAGCGAGCAGATCGTCAACACCTAGCAGCGGTTCTGCGCCATCGGTTTTCGTTTGGGCACTACCTGCAGTTAGCACCTCGGCGGCGGCAAAGCTGGAAATACCAAGGGCTAAAACCCAAAGGGTGAGCAAATGGGAAAAAATTCGCATGTCAAGCTCTTTTAAGGGGAAATCAATGAGCAGCTTAGCTGCTCATTGACGGGTATTGAAGCGGGAATAAAACTCAGCGGGATTTTAACGCGGTAAAAGCTATTCCTCATCGGTAAGAATAACGCGGGTAAACGGCAGCATACCCTGGCCACTATTGGCGGCAGCATTACCGGAATGCTCCTCAATCAGTTGGTTGACATAAGTACTGACTTCATCGTTGTAAACCGGAGTAGCCTCTTGACGCGGAACAAAGAGCACGCGACGGGTTTCCTGCGGACGGGTTTCATAACCGCTTTGAACTGCCACAGTACGCGCCGACAGCGCCGGGGCATTAATGCCTGAGGGCAAATCTGCTGGTGTCACCACTGGCGAAACTGGGGCTGCCGCTGCTGGAGTGGCATCCGCCATAACCGCCTGACCTGGCTGACTTTGATACTGCTGCACACCAACAACCAGCGCCCCTGCTACCGAGGCCGCCACAGCTACACGGCCCAGCTGCTGCCACCAAGCTAAGGGGGCGGCAACCTGTGGCGCAACTACTGGCTGACTACTAGCAACCGCAGTATGGGTTTCCTCTTCAGCAATGGCAGCGCTGACACGAGAGGCAAAATCCAGTGGCGCCAGAGTTGGCAAATCATTGTGCATAGCAGCACTGGCGATCTGGTAGCGCGCCCAAGTGGATTTAAGCTCGGCTTGGCCATCACAGGCCTTGAGCAGGCGCATAATTTCCAGCTCGGATGCCTCGTTATCCAGCAGCGCTGACAGGGCCTCTTCTAGCGCTTGCTGTTGGTTTTGCTCTGACATTCTTTCAGGTGCCTCTTGAATATTCGGAACTGGATAATCTGAACAATCGATCAAAGGACATACAATAATTAGCTAAACAATCGTCACCCTGACCAGTCGACAGTATGATTGCTGCGTACTCTGTAGGACTCGAAGGGTAAGGAATGGTTCACGAAATTTGAAAAAAATGTGCAAATTTCTTTTTTGCCAACTCACCCACTAGCCTGCGCTTGACGCCGACTAGATATCCTCCACTAAAGGCTTGATACGCTTATCAATGGCTTCGCGGGCGCGAAAAATACGCGACCTCACCGTCCCCACCGGGCAATCCATCACCTCTGCAATCTCTTCATAGCTGAGGCCATCCATCTCACGTAGCGTAACAGCCGTACGCAAATCCGGGGGTAAATCCTGAAATGCCTGCGCAATGGTATCCTTCAGCTCTTCGCACAGCAGATTACGCTCAGGAGTATTCATTTCATGAATGGCGTCATTTCCCGGATAAAACTCTGCATCTTCAACATCCAGGTCGCTGGAGGGCGGACGGCGGTTGCGTGCAACTATATGATTTTTAGCAGTATTAATCGCGATACGGTATATCCAGGTGTAAAAAGCGCTGTCCCCGCGAAAATTGGGCAGCGCGCGATAGGCCTTAATAAAAGCCTCCTGAGCCACATCCTGAGCCTCGGCCGAGTCGCGAATCAGACGACCTATTACGGCTAACACCTTGTGTTGGTACTTTATTACCAACAAATCAAAAGCGCGTTTATCGCCTTTTTGGACACGCTCGACCAGCTGCTGGTCTACATCGGGCGCTAGCTGCGCTGTCATTCTATAACCCCCAAGCGCCGCCCCCCTTCCGGGAAGAGGCCTCTGTTTCTCTTCACTGCTGACCGCAACTGCGGGCAGTGGTTTTGTATGCATCATGACTACAGACATTTGGCTTAAGAACACTATTGAAAAAAACCGATCAATAGACATAACCTTAGCTGAAAAGTTCTGGGCACATTATACGGACACCTGCCCCTATACAGGAAAATTCTTACAGCAAAAGGACAACTTAGCTGAAGGCTTAAGGATTGGTATACTGCGCGGGCTAATTGGCTGTTTTACCTATTGAGATCACGATGAACAAACATCACCTGCACGATGTACTGGTTATTGGCTCCGGCGCTGCCGGGTTAACCCTGGCCTTAAGCCTTGCTCAGCACGCCAAAGTCGCTGTGCTCTGCAAATCCCTGGTCAATCACGGCTCTACCTGGTTTGCCCAGGGTGGCATAGCCGCTGTGCTGGATGACCAGGACTCTATCGATGCCCATGTCGCGGACACCCTGGTTGCAGGAGCCGGGCTCTGCCATGAAGATGCGGTGCGTTTTACTGTTGAGCACAGCAAAGCAGCCATTGAATGGCTAATCGAACAGGGAGTGATGTTCACCAAGGATACTGACGGCGGCGACTATCACCTAACCAAAGAAGGCGGCCACAGCCACAGGCGCATCATTCACAGCGCCGATGCCACGGGTCAAGCGGTACATTCAACCCTGATCGACCAGGTAAAGAGCCAGCCCAATATCGAAATCTTTGAACATCACGTGGCGGTGAACCTGATTACTCAGGCCGATCAGGATTCGCGCATGCTGCGCTGTACTGGTGCCTATGTGCTCGACACCCAATCCGATGAAGTTCAAGTGTTTCAAGCCAAGGTTGTGATTTTGGCCACCGGCGGCGCCAGTAAAGTTTATCTTTATACCAGCAACCCAGACTCCGCCAGTGGTGATGGTATCGCCATGGCCTGGCGCGCCGGCTGCCGCATCGCCAATATGGAGTTCAACCAATTCCACCCCACTTGCCTGTATCACCCCAAAGCCAAAAACTTTTTGATTACCGAAGCACTGCGCGGCGAAGGTGCCTATTTGCGCCTACCCAATGGCGAGCGTTTTATGTCGCGCCTTGATGAGCGCGCCGAGCTGGCCCCCAGAGACATAGTAGCGCGCGCCATAGACCACGAGATAAAACGCCTAGGCTGCGACTGCGTGTATTTAGATATCAGCCATAAATCGCCCGAGTTTATTAGCGAGCACTTTCCTACGGTTAAAGCCCGCTGCCTCGAGTTCGGCATAGACATAACCCAAGAACCCATTCCGGTAGTGCCCGCTGCCCACTATACCTGCGGCGGAGTTGTCGTTGATCACTGCGGCCACACCGACCTGAGAAATCTCTACGCCATAGGCGAAACCAGTTTTACCGGGCTCCACGGTGCCAACCGTATGGCCAGCAACTCACTGCTGGAGTGTATTGTTTATGCCCAGAGCGCGGCCAAAGATATTCTCTCGCGGATGCACACTATCACTACCCCCGACCCCTCCCCGGAATGGGATGAATCGCGTGTAACCGATTCAGATGAAGACGTGGTTATCTCCCACAACTGGGACGAACTGCGCCGTTTTATGTGGGACTATGTGGGCATAGTTCGCACCCACAAACGCCTGGAACGAGCCACCCACAGAATCAAACTGTTACAAAAAGAGATTGCCGAGTATTACAGCAACTACAAGGTGAGCAGTGATCTGATTGAACTACGCAATCTGGCCACAGTGGCAGACTTAATTATTCGCTCAGCTAACGAGCGCAAAGAAAGCCGCGGCCTGCATTTCTCGCTGGACTACCCTCAAAAGTCGCCCATAGCGCGCGATACAATCCTGGTACCGACTAATTTCGCCGGCCAGAATATTATCGTTAGCAAAAACTGAGTAATAAAATTTGAGTAGCAACTAATGCCGCTGGCGGGGCACACAAATTCGCAACCAGCGGCAGAGGGCGCGAAAATCTGCACAACTAACAGAGTCACTCATAACAACTAAATAGCGGGTTTTGAAGTTAAAAAACCTGCCTCTTGTTAATCCAGCCTGATTATCTTCCGGATTAAGAGTCAAAATAACCACCCAGGGCCAAATAAGTGCTTCGACCAAAACCAAGCGCTCAACTTGCCTATCGTGGGATATTACCCAGAGCCCCCGATCTACCCATAATGACGACTCCTCAGCAGAGGCAATAATTGCCTTATAGCCCACCAACAGCCCTGCGAATAGCACAATCACCAAAACCAAGCTGGCCGCCACCTCGCCCATTAAGGGCGCCAAAGCCAACCAGGATGATAGGGACAAGCAGAATAAGAATCCCAACCTGAGCAGCAGCAACATTCGTGAGCTACGCCAGACAATTGGCTCGAGTGAAGCTAGAGGCTTTTCAACAGCGCCCCTAGCATTCAGGCCTCCAGCTGGCTTAACGAGGTTGTTTTTGCAGCCCGGTATTTGCACGAATAATATCCACAATCCGCTGCAAGGCTGGATTAGCCGGATCTTCGCGACGCATAAACCACGCGTACATATCCTGATCCTGCTCCTCGAGTAGCGCCCAATAGCTCTCTTTATCGGCCTGCTCTAAACCCGGATAAATCTTCTCCAAAAATGGCAAAAGGATTAAATCCAATTCAAGCATGCCACGACGACTACCCCAAATAAGACGATTAATTTCCAAGCAATCCACCCACTAGCCAGTTTAAAAGCGGCATTATACCAAGTTGCAGCTTCAGCTAGCTCGCACAAATGCCTCAATTGCCCCCGAACTTTAGCCTCGCAAAGGGCAGCATCAACCCGCTGAAACACTGAAACACTGAAACACTGAAACAAGCGCCAACATTATCATGATGAACCAAATGGATAAATTTGGCGGCCTTGGTATTTGGCCAGACGCTTACTACCTTTTCCAGGAGAAAGCGATGCGTCCACATAGCAACCAAAATCAGTAAACTAAAAAGACCCCCCCCCCTAGTGCCTGGATAATACTGACCAAGTTATCCATATTGACGTTACTTATCATGAGATTCCCGGCACTAAGATCAACGCCTGCAGCATTAGAGTTATTGTTGATGAAGTACCAATCAAAAATAATTAATCGCTATGGCAAATATCCAGTATAAATAGCATTCACCTAGCCAATACATATCTTTAAAATTCTGCTTGAATTTCAGCCAGATCATTTTTTTGCAACAGCTGAACACATGGTAGAATTTCACATCGCTTAGCAGATCCAGATACAACTATGACCACAAACACAGATCAAGTATTAGATTCATGCCATTCACCTATAGACGACTTCGGCCTGCTATCGATTAAAGGTCCAGATGCCAGCAAATTCTTACAGGGGCAACTCACCTGCGACCTGCGCGAACTCAATCACGACACTGCAATATGGGGGGCACAGTGCACACTAAAAGGACGCGTAATAGCCAACTTTCTGTTGCTGCAAATTAGCGCTGATGAAATTTTTATGCGCCTCCCCAAATCCCTAATACAAAAGGTCGCAGGCTCACTCGGTAAATACATCGTCTTCTCCAAAGCTAAAATCGCCGATCTGAGCGACAATTTTAGCGCGCTTTCTGTGGTGGGATCCGGTGCCAACCAACTACTTATGAACTCAGCCCCGTTTAGCTTGGAGCAAAATCTTCATTGGAGTTATTGGCAACAAGGAATTCTTGTCAGGTTTAGCGAAAGCCATTTCGAATACTGGCAAAGCAATGACATTAAGCTTGCCGATGATTTAGATACCCAACTTACGCTCTCTGGCAACAGCAGCCAACTGGAGCTAATTCGAGCTGGAGTAGCCACAGTTTTACCTGAAACCTCTGAACTGCTAACGCCACAAGATTTAAATCTTAGTGCAATCAACGCCGTGAGCTTTAAAAAAGGTTGTTATACAGGACAGGAAATAGTCGCCAGAATGCATTACCGGGGCACGCAAAAAAGGCACCTATTCCGCGTGGAAGGCAGCAGCAACACCAGCGAGAAAACACCAACTCCCGGAGATAAGCTTGTCACCTCAGTGGGTAAAGAAGCCGGGCAGCTTATTAATATCGCCTTGACTCAGAGTGCAAACTTTGAGGCGCTGGTATCAGTCTACGATGAGTATATAGACGACCTTCACCTGGAATCATCGGGAGCTAAACTCACCCGCCTCCCCCTTCCTTATGCTATACATAAAGCCTAAGTTGAACCTTTACCCGCATAAAAGCAGGATTTATTTATGAGTCAAGTGGTTGAAAAAGTCCGCCAGGAAATCATCGGCGCCATTAAAAATGACCAACTAGTACTACCTACATTGCCCGAAGTAGCCTTAAGAATTCGCGAGGTGGCCGATGATCCCAATGCTGATATTGATAAGTTAGTTGGCGTAATTGGCAATGATGCAGCCATAAGTGCTCGTCTAATAAGAGTCGCCAACAGCCCTCTTTTACGAGCCAGCCGCCCCATAGAAGACTTGCGCGCGGCACTCATGCGCCTTGGAATTCATTACACCTGCAACATAGCTACAGGTTTAGCAATGGAACAGATGTTTCAAGCCACATCAGATATGGTAGACATGCGCATGCGAGAGGTTTGGAGCCGCTCCAGTGAAGTCGCCGGTATTAGCCATGTGCTGTGCAAACACTACACACGACTCCGCCCGGATCAAGCCACACTGGCTGGCCTGGTACACAAAATAGGCGTTCTGCCGATCCTAACCTACGCCGAAGAGCATCCCGCCCTATTAAACGATAGCTTTACCCTGGACTCTGTCATCGACCAAATTCACGCGCCCATTGGTGATTTAATTTTAAAGACCTGGGGGTTTCCCGAGGAGCTAGCCCATATCCCCTCGCAACACCTGGATTTTACTCGCCACCCAGCTAAAGCCGATTATGGAGATATAGTGACAGTTGCCATGCTGCAAAGCTATTTGGGCACAGACTCGCCTTTTGCAAAACTGGATTTCACAAAAATTTCAGCCTTCGAAAGACTAGGACTGGATCCCGCTTTGGATATGCAGGAATCGGAAGATTTAAGTGCGGATATGGAAGCAGCTATGGCATTACT
>JBNLGJ010000064.1:0-54272 GCA_050305995.1 Cellvibrio sp.
TCAGGCATAAAAAAACCTTTTTAGTATTGACCAACAAAAAACCGCATCCGCTGGCAATCCAGCCAAAATTGCGGCAATAACAAATGGCCGGGCATGATAAAAGCGCCCCCCAGTTGACGCAACTTAAATGCCAACTCGCAGGCTATTTACTTGAAATTAACTGGAAATTGCCCTGGGACATGGAACCAAGAATAGTTCACATTTTAAACAACCCAGGCAATTCCTGATATTTCGCTGGAATCTCACGCTATTAAAAACAATTGAATCCAAAAGCCCATCGCAGGCGTCAAAGCCCTGAGCTAACTCAAAACGTGTAAACCAAGGCAAAGTTTACAATTGTAACTTCACCGCGCGGGCACTGAAGTTTACCCTTTTTAACCACTGAGACTTAGGCTCCAACTCGACCCTAAGCAGCCCAAGGTTTACACTTCCACACAACTTTGTTTGCTAGAGACTCGCAGGCGAGCCAGGCCCAAAACCGGGGGCAGGCCAGCGCCAGGATTAGATTATTTGTCAGTAACGCCAGCTAAAACCCGTGGAATTTTAGAAATTTAACTTTTGGATATCTGGATTACCCTATGAAAAAGACCAAGCTCTACTTGATTCTGAGCGTATTTTCGCTCGCCCCCCTGGCGGCGAACGCCAATAGCTTGATGGATGTTTATCAATCAGCGCTCAAAAATGATGCGCAGATGAAGGCAGATCAAGCCAGCTACCAGGCAGGCAAAGAGTACAGCACCATTGCCCGCGCCGGTTTGCTGCCACAAATCAACGCCAAAGCCAGTTACAGCAAAGATAACTTCGACTCTACCAACAATCTGACTTCAGTCACCAGTAATTCAGATACCACCACTAAAGGTTGGAACATATCGCTAACCCAGCAGCTGTTTAATATGAATAGCTGGTATGTGTACAAACAGGGGGTATCACTTAGCGACCAAGCTGAAGCCCAGTACAGCGCCGATCAACAAAACCTGATTGTGCGCGTTGCTACTGCTTACTTTAATGTGCTGCGTGCAGCAGCATCACTGGAAGCCACTAAAGCTGAAGAACAGGCGCTCGCACAACAACTGGAGCAAGCCAAACAGCGTTTTGATGTTGGTCTGACAGCTATTACCGACGTTCACGAAGCTCAGGCCGCCTACGACAGCGCCACCGCCGCCACCTTGGAAGCCCGCGGTCTGCTGGGTATTGCCTACGAGGCACTGGAGGTTCTCACTGGCCAGGCGGAAGACAGCATCGCCCCCCTTTCCGACAAGTTTCCTGTAGTTGCCCCCACCCCAGCCAATCGCGCCGACTGGGTAGAGTTCGCACTTAAGAACAACTACAACCTAAAAGCCGCGCGCTTGGGTGCCGATGCCGCACGCCAAAATGCCAAGGCGTCCAAGTCCAACCACCTACCGACCCTGAGCGCAGCTCTCGGCTACAGCGACACCACTCAAGATGGCACCATTGGTGCCGCCTATGACCAAACTAACAAAGGCTCCAGCGCCAGCTTGACCCTGAACGTGCCACTATTTAGCGGCGGCGCCACCACAGGTCGCTCGCGTCAAGCGGCAGCACAGTACGCAGCGGCCGAAGAGGGCTATAACAGCACTCAGCGCAATGTCATCCAAAATGCACGCAGCCTGCACCTGAGCGTGGAAACTGATGTAGCCCGTGTGCAAGCGCGCAAACAGGCGATAATTTCCAGCCAATCGGCACTGGATGCAACCAAGTCAGGCTACGAAGTGGGCACGCGCAACTTTGTGGAAGTATTGCTGGCGCAGCGCAATCTGTATCAGGCTCGCCGCAACTACTACCAGGCGCTGTTCGACTATGTTATCGATGGTTTTAAACTGCGCGAAGTGGCGGGTATGTTGACCCCCAACGATGTGCAGGAAGTGGAGAAGTGGCTGAATTCCCAGGCTCCTGTTAGCCGCAGCCATTACGAGAGGTAATTGCCAGCAAAAAAATGCCGGGCTAGGCCCGGCATTTTTTATCTCAAGTTTTACGTTAAAGGCAGGTTATTCATTTAACAGGGATTCGATGAGTGCTAAATTTTTATCCAGCGCTCCGCGATTAGCCTTCGCCACCAGCAATGCCCCCTCACCGCGCGCACGATATGCAGCAGCATCTGTTAGCAATAATTTCCAGTCTTGCGCTAATTCAGTCGCTGTATCCACCAATCGCAATGCGTTTGCCGCCAGTAACAACCTTGACACCTCAGCAAAATTAAACAGGTGATTACCGCTCACCAAAGGCAAGCCCCAGGCGGCCGGCTCGATAAAATTGTGGCCGCCACGGGGAATTAAACTGCCCCCTACAAAAGCCAGATCACTCGCGCCATACAGCAACATCAACTCACCCATGGTATCGCCAATTAATACCTGGGTATTGGTATCGGGTAGTTTTTCACTGCGCTTGCCGGTGACAAATCCCGCCTCGCGACTCAGGCCTGCCACTTGATTAAAGCGCTCGGGATGGCGCGGCACCAAAAGTAATAGCAACTCTCTTCCCGGCAGGGCTTTGCGCAGTTGCACAAAAGCATTGAGGATAATTTCATCTTCGCCGGCGTGAGTGCTCGCGGCAATCAACACCTGGCGCTCACCACTCAATGAAAGCTGACGCTTGAGCTCTGCTGCTTTAAGGCGTAAATCTGCAGAAATATTTAGATCAAATTTGATATTGCCAGTTACCGTGCTGGCCGCCGCGGGCAAGCCCAAATCCAACAATCGGCGCGCATCCTCGGATGCCTGGATACTGGCCATAGAGAGCTCAGCCAACATCGGACGCGTTAATGCAGACAAACGGGCATAGCCACGAGCAGACTTTTCCGACATACGGCCATTAAGCAGAAGTACCGGGATTTTCCGCGTGTAGCAGGCGTGAATGGTATTGGGCCAGAGTTCGGTCTCCATAATCACCAACATATCCGGCTTGACCCTAGCTAAAAAGCGCCTGAGTGCGCCGGGCAAATCGTAGGGTGCATAGGCATGAAAAACGCGCGAACCCAAAGATTTTTTTACCTGCTCAGAACCAGTGGGCGTAGTGGTGGTGATAAAAAGTTGATTGCGTGGGTTTTGTAGCAACCGATGAATCAACGGCAGCGCGCCGAGAAACTCCCCCACTGATACTGTATGCAACCAAATCATTTTACGCGCGGGCCCCTGACTGCTGGGCGGCGGCAGCACAAAACCAAAACGCTGCGCCCAGCGCTGACTATAGGCGGGCGCTTTGCGCGCGCGCCACCACAGCCGCAACAAAATGAGCGGCACCATCAAATAAAAAAACAAGGTGTAGATCACGCGCATAAAAAATTATTCCCGCCAAGCATTAAACTTGCCACCAGGCACTTATCGCCGCCACTCCCTGCCCCCCATACATTTGCGCCTGCACCAAACTGGCGTCGCTCATTCCACCTAGGGCATACACAGGAAAATTCACCTGCTCAACCAAGCTGGCAAACTTGGCCCAGCCCAGGGTTTGCACACCTGGGTGACTCTGGGTAGGTAACACCGGAGACAGCAGCGCGTAATCGACACCAATTTGCTCGGCTCGCTGCAGCTCGTCCAGGTTGTGACAAGATGCACCCAGCAAAATATTATTGGCAATAGGACGAGACTCACACTGCATTAGCTCGTGCGAATTTAAATGTAATCCAAGCACGTCACCAAGGCTTTGCGAAATGCGTGCGAACGCCAGCGGCGAACAGTTTATCTGTAGCTGCATCTGCAGCGATGCCGCATATTGCCGAGCTAAGGTTAGGAGTTGTGGATCACCAAGCAGAGGCTTGTTTGTACTGCGCAGAATTAATTGGTCGACTCCCTGAGCAGCCAGGGCCCGCATGGACATTAGCAGGCCCTGGGCATCAGAAAACTCACCGCTAACAGCCATACGCTCGCCCAAATTTATAGCCTTAATAATGGGACGATTGGCGGCGGGAAACTCAAAGTTGGCCAGCTGCGGTGGTGCAACCCAGCGTACCGGCTGCCCCTCATTGCCAATAGGCTCACCACGAAACTCTGTCACACGATAAACATCCAGCAACACAGATTTATCCGCATAGTGATGACGGATCTGAATTAGCGGCCGGCAGGCGTCAACCTCAATCGCCAGCTCTTCGCGCAACTCCCGCACCAGCGCCTGGGACGTTGTCTCTCCGGCCTCAAGCTTGCCACCGGGAAATTCCCATAGCCCGCCCTGATGCGCATCGGCGGCACGCTGTGCAATAAAAATTTCGCCGCGAGGGTTTTGTATAACCCCCACGGCGACATGAACCAATTTAGCCATAACTGCGCTGTGGATTAGGAGCGGTAATCCGCATTGATTTTTACGTACTCGTAGGATAAGTCGGTGGTCCAGAGTGTTTCTGCCGAGTCTCCGCGCCCCAAATTGATATAAATACCTATATCCGCCTGATTCATCACACCCTGCCCCAGCTCTTCGGTATAGCTGGCAGCGCGGCCGCCGTTTTCCACGATTAGCACATCGTTTAAGTGCACTCGCACTTTACTGGCGTCCAGGTTGGGCACACCGGCGTAACCGATGGCGGCAACAATACGGCCCCAGTTGGGGTCGGAGGCGAAGAGCGCAGTTTTAATCAGCGGCGAATGGGCAACAGCGTAAGCTACATTCAAGCACTCCTGCTGATTGGCACCGCCAGAGACAGCCACAGTAACAAACTTGGTGGCACCCTCACCATCGGCAACTATTGCCTTGGCCAGATGTTCAAAAGCGGCGATGATCAGCGCGCGCAATTTTTCATAAAGCTCGCCACTGGCCTCGGCAACTTCAGGCAAATTTACCTGACCTGTAGCGATCAAAATACAGGAGTCGTTGGTGGAGGTATCGCCATCAATGGTAATACGGTTAAAAGATTTATTGGCCGCTTCGCGACAAATTTGCTGCAGTACTGGCTGAGCAATTTTGGCATCAGTAGCAATATAACCAAGCATGGTGGCCATATTGGGCTTGATCATGCCTGCGCCTTTGGAAATACCGTTAACGGTAATGATTTGCCCCTGATATTCGACTTGTTGGCTGAACCCTTTGGGACGAGTATCGGTAGTCATAATGCCTGCACCGGCATCTTCCCAACCAGATTCAGTTACCTTGGCCAAGCCCTCTGGAATCACCGCCAGAATTTTTTGTACTGGCAGAGGTTCGCCGATAACGCCGGTAGAAAATGGCAAAACCTGCTCGGCCTTTACACCCGTTTGCTGTGCAATAGCAGCACAGGTAGCCTTGGCATCAACCAAACCCTGCTCACCTGTACAGGCATTGGCGTTGCCCGAGTTAATGACCAAATAGCGAATGGGCGCCCTGCTTAAATGCTCGCGACACACGGTGACAGGTGCAGCACAAAATGCATTTTGAGTAAATACGCCCGCAACGCTTGAGCCTTCGGCCAGCTCAAACAGCACCACATCACGACGCCCTACTTTTTTTATGCCCGCGCTCACAGAGGTCAATTTCACACCTTTTACCGGGTGCATTTGCGGAAATGGATATTCACCAACTGCCATAATCAATGCTCACAATTATCTTGAGAAAAATTTATCGCCCATGCTAAACGGGCCAATCTAAATTGGCCCGTTGCGATTTTCTATTCCAACTGCCCATGACAGTTTTTAAACTTTTTACCTGATCCACAGGGGCAGGGGTCGTTGCGGCCCACCTTGCGTCCCTCGCGCACCACTGGGTTCATGCCGCGCTGCTCTTGTGGTTGTGGCTGTGGTTCACCCAAGCCGCTCAACTCATCGTGGCGCATCTGCATTTTTTGTCGCGCCAGCTCTTCACGGCGCTGCATCTCCATAGCTTCCATTTGCTCGCGAGTTATAGGCTCTACCCGCGCCAGTAAATGGATAGTTTCGTGTTTTACACGACCCAGCAGTTGCTGGAACAGTTCAAAGGCTTCGCGCTTGTACTCTTGTTTGGGGTTGCGCTGGGCATAGGAGCGCAGGTTGATACCTTGACGCAAATGATCCATAGCCGCCAAGTGTTCTTTCCAGGCGTTATCCAACACCTGCAACATCACTTGCTTTTCGATTTCCAACATTATATCGCCAACACGCTCGCACTTGGCTGTATAACTACCCTGTATAAGCTCCTGCAACTTTTTACGCAACGGCTCTTCGTGCAGGTGATTGTCTTCCTCCAGCCATTTGCCAATTGGCAGCTGTAAACCAAAATCAATTTCGATTTGCTTTTCCAGGCCAGAGATATCCCATTGATCCTCAATAGATTGCGGCGGAATATAGCTGCTAATCAAGCTATCAATAACTTCTTCACGCACCACGGTCACTGTGTCGCGAATATTTTCCGCTTCCAGCAACTGATTGCGCTGATGATAGATAATCTGGCGCTGATCGTTAGCCACATCATCAAATTCAAGCAATTGCTTACGAATATCAAAGTTGCGCCCTTCCACTTTGCGCTGCGCACTTTCAATGGCATTGTTAACCATGCGATGCTCAATGGCCTCGCCCTTCTCCATGCCCAGCGCCTGCATAAAGTTGCGCATGCGATCTGAGGCAAAAATACGCATCAGGTTATCTTCAAGCGACAAATAGAAGCGCGTTACACCCGGGTCGCCTTGACGACCAGCGCGACCACGCAACTGATTATCGATACGGCGCGACTCATGGCGCTCGGTACCAACTATGTGTAAACCGCCAGCGGCCAATACAGTTTCATGGCGACTTTTCCAATCGGCTTTAATAGCATCAATTTGCGCTTGGCTTGGATTTTCCAGCAGCGCCACCTCCGCCTCCCAGCGGCCGCCCAACATAATATCGGTACCGCGACCGGCCATATTGGTGGCAATGGTTACCGCGCCAGGACGGCCAGCCTGAGCAATAATTTCTGCTTCTTTTTCGTGGAATTTAGCGTTTAGCACCTGATGTGTTATGCCAGCTTTGGTCAGGCGACGCGACATTTCTTCGGAGGTTTCAATCGATGCCGTACCCACCAAAACAGGGGCATTTTTACCTTGGAAGGCTTTCACATCTTCAACAATTGCATCGTACTTTTCTTCCAGCGATAAATAGACCTTATCGTTGAGGTCGATACGCTGAATAGGACGGTTGGTAGGAATAACCACTACGTCCAAACCATAAATTTCACGAAATTCGAAGGCTTCAGTATCCGCAGTACCGGTCATGCCGGAAAGCACGGGATAAAGACGGAAATAGTTTTGGAAAGTCGTCGATGCGAGCGTCTGGCTCTCACTGTGAATTTCCACGTTTTCTTTGGCTTCAATGGCCTGATGCAACCCTTCAGAGAGGCGACGACCCGGCATGGTACGGCCAGTGTGCTCGTCCACCAGAACCACCTGGCCTTCTTGAACTATATATTCAACATCGCGATGAAAAAGCGCATGGGCGCGTAGCGCCGAATTAACGTGATGCAACAAACCGAGATTGTTAGCGGCGTAGAGGTTTTGATCCGCTTGCAATAAACCGGCTTTGATCATCAACTCTTCAACGTGCTGATGGCCCTGCTCGGTTAACTCAACCTGACGGGATTTTTCGTCGACGCGGAAGTCACCATATTTATTGACCACCAAACGCTCGCCATCTTCGCCGTTATCATCTTGGCGGGCTAGCTTGAGCACCATTTGGTTCATGCGGCGATAGAGCTCGGCACTGTTTTCTGCAGCACCAGAAATAATCAGCGGGGTGCGCGCCTCGTCAATTAAAATCGAGTCAACTTCATCGATAATGGCGAAATTCAATGGGCGCTGTACGCGATCCTGTTTACTCAGCGCCATGTTATCGCGCAGATAATCAAACCCATACTCATTGTTGGTGCCATAAGTAATATCGGCAGCATAGGCCATACGCTTTTGTTGCGCAGCTTGCATAGACTGAATTACACCTACAGTCATGCCTAAAAATTCAAAAATAGGACGCATCCAGTTAGCGTCGCGGCTGGCTAGATAATCATTGACCGTAACCACATGAACACCCTTGCCAGCCAGCGCGTGCAGGTAGGCAGGCAGAGTTGATACCAGTGTTTTACCTTCACCTGTACGCATTTCAGCAATGCGGCCTTCATGCAAGGTCATACCACCGATCAACTGCACATCAAAATGGCGCATATTCATGGCGCGACGGCCAGCTTCACGGACGGTGGCGAATGCTTCCGGCAGCAACTGCTCAAGGGTTTCACCCTTGGCGTAACGCTCGCGATATTCTTCGGTTTTGGCTCTAAGTTGCTCGTCACTGAGCTTTTGCATTTCAGGTTCAAGGGCATTGATTTTCACAACCACTTTGCCCATGCGCTTGAGTTCGCGCTCATTTTTTGAACCAAAAATGGCTTTTACTAACTTACCGATCATTTTTTATACCATTATCAACTAGCAAATTAACGAGGAGCAGCCTTAGTGTGCTCTCGTTCTTAACGGATGACTAAGGCTGGCAAGTAAATAGGAAGGCGACAACTAAAGCAAGTGCTTGCTCAAGTTGTCAAAGCGCCTTTTAAAGAGGAATTAACGCGTGGTGCGGCGGATATAAGTAGCAGGATCTACAACTCTGCCGTTTTTATAAACTTCAAAATGAACATGCGGAGCAGTTGAGCGGCCGGTAGTGCCAGAAAGGGCAATCACCTGGCCTTTTTTAACAACATCGCCTGCTTTAACCAACAAGGATTTATTGTGCGCATAGCGTGTAACAAGACCATTGCCATGGCGCACTTCCACCATATTGCCATATTCAGGATGGCGGCCAGCCCAGTTGACCACGCCGGCGGCAACACTACTAACCTTTGTGCCTTCGGGCACACCGAAATCTATCCCGGCGTGAAAAGCGCGGTGCCCAGTAAAAGGATCTTCACGATAACCAAAACCGGAAGTCATTCGCGCATGGGCAACCGGTGCACCGGCAACCACCGAGTCCTGAAGCAGATCGCGATTGGATAACAGCAAATCGATAAAGTTAAGCTGCTGTTCGCGCATATCAATTTGCGCAGAAAGATTGTCTATAGAAGAGAGGACGTCGGGTGCAGAATACAGCTGATCGGGGCTTGAGTGAGATGGACCACCTATGGCGGGAACCTGACCAAAATCGAACTCACTCTGATCGAGATTGGCAGCGGCTGTGAGCTTTTCGCCCAGCGCATCTAAGCGAATCAATCTTGCTTGAAGTTCCGCGACCTTGGAGGTAAGCGCGGTAATTTGAGCCTCAGAGGCATTGCGCTCTTTTTCTAATTCTGAATCTTTTTCAGAGAGTAATCTAGTCCAACTTTGTCCATCGCCAGCCAGGCTATTGCCATCGGCAGACATCAGCCAAGAGTAACCCCAGGCGCCAATAACGGTTGGAATGCCGAGCAGGCAAACAGACAAAAAGGCGCGAGTCCAGCCGCCAATTGTGAAGCTGCGAGCTTGTCCGTGGTCTTTGTTGACAATAATTATTTTCATTGGGAAAACTAGGCTTTTACTGGCGAAATAAGTATTAATGCCAATTCAGACAAGTCTAAATCGACCTTAGTTGTTCACAATTCCAATGGAAGTATTTCCCTTAAGTCGCACCAATCAATAAAAAAGTGCCACTTTTCAACAGGTTATCGAGATAATTCGAGGAGGGTAACCCGTGCATGCATCCTTTTCCCAAGCCTATTTTTAGGCCTGAATAAAGACTATCGCACAGACTTTATTGCTTTAACAAGCAGAAATGCTAATCACTGTAAATTATTTCAAACCCAATCACACTTCTTAAGCCGCAGCATTTATGGGCATGTAAGCGACCGGCGACTGCACCAGCTGATCAAATGTTGCCCACTCCCAAGCATCCTTTTGCTCAATTAATTGGCGTAGCACACGATTATTGAGCGAGTGACCGGACTTGTGGGCCCGATATTCAGCCGCCAGTGGATGGCCTAATAAATAGAGATCGCCAACCGCATCCAGTACCTTGTGGCGAACAAACTCGTCTTCGAACCTAAGTCCTTCTTCATTAAGGATACGATAGTCATCAACCACTATGGCATTGGCCATGCTCCCACCGCGAGCAAGACCTTTAGAGCGCAAATACTCAATTTCATGCATAAAACCAAAGGTGCGCGCACGACTAATTTCTTTGACAAAGGTCTGGGTGGAGAAATCTATATCCGCATGGGGGCGACGCCCTTTAAATACCGGATGATCGAATTCAATTGAAAATGAGAGCTTAAAGCCTTCAAAAGGTATAAAGGAGGCGAACTTATCTCCATCTTCCAAAGTAACTTCTTTAAGTACTCGAACAAATTTTTTAGGCGCGGCCTGCTCTACCAAACCCGCCGATTGAATCAGGAATACGAAAGGCGCTGCGCTGCCATCCATAATGGGAATTTCAGCAGAGTCCAACTCTACGATGGCGTTGTCCACCCCTAAACCTGCCAAAGCTGACATTAGATGTTCAATCGTAGAAACTTTGACATCGCCTTTGACCAGACAGGTAGATAAGGTAGTTTCACCCACATTAAATGCTGTTGCGGGAATCTCCACTACAGGGTCCAAATCTACACGACGATAAACTATTCCCGTATCTTCAGCGGCGGGGAGAAGAGTCAAATGAATATTCTGGCCCGTATGCAAACCTACACCTGTGGTACGAATTGCGCTTTTCAGGGTTCTCTGTCTAATCATCTGTGGGATCCGGGGAGCAGTAACTAGCGGGGCAAGGACTTGTAGGCGAACTGCACATCATGCAGAAGTGGAGCTAATGGTACCAATATAGGTACAGCACCTCTAGTTAAACAAAACAATCGCTGTCATAGACATTTTAAACATTAATAGTTTCGCGATGGTCTCGGTCTAATCAGTCAAAAAATCACCAGGGCAAAGCTGTCATCCAGATGGGTGTGGCCTCATCTGTTGGCAAGCAGAGCCCTGGTCTCATAGGGCGACACTCCTGGCAAATCCTTCACCAAGAAGCGATCGAGTTATCCCTAAGGTTGTAGCAGCTTAGTCAGCTTGGCGACGCAGGAAAGCCGGAATATCCAGATATTCCAATTCCTTATCCCCCAAAGGTGCGGCTACAGCGGCGGCAGCTGAGCCGTGCTGATTAGCGCGCAGCGCTGGACGCTCGGCGTAATCCATGCCTGTGCTGGCTTGGCGACGAGTATTGTCTACCACTACTTTGGTAGGTGCAGGCTTACTTTCTCTCCCGGTAGTAGCAATGCCAAGACCAGTGGCTACTACAGTTACACGCAGTTCATTAGTCATTTCTGGGTCAATTACAGTACCAACAACCACAGTCGCATCAGCAGAGGCGAACTCTTCAATAGTGTTACCTACTTCGGAGTATTCACCCAGCGACAAGTCAATACCAGCGGTGATATTAACCAGAATACCGCGCGCGCCCTGCAGGTTAACGTCTTCCAGCAATGGGCTGCGAATAGCTGCTTCTGCCGCTTCGCGAGCACGATTTTCACCCGTCGCGCGGCCGGTGCCCATCATTGCCATGCCCATCTCGGACATAACGGTGCGCACATCTGCGAAGTCCACGTTAATCATGCCTGGACGAATAATCAGGTCGGCAATACCCTGAACTGCGCCCAACAAAACATTGTTAGCGGCTTTGAAAGCATCCAGCAAGCTGGTGGACTTACCCAGTACCGAGAGGAGCTTTTCGTTGGGGATAGTGATCAAAGAGTCCACGCGCGAGCTCAGCTCTTTAATGCCCTCATCAGCAATCACCATGCGCTTACGGCCTTCAAACGGGAAAGGCTTGGTCACTACAGCAACGGTGAGAATACCCAAGTCACGCGCAACTTCGGCTACCACAGGTGCAGCGCCAGTGCCGGTACCACCGCCCATACCCGCAGCAATAAACACCATATCGGCACCGCGCAGACTTTCGGCAATACGCTCGCGATCTTCCATCGCGGCCTGACGGCCAACTTCTGGATTAGCGCCAGCACCCAGCCCCTTGGTCATGGAGTGCCCCAGCTGCAGCACGGTTCGTGAATCTATATCTTTCAGCGCCTGAGCATCAGTGTTGGCGCAGATAAACTCTACACCTTCAATTTTGCTGGCGATCATGTGCTTAACGGCATTACCGCCACCACCACCTACACCAATAACTTTGATTACAGCGTTTTGCTGAATACTATCTACTAATTCAAACATAGCCACACCCCTTTTTTCCTTTGGTACAAAATTAAAATCTGTTGTTAAACGATGTATTCACACTTAAAAATTACTTTGGAACAATTTTTTGATTTTATTCAGCAAAGAACCAGAAGACTCTTTGCTAGTTGAGCTTGGATATCCGCGCTCCTGTTGTTGCTTCATGGCATAAATCAACAGGCCAACCCCAGTCGAATAGATAGGGTTATTAACTATGTCTGATAGCCCGCGAATATTCTGCGGCGCGCCCAGGCGCACCGGCATATGAAAAATCTCTTCAGCCAACTCAATAACCCCTTCCATTTTGGAGGTGCCACCGGTAAGCACTATTCCCGCCGCCAACAAATCTTCAAATCCGCTGCGACGCAACTCGGCTTGCACCAAGGTAAATAGCTCGTCGTATCGAGGTTCAACAACTTCTGCCAAGGCCTGACGAGACAAGTCGCGCGGCTGGCGATCACCGACACTGGGCACCTTGATGGTTTCATCCGGGCTGGTGAGTTTAGCCAGCGCACAGGCGTATTTGATCTTGATCTCTTCGGCATTGGGTGTAGGTGTACGCAATGCCATGGCTATGTCATTGGTAACCTGGTCGCCAGCGATGGGGATCACACCGGTATGGCGAATGGCGCCATCCTTAAAGATGGCGATATCAGTGGTGCCGCCACCAATGTCCACTACGCACACACCCAGCTCTTTTTCATCATCGGTAAGTACCGAGTAACTGGAGGCCAGCTGCTCAAGAATGATGTCTTCCACTTCCAGGCCACAGCGGCGAATGCACTTTTCGATGTTTTGCACCGCGTTAACCGCACAGGTCACCAGATGCACCTTGGCCTCCAGGCGTACACCGGACATACCCAGAGGCTCTTTCACACCATCCTGATCATCAATCAGAAATTCCTGCGGCAATATATGCAGGATTTTTTGATCAGCAGGTATCGCCACCGCTTGGGCAGCATCTATCACCCGCTCCAAATCCTGCGACAATACCTCGCGATCGCGAATTGCCACTATGCCGTGGGAGTTGAGGCTACGGATATGGCTGCCAGCTATACCCGCATAAACCGAATGTATCTGACAGCCGGCCATAAGCTCAGCTTCTTCAATTGCGCGCTGAATGGACAGGACGGTGGATTCAATATTTACCACTACGCCCTTTTTAAGACCGTTGGAACGATGGGAGCCGATGCCAACAATCTCCAACTGTCCTTCGGGAGTGATAGCACCAACGATAGCGACAACCTTGGATGTCCCTATATCCAGGCCGACGATCATTTTGTTCTCACTCGCATTTGCCATTCACTTAACCTCGTCTGTCAGACTTTTCAGCCGCTGATTGTTTGCTCAAATTATTTAGCGCTTGCACTCGCTGCCGGTGCCAGGCCAGCAATAGTTGCCGCCCCGTTTTTTAAATACTTTTTCGCCGACTCCGAGCCATCTAACCAACGCACTGCAATGCCGTTGGTGTACCTGACATCGATCGCTTTTACATCGCCCCAAATTGGCTGCAATTCCGTGTCGTATACAGTAACAAATCGGCGAATTTTTTCCATAACCTGATTGCGTCCAAGAGCGATTTCGACGTTATTTTTTAGGGTTAAACGCCAAGATTTTTTGTTATCACACTTTAACGCGATTACATCCAGGCCTCGCGGACGCAATAACTGGGAAAAATCCTGATACTGCTGCAAAATTTCTAGCGCATCGTTCGCACTTCCTTCAAACCATGGAAGCCCCGCAAGTTTATCCGTCGCCGCCACTTCAACAATTTGTCCACGCTGGTTGAGAAAGCCCTTGCCCCAGCGGGCTATAGGTGTTTGCTCGCTGATTTTCACCACCAGAGTATCCGGCCAGCGCCGTGTCAGGCTCACCGACTCCACCCAGGGGTCGGCCATCAAAGCGTGCTTAATCCGGAGAAGATCCAAACGCAAAAAGTTGCTATCTATTTCATCACTGATCAACTGAGTTGCACGTTTTTTACTGATCAGGTGAAACGCACCTTCCACCACCACACTTTTAAACGGCCGCTGTAATAATTCACTCAAAGGCTCCCGCGCAAAGTAGCCAGCTACCAGCACCAACAAAACCAACAGCAGTAAAAACCACTTTGGATTTATAGGCAGACTGGGCACTCGTCTAGCAGAGCCTGGCCTTACCGCCGCACCTATATCGCCGCGCGGGCTGGTTTTGCTATAACCCCGCTCGCGTTTTTGCATGCGCGACGGACGCTCAGCCGCAGAGGGAACTGAGTCCACCGACTGACGACGCCAGCGTGGGCTGGGCGCATCCATAAGCACATCATGCGATTCATCGGTGGCCTGTTGCGCAGCCAGTTCCGCCTTAGCTGCCCGGCGAGCCCGCCTAGGCGTAGCGATCAAAACATCTGCGGCATCAGCTATCTCATCCATAGCGCCAAAACTTGGCTCGACTCGCCTAATACCATGCACCAGTGCTTCCGCATCTGATTCAGGGGACGATTGGCTATTGCGCAGCGCCATAATTTATTGCGCTTTGACCTTTAAGCTTGCGCACAGAATGGTCAACACCAATTCCGCAAACGACAGGCCTATCGCCTTGGCAGCCATGGGCACCAGGCTGTGACTGGTCATGCCCGGCGCAGTGTTCACTTCGAGCAAATAGAAATTGCCATCTGCGTCAGCCATAACATCGACTCGTCCCCAGCCGCGACAGCCCAGCGCGTTAAAAGCAGCCTGAGCCAGGGTTTTTAATTCCCGCTCTTTCGCCTCGCGCAAGCCACAAGGGCAAAGATAGCGAGTATCTTCAGCAATATACTTAGCATCGTAATCGTAAAAACTGTGGTCAGTTTCCAATTTGATGGGAGGCAGTGCCTCGCCGTCCAAAATCGCCACTGTGTACTCGGCGCCAACGATCAGGCGCTCCACTAAAACTTCACCCTGGTACTGTGCCGCTTTGGCAAATGCGGCTTGTAGTTCTGCCGCCGACTTCACCCGCGACATGCCAATACTCGAGCCCTCATTGGCTGGCTTAACCATAGCTTCGCCGCCGAGGCGCGAGAGCACTGCAACAAAATCTGAATCCTTATTGACTACTGCGAATTCGGGTGTGGGTAAGCCCAATGCATTTTGGTAATCCAACCCGCGCCAAAGCTGTTTGGTACGCAATTTATCCATCGCCAATGCAGACGATTGCACATCACTGCCGGTATAAGGGATATTTAAAAATTCCAATAGTGCCTGGATGCGACCGTCTTCGCCGCCAGGCCCATGTAGCGCTAAAAAAGCGCGATCAATATTGGCCGCTTGCAAATCGGCAACAACATTAACGCCAACATCAATAGCGACAACCTCAACACCTGCTGATTGCAGCGCAGCAATTACCGCAGCGCCACTTTGCAGCGAGACTTCACGCTCCGCTGAAAGACCGCCATAGAGCACACCGACACGCCCTATTTGCTGCTTTAAGCTTTCGTCTATTGGCAGGGTTACCGCTTGCATTTTCTAATTACCTTTCAAATTACCTGGCAAAAAATTCTGTTTTAACTAGCGCAATTCGCGCTTGGCCAACTCTGGCGATAAGCCGCCAATATTGCCTGCCCCCTGGGTGATAACTATGTCACCCGCACACACCAAATCTTTAATGATGTCGGGCACAGCCTCTACACTTTCCACAAAAATTGGCTCCACTAGGCCACGTGTGCGAATACTGCGGCACAAGTGGCGGCTATCAACGCCGGGAATGGCTTCTTCGCCAGCGCTGTAAACTTCAAGCAACACCAGTACATCAACGCTCGACAACACTTCGACAAAATCTTCGTAGAGATCGCGGGTGCGCGTGTATCTGTGAGGTTGATAGACCATCACCAAGCGGCGCTCTGGCCAACCATCGCGCACAGCGCGAATAACTGCTGCCACTTCGCGCGGATGGTGACCATAGTCATCGACCAACATGGCCTCGCCTTCAGCCACAGCGAAATTGCCATAGACCTGGAAGCGACGCCCAACACCTTGGAAATTGGCAAGGCCAGCCTGGATCGCAGAATCTGCGATTCCCTCATCGCTCGCCACCGCGATAACTGCCGTGGCATTAAGCACGTTGTGGATGCCGGGAATATTCAGGCGTACCGACAAAGGCTCGGCATGGCCAGGCCGCAACACGTCAAACTCTGAATACATTGGGAATTGACGCACATTGACCGCGCGCACATCGCAATTCTCAGAAAAGCCATAGGTAATAATTGGGCGCGCCACTTCAGGGATAATGTCGCGCACCACGGGATCTTCACCGCAGATTACGGCCAGACCATAAAACGGCAGGTTGTGCAAAAATTCGACAAAGGTTTTTTTCAGTTTGGAAAAATCACCGCCATAGGTCTCCATATGGTCGGCATCAATATTGGTAACTATGGCCACCATGGGTTGCAGGTGTAAAAAAGAAGCATCACTTTCATCCGCTTCAGCCACCAGGTAACGGCTCGCCCCCAATTTAGCGTTAACCCCAAAAGCATTGACCAAGCCGCCAATAATAAACGTGGGATCTTTTTTTGCCGCTGCCAGAATGGAAGCCAGCAAACTGGTAGTGGTGGTTTTACCATGGGTGCCAGCAACGGCAATACCATGGCGATAACGCATCAGTTCGCCCAGCATCTCAGCGCGGCGCACTACGGGGATACGCAGTTCACGCGCGCCCAGTATTTCCGGGTTTTGGCTATTAACCGCACTGGAATTTACGACCACATCGGCACCGCGCACGTTATCTGCCTTATGGCCAATAAAAATGCTCGCACCCATTTTTTCCAAGCGCTGGGTAACGGGTGATGCTTTGATATCCGAGCCGGAAATGTCGTAACCCTGGTTCAACAGCACCTCGGCGATACCGCTCATGCCTGCGCCGCCAATACCAATAAAATGTATGCGACGAATACGACGCATTTCGGGAACTTCGTAAGCACCGGTGGATTTATCCACGGGTCACCTCCATACAGGCGTCAGCCACCAAAGCTGCAGACTGGGGGATCGCCAAAGCCTTGGCTTTTTCACCCATACGCTGCAACTCCTGACGCGCCGACAAGTGAACAGTTAAAAGGCTGGCAAGTTTTTCCAGCGTTAATTCTTTTTGCACCAGGGCGATGCCCGCTCCCTGCTTGGCAAGGATGCGCGCATTCCAGGTTTGATGATCGTCAATGGCGTTGGGCAGTGGAATTAGCAGCGAGCCCACACCTGCGGCCATCAGCTCCGAAACCGTTAACGCCCCGGCGCGACAAATTACCAAATCAGCCCAAGCATAGGCCTCGGCCATATTGTCGATAAAAGCATCGACACGGGCAGTTACACCCAATTGTTGATAGCGTGACTGTGTCGCTTCACTATGGGCGCGCCCCGTCTGGTGCCAAACTTCTGGACGATTGCCCGCTTCCATCTGCGCCAGCGCCGCTGGCACCATTTCATTAATGGCCTTTGCCCCCAGGCTGCCGCCCAAAATCAAGAGGCGCTTGGGTGCGGCCGTGTCATTGCGCGCCTGAAAGCGCTCAGCGATTAACGGCAATTGTTTGATGGCATCACGCACCGGATTGCCAACAACGGCTATATCCGTGCGATTTTCGAAAGCATCCTCAAAAGCTGCCATTACCGAATCGGCTATGTGTGAGAGCAATCGATTGGTTGTGCCTGCAACAGCATTTTGCTCGTGAATAACCAGCGGCTTTCCCAAAAGTTTGGCAGCCACACCACCAGGACCAGAGGCAAAGCCGCCAAAGCCCACAACTACATCCGGATTGAAGCGGCGGATAATGCCCACCGCTTGCACTATGGCTTTGCTGATTAGCCAAGGCGCCTTTAGCAAACCCAGCACACCTTTACCGCGCACACCTTCAACGCTAATCAGGTTGAGCGGTATGCTTGCGTTTGGCACCAGCGTCGATTCAATACCCTTGGCTGTGCCTAACCACTCCACCACCAATCCGCGAGCACGCAGCTCTTCTGCTACCGCCAAAGCCGGAAACACATGGCCACCGGTTCCGCCGGCCATAATCAACACGCGCATGTTCTTTTGACTCATGCCATCACCTCGCGCATCGCCGCCTTGGCTGCCTTTTCTGCTTTGGGTGTTTCCATTAACTGTGGCTGCGACTCCCATTGGATACGCATAACCACAGCCATTAAAAAACTACAAATCAACAAACTGGAACCGCCGTAACTAATAAACGGCAAGGTCAAGCCCTTGGTCGGCAGCAAGCCAGAGGAGACGCCGATATTAACGAACACCTGAAAGGAAAAAAGTATTGCGATACCAAAGGCCACCAGCGCGGGGAATATCCGCTCCGCCGCGAGATTTTTTTTCGCCAACAGGAAAATTCGCCCGATCAAGGCCGCAAACAGCGCAACCATTACACAAGCGCCAAGCAGGCCGAACTCTTCAGCGATAATGGCGAAAATGAAATCTGTGTGGGCTTCAGGTAAAAAGAACAGTTTTTGCAAACTATTGCCCAAACCCAAGCCAAACCATTCGCCACGGCCAAAACCAATCAGTGACTGAGTGAGTTGATAGCCGCTGTTAAACTGGTCGGCCCAAGGGTCGAGGAAAGTCACCAGGCGACGCATACGATAAGCAGAGAAAATAGCCATGGCACCCATGGCAGCACCACCGGCAAGAAACAACAGCAAAAATTGCCAAATGCGCACGCCGACAATAAACATCATGGAGAACACTGTCGCGCAGAGCACCACGGAACTGCCGAAGTCTGGCTCAAGCAGCAGTAAGCCGACAAACACACCGACGATTAGTACCGGCTTTAAAAAGCCCTGCCAGCCGAAGTGCAGCTCTTGATAACGGCGCGCAAAAAAGCTGGCGAAAAATATTACCGCGCAGACTTTGGCCACTTCAGAGATTTGAATAGAGACCAAACCGAGATTGAGCCAGCGCTGACTGCCATTTACACGGCGACCTATGCCGGGGATAAGCACTATTACCAACAAGAATAAAGTGATGAACAAAATATGCTGGGCATAACGCTGCCAAAAGCTCATGGGAATACAAACGACAAATACCGCCAGCGACAAGGCCATGGCCAAATAAACGGCATGGCGCTTGGCAAAATACCAGGCGTCATCATAGGTTGCCGCAGCAAAGGACACTGAAGCTGAAGCCACCATCACCAGGCCAATAGACATAAGAGCAAACCACAGGCACAGCAGCACCCAGTCCACACGCAGGCTGAGCGGCAATTGGCTGTTAGGTGTGGCGGAATGGCTCATGCCCGTGCCAGCTCCTTTACTAGGGCGCAAAATTGCTCGCCGCGATCTTCGTAATTTTTAAACATGTCAAAGCTGGCGCAGGCAGGTGATAGCAGTACAGCATCACCTGAGTTAGCCAACTGCAGCGATATGCTTACCGCCGCCGCGAGAGAATCGGCAAAAGTCACTGGCACTAGATCGCCAACTGCTGCGGCTATCACCGGCGCATCGCGGCCAATTAGCACCAATTGGCAAGGTGCTTGACTGAGCACCGTATTTAATTCGGTGAAATCCTGGCCCTTGCCCTCACCGCCTAAAATAACAATCAGTTGTTTTGGCGCACGCGCCAGGCCTTTGATCGCCGCCTGAGTCGCGCCTATGTTGGTGCCTTTGGAATCGTTGTAAAAATCCACACCTTTTACTTGTGCCACAAATTCGCAGCGGTGGCGCAATCCGCGGAAACTTTTTAACGCTTCCAGCATGGCAGCCATAGGAATACCAGCAGCATCGCCCAGCGCCAACGCCGCCAAGGCGTTGTCGAGATTGTGGCGACCACTTATTTTTAATTCGCGCGCAGGCATTAAGAGGGTGAGGTTTTTCGCCAGATAATCTTCGCCATCCTGGTCGACAACACCAAATGCACCAAAGTCGGCCTTACCGCCAAAATAAATAGGCGTTACCCCGGCGGCAAAAGGTGGATGGGTAAGCACATCATTGCGGTTAACGATTATTTTTTCGGCGCCAAAGTAAACCCGCAGCTTAGCGAGAATATAGGCGCGCATATCAGCGTAGCGATCCAGATGATCTTCGCTGACATTTAAGATAGTGGCGGCTTTGGCGTTGAGATTGCTAACTGTCTCCAGCTGGAAGCTGGATAACTCCATGACATAAAGCTCGACATCCTCTGCCAAAAGCTCGAGCGCGGGTGTGCCCAGATTGCCACCAACAGCAACCTTTATTCCGCCCGCTTTGGCCATTTCGCCAACCAGGGTAGTTACGGTACTTTTAGCATTGGAGCCGGTAATGGCCACAATCGGCGCCTTGGCATTGCGCACAAATATTTCTATATCGCCAACTACAGGAATACCCGCCGCTTTAGCCTGAGTAATTGCCGGGGTGGCAACAGCCACGCCTGGGCTGACAATAATTTCGTCACAGGCAAGCAGTGTTGGCAATTTCAACTCACCTGTTTCAACCATCACTCCGGGGAATTCCTGCTGGATTTTTTCCAGATTGGGCGGTGAGGTGCGCGTATCCAGCAGCACAAAAGCAATGCCCTGCTTAGCCAAAAAGCGCGCCACAGACAGACCGGTAATACCGGTGCCTATAATGGCTTTGACTTTGCTGGTGGCGATCATTTGTGACACTGTTGCTCTTCCTCGTAAATATGCAGCTGAATTAACGGAATTTAAGTGTGGCCAAACCAATTAGCACCAACACCAGAGTGATTATCCAAAAGCGCACAATCACTCGCGGCTCGGGCCAGCCTTTTAATTCAAAGTGGTGATGAATGGGCGCCATGCGGAAAATACGGCGGCCGGTTAATTTAAAAGACGCCACTTGCAAAATGACCGAGACGGTTTCCAGTACAAAAATACCGCCCATAATAAAAAGTACAATTTCGTGACGCACGATAACCGCAACCAAGCCCAGGGCACCCCCTAAGGCCAAGGCGCCTACGTCCCCCATAAATACCTGTGCGGGATAGGTGTTAAACCACAAAAATCCGAGGCCAGCCCCCACCAGGGCGCAGCAGAAAACCACCAACTCACCAGCGCCGGGGATATAAGCGATATGCAGATATTGCGAAAACTGTGAGTGGCCAGCGAGATAGGCGATGAGCGCCAATGCACCCGCCACCATTACGCTGGGCATAATTGCCAGGCCATCCAAACCATCCGTCAAATTGACGGCATTGCTGGTACCGACTATGACAAAATAGGTGAACACTATGTAAAACAGACCCATATTGAGCGCGACGTTTTTAAAGAAGGGAATAAACAATTGCGTTTCCGCTGGCGACTGGGCAGTCATATATAAAAAGGTAGCGGCACCCAGGCCACCAATCGATTGCCAAAAATATTTCCAGCGCGCCGGCAGGCCTTTAGGGTCGCGTTTGGCAACTTTGCGATAATCATCCACCCAGCCCACTGCGCCAAAAATGGCAGTGACAATGATCACGGTCCACACATAGCGATTTTCCAGGTTGGACCAGAGCAGTGTGCTGATAAACATCGCCGAAAGAATTAAGGCTCCGCCCATAGTCGGCGTGCCAGATTTGACCAAGTGAGTTTGCGGGCCATCGCTGCGCACTGCCTGGCCAATGCGCATTTCGGTAAGCTTGCGAATTACCCAGGGACCCATCCACAACGACAGGCCGAGAGCAGTGAGCACGCCCATGATCGCGCGCACCGTTAAATATTGAAACACCGCAAAACTGTGCAGGTATTCTTTTAAGTATTCTGCTAACCAGTAGAGCATTAGTGAGTATCTCCCGCTATATCACAGAGTTCGCCAACCACGAGATCCATACGCGCACTGCGCGAGCCTTTGACCAAAAAAGTGGTATCGGCAGTGGCAATTTTCTTAAGTGCAGCAACCAGCTGATCGCGTTCGCGATAATGCTGGGCACCTTCCCCATAGGCGCGGCTGGCGTTTTCGCTCAGCTGGCCCAGCGTAAATAAATGTTTAATCCGTTTGGCGCGGGCGTACTCGCCCAAACCGGCATGCAATTGCGCCGCCTCATCACCCAATTCAGCCAAATCGCCAAGCACTAAGACGCCGCCACTATAGCCAGCAAGCACATCTATGGCGGCGCGCACCGAACCTGGGTTGGCGTTATAGCTGTCATCGATAACTAAACAGCCCTGATAACCGCGATGGCGACTCATACGGCCGGACACAGGCGCGAACCTGGCAAGGCCCGCTTGAATTTTTTCCAAGCTCGCACCCAGGGCATAACTGCAAGCGGCAGCCATAAGCGCGTTGCTCACACTGTGCAAACCTTGCGCCTGCAAGTTAACGTTAATTTTTTGCTGATTAATCAACAGGTCGAACACCAGTTGATTCTGGCTTTCGCGAATATTTTCTGCGCGACAATTAGCGTCGGCTTTATCGAGTGAAACACGCAACACTTTTTTGCCGCTCAGCTGCTCCAACCAATCGGGAGCAAAAGCATCATCCAAATTGACCACAGCTATACCGCCAGCAACCAATCCGGAATAAATTTCCCCTTTGGCTTTAGCAACTCCGGCAATAGAGCCAAAGCCTTGAATATGCGCAGGCATAACATTGTTGATCATCGCCACCTGAGGTTTGGCGAGCGAACAGGAATAGGCAATTTCACCTGGGCCACTTGCGCCCATTTCAATCACAGCAAACTGGTGTTGCTCGTCCAGCTGCAAAAGGGTGAGCGGAACACCAATGTGATTATTTAAATTACCCTTGGTCGCCAGAGTTGCTCCGCACTCAGCGAGAATGCTAGCCACCAGGGTTTTTACTGTGGTTTTGCCGCTGCTGCCAGTAATCGCCACCAGCGGGCCGTGATACAAGCTGCGATTAAATACTGCAAGTTGACCAAGCGCCAACAAGCAGTCGGCAACCACGAGTTGCGGCAGCGCTATCTGGGGCTGAAATTTTTCTACCACCAGTGCGCAGGGATTTTTTTCTGCGGCCTGATTGAGAAAATCGTGGGCATCAAAGCGCTCACCGCGCAAGGCAATAAAGAGCTCACCGGCCGCCAAACTGCGACTGTCGGTGCTCACCTGCGAGAAAAGGGCATCGCCATTTTTTAATTCGGGTGAGAGCTGGTTAGGCAGGCGCTGGCTGTTGATAAACTCGACCAGTTCACTGAGCAGCAAGGGGCGCATCATACTGCACCTCCAGATGACGAATTGGTTTTGGTATCCAGTTTGGCGATACGGCGCTGCAATGCCAGGCGCGCCTGCTGACTATCGCTAAAGGGAAGCGTTTGGCTGGCAAAAATTTGGTAGTCCTCATGCCCCTTGCCAGCAATCAATACCAGGTCGCCGCTGGCAGCCTGCTGAATGGCAAAGTCTATTGCTTGAGCGCGATCAGCCATAACCAAGCAAGCGTTAGGGTTGTGTAGCCCGCGCACGATGTCGGCAGCGATTGCGCCCGGGTCTTCGCTGCGCGGGTTGTCGTTGGTAACTATCAAGTAGTCGCTAAATTTTTCCGCGATGCGGCCCATCAACGGGCGCTTGGTTTTGTCGCGATCGCCACCACAGCCAAAGATGGTCCAGATGCGCGCACTTTGATGGGCGCGCAAGGCTTTAAGGGTATTTTCTAAAGCATCGGGGGTATGCGCATAATCAACAATTACCTGCAATTGTTGCGCAGCCTGATCGACAATGACTGGCTGCATACGACCGGGCGCTGCCACTAACTGCGGCAGCAAAGTCACTACATCCGCGAGCGCGAAACCTTGCACACAAGCAGCACAAATTACTGCGAGGAGGTTACTGAGATTAAACTCGCCCAGTAAAGGCGATTGGATTTGCGCCTCGCCCCAGGGGCTAACGCAGGTTGCACTGGCACCCGTTGCGTGAAGTGTTAGATCGCGCAGATATACATCGGCTTCGCTGTTTACCGAAAAGCCAATGGCCGCAACACCAGCTGGCGTTTTTTGCGCGAGTGATTTTGCCCAGGCATCATCCATATTAAAAATGGCGTGTTTAAGGCCGGGCATAAATAGCAGTTCGGCCTTGGCGGTGCCGTAGCTCACCAAGTCGCCGTGATAATCCAGGTGATCCTGCGTTAAATTGGTAAATACGGCTGTATCAAATTGCAAACCGGCAACGCGCTTTTGCTGCAAACTGTGGGAAGAAACCTCAATGGCAGCGGACTTGGCACCGGCATCACACAATTCGCGCAGTATCCGCTGCAGAACAATTGGGTCTGGCGTAGTCAGGCCAGTTGCGTGCAAATTGCCAAGCTGCTGCGCCAGTGGTGCCAGCGCACGGCTATCGAGCAAGCCATAACCTATGGTGCCGACAACTGCCGATACACCTTGAAGCTGAGCCAACAATTGCCCCAATAGTAAACTGCAGGTGGTTTTGCCATTAGTGCCGGTAATACCAATCAGCTGTAGCTGTTCGCTGGGATGGGAAAAATAATTACCCGCAATTTGCGAAATTTGCTGTGACAAATTTTCTACGGCGATAACCGGCACCTGGCCAATCCAGTTAATGCCCTGCCAGTCTTTATCCGCCTCCACTAACACAGCGCGAGCACCCTGCTCCAAGGCCCGAGCAATAAATTGGCGGCCATCTACCTGAGTGCCTAACAACGCAATAAAAATATCGCCCGCCTGCACCTTGCGTGAATCGAGACAGAGGCGGCCGGCGCTAATAACTCCAGCGCGATCAAGGGCTACACCGGGCAGTAGTTGCGCAAGAGTGATAGTGTTAGTCATTAGGTGGCCGCTCCCTGCTTTTTAGCAGCGGGCACAGCAGATTTTTTGTCGGTATCTTTGCTGGCAGCTACCTGGGAATCTTTACGCAGGCTATCGGGCGCTACCTTGAGCATACGCAGGGCGTTTTCTGCCACCTTGGAAAATGCAGGCGCCGCCACATAGCCACCATTGCCATATATACCGCCACCCTCAGGCTCATCGATAACCACCATGGCCACTATGCGCGGATTGTCTACCGGCGCCATACCAATAAATGAGGCTATTTGTTTGTGGTCGGCGTAGGAGCCGCGAATCGCTTTAAATGCAGTGCCGGTTTTACCTGCCACTGAATAGGAGATCGCCTGGGCGCGGCTGCCAGTACCTTCGTCAGTAACCACGCGCTTGAGCATCTCTTTAACTTCGTCAGTGTACCGGTTGGACACCACTCGCTCGCCCGCTGGCGGGTTATCCACTTTTAACAGTGAGATGGGACGCTTGATGCCGCCGCTGGCAATAACTGCGTAAGCCTGCACCGCTTGCAGGGCATTGATTTGCAGGGCGTAGCCAAATGACATATTGGCGCGCTCAATTTTTTGCGCAGGCTTCAGCACCGGCAACATACCAATTGCCTCGCCGGGGAAACCCGTACCCAAAGGCTGGCCAACACCCAGGCGCTGAAACATATCGTGGATGGCATCCGGCTCCAGGGTGAATGCAATTTTGGTCATGGCAATATTGCTGGATTTGGCAATCGCCATAGCCAAGTCCAAAGCACCATAATTGCGGTGATCGCGAATCGCTTTGGTGCCCACCATCAGATAACCTGGATTGGTATCAATGATGTCGTTAGGTTTAAATTTTTGTGTTTCCAGCGCCGCCAAAACGACCCAGGGTTTTACCGTTGAACCAGGCTCGTACACATCGGTGATAGCACGATTGCGAATTCCGCCGCCCCAATTGCGCGAGCGATCGTTAGGGTTGTAGCTGGGCAGATTGCTCATCGCCAAAACTTCGCCGGTGAGCACATCCAAAATAACGATGGAGCCAGCTTTGGCTCCCGATTCATCAACCGCCTTTTTCAGTTCGCGATGCGCCAAATATTGCAAGCGCAAATCAATACTCAGAGTTAGATTTTGCCCAGGCCGCGCCGCTTTAATCAGGCGCACCTCTTTTACTGTGCGACCGCGCAGATCCTTAAGCACCTCTTTGCTGCCACTCTCGCCGGTTAACCAGGCGTCGTAAGCCAGCTCCATCCCCTCCTGTCCGCGATCATCGACATCGGTCATACCCACCAAATGCGCCGCCACATCCGCCGCCGGGTAGTAACGGTGGTACTCCACCTGCTCATAGACGCCGGGAATATCCAGTGCCAGCACGCCTTGCGCTGCTTGCGGTGACATCTGGCGCTGCAGATACATAAATTCTTTTTTGCTGTAGCGCTGCAGGCGCGCGTTAAGTTCGGCGGGATTTAACTCCAGCGCCTTAGCCAATTGCTCCAGGCGCTCGGGAGACTGAGACAGAATCTTGGGGTTTGCCCACAGGCTGGAGACAGGCGTGCTCACCGCCAAAGGATCGCCATTGCGATCGGTGATTACACCGCGGTAAGCGGGAATAACTTCAGTGCGCAGGGTGCGCGATTCACCCTGGCCCTGCAAAAACTCAAAACCGCGATCCGCATTGGGCAATACCTGCAGACTGGCAACATGACCGATCACCACCACCACCAAAGTGGCGAGCACACCAGCCACACTGTAAAAGCGCCAACGCGCCACACGCAGCGGCGTTTGTTTTCGCGGCCGCTGCGGACGTACCATGCGCGGCTCCAGGGCAGAATACTTCATGGTGCCTTGGCTCCGCTGGCACTGACCATAATGATGTCGCCCGGTGTTGGCGCCATCATGTTCAGCTCAGAAGTTGCGGCGTTTTCCACTCGGCCGTAAGCCGCCCAAGTGCTCTGCTCCAACAGGTATTGCCCCCATTGAACTTGCAGCTGTGAAGCTTCGCGGCGCAGAGTTTCCAGCTCATTCACATCGCGGCGCACGACTTGCGTACTCGCTACAACACCCAATGCCGAGGCGATTACCGCCAACCACAAAACCGCCACCAGCAGCAGGCCGGCAGCGGTTAATGGTTTTTTGTGCAGTGGGCGGAACTGACTCATGTAAACCCTGGCTTGTTAATTGATTAATTGGTTTGGGTAGTAGCTTGAGTAGCGCTTACAACTTTTCGGCCACGCGCATAACGGCGCTGCGCGACCGTACATTTACATCCACCTCACCATCACTCGCCTTTAGCGCCTTACCGCAGGAGCGCATAGTGCGATTGAGCTGTTCATCGCGCACCGGCAGGCCTTTGGGGATGGGATCACCCTGCTCCTGCTGACGAATAAAGCGTTTCACCAAACGGTCTTCCAGCGAGTGAAAGCTGATTACCACCAGGCGCCCGCCAGGGGCTAAAACTTGCAGCGCTTGCGCCAGTACATCTTCCAAATCCAGCAGCTCGCGGTTGACCTGGATACGAATTGCCTGGAAAGCTCGAGTAGCTGGATGCTTGCCTTTTTCCCAGGCGGGGTTGGCCGCCTTGATGACCTCCGCCAGATGCCCGGTGCGGGTAAAAGGCTTTTTTTGCCGCTCGTTTACCAGGGCGCGCGCCATGCGCTTGGCAAAGCGCTCCTCACCGTATTCCTTTAACACCCAGGCAATTTCCGATTCTTCGGCGCTATTGACCCAATCGGCCGCACTTTGGCCGCGGGTTTGGTCCATCCGCATATCCAGAGGACCGTCCTGCATAAAGCTAAAACCGCGCTCAGCTTCATCCAGCTGCGGGGAACTCACCCCCAAATCCAGCAGTACACCAGTCACTTTGCCTAACATGCCGCGCGCCTCCACCAGGGATTTAAGCGAAGCAAATGAGTCGTGAGCTATTTCAAATCTGCCTTCGCCAGCAAATTTTTGCTCGGCGGTTGCTATGGCTGCCAGATCTTTGTCTATTGCCATAAGGCGGCCTGCGGGCCCCAGGCGACTCACAATCAAACTGCTATGACCGCCACGGCCAAAAGTGCCATCGACGTAAAAACCTTGGTTGTCAGTAATCAGGGCATCCACCGCCTCGTTGAGTAAGACGGTTATATGTTGCAGGTCAGTCATACCAGCCCCTAGAACGAGAGATTTTGCAGTTCGGCGGGCATCTCACCGTCTACTGGCTCATCGAGCAGCGCATTCCAGCTGTCTTCGCTCCAGAGTTCTAACTTGTTGCCCAGGCCGACCAGCATGGTTTTTTTATCGATATTGGCGTAGTCGCGCAGGGTTGGCGGCAACAATATACGGCCGTTGGCATCCAACTCCAGGGTGTGGGAGTAGCCGATCAACAGGCGCTGAATGCGGCGCGCATGTTTATTGAGGCTGGGCAATTTTTGAATTTGCGGCAGGATTTGCAGCCATTCCGGCTCGGGATAAACCAGCAAGCAGCGCTCTTCGGTGTGGGCGGTCACCACCAAACGGCCAGCAGAGGTCTCCACCAACGAATCGCGAATGCGCGTCGGTATCGCCATGCGACCCTTTGGGTCCATATTGATGGAATGACTACCTGTGAACACTTTTCACCACTTGGAGGACTTATTTTCCACAAAAAACCACAATTACCCACTTTTTCCCACGACGCCCACTATAAATGTGGGCAGGGCAAAGTCAAGCGAGACAGCAGCAAAATGGAGGGAAAATCCCTAGAAAAATCAGGAATTTGGCGGCGAAAATGCAGGAAGTGACAGTAACAGAGGGAGGTAACGACACACCAAATCCAGCAAAAACAGATAGCTATGACACAAACTTAAAGTAATACTTTAAGTTTGAAATTATTTGGTCGTTTAAAGTTGGGGTTTTAGAAGGAATTGACCTATGCGGTCAAAATTCAAACAGAACTTACGCGAGGCATAACAAAAAAATTTACTTGCACCTGCCGTGTATTGCGCAATCGCTAATAAACAGGATCGCTAGCCTACGCTATGACTTGCAAAACTGGCAAGCCCCACTAGTGAAGATACCGCACCCAGGGTTGTGCCCGAGTGCAGTCATTAAATAAGGCTGAGTCGGCCGATAAGCCGGGTTCTGTCGAGGACAGTCATTCATCTGGGACAAGTGTCACCACTTGCCTCGAGCGACCTACCCGAATCCGATGCGGGCCGCACCAATGGATTCCTATTTGGTCTTGCTCCGAGCGGGGTTTACCATCGCCGCAGGCTGTTGCCAGCTGCGCGGTGCGCTCTTACCGCACCGTTTCACCCTTACCGGTTCTGGTTTGCCCTAAAGCACCTTGAACTTAGGCGGTTTGCTTTCTGTTGCACTTTCCGTAGGCTCACGCCCCCCAGGCGTTACCTGGCGCTCTGCCCTATGGAGCCCGGACTTTCCTCCCCGACACACTGAAAATTCGCCCTAAGACGCCCTGCCAGTAGTTTCGGAGCGACTGTCTAGCCGACTCAGGTCGCGCACACTACGCCCTAGGGACCCAAAGCGCAAGCACAAAAAAGCAGCAACACATTCGTGATAAAACCCTAAAAATTGTCGTCTTTTACTACCACAAGACGCAAGTTGGTAACTCTTCACGAATTAAAACTGGTATTTTCGTGACTTTCGGCTATTAATTGGTGATTATTCAGAGCTCGAAAGGCTCGTGTTGATGTGACAAGACCTTAAAAAATAAAAACTTAGGAGATTCTCGCGTGAGAACTTTCGCCCCTAGATTACTCGCCCTTACTGTCGCTAGCTGTATCTCTGTAGCAGCCCTGGCCGATAGCGCCCCCGCACTTGAAGAGGTGCTGGTAACCGCGCAGAAAAGAGTGCAGAGCCTGCGTGTCATTCCTTTGTCGGTAGACGCCATTTCTGGCGAAAAAATCGAAAAAACAGGGCTCACCAATATTCAAAACATGGCGGATTACATCCCCAGCTTCAATATGACCCAAACCGGGATAGGCACCAATATCGCCATTCGCGGCATCAGCTCCGGGGTCAACCAAGGGTTTGAACAGTCCACCGCACAATTTGTTGACGGCATCCACTACGGTCGCGCCCAGTTGGCGCGGGCACCTTTTCTGGATATTGAAAGGGTTGAGGTTCTGCGCGGCCCACAGAGCATTTTATTCGGCAAAAACTCCACCGCCGGCGCGGTAAGTATTATTACAGCCAAGCCTACCGATGAGTTTATGGCCAAGATAACGGCACTATACTCGCCCGACGCGGGCGAGCGAGACCTCCGCTTTGTGGTCTCCAGCCCCCTATCTGATGAGCTGGGGTTGCGCATCGCCATACTAGATAGCAAAACCGATGGTTATATTGAGAACACCACCCTGGGGCGTGACGAGTCGGGCGATAAAAGTCGCGTTGTACGCGGCACCCTGCGCTGGCAGCCAGACACATGGGATATCACCCTGAAGGCTGAAAGTGGCTCCTTTGACAGTAATGGGCGCAATATTGAAGTGGTAAAACCTGTGGTAAACCCCCAGGCCACAAGCACCCCCGTGCCCTATGCCCATGTGCTGGAGACCCTCACTGGCGGCCAGTACCACCTGGACACCAGCCATGATTGGAAGCGTCAATCCAACGGTGACCACAGCTACAACAATACAAAAAATATAACCTTGACCCTAGAGCACGACCTGGATGACTTCAAATTCACCTCTGTAACCGGCTATAACGCTTACAACTATGACGAACTCTGCGATTGCGACTTTACCGGCGCCTCAGGTTTTAACATTCTCTCCCACGAGGATTACAGCCAGTACAGCCAAGAGCTGCGCCTGGCATCACCAGAGAGCGACACCTTCAGCTATTTAGGCGGGCTGTTTTTTCAAACTGCAGATCTAAAGTTCCACGATAATGTCGCCGTTCCTCAGGATAGCTTTATTGCCCAGGCGGTCTCCAGCTATTTGCGCGGTGCTTCAACTCAGCGCGACTTTAACCAGTCAACCGATGTTTATGCCGCCTTCGCCCAAGGCACCTGGAATATCAACGACGACAGTCACCTGATAGTGGGCGCTCGCTATACCCGCGAAAGCAAAGACGCCTCGCGCCATTTGTACTTTGTAACTCCCGATGGCACTCAACTAGCCCAGGGAACTACCGCCGATCTTTACAATCAGCTCTGGGCCGGATTCAACATTGACCCCCACAACATTAAGGGGGCACGCAAAGAAAACGGCTTTACGCCACTGCTAACTTTCAAGTACGACCTTAACGACACGGATATGCTCTACGCCAGTTACACCACAGGCTTTAAATCTGGCGGCTTTGATGTGCGCTCCAACTCCGCACCCAATTCTCTGGACGGCATCTGGAGTCAAATTGAGGGAACCTGGGAATTTGAAGACGAAAAGGTTAAAAACTACGAGATTGGCGGCAAGTTCGTCCTCGCTGATGGCTCTGCAGAACTTAACGCCGCCATCTTTCGTTCCGAGTTTGACAAAATGCAGACCAGCCAATTTGATGGCCGCCTAAGCTTTAATGTCACCAATGCCGGTCAAGCTGTGGTGCAAGGGCTTGAGCTGGATAGCCGCTGGGCAGTAACCGATAACCTGCTGTGGCGCGGCGGCCTGGCCTATATCGATTTTGAATACACCGACTTCCCCAACTCCCAATGTTATTTCGGCCAGGTCGACAATATTGGGGTAGTAGGAGATGGCGTTTGCGACGCCACAGGCTCGCGCCGAGAGTTCACCCCCAAGTGGCAGGGCAATACTGGTGTGGACTACACATTGAGCTTTGAAAATGGCTTAAAAGTAGTATCTACGCTGGATCTAATCTTTAGCAGCAGTTACTTAACCACACCTTCCCTCGACCCCAAGTTCATCCAGGATAGCTACACCAAGGTGAACGCCCGTATCGCCCTGAGCGACAACTCGGATCGCTGGGAGCTGGCGCTTATTGGCAAAAACCTCACCGACCAATCGGTAGTCACCTATGCCAATGGCCTGCCTGTAGCCACCACGCTAACCGCTGGCACCACATCCGGCTACTACGCATTTTACGAGCGCCCGCGCAGCATTGCCCTGCAAGGTACACTCAAGTTTTAAGTAACTCAAAAAACAACAGCGGGCGCCTAGGCGCCCGTTTTTTTATGTCCCCTAAGTATCGTTGTTAGTCAGCCTTTTGCCCCTGCTCCAAAGCCCATTGATACAAGTAGTTTTTCTTTAATCCCGTCAATTTGGCTCCCAGCGTTGCGGCCTGCTTAAGCGGAAGATCCTCCAGCAAAATACGCATTACCCGCTGCTGTTCCGCACTCATATCCGCAGCCACCTGCTTGCTGGCGCCGTGTAACAACAAAACTATTTCGCCGCGCTGCTGATTACTATCTGCAGCAACCCAGGCACAGATTTCCGCCAGATCCCCCCCCTTGATGGTCTCAAATGTTTTAGTCAGCTCGCGCGCTATAACTAGCTCTCGCTCAGCGCCAAACACCTCGCGCATGTCTTCCAGGGTTTCCAACACCCGGTGGGGCGCCTCATAAAATATCAGGGTGCGAGTATCATCAACCAAAGATTGCAGCTGAGTTTGGCGCGCGACCTGTTTGGCGGGCAAAAAGCCTTCAAAGGCAAAACGATCCGAGGGCAGCCCAGCTGCGCTCAGCGCTGCCACCATGGCGCAGGCACCAGGCACAGGCACTATACGAATGCCCCGCAGACGCGCCTGACGAACCAATTTATAGCCAGGATCCGATACAAGCGGAGTACCTGCGTCTGAGATCAAGGCTATAGCAGCGCCCGCCTCAAGCTTGGCCACCAAGCTCTCGGTGCGATCCTCACCACTGTGATCGTGATAGGCGATGCAAGGGGTATTGATATTGAAATGGTTAAGCAGGCGTGAACTGTGCCGCGTATCTTCAGCGGCAATTAGCGACACTGTTTGTAGAGTTTCTATAGCTCGGGGTACCATATCCCCCAGATTGCCTATAGGCGTTGCCACCACATATAAAACGCCACCCAAGGTGGAGCTATCCGAGTCGCCAGAAGTCATAAATATCCACCTAATCCCGTCAGGCTCACATAGCCTGTTCGAGGAACCACAGATTAAAATTGATTGTATTTGAGGTTTTCATGCCCAATCGGCCCTTTGCGCAAGCGCTCGCCAGCGCACTTATCAGTTTAAGCCTTACTCTCGCCAGTTGTGGTACAGCACCAACCAAACCAACCTCGGCGCCACTACAACAGCAAACACCGTCAAGTCAGGCGCGAATGCTGTTAGCACAGGCACAAAAAAGCCACTCGCCACAACGAGAAAACCTGATTCTTCAGGCCACGCAAATCTATTTGCATGCGCACAAGTTGGAGCGCGCTAGAAATCTGCTTAATAGTCTCAGCCCAGATCAACTCTCGGACCAGGCCTATTTAACCTACACAGATCTGAGTGCCGATTTAGCTTTGCAAGACGCGGAGCCAACAATCGCGCTGGGCATTCTAACCAACCCCCGCGTGGAACAACAATGGGGCTTGATGCCGCCCTCCAGCGAGCAAAAACTGCGCGAGAAACGAGCGCAAGCCTATGAGCAAACTGGAAATTTTGAACAGAGCCTGGGGGAGCGCATACGCCTGGCGAGCCTTTTAAACAACGCGCAGGAACTGCGCGAAAATCAAGCCAGCCTGTGGCACAACCTGATGCAAATCAAGCCCCAACGACTCGCCGAGCTAGAAGCCAGCGCCCTGGACACCACCCAACAGGGCTGGTTCGCCCTGGCGCTAGTGGCGCAAAGCAACCAGCTGGACCTCGAGCAGCAGCAGGCGCAACTGGAAGCCTGGCAAGCGCAGTGGCCCAACCACCCAGCGCAGGCCAACTTGCCTCAGGATCTGCTGTTGCTGCAAAGCCTGATTGCCCAACAGCCGCGTCAGATAGCCTTACTTTTGCCCCTACAGGGTAAATTGGCGGAAGCCGGCCAGGCGGTCAGCGATGGTTTTTTTGCCGCTTATTACCAAGCCCAGGCCAAGGGCCGCCACCTGCCCGATGTGCGTCAATATGACAGTACCCAAGACATAGCGGCCGCTTACCAAAAAGCCGTTGCCGAGGGCGCTCAGTTGGTGATTGGCCCATTGGATAAAGACAAAGTCAGCGAGCTCAGCTTACTCGGCAGCTTCCCGGTGCCGCTACTAACACTCAACTACACTGAACTGCCCCCAGCCGAAAAGCTAGCCAACTTTTACCAGTTTGGCCTGGCAGTGGAAGATGAAGCCCGTCAGGTGGCGCGCCGAGCCTATGCCGACGGCCATCGCCAGGCAATGGTATTAATCCCCGAACAGGAATGGAGCCAGCGCAGCGCTCGCGCATTTGAGGAGGAGTGGACCAAGCTGGGCGGCACAGTGGTAAGCCGTAGCCAATTTAAACCTGGAAGCAACTATTCCAATCTGGTTAAGGCCTCACTGCTAATCGATGAGAGTCGAGAGCGCGCTGTCGAGCTTAGCAGCCTGCTCGGCAAGCTGGAATTTAACCCGCGCAGCCGCGGCGATGTGGATATGATTTTTCTTATCGCCAACCCTGCCCAGGCGCGTCAAATCAAACCTACATTTGCCTTCCACTTTGCCGGGCAAATTCCTATTTACGCCACCAGCCAAGTCTATTCCGGCGAAGCAAACCCTAAAGCTGACCGCGACCTTAGTGGCGTACGCTTTGATACCATGCCCTGGCTGTTCGACAAGGCCAGCCCGGAGAAGCTCGCAGTGCGCTCCGCCAGCAAAACCGCCGCCGTCTATGATCGCCTGCAGGCCTTGGGCGTAGATGCATTTCGTCTTTACGCGCGCCTGCCGCAGTTGGCTCAAGCGGAGCAAATGCGCATCTATGGCGCCACCGGTGCTCTGCACATGCAAAGCGATGGACGCATTGAACGCGAGCAGCTCTGGGCGCGTTTTCGCGACGGCCTAGCCCAGCCAATGCCTATGGTGGTTAGCGATGAATAACTCCTCGCTTAATCATAGGTAGCGGCCCGCTCATGTGGTTTCGCAAATCCCCCAGCCCCCCAAGCAGCCGCGGCGACACCGCTGAAGCCTATGCGGAGCAATATTTGCGCGCGCGCGGGCTAATTTGCATTGAAAAAAACTTTCGCGCCCGCACTGGGGAAATTGATCTCATCATGAACCAAGGCGATACGCTGGTGTTTGTTGAAGTACGCCTGCGCAGCCACAGAGGTTTTTCCTCTGCCGCCGAGAGTGTTAATCTGCGCAAGCAGCACAAATTGATCAATACAGCTCAGCTATATTTACAGCAGCACAAGCTGCTCGAATTCCGAGCTTGTCGTTTTGATGTAGTGGCCATAAACCAACTTCCGGCTGTGGATACTGATATTGACTGGATTGTTGGGGCCTTTGACGCCCAATAAATTGCAACAAAAAATAGCACCCACCAAGAGTAAGTTTTATGGAGCAGCGGGTAATTACCCTTTTCCACGAAAGCATCGAAGCCAAAATGAACGCGGGCGAACAGCTTGCACCACTCATCGCCGATGCCAGTCACCTCATCGTTAATGCGCTACTCAATGAAAAAAAGGTGCTCACCTGCGGCAACGGGATCTCCGGCGCTCAGGCGCAAATTTTTACCGCAGCACTGGTAAACCGTTTTGAGCAAGAGCGCCCCAGTTTGCCTGCACTCAGCCTGGGCGCGGATTACACCACCCAAACCGCCATCGCCAGCGATTACAGTTACAACGATATTTTTGCCAAACAAATTCGCACCCTCGGTCAGCCGGGCGATGTGCTGTTGCTAATCACCAGCAGTGGCAGTGCCAGCAACTTACTCCAAGCCATTAGCGCCGCCCATGACAAGGAGATGGCAGTAGTCGCACTAACCGGCCGCGATGGCGGCGATGTTGCCGCCCTGCTCGACCAGCAGGACCTGGAACTGCGTGCGCCCTTGACAGTAAAAGCGCGTATTCACGAAGTACACATGCTCAGTTTATTTTGCATTTGCGACCTGATTGATGAACAACTTTTTGGAGGCTACTGATGATTAGCAGGGTGAAAAGCCCATGTATTTTTCGCTGCCTTGCCGCGCTTGGACTCTGTGCGCTAGTAGCATTAAGCGGCTGCGCCAAAATTATTAATGCCACTACCAGCGACCCCATCCAAATTAATCCAGGCAAGCGCACTCTGGGCACTAAAATCGATGATAATCACTTGGAGACTGTCGCCCGCGTCAATCTCATGAAAGCATCACCACAACTGGAAGCGGCAGCAATTGATGTCAATTGCTTTAACGGCATATTGTTGATGACCGGCACAGTTCCCTCGGCGGAGCTGCGCCAACTGGCAGGCGATACTGTTGCTAAAATCAATACACTGCGCGAAGTGCACAATGAGTTGCTGGTGCGCAGCCCGCTGGAATTTGGTGAAAATTCTTATGACACCTGGCTCGCCACCAAAATAAATACCAAGCTGCTTGCCAGCACTCAGGTTCAGTCCAGTCGGGTGCGGGTAGTTACCGAGGCTAAAAATATTTACCTAATGGGCTTGGTTTCACGCCATGAGGCACAATTAATTACCGATATAGTGCGCAACACCCAGGGGGTAGTGCAGGTAGTCAAGGTGTTTGAATATATCGATTAATGTCATCGGGCATTTATGCGCTTACCGGCGCCACGCGCAGTATTAACCTCAGCAGCATTAACCCTAGCAAAAGGATCGACTTATGATTGGCACACTGATTACGCTCGCCATTATCGCCCTGGTGGTGTTTTACATCATAGGTATCTACAACCAGCTGGTTCAGCTCAAAAACCGCTTTCAAAATGCCTTCGCCCAAATCGAAGTCCAACTCAAACGCCGCTACGATCTAATCCCCAATCTGGTCGAAACTGCCAAGGGCTATTTGAAACACGAGCGAGAAACCCTTGAGGCCGTTATCAACGCGCGCAATCAAGCCATGAACGGCTTAAAGGCAGCAGCAGCCAACCCAGGCAGCGCCACAGCCATGACTGAATTGGCTGGTGCCGAACACCTGCTCAGCGGCGCCATCAGCCGTCTCAATGTAGTCATGGAAGCCTATCCCGACCTCAAGGCTTCGCAGAATATGCAGCAAGTATCAGAAGAGTTAACCAGCACCGAAAATAAAGTCGCCTTTGCCCGTCAGGCGTTTAACGATGCAGTTACCGCCTACAACAGTTACAAGCAGAGCTTCCCGCCGGTATTTTTTGCTGCAACCTTCGGCCACAGCCAGGATGCCAGCCTACTGGTGTTTGAAGACAGCCCAGCCATTCAAGCTGCGCCCAAAGTTCAGTTCTAAACCGCGCCGACACCCTACAAAAAATGAATTTTTTTGAACACCAGGATCGAGCCAAACGCAAGACAACCCAATTAGTCTTGTTGCTGGCACTGGCGGTATTATCACTTATCCTGGTGACCGGGCTGTTTTTGGCGCTCTTTTTTTATTATTTCCAGGCGCACAACCCTCCTTACGTTTACCAACAAAACAATCTCGGTTTTTGGCAGGGCTTGTGGCAGTCCATGCCGCCGGGCGCCTTTGCCTGGATAGGCCTGGGCATTACCACGATGGTCCTGCTCGCCAGCCTATTTCGCTACGCACAATTGCAAGGTGGCGGTAGCGCCGTGGCCATATCCATGGGCGGCAGACGCCTTTCGCCCCAGACGCAAGATGTCGACGAACGCAAAATACTTAATGTTGTGGAAGAGATGGCGATTGCCTCTGGCACCTCTGTGCCACCCATCTATTTAATCGAAGAGGAATCTATCAATGCCTTCGCCGCCGGCTTTAAGCCTCAGGATGCGGTAATTGGCATCACCTGCGGCTGCATTCAAAAGCTGTCGCGCGATGAACTTCAAGGGGTTATAGCCCACGAATTCAGCCATATTTTTCATGGCGATATGCGCCTGAATATGCGCCTTGTAGCCATACTCTACGGCATCTTGGTGATTGGTTTAATTGGTGAATTTTTACTGCGCTCAAATCGCTATCGCAGCTATAGCAGCCGCGACAAATCCCGCGGCGGCATAATGGCTTTGGGCTTAGGTCTGCTGGTAATTGGTTATGCCGGTACATTTTTTGGCAACCTAATCAAAGCTGCGGTGAGCCGTCAGCGGGAATTTTTGGCCGACGCCTCCGCCGTTCAATTCACCCGCAACCCAGATGGAATTGCGGGAGCGCTAAAAAAAATTGGCGGCAACAGCCTGGGCTCTGAGTTGCACACGGCTAATGCCGCGCAATTTAGCCATATGTACTTTAGCCAAGGAGTCGCTAATTTTTTTCAATTATTTGCCACCCACCCGCCACTTGAAGAGCGCATTCGACGGATAAAACCCAGCTGGAACGGCAGTTTTATCAACCAGTCAGCGCAGACCAATACATCTGATGCGACTACAGCCCCCCACAACCAGAACCTCGCCGCATTCGCGACAGCCGCCGTCAGTGGCGGCCTGGCGATGGATGAGCAAATGGCACACATTGCTCAACCTACTCCAGCGCACCTCAATTACGCGCGCCGACAATTGGCAGAGATTCCCACCCAACTAAAACAAGCGACATCCACAACCCTAGGTGCTCAGGCTGTCATTATTGGCTTGGTAATCGATGCCGAAAGTGGCGCCGCCGAACAACAGTGGCGCTGCCTTAGCCAATACTTTAACCCGGCGGAACTGGAAACAATTCGCCCGCTGGCCAAGCACACTTTGGCCCAACCTCTGGCACTAAGGCTACCGCTGATCGAGCTTTGCCTGCCGACACTAAAGCTTTTGCCAGCCAAGCAAATTGCGCAACTATTACTGCTGAGTACAGCGCTGATCAAAGCTGACAATAAAATCAGCCTGCGCGAGTGGTCGCTATATCGAATTCTCCAGCACAATTTGCAGCCGCCACCAACAAGCCAGCGTCTATTGCGCCTGAACCAGCTAGGCAAGGAAAGCCAAATTCTGCTTTCCTTGCTTGCTCACGCGGGCAGCGGAGACGGCGGCTCAGCGCAGCAAGCATTTGCCCAAGCCATTCGGGTGCTGGGCATGCCTGAGCTAGAACTACTACCCAAAACAGCTATAAATCTCGCCCAGGCTGATGCTGCACTAGAGCAGCTCAATCAACTCAAACCCCTGCAAAAACCTCTACTTTTAAAAGCCATGAGTCAGTGTGTTCTCGCGGACGATAAACTCACGCTCTTGGAGGCGGAGATTTTTCGCGCCATTGCCGATAGCCTCGACTGCCCAATGCCGCCATTGATTGGCGTCTGCGAAAATTAAAACTTGACGCCAAACCAACGCCTATAAAAAAAGCCGCCATTTAGATATAATACAGCGCAAATTTTTTTGCCCTTCGTTTTTTCCCCCACCAATGTTTGAGGTAACTACCTTGCAACTGGAAAACGCATCTCTTGAACAACTGCGCCAATGGGAAGCTCAACTCGACGCAGACTACCAAGCCATTCTCGCCCAAAAGCTCAACTTGGACCTGACCAGGGGCAAGCCCTCGGCAGAGCAATTGAGCCTGTCTGACGCACTCGATGGCCTGCTGGCTGGCAACTATATCGCTGCTGACGGCACTGATACCCGCAACTATGGCGGCCTGGACGGCCTTCCAGAAGCCAAACAACTGGGCGCGCACATAATGGACGTGGCTCCCGCAGACGTACTGGTCGGCGGCAACTCGTCGCTCACGCTGATGTTCCAGGTAATGCTGACTGCGCATCAATTCGGCCTGAAAGATGCTGCCAGTGCTTGGAAAAATGAAGGTGACGTGAAATTTATCTGCCCAGTTCCCGGTTATGATCGCCACTACACTGTGTGCGAACAGCTGGGCATAAAAATGATCAATGTGCCTATGACTTCAACCGGCCCGGATATGGACGCCGTTGAAGCGCTGATCAAAGCCGACACATCCATCAAGGGCATGTGGTGCGTACCCAAGTACTCTAACCCTACCGGTGTTGTTTACAGCGATGAGACCGTAGAACGCATTGCTAAACTAGGGCAAATTGCCAGTGCCAATTTCCGCGTATTCTGGGATAACGCCTATTCAGTGCACGACCTAAACGCCAATGCGCCGCAACTGGCGAGCATACTTGAAGCCTGTCGCCGCCAAGGCACTGTAGACTCGGTAATCCAGTTTGCGTCCACCTCCAAAATCACCCATGCAGGCTCAGGTGTTGCCTTTGTTGCTGCCAGCGCCAGCAACCTGGCCGGCTTTAAGAAGTTTCTCGCTACCTGCACTATAGGCCCGGACAAGGTTAACCAGATCCGTCACACCCGCTTCCTACCCAACAAAGAAGCATTGATGGCGCACATGGCCAAGCATGCCGAACTGCTCAACCCACGCTTTGACGCTGTGCTTAGCGCGCTGAGCAAGGCCTTTGATGGCACTAACCTCGGCGCATGGGAGAAACCCGTCGGTGGCTACTTCGTATCCTTTGATACCCTACCTGGCTGTGCCAAGGAGACTGTTCGCCTGGCGGCCGAAGCTGGCGTAAAATTGACCCCAGCCGGGGCCACTTACCCCTACGGTAAAGACCCAGAGGATCGCAATATCCGCATTGCACCTTCAGTGCCCACCGTACCCGAAGTTGTAGGCGCGATGGAGGTGTTTGTTACCTGCGTGAAGCTGGCATCGGTACGCAAAGCCATTGCGCAACAAGCCTAAATAGCTAAGCAATCCGAGCAAAAGGTCGCTATCGCGGCCTTTTGCTTTCTGGCCCCCTCCCGATTTACTCAAGTGTTCTAACAATTTCCAATTAATTCCAAAACGCTAGGTTCGACACTTCAATTCCCTTCTATACTAAAAATGTGCATCTAAGCGTCCCGCTACTTAGAAGGACAAGCAAACCTAAAGTCTGATTTTATGCAAAAGGATAAATATTAATTCACCTAACGCGGTTATCTCTGCATTTGTTTCAGGAGATTTTCTATGGGTGTAGCCACAACCTTAAATAAATATTTAAAAGCAAAAAAAGTCGATTTTACATTGCTGGAACATGAGTACAGCGAGGGGTCATTTAATACAGCTCGCTGTGCCAAAATAAACGATTTATGTCTAGCCAAAGCCGTACTTCTACGCGATGAAGATTTTCATTACACCCTGTGCATCCTTCCCTCCCGCAACAAAATATTGCGCCACACCCTTAACGACATCCTTGACCGACACTTGGAGTTTGTAGAGGAAGAAGAGCTATTTGAGATATTTAAAGACTGTGAAAGCGGCGCGATTCCAGCTCTAGGTGAAGCCTACGGCCTTGATGTGATCTGGGACGATGACTTACAAAAAGTAGATGAGGTTTACATAGAGGCCGGGGATCACCGCCACCTGATTAGACTGCGTCAATCGGATTTTGCCCAGCTTATGCACGGCAAACTTCACGACCACTTTAGTGCCGACCGCACCAGGCTGAGTAAACTCCCCAAAAAATACATTCGCCAGGAGTACGAGCTTTAAATCAACCTTTTTTCTCCAATCAATAAAAAAGCCGCCAAGGTTTCCCAAGGCGGCTTTTTTATGCAATTGGCAACTTACTTTTGTGGAACCAATACGACGCTTGGAGCATGTGCCGCACGGGCAGCATCCGCAACAGACACATAAGTACCAGTATTAGCCTTGGTGTTTGCCTGGATGATAACTGCAGCCTTAGGCAACTCGGCGCGCATACGCTCGATGTTTGAGCGGACTGAGCGAGCATCAACGCGGCGCTCCCCCTCCTTCTCCAAAAGCCAAATTTGATTATCAGCAGAGATGCGCACCAGAATGTTTTGAGGGGAGTCTGGCGGTGGTGGTGAATTGTCTGGTTTGGGAACATTAGGGTTAATACCACTCTCTTTCACGAAAGAAGCAGTAACGATAAAGAAGATCAGCATAATAAAGACCACGTCCAGCATGGGGGTCAGGTCGATTTCGTTGCTATCTTCAGCACTGGCGCCTTTTCTTCTACGACTCACCCTGGGTACTCCTCTAATTATTCATCGATGGCATAAGGGTAATACAAAGCGTGCCATTCTAACAGTGTTGCGCAGCCGAACACCAATGCTTTAAACCCCCGACCAGGGAAAAATACGTAAAGAATCCCCCCTCACCCAGAACCAAATTGGCTACATTTCAGCCTCCATCATCTATTCGACGGGCTTTTGTCACTTTCCTGCAGCCCCTCACCCTCCCCCGTTTAGGCGACATTTATCTGCCTGAACAATGATAGGGCAATTTGTTCCACCTTCACTGGGTTTTACTGGGGGGAGGGAATGACACTTGCACTTTGCACTAACCGGCACGTTTTACACAGCACCAGACCCCAGTGCAGAGCCGCCCACTACGCTTATTTTCCACAGCAGAAGCTAGGCCGACACAACAGTTGACGGATACAAATTTCGCTCGACACCCTATTTAGCAGACTGCAGTCAAATACCAAGAAAAACTTTAGGGATAGACCTAATCAAACCTACAGCCGGATATTGATAAACCAGCAACAGAAATCACCCCAAAAAACACGCGCGCCTCCAAATAAAAAAATCAAAGCCAATTAGTTGTAATTACTGACGATAATTATCCGCCGCCAGCTCAACAAACCAGGCGCACGAAGATAAATCATCACTACCCCCCCCCTTAATGTCTGCAGACTTAAAATCTTCGACGTCTCAAATTGAGTATCAACGTCAGATAACATAAATCAGCTTTTTCCGACAGGCTCAAGCCACGCAACTTAGATAGGGAAATGTTCTGGAACAAAATCGCAGGAGATTATTGCCTGGCAAGAGTTCCAGGCAACACCAAACAAGCATCACCCATGGCCACTAATTTAAAGGCACTAGCCAGCAGATGCAGGCTATCTTTGGATAGGGCGCTTTATTGTCAGAAGAATTTTCGGCCACCAACATACTTTTTTCATAAACCCTCAACTTGGCGATCCCTTTACAATGGACTGAACCAGCTAAAACCTCAGAAAATTATCCCCGGCTCAAAGTGGATGCCTCCGATACAACCTCACCGCCGTCAAAACACAACTTTTTGCCAAGCAAATACTAGCGCTTGTAATTTATTGCAACTCGCCTTGTATGCTCTCCTCACAAAGTCGAGTAATGCACCGGAGAAAACGTTCGCGAGTACCCACCTCACCAACAAACAACCATTAGCAACAGGAAGGGGGGCAAAGAACAACAACATCCAGTAAATACATACAGACAACCATCAAAAAATGACTTTTAAAATCGCCAAATAATTTATTTTTTTGCTTTTTTCGATGCCCTTTTCTTTAACAAAAAAAGAAATCAGGAAACTTGGAAATAGAGCCCCAAAATCCAAAACCGGCTGGAAAATTTGTTTTTTCTCAATTTTTTTACAAAAAAGCTAAAAAAAGCTGATTTTTATTGCCATTTAGAGGCAAAAAACTTGAATTTTTTCAATAAAGTTTTAACTTATACACGGTTGGACTTTTAATCCATTTATTTACCTTTTGAAAAAACATAAAGGAAGCACACCATGGCTGCACGTAAACAAACCGCCGTTAACTCTGTTGCAAGTTTGGAACAGCAATTAGCTCAACTGAAAGCGCAACTGGTTAAAGCTCGTGACGCTCAAGCAGCCGAAGCTGCCAAAGTTGTTACAGGCTTAACCAAAGACGCGGCCAAAGCAGCTGCTGTATTGAAAGCTGCTCAAGGCAAGTTGGCCGCTGCTGCCAAAAAGAAAACCCCAGCTGCCGCCAAGCAAGCAGCTGCAGCCAAAACTGCTGTAGCTGCAGCCAAAAAGGTTGCTGATGCGGCCAAAGCTGCTGTAGCCACCGCTAAAAAAGACCTTGCTGCTATCAAAGCCGCTAACAAACTTGCATCCACTCACGAAAAAGCTGTTGCCAAAGCTGAAGCTGCTGTTGCCAAGCGTCTGAAAGCTGCTGCCAAAAAAGCCGCGATTAAAAACAAGATCGCCGCTAAAAAGGCCGCCGCCAAAGCTAAAATAGCCGCCAAAAAAGCCGCAGTTAAAGCCAAAATGGCCGCTAAGAAAGCTGCCCTCAAAGCAAAAGCTGCCGCCAAGAAAGAAGCGCTGAAGAAAAAGGCTGCTGAAAAGAAAGCTGCAGCCAAAGCAAAATTAGTCGCTAAAAAAGCAGCTGTTAAAGCTAAAGCTGCCGCCCAAAAAACCGCAGCAGTAGCCAAGAAAGTAGTTGCTAAAAAGCCTGCTGCTAAAAAAGCACCTGTAGCTAAAAAAGCACCCGTAGCTAAAAAAGCACCCGCCAAAAAAGCGGTAGCCAAAAAACCTGCAGCACCAAAAGCTGCTGCCGCAAAGCGTGGCCGTAAGCCAAAAGCTGCTGCTCCAGCAGTTGCTACTGCCTAACTTCAGGTATAGCTAAACAAAAAAGGCACCTTCGGGTGCCTTTTTTGTTTTGTCTGCGCTAATACCTTATATTTATGGGCATGTCGGCGATCCAGGGCAAGCAGCTGCCCTGCGACAAAACCCTAAAGCCACAAAAATTGCCCCTCCATCTGCGTAAATTCAATGCCGTAACTAATTTTGTCAAAACCATCCGCCAGATCTACGCAAGATCCTATTACCCCGGCAAATGTGAATTGGCGAATAATGTTTTCAACCTACAACTGGATATGGGGCTCAATTGCCTCTCCTGGCTGAGCTATTTGCTCGCAGCTATCCAGGCGCGGCGCGGCAGTACTCATATCGACCGCCAACCCATGTGTCAGGGCTCCCGGCTGATCCGAGCGAGAAACGGCCGCCCCCAAATCTACGCCCCCCTTGTAACAGAGAGAATACATTTAAAGCTAGCCGACTCCGGATAAGAGAGATAAAGAATTGAATAGGCTTCTGCTGTTTTTAACTCTACCGCTGCGGCAAAAGACCAACTCTATTGTCGATCATAAAGCGGAATACCAGCTTTTGTCCTCTACGCAACTTACCAAACATCTCTCAGGTTTTGACTGGGATACAAGTAAGCCCCGTTCAGGAAGACAACTGATTTGGTAGCATTCAAACCGCTCAAGCTGGTCTTGGGGATTAGGTAATTACAGCTGTAAAGCCATAGGCTAATTTCAGCTCTTCGAATTTCATTTATATGATGCCAATATAAATGATTATTATGGCCCCTGTAGCAGGGCTCTAGCTCGGAGTTAGCTATCAGGAAAATTAGCTAAAGCTTTTCAGTATCCAACAATGCTGACTGAGAATCCGCTAAAGACTCAGTACTCAGCGCCCCCAGCTGATGATTCCACTCCAGCAGTAAACGCGCCAGTGACTCAGATTGTTGGTGCAAAGATAGCAATTCCTGCTGGGTGCCCTTAGGGCCATGGTAAAGCTTAATTTGACGGTGCTTATTTGCCAGCTCATGATTTAAATGTTGCGAGCGATAGACTTCAAGCTTCCAACGCAGGTTGTGCGCCATATTACGGTAATAGGCGAGCTTAGTTTCCAACGTGATAGGATGTGTCGTCGTTGGGGGGCCAAAAATACTTGAATCCAAAGCCAATACCAGTGTTTCACGAGCTCCGCCATCGGCAATAATTGTTGCCGTGCGCGTGAGCCCCACCAACTGTGCAAGATCGCCAAACACTTCCCCGGGCGTAATATAGTTGATTAACTCACCAGATTCCGGCTGGTCTACATACACAGCCAAGCGCCCTTTAAGTAAAAAATACAGCCAGGTATCAGCCTCCCCCTTTTGCAACAGCACTTCCCCAGGCGAGTAACTTGCAAGACGCGCTGCGCTCAGAAGCAGGTCATATTGCTCCTGACTCTGTTGTTTAATGGTCTTAAAAAAGGAGATGCCAGCGAGAAGATGCTCTAGAGTTTCTGTGGCTACCTTAGTGATTGACTTGTTTTCCATTACCGCCCCGCTGCTAAAATTTTCTTATTAAACGATGAAAAACTTAAAAAGTTAACAATCGTTGCCCCCGTGACGATATGAGGGTTCGCCGAGGCCAAGTTTTTCGCTATTATACTCTGTGGATATCCCTTTAAATGCGATCCAGCGCTTTTTGATCGCACAAATCACAATAAAACCTAAATAATGAGAGTGACATGACTATGCGATGTATCCATAAGATTATCTGTCTCCTGGCGATACCTCTATTACTACTCGGCTCAATCGCCAAAGCCGACCCCATGCTCAATGGCATTGCCCTTCATCAGGAGTTGGGGCAAGAGGTTTTTATTGGTGCGCTCTTTTCAGACACCCTGAGTAACAATAGCGATGCCCTGCTAAACAGCAAAGCGGCCATGCGCATGGAGCTTAAAATTGTAGCCCCTGCAGGCATGACCACCAGACGCTTTAGCCGTTTTTGGATTGAAGGGATGGCAGTCAACAACAAACCCAACTTACTGACCGCACAGGCAGATAATATGGTAAGTTTCGACAGGTTGTTTAAAGGCCGCTTTCTCAGCAATGATCACATAGTATTTACGTCCACTCCTGGCAGGGGGGTGGATATTTCGGTTAACGGTGTATTACTTGGCAATATTAAAGACAATCAATTTTTCTCAATGTTGCTGTCCACCTGGATTGGACGAGTTCCCCTGTCTTCAGATTTCCGCGATGCCCTGTTGAAAATGGGCGATGTTGATGCTGGCTTGCGCGGCCGATTCGCGGCAATTGCACCAGATGCCAATCGCATTGCTGCAATAAGTGCCTGGATTGCACCTATTGCCTCATCATCGTCATCCTCAAAAGCGGCGGAAAAGATTGTGGCAAAAGCTAGCTCTAGCGCCAAAGCCTCGAAGGTTGAAGCGATCGTCACCATTCCCAAACCAGTTATCCCCTCCCCAACCCTGACGATCGAGAAGCCTAATCTCAACTTAGCCACCGTGTCCTCAAGCTCTGCTTCCGCTAAAGCAAAACCAGACACTGAGGAAGATGAGGATGCGGCACCAGCACTTACCGCACAAAGCCTGCTTGCCCGCCAATTTTATGTTTCCGATATACTCAAAAAAATATATTCTAAAACTCGCTATCCAGCGCGGGCAATGGATCGCAACCAGGAAGGCAGCGTCCGTTTTGCTGTGGTAATTGATCGCGAAGGTAATATCCTCAGTTTGTCACCACTGGAGGAGAGTAAGTACGACTTACTCAATCTTGAAGCTAGCGATGCCATCAAGCGCTCGGCGCCTTTCCCGGCAATTCCCGAGGCGATTTCCGGGGCAAGATTTGAATTTACGGTGCCCATTCGCTTTGTCTTGCCGCCACGCAAATAAAGCATCAGCTACAAACAGCCCCTAGGTGGTTGTTTGTAGCTGTCGAAAGACCTAGCGTAAATCGCGCAGGCGCTGCTCAATTACCTTTTGAATGCCGTTACGCTCCAGTGCCGAGTGCTCTTTCAGGCGATTCAAATGAATCGCATGTAAATGCAAACAGGGAGTTGAAGCGTTTAATTCACGCAAATCACCTTTCATTAAGACCGGTAAAAAAGGCTTTTCCACTGGGTGTTGCTGACGAATGATAGTTAGGCCCATTTGCAGAGGTACTAACCGGTGTTTTACCGTTCCCTTACGAAAAGGAATACGCAGTAATAGACAAGGTTTCCCCTTAAACTGCCCAGGTAGCACTTCCATATTGGTTGCAGTAACAGAAGTTTCTGGTAGGCCATTAAAGGTATCGTGGGGGGTATAGGGGTTTGGCAATATCACCAATTTGCGATCTTCTTCCTTGGGAAAAAAGATATTGTAATTCGTGTAAAGCTGCTCTACAGAGCTAGAGTAGACACAGAGGCGATTTTCAAAGCCCATAACAAATTCAACAGCACGCTGGCGCTGGCTGAAGGAGTCCAAATCCCAAACTAAATCCTTATTTTCGGACGATTGAGTCAATTTCGGCCTCTATCTAAAAGGGGGCATATATAAGAAGGGAGACTTTTCAGAAGCCCGTCAAATTGGCTGAGTATAGCCCATCAGAGGGAGGCGGAGTCTAGTGCGTCGATTCCAACTCTAACAAAACCTCCCGTAACGCCTTCAGCCCTTTGCGTGTAAACAAAAAGCCTTTATTCGCGTGCGTTAAATATTCCGTCTCATCTATAACAACACAGCGCGCTTTTACTGTTTCTAGTTCTGGAGAGTGGCGAAAAGACGAAGAAAGGAATATAGCCCAATCGTTTTCACTGGCGTGACCAGACAACACCAACTGCAGCAAGCGAATAATATCTTCACGCTGCATTTGGTAGTGCGGCGTTTTAACCCACATGAGTATCCACACGACTCCGATAAATGTTGCCAGAGTCAGTGTGAATAGCAAAATCATCGCGAGGTCTCTAGTGTTCGCGGGTCGCGCGGAATTTTACATCTGGATGACGCTCTTCCGTCAGCGATAGGTTGACGCGCGAGGGAGCCAAATATGTGAGGTGACCACCGCCATCTATAGCGAGGTTTTCAGCGCACTTGCGTTTAAATTCTTCCAACTTTTTGGCGTCCTCACAGTCGCACCAGCGCGCCGTAGTCACACTCACACTCTCGTAAATGGCTTCAACCTTGTATTCATCTTTAAGGCGGTAGGCAACCACCTCAAACTGCAACACACCCACGGCCCCCACAACTATGTCGTTATTATTAAGCGGAAAAAATACCTGGGTGGAGCCCTCCTCCGAGAGCTGCTGCAACCCCTTTTGCAGCTGCTTCATCTTCAACGGGTCTTTGAGGCGTATACGGCGGAACAGCTCCGGGGCAAAGTGAGGTATTCCGGTAAATTTCAGGCTTTCACCTTCGGTGAAGGTGTCGCCGATTTGAATAGTGCCGTGGTTGTGCAGACCGATAATATCACCCGCAATGGCCTCCTCCACGGCGGTGCGGTCACCCGCCATAAAAGTTACCGCATCGGCGATTTTCACGTCCTTCCCCAAACGAACATGCTTCATTTTCATGCCCTGGGTGTAGGCGCCAGAACAGACGCGCATAAAGGCAATGCGGTCGCGGTGTTTGGGGTCCATATTGGCCTGGATTTTAAAAATAAAGCCACTGAACTTTTCCTCATCCGGTGCCACTTCGCGCCCATGCGTCATGCGTCCGCGAGGTACCGGTGCCCACTCAACGAAACCATCCAACATTTCACGCACACCAAAGTTGCCCAGTGCGGTGCCAAAAAATACCGGTGTCATACGCCCAGCCAGATATTCATCCAAATCAAATTCGTGAGTGGCGGCGCGCACAAACTCGATTTGCTCACGGAAGTCACTGGCATAAGCACCCATAAACTCGCTTGCCTCGTCGCTGGCCAAGCCTTTAATTTGAATGTCCTCAGGGATGGTGTGGCCCATGCCCTGCTGATAAACATGAATGATGTCTGTGTAGAAGTTGTAAACACCGAGGAACTCTTTACCACTGCCCAGCGGCCAGTTAATTGGCGCAGCAACGATTTTTAATACACTTTCAATTTCGTCGAGCAGCTCTACCGGGTCGCGACTCTCGCGATCCATTTTGTTAATAAACGACAGAATCGGGGTGTCGCGTAAGCGGCAAACTTCCATCAATTTAATAGTGCGATCTTCCACACCCTTGGCGCCGTCGATCATCATCAACACAGAGTCCACTGCAGTCAGTGTGCGATAGGTGTCTTCGGAGAAGTCTTCGTGGCCGGGGGTATCCAGCAGATTTACCACTCGCTCCTTATAGGGAAATTGCATCACCGAGGAGGTAACCGAAATCCCGCGCTCCTGCTCCATGGTCATCCAGTCAGACTTGGCGTGAGGGCCCCGCTTGCCTTTAACCGAACCGGCGATCTGAATCGCATTGCCCCATAACAGCAGCTTTTCGGTCATGGTAGTTTTACCGGCGTCCGGGTGGGAGATAATCGCAAAGGTGCGACGCTTAGCCAGTTCGCGTTTGAGTTCTGAAAGTTGCATGGGATTCCGTTGGTTTAGCAGGGCAGCTTAATAAGATGCCGGGGAGTTTGTCGAAAAAGGCGGCATTTTCCCTGATATGCTCAGGTTAAACAATGGACGAGTTGCTTTCCGAGGGAATTTTTGCCTGGGATAAGTGCGTAATATAACGGCGTATCCACCACCAGCCTCCCACGCCAACCACCAGGTTAGTCAGCGCACTGGCGGCGAAAATCCCGTAAATGCCCCAGAGCCACTGTAAGCCATAGGCGAGCGGCAAAAAGACAAAAATAACTCGCGCCGCCGATAGTGTCATCGCTGGCCATGGCTGGCCCAAACCGTTAAATGCCGCGTTGATCGACATCACCATGCCATAGGCACCGTAACTGATTGGCACTATAGATAAGTAAATCACCGCAATGCGAATCACCTCTGGATGATGCCCAAAGAGGCTGGCGATATGTGCGCCAAATAGCCACAGCAGCATGGCCAATATCAACCCCAGGGTGAGGCTAAACCGCGTAAGCACGGCAACTGCCTCCTGCAGGCGATCAAAAATTCGCGCGCCCAGGTTTTGCCCAAAAAAGGGCCCCACAACACCCGAAAGCGCGTAGAAAACTATCAGCGCCAAGGGCTCAACCCGCACGGCTATTCCCAGCCCTGCAACAGCATCCGTACCGTAGGAAGCCACCATACTCACCACTATGCCGCTGGCCAGGGGAATAATCACATTAGCCACCATAGCGGGGACCCCCACTTCAACGATGGTAAACCATGATTCCTTCAACTTATGCCAATGATCAAAAGGGTTGGTAAGCATTTTTACCTTGGCATGAAGGATATAGATGGCGATGCAAAGCATCAGGCTGCGCGTGATCAAAGTGGCCCATGCGGCGCCCTCTAGCCCCAGCTTGGGCAAACCGGCAACGCCGAAAATCAGCAGCGGCCCCAGCAGCATATTAAATAGCGCGGTGGCGCTCATCAGGTAGCCTTGTACCTGGCTCATACCCATGGCGCGCAGCGATGAGAGCGCGACCATAGGCACCATAAGCATGGGCGCGCTCAGATACCAGATCGACATATAGGCACGAATATGTGGGATAAGCTCCTCACTGGCTCCCATTAAGCGGAATAATGGCTCCAGCTGCCACCACCCAAGCAGGCACACCGCAACCGATACTAATAACGTCAACACCATGGCATCTGTGGCCAAGCGTTTGGCTTTGCTAGCATCGCCCTCACCTATAGCGCGCGAGACAGCAGAGGAAGTGCCCGCACCCAGGCCAATTGCCAAGCTGGTTAGCACCATAATCACCGGGAAAGTAAAGCTGTAAGCCGCCAAGGGTTCTCGCCCCAGATGAGCGATATAAAAAGTCTCTACTGCATTGAGCGACATAGTCGCCAACAAGCCCCATACCAGTGGCTGAGCCAAGCTTTTTAACTGATGGGAGACCTTACCCTCGGTCAGGGTGGCGTGTAAGGCGTGATGCATCGTGAAAGAAGATTGCCTAAAAGGCATTTAGCCAAAGAATGTTAAATCGTCGCGAAGTATACACTAGAGTGCGCAGATTACTGAGATGAAGTAGTTTAAGTGGTGACAAAGCGCCAGATAAGGAAGTCAATTCGTCGATTAGCGTCGAGCTCGGCAACACCTTAGATGGAAGATGAAATGCAAATGGTAAAAGCACCGAAATCGAGCGTAAATGTTATAGCTGACGAGCCATCAATAGCGCATCCTCATTGCCATTGAGGGTCGGATAATAATTTTTACGCAAACCAACCTCAAAAAAGCCCTCTTTGGAATAAAGTTCAATCGCCTTTTTATTGGAGACACGCACTTCCAAAAACAGCATATCAGCCTTGCCACTTACGCAGTCAACGGCATGCAGAAGCAAGCACTGACCTATGCCTTTTCGCTGGAATTTGGGTGACACAGAAATATTTAGCAACTCGGCATCACCACCACCATGAGTCACCACTACAAGGCCAACTAACTGCTCGCGATAAAAGGCCAACCAGCACTTCTGTCGCCCCTTTAGGCAATCCTCAAAACTCGATTGACGCCAGGGATGGCTGTGAGCACTGCGCTCAAGCACCATTACTTCAGTTATATCCTTAGCTTCAAGTAACCGTAGCGATAAATCCATCCCGGAAAGCGTAGAGACAGAAAAAAGTAGAGATTCATTCATGAGAAAAAATTATGGCTTTACGCTAGCCCAGAGGCGGGATTTCAACTGAGGGTTTTGCAACAACTCGTTTAAACTTGGCAGTAATAAAGCTTTCAACGAACCCACAGCAACTGGAGTTTGTCGCCAAAGATTGGCGCTGACACTTGTATCATTCGATAACAAGTAGTGCGCAGCATTCTCACCCATCAACCAAAGTTGAGTAATGGGTCGCAATTCATGCTCAACGGCCAGCCAAGTTTGTAACTCACTGCATGCAGCATCAGGTGTACGTGACACAAACCGATTTTCCACCGCAGGCCAACGCAAGACCTCCTCCTGCCCTTTAATATCCAGCCCAAATAAGACTGCCAATATATTGTGCAGCAAAAGCTCCGTTGGCAAAGCGAGGGAGGCATCGCGCGAATCTATCAACAAAAAACCGGGCGCAGGTCGCCACACGCTCAGCGAGAATGGCTGTAATCGTTCGACCGGTTTCACCTCTAACTGCTTGAGTATCGAAGCAGCACTGACTGGAGCGCAGATCATATCCTTAGCCTTATCAGCTTTAACTTCCGTCAAAGCATTCAACGTGGCTAACGCCGCACTTTCAAGCGGCACCTTAGGTTGACCAATAGGTTCCAGTAAATTTTCAGTCACGGGTTGAGGCGCAACAATCGTGGTTTCCGCGAGAGGAATAAATGCCTGAGTTGCAGCGGGAGCAGCGACAAGCTGCCAGCGGGGCATATAGTTTTCTATACCCAAAGAAGAGAGATAAGCCTGCCGCTGCAACTCGTTCATTTACCTATATACCATCGTGCTGCGGATGAGACTTGCCGATTTTTGAAACCAATAAGTTAAGCGCATGCAAATAGGCTTTAGCGGAGGCTGTCACAATATCCGTATCAGCACCTACGCCGTTCACTATGTGGCCTTCATGCTCCAGACGAACAGTCACATCACCCAGCGAATCTGTACCCTGGGTAATTGCATTTACCGAGTAAAGCAGCAACTTGGCCTGGCTGTTAGCTATTGATTCTATTGCCTTGAAGGTTGCATCCACCGGGCCCGAACCTGTTGCCACCGCAGACCTGGATTCACCCTTTACCGATAACTCAATATTGGCTGACGGGCTCTGGCCGGTTTTACACAGAACTTCCATATTGCCAAGTTCGTAAATATCGACCAGTTCGTGAGGTTGGGTTTCGCTGACCAGTGCCTGCAAATCTTCATCAAAGATTTCGTGCTTTTTATCGGCCAAATCTTTGAACTTGGCAAAAGCCGCATTTAACGCTTCAGCATCGGCAAACGTGATTCCCAAAGCCTCGAATCTGGCTTTAACAGCCGCACGCCCCGAGTGTTTACCTAACACAAGTTTATTCGTGTTCCAGCCCACATCTTCAGCGCGCATAATCTCATAGGTTTCGCGGTGCTTAAGAATGCCATCCTGATGAATGCCGGACTCGTGGGCAAAGGCGTTTACGCCTACAATCGCTTTGTTAGGCTGCACCGGAAAGCCGGTAATGCTAGAGACCAAACGCGAAGTCGCCACTATATGAGAAGTATCAATCAGAGTTTCCACGGGCATTAGATCTCGGCGAGTTTTTACCGCCATAACGATCTCTTCCAAAGCCGCGTTGCCGGCACGCTCTCCCAAACCGTTAATAGTACATTCAACCTGACGAGCACCGTGCATCACTGCAGACAGAGAGTTGGCCACGGCCAACCCCAAATCGTTGTGACAGTGTGTGGAGAATATCGCCTTATCTGAATTGGGAATATTCTCTATCAAGCGACGAAACATCAAACCATATTCTCCTGGCTCGCCATAACCTACAGTATCGGGCAGGTTTATGGTGCGAGCGCCAGCCGCTATGACTGATTCAATAATTTTGCACATAAATTCGAATTCAGAACGGCTGGCATCTTCCAGAGAAAACTCTACATCGTCAGTAAACTGCCGTGCCAGCTTGATAGCCGCAACCGCCTGCTCAAGCACCTTAGGCGGCTCCATTTGCAGTTTGTATTTCATATGGATAGGCGAGGTGGCGATAAAGGTGTGAATTCGTCCAGAATTAGCCGGGCGAATAGCTTCGCCTGCTCTCTCGATATCCCCTTTCACAGCTCTCGCCAAACTGCATACGGTTGAATCTTTTACCGCTTCGGCAACCGCGCGAACAGATTCAAAATCACCGGGACTGGCAATGGCGAATCCGGCCTCGATCACATCGACGCGCATCTTCTCCAGCATACGTGCGATACGCACTTTCTCATCGCGGGTCATGGATGCACCCGGGCTTTGTTCGCCGTCGCGCAGAGTGGTATCGAAAATGACAAGTTTGTCTTTAAGGCTCATGACACTTTACTCGCAAAAAATTTTGTAAATTATAAGGCAGCGAACCTGGATATTGCTCTGGCTAGAGGAAATTTCCTGCAGAAAGATTGAGCGGAATAGAAAATAGTGTAGAAAGCTCATGCCCAGCAGCAAAAAAATGCAGCGCAGTAGAGAAAATAAAAAAGCCCGATCAGGAGACTGATCGGGCTTTTAGTATTAGGTGCTTGACGATGACCTACTCTCACATGGGGAGACCCCACACTACCATCGGCGCTAAGTCGTTTCACTTCTGAGTTCGGGATGGGATCAGGTGGTTCCAACTCGCTA
>JBNLGJ010000065.1:0-49385 GCA_050305995.1 Cellvibrio sp.
AGTTTTTAAATAACCGGTTGGCGCGTTGGCTCAACCGTGGGAGGCGCATTCTACAGAATCCAACCTCGTTTGCAAGCAATTTCTTTTTTGATTTTGCTTACTTTGCAGAAGTGATTTTCAAGCTTCGCTTTACTCTTTCACCCTGCCGCCGCTTTGGCGAGGCGCGCATTATACGCATCCTTTTTTGTTTGTAAACCATTAATTTTCTTAATTTTTTACAAACTGCCTTGCGACTCTCGCCGCTGCTTTTTCCTTTTCAGGTTTGCCGTGGCGAGGGCGCGCACTATAGGGGTGACACCCTCCGCTGGCAAGCTTTTTTTCATCAAACCTTCATCAAAATGAAAAGAAGATCAAACGACGACCCACAAGCTCAAAAACTAAACCACCTCAAAAAGGTGATACTTCTTCTTACCCAATTTAACGAGATAAAAGCGAGCAAAGTGCGCCAAATCAAGAGCAAAACAATCGGCAGTCAGCATGATGTCGCCTTCGCTCCTGGCCACACCATTGATAGATACAGCTGAACGCGCCAACGCATCCTTAACCTGCTTGCCAGATGCAGCCAATCCAGCATCTGCCAATAATTGAGTCAAGGGCACCCCTGACAGCTCCTGTCGCAACAACTTGGAACTTGGCAAGCCATCTTGGCGCAGTTGAATAAAGTCCGACTCATCGAGAGCAGAAAGATCATCACTGAATAGCGCCTGGGTAATGCGCTGCGCAGCGAGCAATCCCGCCTCGCCATGCACCAAGCGGGTAACCTCTTCTGCCAATATGCGCTGCGCTTCGGGCCTACCATCGCGAGCCTTATCTTCAGCCTCAATTTCAGCGATACGCGCCACATCAAGGAAGGTGAAATAACCCAAGAACTTATAGACATCCGCATCGGCAGCATTGAGCCAAAACTGATAAAAGGCATAAGGAGAGGTTTTGGCGGGATCCAACCACACAGTCCCCGTCTCAGTCTTGCCAAACTTGGTGCCATCCATCTTGGTTACAAGCGGCATAGTGAGGCCAAATACATGACCACCATGAACACGGCGAGTAAGATCTATACCCCCCGTGATATTACCCCACTGATCACTGCCACCAATCTGGAGGCTGCACCGATGGCGCTTATAAAGCTCTGCAAAATCAAAAGATTGAAGCAACATATAAGTGAACTCGGTAAATGAAATACCTTCACCCTCTCGCTCAATACGCTGCTTTACCGATTCCTTATTAATCATGTTATTAACTGAAAAGTGCTTGCCCACATCACGCAAGAAACTCAGCACATCCATATTGCCAACCCAATCAAGGTTATTAACAACCTCCGCTGAGCTTTCACCGCAATCGAAATCAATAAACCTGCCAACCTGAGACTTGAGCTTGTCCACCCACCCAGCAACCACGTCCGGCGTATTTAACTTGCGCTCCTGGGCTTTAAAGCTAGGATCGCCAATCAGGCCCGTGGCGCCGCCAACCAGAGCTATAGGCTTGTGCCCAGCCAATTGAAAACGCTTGAGCATCAAAAGAGGCACCAAACTACCGATATGCAAACTATCCGCAGTAGGGTCAAATCCACAATAAAGTGTACGGCAGCCTGAATTTAGATGCTCAGCCAATGCATCACCGCCAGTCACTTGCGCAATCAAGCCGCGAGCCTGCAACTCCTGTAGAAAATTTGTGTCTATAGATGCCATACCAAATAACCAATTTTTAAAATTAACCGAGATACGCCACACAGAAATGGGCAAAAAAGCCGCAAAAGATACTCTATATCCCTTTAAATTCAAGACTTAAGCGACGATTTGTTACGAACTTGTGAAGTTTTAAGGTGTTTACGGCGTATTTTTCTGCTATAAATGCCCTGTGTTGGATCACTTATATATAAAGGCGAGCTTGATTTACTATGCCCCCACGCACGAGCCCAATAAAGAGTATTAAAACGCTGCTCAATAGCGCCCAATACTACGTACCTCGAGGGCACCTTATTGCTTCCTGCTGTATTTTGACTGGACTCTTGGTCGCGCTGGCAATTCCAGAGCACAAATCCACTCAAGATACAGCCTCCCAATCCACAATAGTGCTTCCGCCGCCCCCCTCTGCATCCGTCCAACCTACAGACGAACCGCTAAACACCCCAGATCAGATAGCTGCGGAAACACCTGCTGAGACAATCATTGAGCCCGAGGATAGCCCGAGAGCAAAGGAATTTACCGTTCAATCTGGAGATAATCTTTCTCTTATCTTTCGCCGCGCAGGGTTAAATGATAGGGATATTTACGAATTATTTAATGATGCTGCAGATGCAAAAGCGCTGCGCAGTATCAAACCAGGCCAAAAAATTTCCTTCTTGGTTGAGGATAATCAGCTGCAAGAGCTGACCTACAACATTAGCCTATTAGATAGCCTAACTTTTACTCGCACAGAAAAAGGCTTTACCTCAACCAACACTTCGCTTACCCCTAATGTTAAATATGCCTTTGCCGAGGGTGTCATTGACAGTTCACTTTACCTCGCTGGCAAGCACGCAGGGCTAAGTAGTGGCCTGACCATGGAGCTTGCCAATATTTTTGGCTGGGACGTGGATTTCGCTTTAGATATTCAAAAAGGCGACTCTTTCAAGGTTATGTATGAAGAGCACCACCTAAATGGTAAGCGCATAGGCAATGGAAAAATAGTTGCCGCCGAGTTTGTTAATGATGGCAAAACCTATAAGGCTGTTCGCTATACCAATAGCGATGGCGTAAGCCGCTACTACACGCCTGATGGCCGCGGCATGCAAAAAGCCTTTTTGCGCACCCCAATTGAATTTGCCCGTATCAGCTCAGGCTTCACCCTCGCGCGTATGCACCCAGTACTGCACATCATGCGCGCTCACAAAGGTACTGACTATGCTGCCTCCCGGGGCACGCCAATACGCGCAACAGGTGATGGTAAAATCGCATTCGCTGGCCGTAGAGGTGGATATGGCAACTGCGTAGTTATCAATCACGGCAGCGGCTATGAAACCCTATATGGCCATATGAATAACTTTGCCAAAGGCATTAAGGCAGGCACGCGCATTAACCAGGGCGATATCATTGGCTATGTTGGCTCAACCGGGCTGGCATCTGGCCCCCACCTTCACTACGAGTTTCATATCAATGGCCAAGTGCGCAACCCAGTTACAGTACCCTTACCAAAGGCTATGGGCATAGACAAATCGCAGCTTGCCAACTTTAATACTGCAACCCACCCGCTGATTGCCCAGCTAGACCAATTCAGTGATGCTTCTCGCCTGGCAATGGCTAAAGGCTCTAACACTAGCAATTAACAACCCATGAATCAAAGCCACCTTTACATTGGCTTGATGTCAGGTACCAGTGCAGACGCTATAGATGCTGCACTGGTTGACTTCTCTGCGCGCCCTCAACTTATTGCTAGCCAAAGCTTCCCGCTATCTGAATCTCTCCGTAAATTAATTTTTGCCCTTTGTAATCCCGAAAACGATTCTCTGGACTTAATGGGCAGCCTGGATAGAGAACTAGGAATAGCCTTTGCAGACTCGGTCAACGCCATCCTCAAAAAGGCAAATCTGGCCCCTGCCGAGATAAAAGCCATAGGTAGTCACGGCCAAACTATTCGCCACCGACCACCCGGAACCTGGACTCAAGGCAAGCCTTTTAGTTTGCAAATCGGTGACCCCAATACTATTGCCCTCCAAACCGGCATAGTGACAGTCGCCGATTTTCGCCGTAAAGATATTGCCGCTGGCGGCCAGGGGGCCCCGCTAGTACCCGCCTTTCACAAAGCACTTTTTCATCACCCTGAGCGCAATCGAGCCCTAGTGAATATAGGGGGTATGGCAAATATCACTTGGATTCCAGCCGCAGGGTCGGTTGTAGGCTACGACACAGGGCCAGGCAATGTACTCATGGACGCCTGGATTTACCGCCACAAGGGAGTTGCATTTGATCAGGATGGTGCCTGGGCAGCCAGCGCAGAAGCGCCGCCAGATCTTGTAGAGCAGCTTTACGATCACCCCTATTTTGCCCTACCTCACCCCAAAAGCACTGGAAGAGAGGTGTTTAATCAGCAATGGTTGGAGGTGAGCCTGCAGCGACAGGATAAAGATTATGCTCCGGCAACCGTGCAATCCAGCCTATTGCAATTGACGGTAACTTCAATTGCAGAGGAAATATCCCGCCTCGGCAAGGCCGATGAGGTAATTTTATGTGGTGGTGGCGCCTATAATCTCGAGCTAAAACGTCGCCTTGCCCAGGCTATTCCTGATAGCGAAATACTTACTACTCAAGATTTAGGCATAGCACCGCAATGGATTGAAGCTATGGCGTTTGCCTGGCTGGCAAAGCAAACCATGAATCACTTACCCGGCAACCTTCGTGAAGTTACCGGAGCAGCGAAAGAAGTCATACTTGGCGGGATTTATCTGCCCGGATAACTGGGTGCACTAAAGGTGGTTCAAATTGAAAAGGAAGAGCCACAACCACAAGTGCTGGACGCGTTGGGATTTTGGATGACAAACTTAGCGCCCTGCAAACCCTCTTCATAATCGACGCGAGCGCCAACCAAATAGGGGTAGCTCATAGCATCAACAACTACCTTTATACCGTCTTTTTCAACAATGGAGTCATCATCAGCAACAGCTTCATCAAAGGTGAACCCATATTGAAAGCCAGAGCAACCGCCACCGGTTACATAAACTCTCAGTTTTAACTCAGGGTTATCCTCTTCCTCAATCAAACTGCGCACTTTAGCCGCCGCGCTATCGGTGACACTGACAACTTGAGGAACGTAAATTTCAGGGGATGACATTAATTACTCCGGAGGAATCTGCCAAACAGGCGTCAAATATTATCCCTTTACCTGAGCAAAACAGTCAACTATTACGCCTTTTCCTTATTGCTAGCCACCAACTCCAAAGATGTAGTAACAGGCTCGCTAATTAGATTTCCGTCTATTTTCGCACCATTAACTATCTCAATAGCAAGGTAACTCACAGTCCCCACTACCACCGCCTTTTTGGCCAGCTCAAGGTGTTTGCCTGAGTGAATATTGCCCTGTACCCGGCCATTAATAACGACTACAGGAGCGCGAATCTCACCTTCGACAGTGCCAAACTCGGACACAACCAACTTGGCATCCTTAGTGTCCTCAGAGACTAGATTTCCCTCTACCCTGCCCTCTACGTGCAATTCACCTGAGAAGAACACATCACCCACAATACGGGTACCGCGCGAAATCAATGTATGGTTGTTTGAAGCCATTTGCCATTCCTATTTTTGGTTGATACTTGGGACATCCGCTAAGATTTAACCCACTCCAATTCGTGAGCCACCACCAGAGGATTGCCTGTGGCTGAGGACTCTACGCGCAACTCAAGGCGCATAGGCTCAAAACCTTCAGGCAGGGATATGTCTGTCTCAATATTTTCAAAATATTTAAAAGTAACCGGGATTTTCTCCGGCAGCGGTTTTGCACCAGAGCCAAGTGCTAACTGAGATAAAGGGAAAGCCTTTTCTTCGCCCTTAAGGTTGCCGACCAGATTGCAGTCGAGACGACCATTGAACTCTGCGTCGCCTTCAGCGAGTTTTTGCAGCACCAACTTTAGATGAAACTGCCCGGGGAGAATTTTATTATCCGCTGAGCGCAGCGGTTTGATTGAGTATTTGCCAAAACTGATACCTAAAGGGTTGCGAGAAGAGCGCGCAGACATCATACGGTAAACGCTGATATCCCGCTCCAGCTGTGCAATCTGTTCACGGCGGGCCAGCAGCTGTCTGCGCAAATCTTCACCGGCCTTGCGATCCACCTCTGCATTCATTCGCGCCTGAGTTAACTGCTGTTGAACGTCCTGCAGCTGAGCTTCAAGATTACCTGTGCGCAATTTGAGGCTTTGTGCCTGATCAGCCGACAACCCCAATACAGTAGCGCGATAGCCCCCGTACCAGTAGGCTCCGCCCATCAATCCCACAACCAACAGCAATGCAATAGTTCGCTGTATTAAACGCAACCTGGGACGATCGGGAACAACCATCATCGAAAACTGAGGAGAGCCTTTTACCTTTGCCATGAAACTCGCTTATTGAAAAGTTATTGTTTGCCGATGTTGGTGATAGGGAAACTACCTTAAATAAACTGCTGTGCCCAGAAAAAACTAGGGGAGCCGCAGCTCCCCAGAGAGACGCCTTAATTTATGGTAAAAGCGCAACCACATCCAATCCGGCGGTTTCCTCGAAGCCAAACATAATGTTCATATTCTGAATCGCCTGACCGGAAGCGCCTTTAGTCAGGTTGTCAATCACCGAGAGCACAACGATAGTATCGCGCGATTGTGGGCGAAAAACCGAGATGCGACAAACATTTGAGCCTTTTACGCTGCGTGTTTGTGGAATTTCACCGGCGGGCAGTACATCCACAAAGGGCTCATTGGCATAGCGCTGCTCATACAGTGCCTGCAAATCGGGCAACTGATTGGCATCCAGCGCAGTGGCATAAAGCGTAGCGTGGATACCGCGGATCATAGGCAATAAGTGGGGAACAAAGGTCAGCCCCACAGGAGCTACGCCAGCAGGCTGGATATCGCGCAAGCCCTGCTCAATCTCCGGCAGATGGCGATGGCCTTTCACACCGTAGGCTTTAAAGCTGTCGCTGATTTCCATCAGCAAGTTATCAATTTTTGCCTGGCGACCAGCACCACTGGCACCACTAGCAGCATTGGCGATGAGACGAGTCGGGTCTACCAGGTTATTTTCCAGCAAGGGCAAAAAGCCGAGCTGAGTCGCCGTAGGATAACATCCAGGGCAGGCGATTAACTTAGCACTGCGAATTGCCTCACGGTTAACCTCGGGCAAACCATAAACCGCCTGAGCGACCAACTCTGGCGCGCCATGGGCCTGGCCGTACCATTTCTCCCAGAGCGGAACATCGCGAATACGAAAATCCGCCGACAAATCGACAATACGCGCCTTGGTCGCCATAAGCGCGGGCATCATGTTTTGTGCAACGCCGTGGGGCGTGGCAAAAAATACCACGTCACATTCGCCCAAAATGGCAACATCAGGTTCGGTGAAGGCAAGATCAATATGACCGCGCAAATTGGGGAACATATCCGCAACCTTCACCCCTGCCTCAGCGCGGGAGGTAATCACCGCCACCTCGACCTGGGGATGCTTCACCAACAGGCGCAACAACTCCACACCGGTATAACCTGTACCACCCACAATGGCTGCTCTAATCACAAGAACCTCGAATATTACCCAACTGGATTGAATCGCCTGGAATTCGTTTGGATTTAACATTTAACCCAGGCGTACTAGCCGTTAGAATAACGGCTCAACAATGAGCGCTCTATGATAAGAGGCTCAGCGTCAAACCGAAAGTGAAAATCGCCCTATGGGCGCCCCTTCAAAGGCCGGTCAAACCTGCAAGTACCCCATTAATGAACCCGACAGACCAAATACCTAGCGCCATCAAAAAAGAATTTACCGATTGGCGCCTCTGGTGGACGCGCTTTTTAGTGATTGCCCTTGCCGCCCTTGCGGGGCTTACCGTGGTAGGCCTTACTTGGCTTAGTGAGCTGGCCATAGAATTCTTCTTCCAAACCCAAGCCCAACACTGGTGGTTTGCGCTCGTCTGGACGCCACTCTGTACGGCAGCGATTGTCTGGCTTACGCGCCGTTTTGTACCCGGCGCCGCAGGCTCTGGTATTCCGCAGGTGATTGCCACGCTAGAGCCAAGTGTCCACAGCTCCCAACGTCACCTGTTTGTTTCCGCGCGCCTGACCATTGCCAAATTTTTTCTGACCTCCTGGGGCCTGCTTGCCGGGTTATCCCTGGGCCGCGAGGGACCATCAGTGCAAATAGCGGCAGGCATAATGGTAAGCGCCAAGCGCTGGCTACCCAAGCGCTCCGGGGTTTCCGAACACGGCCTTTTGGTGGCAGGTGGCGCTGCAGGTATAGCCGCTGCCTTTAACGCCCCCCTGGCCGGAATTATGTTTGCCATCGAAGAGCTATCGCGTACCCCAGAGCAACGCAGCAGCGGCTTGTTAATTTCCGGCATAGTACTCGCAGGCTTGATCGGCCAGTCGGTTTACGGCAACGAGAATTACTTTGGTGTGATTAACGCAGCAACACCCGATTTGTCACTGCTTATTCCAGGGCTACTGGTCACCCTTTTTTGCGGCCTGGCGGGCGGAATTTTTTCGCGCCTGATTATTTTTGGGCTGGATACGCGCCCGCTGGATAAATTCAGCCGCTTTCGCCGCGCCCACCCAATTTACTTCGCTGCCGCCTGCGGCTTGGCTATAGCGCTCATTGGCCTGTTCACCAACGGTGCCACCTTTGGCAGTGGTTACAACTACACTCGCGGCATGATCGACAGTTCACAGGACGTGCCCATGATTTATGTATTTTTTAAATTCATTGCCACCTGTTTAACCACCTGGGCCGGGGTGCCTGCCGGCTTGTTCGCACCATCCCTGTCCATTGGCGCCGCGCTAGGCAACGACATAGCAATACTAACGGAAACCCACGCCCCCACCTTAATTGCCCTAGGTATGGCCGGCTTCCTCGCCGCCGCCACCCAGGCACCGCTGACGGCATTTATTATTGTGATGGAAATGGTCGGCGGCCACTCTATGGTCCTTAGCCTTATGGCTTGCGCGCTCATCGCCAGTGTTATTGCACGCTTTATTAGTCCACCGCTCTACGCCACCCTGGCGGGCATGCAGCTGGCCCGTCTAGCCACGAAGGATGCCAAATCAGCAGCAGCGGTCGATGTCAGCGAAATTAAAGCAGATAGCGAAAGCGACGATAGCAGTAATCGGCCAAACAAAATCCCCGCGACTCAATCTGAGTCCGACAACAATCATCAAACCAAAGCACAGGAATAACCATGCTGTGGATTAAAGCCTTTCATATTATTTCAGTGATCACCTGGATGGCCGCACTTTTTTACCTGCCGCGCCTCTTTGTGTACCACAGCATGAGTGAAGATGAGATCAGCCGCGAGCGCTTTAAAATTATGGAGCGCAAACTACTGCGCGGCATAGCCAATCCCTCCATGATTGCAGTATTTATTTTTGGCATTTGGATGAGCTGGCTCGGTTGGGCCTATTACTCCACCCAAGGTTGGTACTGGATCAAAATAACCCTGGTATTAATTCTCACCGGCTACCACCACGCCTGTGTTTACTACTTTAAACAACTGCGCGATGACAAATGCACCAAAGGCCATGTGTTCTTTCGCTGGTTTAATGAGTTCCCGGTACTGCTATTAATCCCCATAGTCATACTGGTAGTGGTTAAGCCCTTTTAATTTGCAGAACCAGGTTGAATATCTAAACCATGCTTTACGCTATCACCGATTCCCTCCTGTTGCCCGGCGCAAAACTATTTAGCGCCGTCGAGCAAGCGCTGCTGGGCGGCTGCCGCTGGGTGCAATACCGCGACAAATCCGCCGATGCGCCCAAGCGCCTTGCAGAAGCGCAACAACTGTTGCATTTGTGCGGTCAATACAACGCAAAACTGATTATTAATGACGATGTGCAATTGGCGGCGCAGATAGGCGCTCATGGTGTACATCTCGGCCAAGGCGATGGCGACCCGCGCGCCGCGCGTGCGCTTTTGGGGGCTCACGCCATTATTGGCGTCACCTGTCACGATTCTCTGGGGCTGGCAGAGCAAGCTATTGCCGACTCAGCTAATTACATTGCCTTTGGCCGCTTTTTTCCGTCGAGCACCAAACCAGAAGCGCGCCCGGCCCCTATCAGCTTATTACAGCAAGCGCGGACACAATTTCCCGTTACCGGCATAGCGGCCATCGGTGGCATAACTGCCGATAATGCCGCGCAAATTATCTCAGCTGGCGCCAATTTAATTGCCGTCTGCCATAGCCTGTTTGCCGCCGACAACATCCAAGCTCAAGCTAGACTGTTCAATCAACTTTAACCGTCAAAATTTATTTTCAGGATTCGCCCATGACTCGCTCAGAAGAACTTTTTGCCCAGGCCAAACTGCATATCCCCGGTGGTGTAAATTCACCTGTGCGCGCTTTTAAAGCCGTGGGCGGTACACCAATATTTTTTGAAAAAGCCCAGGGCGCCTATGTGTGGGATGCAGACGGCAAACGCTATATCGACTATGTGCAATCCTGGGGCCCAATGGTGCTTGGGCATGCGCACCCAGAGGTGATTGATGCAGTTATTGAGGCGGCGAAATTTGGCCTGAGTTTTGGCGCGCCAACTGAGCGCGAAACCACCTTGGCAGAAAAGCTCTGCGCGCTTATGCCAGGTATGGACATGGTGCGCTTTGTCAGCTCAGGCACAGAGGCCACAATGAGCGCGATTCGCCTCGCACGAGCGTTTACCCAGCGCGACAAAATTATTAAATTTGAAGGCTGCTACCACGGCCACTCAGACTCACTGCTAATTAAAGCCGGCTCTGGTGCACTCACGCTAGGTGTACCCAGCTCGCCAGGTGTTCCGGCGGTATTGGCGGATCACACCATCACCCTCGACTACAACAACGCTGAGCAGGTGCGCGAGTGCTTTGCTAAATTGGGCAATCAAATCGCCTGCATTATTGTTGAACCTGTGGTTGGCAATATGAACTGCGTACCACCGGTAGCCGGCTTTTTGGAGTGCTTGCGCGAGGTCTGCGATCAATACGGCAGCTTGCTGATTCTGGATGAAGTTATGACTGGCTTCCGTGTCAGCCACACTGGCGCACAGGGCCATTACAATATTAGCGCCGACATTACCACCCTGGGCAAAGTCATTGGTGGCGGCATGCCAGTAGGAGCCTTTGGCGGTCGCCGCGAGGTGATGGAAATGATTGCACCCTCAGGCCCGGTTTATCAGGCCGGCACCCTTTCGGGCAATCCGGTTGCCATGGCGGCTGGGTTAAAAACCCTAGAGTTACTTGAGCAGCCGGATTTTTACAAAAACCTCTGCGCGCGTACCGATCAGCTGGTTACAGGCTTGCAAAAGCTTGCCGATGAAGCCGGCATACCTTTTACCACCAACCACGTCGGCAGCATGTTCGGTTTCTTTTTTACCAGCGAGAAAAAAGTTACCAACTTTAAACAGGTCATGGCCTGCGATATACCGCGCTTTAATAAATTTTTCCACGGCATGCTGGAGCGTGGTATCTACTTGGCTCCCGCCTCCTATGAGGCGGGCTTTATGTCAGCAGCTCACACGGAGCAGGATATTGAAGCTACTTTGGCTGCAGCCAAAGAGGTATTCGCCTGTTTATAAAGCTAAAAAAAATCTATGCCACTTGCGTGAGTTTCGCTGTGGCCTAACTCTGTATTCAGCGCGGTGGCCTCGGCCTCGCGCTGCAATAGCGATTCAATGCTAGAACATGTCTGTTGTACATTAGCCAAACTGGCTTGCAAGGGTTCAATAGCAACTTCCCCCGGCGCCGCTAACAGCGCTTGTGCTTTAGCGACTTCGCCCTTAGCAAAACCAAGTTGAAGCAACAACCCGGCCTTGGAGTTTAGCTGGGCGACGCGACTATCGGCTACGCTCATTATCCAGGGCACAGCATCCTTAATTCGACCATAGCGCTCCGGTTGTTCCAGTGGCATATTTTTAATCAACAATGAAACCAACTTGTAATTGCAGAAGGTGCGATTACCAAAATCACAAAAACGCCCCTCTCCATGTGTCGCAATAAACATTTCCCGCTCAAGCGGAGACACCTCCTGGCCGCTCGAGGCAAAAAACAAAGGGGCATCCTCCGACAACAACATCACCGCTGCACGCAAGCCAAACTCATCCAGTGTATTAAAGATCCCCCCAGCCAACTTGGCATAGGTATCCATCAAAAAGGTACGCTCGACAAACCTCAGGCAGCAACCCATATCGGCGCTACTGGACATAGCCTCAAAAGCCGCAGACTGGGCCGAAGTGACACTCTCATTAAGGTTCTGCAAATTGCGATATTGGAAAACGGCGCGGGCAATTTTTGCCTTAAGCACTTCAGCCTCGGTGGTTTTAACCAGATAGTCATCGGCGCCCAACTCAAAACCCAGCACTTTTTCCTGCATCGAGCCTTTGCTCGATAGAAAGATAATAGGCACCTGACTGGTGGCCGAATTTTTTTTCAGCTGGCGACAAACCTCATAGCCGCTTTTACCCGGCATTGTAATATCCAATAGAATGCATTCAGGTTTAAACTCCTGCAGCACATCCAAAGCTGAATCGCCACTATAGGCAGAGCGCAACTCATAGCCAGATTGCAACAGTGAAAATAAATACACCTGCCAGGTGCGGTCGTCGTCAACAACGAGCACTTTAGCGGTTATCGATCCTGCAGCCCCCATAGGTATCTCCTTGCCAGTTATCACCTTAGCCTAGTGAAATTCAACCAAATAACAAGCTGATTTTTTTGCTACAAAAAAGCAAATGCCCGATTGAAGTAATTCCAATCGGGCATTTAGAGGCAACTTTTAAAAACTTAAAAAATCAACTCATATACTGAGGCCCAAAACCAAAACTCCAGATAAGTACAGTAACCGCCATAAGGGCTACCAGCATCACCAACCCAATGGTCAATATAGAGCTGGCATATACAAAGCCCTCCTCCTCAGATATACCCATAAATATCGGAATACCCGAATAGAGTAAGTACACGGTATAAAAAATTGCCGCAATGCCCACCAGCATAAACAGTATGACATTAGGGTAAAGCGCACAGAGCCCCGCCACAAAGAGCGGTGTTGCCGTGTAAGCAGCAAATACAATAGAGCGAGTTAAGCCAGGGGAAGAATCATAGGTTCGCGACATCCAATCAATGAAGGCACCTATGACTCCGACTCCAATTAACAATGCCAAGTACATAAGCGCGCTCATAACCAAGGCACTGGACTCAGTGAGCATAACGGGGGCCCCAGAGCCAATGGCCCAACCCACTTTGGTTGTGCCTATGTACATAGACACAGGCGGTATTAACGCCAGCAAGAGCACATGCGCAAAATACAGGTGGGACAGGCTTTCTTCAGCATCGCGAATTTCTTTCCATTCGCGCAATGGGTGAGTAAAAAGTCCAGCAACATGGGAAATCATATTCAACCTCCAGAGCAAGCAGAGTGACGCAACCCATACAACTTACAAAAAACCAGTTGGGAATTTATTGCGGCCAAGTATTGCAGCTAGGCAAACCCACAGCCATATTCAGGTTTGTAAACAACCAGCATTCATTACCAGTATAGTTTTTATGATGCTAGAATTATTACTTTGATTAGATTAATTCAAGTTCAAAACCCTAAGCCAAATAACAGCACCGTATAACTTTTAGTAGCACTTTTAACGATGAGTTCATTTTTTAAGTAACTGACGCAAATCCGACAAAATGCTATCAACGCTATGGGGCGGAGGAAATGAACCCATAAACTCGCCTTGTCGACTAATCAGATAAATTCGCGAACCGTGTTCAACCTGATAATCTATGGGAGCATTTTGGGGCATATCAAAACCGGCAGGCACCTTAATTAAGGTGCCATCAGCTAAATACTCCCGCTGATAGTAAAGCGAAAAGTTTTTAGCGAAGCTGTCTATCTGCCGATTGCTCCCCCTTAAGCCAATAAAGTGCGGATCGAAAAATGCCAGGTAACCCTTCATTTTATCGGCAGTATCCCGCTCAGGGTCAAGAGTTACAAAAACCAGGTTAAGTAACTGCTGCTCGCGAATATTTAACTGGCGATAAACTCTTGCCAACTGCTGCAATTCCATAGGGCAAAGATCCGGGCAACTGGTAAAGCCGAAATACAATAGACTCCAACGCCCTTCAAAAAAATTCGCATTTACCTTTTGGCCCAATTGATTTTGCAAATCAACCTCATGAACCTTTACTGTTTGAGGCAAGGGCTCAAGTGCAACAAATTTAATATCACCAGCGAGGTGTTTGTTAGCCATCCAAAAACCCAATACCAAAGCAAAGCCGCCAAACAACAAAATTAGTGATTGCTTAAATACAGATTTCATTGAACTAATCCCTAGGCCCAGGCTCTTGACGCAATACCGGCGCAACAAGGCTCTGCGCGCTGCCATCGGCAAACTCAAAATGAATTTCCACTTTATCACCCTCCAGCAGATTTTTACGCGAGTGCATCAGCATCAAATGCGCCTCACCCGGCTTAAGGATAAAATTAGCTCCTGGCGCAAGTTGCAGGTTACTTATTTGCTCCATGTTAACCATGTCATCCATTTTAATATTGCGATGAAACATTGCCATTGCACAGCAATCCGCGCTAACTGCGACAATCGTTACTAATTGATGGCTGCGATTTTCCAATTGCATATAAGCGGCATAGTTACTCATCCCCGGCGGGGCAAGCCTTACCCAAGCCCCCTCAACATCCAGTGTTTGAGCCAAAACGGTATTTACCGAAAGCGCAATAAAAGCCGAGCAAGCAACAGCAAGCAGTCGCCATTGCCAGGTTATGGCATTGATCGCATGAGTTTTATTGATTTGGCGCATCATAGGCCACTCAAGCCAAAGCCAACTGGCAAATAATGATCGACCAGCAAAGCCAAAAAAAGCACCAGTAAATGCACAATGGAAAACCGGAAGGTTGGCATTGCCCAGCAATTATCAGCAGAAAATTTCAAGCGCCAAGCGTAGTAAATAAATCTTCCGTTTAAATAAACACTTGCCACCAAATAAACAAGGCCACTCATGGCCAAAAGATAGGGCAACAGGCAAACAGCAAAGAGCAACAAGCTGTAAAGCAACACTGCCGTTTTGGTAAAGGCTATGCCATGGGTAACCGGCAGCATTGGAATCGCGGCTTTTGCGTAGTCGTCGCGACGATGAATCGCCAGCGCCCAAAAGTGCGGTGGAGTCCAGGTAAAAATAATCATCACCAGCAGCAGCGCGCGAGGATCAAACTGCCCGGTAACAGCCACCCAACCCAAGAGTGGCGGCATGGCACCAGCCAAACCACCTATAACGATATTTTGCGGCGTAGCGCGTTTTAACCAAACGGTGTAAACCAACGCATAACCAACCAGGCTCAGCAGCGTAAGCCATGCTGTGAGCGGATTCACTAGCCAAAACAACAGGGTAAAACCAAGTAGTGCCATTATGCTTGCAAACTCAATAGCCTGAGCACTGCTCAGCTTGCCTTTAGGCAAGGGACGCATACAGGTGCGCGCCATCAGTGCATCTATTTTTTGATCCAGCACATGATTAAAAGCCGCCGCGGCCCCTGCCAACATAGCTATACCCAGGCTGGCCACCAGCATCAGTTGCACATTGGGAACGCCGGGGCTCGCCAGCATCATGCCCACCCAAGCTGTCAGCACTAAAAGTGCTACCACCTTGGGCTTGGTCAGCTGGTAGAAGTCGCGCCAGGATAATTTTTCTGCGGCCTGCTGATTAACCAGGAGTTTACTCGATGCCATATTCGCTCCTTACTCTTATCACCGATACCTGAATTTTTTTAGCGCCCGCCTGGCTTAACAACACCAAGCTTGCCGCCTGACTAGCGAGCAAGAGGGCTGCGACAAAATTATGCGCCAGCGCATTAAACAAAGGTACATAAGCCAATACATTGATTAACCCCAGAATAAACTGCGCGCAAACCAGCCCAGCGATCAACAGTGCTATTTTTTGCAAAGTTCGGTTGTGGGTTTTGCAGTAAAGCGACCAGGCATAACCGATAAGAACTACAAATGTGAGCATTGCGCCAAGGCGATGCAATACATGGATACTCATACGCCCGCTATAGTCCAACACGCCGTACTCGTAACTGCTGTGGCCCATTGGCAGGTTAAACGCAGCGAACAGGGAGAAATGCTGCTGCCAGCCAGATTCACACAGCGGTAATTGATGGCAAATAGTTGCGGCATAGTTAGCCGACATCCAACCGCCCAAGGCTATTTGCAGCAGAAGAACAAGCGTTCCAGCAACGCCAAGTTTAAGCAGGCGAGAAGCAGAGCTAGCTGACATAAATCCGAAGACTATTGGCCGCAGCCGCAACCTCAGCAACACCAGTGCAGTAAGCAAAAAAAATCCGCCAAGCAAATGCCCCATGACCACTAAAGGCATAAGCTTTAAGGTAACTGTCCACATTCCCAACGCCGCTTGAAAGCACACCAAAAATAAAATGGCAGTGGCGAGTATTCGTTCACGTTTTAAGGCCAGGCTTAAACTAAAAATACCGAGAACACTTAGCCCCAGACAGCCGGCAATATAGCGGTGAACCATTTCATTGCGCGCCTTGTAGGGCACAAATTGCTGTTCAGGAAACTGCGCTTGCGCCTCATTTATATGCGCCTCAGTTTGCGGCAGCAGCATGCGCCCATAGCAACCAGGCCAATCCGGGCAGCCCAGGCCAGCGTCGGTTAAACGCGTGTAGGCGCCCAACGGGATTACACAGAGCGCCAAAACTATGGCCAGGATATTGATGCGAAGCAGCCAGCGCATAACTGCGCCTCCTGTTAAATTGGGTAACGTCCGGTTTTGATAGCTTTAGTTTTTTATTTTTCGCCTGGCATTCAGCCTTAGTGCATAAATTAAATCATAGTCCTTCTCTGTCATATTTCAGCAGGTGCAGGATATCTTTACGCATATCGGCTGAAACCTGTGCCAGCTTTGCCTCGGCGGAAAATTCATAACTGAGCAACGCCAATCCCTGGGGATTGAGCAGTAATAATTGGTGTTGGGAGCGACGAGTTGACGAGGACGGCAGGCGCCATTGCAGATCAGGAAATTGCTTTAACCAGCGCGGCGAATCACGGGCAATAATTGCCACAGAAACTCTATCTTGTTTCATGCCAAGCCCGGAATAAAACTGTTGCAGTGTATAGGCGGCATCTCGACATTCATCCGCACAATTTTCACCAGCGCTGTATACAACCATCCACTTATGGGCATCGACTTTTGCCGGCAGCAATGGATAAACCTCTTCATCCAACCACTTACCGCGATTAGCGGCTTTATCGCTAAACCAGCCCATAGCCAGCGACAATTTTGCTGCTGCCAAAGGCACCAGTGCGCAAAGCAGAAACAAAGCGAAAAATTTCTTTTTACCCATGCCGATCGCGCTCCTGTAAATTTACCGCAACTAAAACGATAAACAGCGCTAAGGCTAGCAGCGCCCATTGCAATGCATAAGCTCTGTGCCGCTCAGGTGGCAGCACTACGGGATAATAGTGAACCTTAAAAGGCGAAGCCTGTTGTTGGTAGATGGCGCCAGGGAATAGCGGGTGAGATAAATAACCGGCAAGGGATTTACTGCGTATCTGCTGGAGTCGCATTGGCCAGACGCCCTTGTCTTCAAGATTTTCACCCAGTAACAGGCCACTGGTGTGAGCGCGATATATGCCGTTTACTGCAACAAGGTCGGGGATCTCTACACGCGGCAAGCGTTCGCGCGCCTCAGGTGCAGGCAGCCAACCCAGATTGACCAAAACATAGTTATTTCGCCCTGGTATTTGCACCGGGATAACCACATCGTAACCAACCTGGCCCTCGACTATTTGGTTGTCGAGCAGCCAAACAATAGGTGCCTGCCAGCGGCCATTAAATTTTACCGGCAGCCCATCTGCTCGCTCTGGGCCCAAGTCTTCCAGGCCTGCAGCATTATCGGTGCCCTTGGCTTGCAGCTGTGCAATATGCTCCAGCATTTGCTCCTTTTCCTGAGCGCGATGCAACTGCCAGATAGCCAAGCTGACTAAAGCCGCCACCATGATTAAACCAGGCACTAGCCAAACCCAGCCCAGTCGCCTTAAATAGTTAGAGCAGATGTGCATTCGCATTTGCACTCACCACTTGGGTCAGCAACAGCTGCCCAGACTATTCGCAAGAGGCCAACAGCAGATGCTTATTAAAATCATTATTCTTGTGCTCCTGTTGATTGTTGTATTTAACCTGTTTCACGCTTTGTTGGTGATGATGCGCAATCAGCCAGAGGATAAAAAAATGAGCCACTATCTTGGCCGACGCTTATTATTCTCCCTGGCAGTTGTGCTCTTGTTATTCCTGGCCTTGGCAATGGGCTGGATTACGCCACACCCAACGCCACACTAGAGAACATAGACAAAAATAAACAGGTTGAGCCAGACCACATCAACAAAGGGCCAATACCAGGCAGAAGCCTGGAACGCGAAATGGCGCTCTGGCGTGAAGGTGTTATTCACCATCATGCGCAAAAAAACCACCAGCATAAAAATAGTACCCAGGGTGACATGCAACCCATGGAAGCCGGTGAGTAAGAAGAAGGTGTTACCATAAACGCCGGAATCCAGACGCAGGTTCATCTCGCGGTAAGCATGAGAATATTCATGGCTTTGCATAGCTAAAAACAACAGCCCTAGCACTATGGTGAGCATCATAAAAATACCCACCTGCAAATACCTGCCTTTTTCTACCCCCATATGGGCAAACTGCAGAGTTACCGAAGAGGCGAGGAGCACCAGCGTGTTGTACAAAGGAATGCCCTGCCAAGGCATGGCCTCGGTGTGGGCACCTGCGGGCGTTGTCTCCAGCGGCCAGATAGCGGCAAAGCCGGGCCAAAGAACCTCATTGGTCATTACATTATTGCTCGCCCCTCCCAACCAGGGCACAGAGATCATTCGCGCATAAAAAAGTGCACCGAAAAATCCGGCAAAAAACATTACCTCGGAAAAAATAAACCAGCTCATACCCTGACGATAGGACCTATCCACCTGCTGACTGTAGAGGCCGCTGACAGATTCGCTAATCACCGTGTTAAACCAGCCAAATAACATAAAGATCAAACCGGCGAGCCCAAGCACCAAGAGCAAGCTTGCCGGGCCAAAGTGCCCGCGCGCATGATCCAGCACCAGGTGCGCAGCGCCATAGCCCATAAGGCACAGAGAGACAGCACCAACAATCGGCCAGTGGCTGTGATGGGGAATATAGTAATCTTGCTTGCCTAACATTTTGCACCTCCCGGGCTTGCTCGCCCATCAGGATTTTTACTCTGTCGGCTTTACCTGATACAGGCTGTAGGACAGCGTCAGGGTTTGAATATTTTTCGGCAGTGCCGGGTCTATATAAAACAGCAGCGGCATGGATTTTTTTTCGCGCTTATCCAACAGCTGCTGGGTAAAACAAAAACATTCAATTTTTTTAAAATAGTTGGCACCTTGCCCGGGCGATACAGAGGGAATTGCCTGGGCGACCAGCGCTTTATCGCTTAGGTTATTTACCCAATAGTGCACCAGATGCTTTTCCCCCGGGTGGACGTAGATCGCTTGGGTTTCCGGGGCAAACTCCCAGGGCACACTGGCATCCGGGTTAGCTAAAAATTCCACGCGCACCTGGCGAGTTAAGTCTTGTCGCTTAGCCTCAACTGCGGCCACCAGCGAGGTTTTGCCATTGAGCCCGGTCACCTTGCAAAATACCGAGTAAAGCGGCACCAGTGCATAGCCAAAGCCAAACATCAGCGCACACACCAAGAGCAATTTTTTTACCAGGGCAGCGTGCATAAAAAACTCGTTTTAAACGCGCATTAAATTTCCAGCCAGGTTCAAAGCTTGTTTTCATCCGGTGGCGCCGTAAAACTGTGGTAGGGCGCCGGTGAAGGCAGGGTCCACTCCAGGCCTATCGCCCCTTCCCAAACGCGCCCGGTCGCCGCCTGCCCTTTGCGCTTCATACAGCGAACCACCAACACCAAAAACAACAGCTGACTGGCGCCAAATAAAAATCCACCAATACTGATTAGCGCATTCATATCGGCAAACTGCAGTGCATAGTCGGGGATGCGCCGCGGCATACCCGCGAGGCCAACAAAGTGCATAGGGAAAAACAACAAGTTAACTGAGATCAGCGAGCACCAAAAATGCCACTGTCCTAAAGTTTCGCTGTACATGACCCCGGTCCATTTAGGCAGCCAGTAATAAACTGCAGCAATAATCGAAAACACCGCACCCGTCACCAGTACATAATGGAAATGGGCTACCACAAAATAGGTATCCTGATATTGGAAATCTGCCGGAGTAATCGCCAGCATCAATCCAGAAAAACCGCCAATGGTGAACAGCACGATAAAGGCCAGGGCAAACATCATGGGCACTTCAAAGGTCATAGCACCGCGCCACATAGTGGCCACCCAGTTAAATACTTTTACGCCTGTGGGCACCGCGATCAACATAGTGCTGTACATAAAAAATAATTCTGCTGCCACCGGCATACCCGTAGTAAACATATGGTGTGCCCAGACAATAAACGACAGCAGCGCAATACTCGCCGTAGCTATCACCATAGATGAGTAACCAAACAGCGGTTTGCGCGCAAAAGTGGGCACTATGCTGGAGACTATGCCAAAGGCCGGCAAAATCATGATGTAAACTTCGGGGTGACCGAAGAACCAGAATATGTGCTGAAACATTACTGGGTCACCGCCGCCAGCGGCGTTAAAAAAGCTGGTGCCGAAATATTTGTCGGTGAGCACCATAGTTACTGTACCCGCCAAAACGGGCATAACCGCAATGAGTAAAAATGCAGTGATCAGCCAGGTCCAAACAAATAGGGGCAGCTTCATCCAGGTCATGCCCGGTGCGCGCAAATTAAAAATGGTGACGATAATATTAATCGCCCCCATGATGGATGAGATACCCAGCAAGTGCACCGAAAACACAAAAAATGCCGTGCTGTTACCACTGTAGGTGGTGGATAAAGGTGCATAAAAAGTCCAACCACCGGCGGGGCCGCCGCCCTCCATAAATAAGGTGGAAAGGAGAATACTGAAGGCAAAAGGCAGTATCCAGAAGCTCCAGTTATTCATCCGCGGTAGCGCCATATCGGGGGCACCTATCATCATGGGCACCAGCCAATTGGCAAGGCCGACAAAGGCGGGCATTACCGCCCCGAAGATCATCACCAAGCCGTGCACCGTGGTCATCTGATTAAAAAAGTGTGGTTGCACAAATTGCAAACCAGGCTGGAATAATTCGGCGCGAATCACCATGGCCACGCTGCCGCCAATAAAAAACATCAGCAGTGAAAACACCAGGTAAAGTGTGCCTATATCCTTGTGGTTGGTGGTGTAAAGCCAGCGAGTAATGCCGCTGGGTTTGTGCTCATGTTCTTCGGCGGTCAAAACGCTGCTGTGTTCATTGCTCATGATTATTCCTCCAGCTGCATAGCCGCGCTGACATCGGCTGCCTGAATCAAATCCCCGGTATGGTTGTCCCAGGTGTTGCGCTCATAGGTGATTACTGCAGCTATATCGCTAGGTGCCAACTGTTTGCCAAAGGCCTGCATAGCGGTACCCGATTTGCCAAAAATAACTATGTGCAGGTGATTGGCAATTGGCCCCGTGGCTATAGCGCTGCCATTGAGTGCAGGAATTACACCGGGCATCCCCATACCAGTCGGTTGGTGGCAGGCGGCGCAATGGCTTTCGTAAATTTGCTTGCCTGCTGCCATTGAATCCTCCATTCCGCGCATAGCTTTGGCCGCTTCTGCTGCTTTAGCCTCTTCCTGCACTTTTAGTTGTGCTGCTACCCAGGCATCGAAATCGCTCGCGCTTTTTACCTCCACCACAATTGGCATAAAGCCGTGATCCTTGCCGCACAGCTCCGCACACTGGCCGCGATAGGTTCCCGGCTTATCTACTAATGTCCAGGTCTCGTTGATAAACCCGGGGTTAGCATCTTTTTTAATGGCAAAATCCGGCACCCACCAGGAGTGAATTACGTCATCAGATGTCATTAAAAAGCGAACTTTTTTACCAGCGGGTATTACCAAAGGTTTGTCTACTTCACGCAGATAGTGCTCACCTTTTGCGGCTTGGTTTTCGATTTGTTCGCGCGGCGTAGCCAGCAGAGAATAAAACTCTATGGGGTATTCCAAATACTTGTAGTGCCACTTCCACTGGGAACCGGTGACCAACACAGTGAGGTCAGCCTTGGAGGCGTCCTCCATGGCCACCAGCGTTTTGGTAGCAGGTATCGCCATAGCCACCAAAATTGCGACAGGGATGGCAGTCCACAGCAGCTCCACTTTCACACTGCCGTGAAATTGCTCAGGCGCCAGGCCGCGCGCTTTGCGATGGTGAATGATGGCCCAGAACATCAAGCCAAATACGACTATACCTATGGCGCAGCAGATGTAAAAAATCAGCATATGCAGGTTATAAACCTCATGGCTGATTTGGGTGGCACCCTGGGTCATATTTAATTTGCTGGCATTAACAACAGGCGCACATAAACTGCTGGTCGCCGTCATCCAATAAAATTGCCGGGGAAAATAGCGTTTCACTCTACGACTCCTTTTTATGCTAATGCTATTGGAACTCGCAAAAATGAACAGCAAATATGGCCCCTAGAAAATTGTAAAGGCAGAGCGCCCCAACTGGATTAGGAGTCAATATTTCTATCGCCTAGGGATTAGCGCCTTTGTTCGATAGTGTTTTCCCAAGGCAATATCTACTAGTAAAATACGAGCAGCAGGCACAATCAATCACCAAAATAAACAACTCGACACAGAGGTGAACGACCTGAAAGACAGGCAAATAAAAATGCCCGAAGATTGAAACAACCAGGACGCACCCAAAACCCGAAATTGCAGGGCAACTGCCTCACTCCTAACCAGGGGAAGCCGCGCACCCAACAACCCGAATCCGGGTACACATAGCAGAAATACTTAAGCACGAATCCCCAATTGTCACTTAACTATAATCACCAAGGTCTAAAACGCAAGTTTGACCAGGCAATGCGATTAAATAGGCTTAGGGTGTTTTTTAATAGATGAGATTAGAATAATCAAAAATTCAGCACGCGCGAATTTTGCTATTAGGCAAGCACTGATTCGCCGCAGTCGCAACTGAAATAGCGCTGATCTTCAAGGCGCATAGCGGTGAGCTTACCGCCCCAAACACAGCCTGTATCCAACGCAAAAACATTGGCAGCCTGAGCGCGTCCTTCCAGTGCCGCCCAGTGGCCAAAAATAATTTTATCGTTTTTCGTCTCGCGCTCCGGCAGTGCAAACCAGGGGAAGAATCCCGCCGGTGCCGCACCTGCACTCTCTTTAGTTTTTAATTCCAGCTCACCCTGCGGTGAACAAAAGCGCATACGGGTAAAGTAGTTGGTTATTAGGCGCAGGCGCTCCATACCCTCAAGGGATTTTTTCCAGCAACTGGGTTCGTTACCGTACATGGCAGCAAGGAATTCATCGCACTGCTTACTCTGCAATACAGCTTCTACTTCGCGTGCGCGCTTTTGCGCTTGAGCCAGGCTCCACTGCGGAGGTATACCCGCGTGCACCATCGCAAAGCCCAAGCGCTCATCCACATGCAAAAGTTTTTGTTGTAGCAACCAAGCCACCAGCTCAGCTGCATCAGGCGCTGCCAGTAATTCATTTAACGTATCGCTATTGCCCTGTTTGCGCAGCCCGCGATAAACAGCAATAAAATGCAGGTCGTGATTGCCCAGCACTATGTGCAGCGAATCGCGCAGCGAATACAAATAGCGCAGCGTCGCCAAGCTTTGCGGGCCGCGGTTAATCAGATCACCGGCAAGCCAGAGTTTGTCGTGTGCGGGATTAAATTGAACTTGCTGCAGCAGGCACTGCAGCGGCGCCAAACAACCCTGAATATCACCAATGGCGTAGCTAGCCATAATCAGTGGATCGCGTGGGGCGGTGCCAGCGCAAAGGCGGGTATAGGAGCATCAAACTCGGCTCCGGCAAGGCTGCGCATTTGATAGCTGCCCTCCATAATGCCGGTTTCTGTTTCGAGAATTACACCGCTGGTATAGGTGTAACTCTGGCCGGCCTCCAGCACCGGCTGCTCGCCCACCACACCCAGGCCGCGCACTTCCTGCAAGCGATTGTCAGCGTCGGTAATACGCCAGTGGCGACTGATAAGCTGCGCCTGCTCTTCGCCCTGATTGGTGATGGTAATCGTGTAGGAAAATACAAAGCGGCGCTGCTCAGGTTGCGATTGCGCAGCAATATACACAGGCTTTACTTGAATCAGGATACTGCTCATGCGTTTTCATCCTCGGGGGCATCTGGCAATTGCACATTGCTAAGGTCAGCCAAAATATTGCTGAGGTTTACATATTCTTCGAGGCTGATATTTTCTGGGCGCAAACTCAAGTCCACCGGCAGCTGCGCCAATTGCTCTGGCTCCAGCAGCGACTTAAGGGCGTTGCGCAGTGTTTTACGGCGCTGTTGAAAAGCCACATTAACCAGTGACTCGAGCGTTTTTATGTTTTTGGCAACAAAGGGCAATTGTTGGTAGGGCACCAGGCGCACTATGGCCGAATCCACCTTGGGCGGTGGGTCAAAGGAGGTGGGCGGCACTTCAAATAAATTTTCCACCGCGCAGTAGTACTGCACCATTATGCCCAAGCGCCCATAGGCGCCTGAGCCAGGCTCGGCGGCCATACGCTTAACTACTTCTTTTTGCAGCATAAAGTGCATATCCTGCACCTGGCCGGCGTAGCTGAGCAGATGGAAAATGAGTGGCGTAGAAATATTGTAAGGAAGGTTGCCCACTATGCGCAGCGGCTTGTCAGCTTTGATCAGCTGAGCAAAATCAAACTTGAGTGCATCCGCCTGGAACAGCTGAAAATTTGGGTGCTTTTCAAATTTTACTTTGAGCCAGGGCACCAAGTCGCGATCCAGCTCAATGACACTCAGGTTATCACACTCGCTGGCGAGCAATTCGGTGATGGCGCCCTTGCCTGGGCCAATCTCCACCAGCTGATCATTTTTTTGCGGATGCACGGCGCGCACTATGCTGTTGATAATGCCGTGATCCACCAAAAAATTTTGCCCAAAGCGTTTGCGCGCCTTGTGCTGGCCTTCAAAGTTCATCATTTTTTTCATGGCTTAATTCCGGTTTCTCGTGGCTTAGTTCAGCGCGGTAGCGCGAGCGGCAACCATATCCAGCGCATAGGCGATGGCGGTGCGTAGGCTGCCAAGGTCAGCGTTGCCAGTGGCGGCCAGATCCAGCGCGGTACCGTGATCCACCGAGGTGCGAATGATAGGCAGGCCCAGGGTGATATTTACCGCCTGGCCAAAACCTTTGTATTTAAGTACCGGCAAGCCCTGATCGTGATACATAGCCAGAACTGCATCGGCATTATCCAGATATTTAGGGGTAAAAAGTGTATCTGCCGGCAGCGGGCCGATAACGTTCATCCCGCGCTGGCGCAGCTGTGCCATTACTGGCTCTATTATTTCAATTTCCTCGCGGCCGAGATGGCCGCCCTCACCCGCGTGCGGGTTGAGGCCACACACCAGAATGCGCGGCTCGGCAATACCAAACTGCTGTTGCATATCGCGCTGGAGAATTTCGCACACCTGCAGCAACTCGCGCTGGTTGATCGCCGCCGCCACATCTTTTAACGGCAAGTGGGTAGTCGCCAGGGCAACGCGCAAGCCCTTGGTGGCCAACATCATCACCACCTTGTCGGTGTGGGTTTTGTCGGCAAGATATTCGGTGTGGCCGCTAAAGGGAATGCCCGCATCATTAATAACACTTTTGTGCACAGGGCCGGTGACCAGGGCTTCAAACAGACCACTTTGACAGCCAGCTATGGCTGCATCGAGTGTTTGCAAAATATAACCGGCGTTTGCGACATTGAGCTGACCAGGCAGTGCAGGCTGCGCCAAGGCCACCGGCTGGATAAATAGCTCCCCTGCCGCCGTGGGGCACGGCGCCTGTTGCTTGTCCAGCTCACGCAGCAGCAATGGCAGCCCCAAGGCCTGTGCCCGCTGGCGCAGTAACTCTGGGTCTGCAATAGCCACGAGTTGATGGGGCTGAGCGGTTTGCGCGAGGGTGATAATCAGGTCCGGGCCTATGCCCGCAGGTTCGCCTGGAGTAACTGCCAATCTATAGCAGGCTTGGGTCATATGGGGTTTCCGCGAGTGAGCGGCCGTATAAAGCACAACGGCCAAAACAAGTCCGGCTATTTTAGCGGATTTGTTTTGGCCGTCGCCAAGGTTTAAATGGATAAGCGCGTTAGAGTTTAATCTCTACATAGGCATCGTCACGAATTTCCGTCAGCCACAGCTGGAACTCTTCGTCGAAACGGCGCGAGCGCAGCACGTTAGCCGCCTGATTGCGTTTCATGCGGTCACTCATGTCGGTGCTCTTGCGCTCCAGCACCTGCAATATGTGCCAGCCAAATTGGCTTTTGAAGGGGCGGCTGATATTGCCCACGCTGGTGTTGGCCATAGCCTCTTCAAAGGCGGGAACAAACATCCCCGGCGTCGACCAGCCAAGGTCACCGCCACTTAGCATTGAGCCTGTATCTTCGGAGTTTTCACGGGCCAGCTTGGCAAAGTCCTCACCCTTAAGGATGCGTTCGCGCAGCGCCAGAAGTTTTTCCCGCGCCTGACGATCATCCATAATTTCCGAGGTTTTGACCAGAATATGGCGGGCATGGGTCTGCTCGATCATGGTGGCGCCACCGCCGCGCTGCTCAATATTTTTTAGGATGTGAAAACCCGCAGGACTGCGGAACGGTTTGGATACAGCCCCAGCGTTTAAGTGGGCCATTTGATCGCCAAACAACTCGGGCAATTGCGCCAGTTTGCGCCAGCCTATATCGCCGCCCTGCAGTGCTGCCTGGTCTTTGGAGTAGCTGATCGCCAGCTGGGCAAAGTCGCCGCCTTTTTGCAGTTTTTGGTAAATATCATTGGCCTGTTTTTCTGCCGCAGCAACGGTATCCGCATCAGCGGAGCTGGAGACAGAAATCAAAATGTGGCCTATATGGTAATCAGGTGAAGTGGCATATTTGCCATCGCTTGAGGCCAGGAAGTTATCTATATCCTTGTCATTGATTTTAATACGGCTATTCACCACACCCTGCTGCAGGTGGTTAATGGTTAAATCGTTGCGCAGCTGTTGACGCAGGCCAACCATGGTCAGCCCCTGGGTTTTTATCTCTGTCTCCAACTGAGCAACGCTGGTGTTATTTTTTTGTGCGATTCGCGCAATCGCCTGGTCGATTTCAGGCTCGTCCACATTGATTTCATAGCGCTTGGCCAAATTCAGCTCAATGCGTTCCAAAATCAGCTGTTCAAGAATTTGCTTGTTGAGCACATCCTCTGGGGGCAGCTGCTGATACTGCCCCTGCAAGCGCTCCAATATGGATGCTTTACGGGCTTTGAATTCGGATTCCAAAACCACATCTTCATCGACGATGGCAACCACCCTGTCCAGGGCGACAGTTTTGGTTTCTGCCTGAGCCCCATGGCCGCCCAGCAATAACAGCGCCCCTAACAGCAGCGGCTGCACGGCGAGAAGTTGACTCAGTTGTTTCATATTTTTCACTCTAATCACTGTTTTTTTCTCGTTTTTTAATGCTTGGCTTGTTCGCGGCTATCAAAGCCGATAATGGCTTTATCCAGCCAGCCACTGATGCGCTGACTGAGAGTGCCCACACCTTTTAACTGGAGCTCGAAAAAGATCCCACGATCATAGTCTTCGCCGGTCAGCGCGGTGAGCTGATCGGAACTAAGGTTGTAATTAACCCAGCGGCGCGCCACCATGCGGATGCGATAACAACAGTCGTCGTATTCGAGCCCCAGAAGCGCATCAAGTTCCGCATCATAATTGAAATCGTAGTTGACGCGGGCAATAGCTGACCACTGATTGGCCAGCGGCCAAATGGTGGAAAAGTCCATCTGATTAAGATCCTGACCCGTTACTGGCACAGGGTTGATAGGGCTTAGCGACTGGCGATCGCGACTGAATCTATAGCCCAGGTTCACTATGCGGTACTGGTCGTCCATATAGTGAATACTACTACTGATGGAGTAGAGGTTGTGCTCGTTCTGGTCGTAGACAATATCATTAGTGAAACGGAAATAGGCACCCACTTGGCCACCAATCAAGGTCGCCAACATAGAGCTGGTATTTTCGTTGCTATCCAATTCGTCCTGCTTGTCGGTGAGCACCACCTGGCGATCTTTTAAATAGGTTATTTGACCAATACCCAGGCGCAAGCGCTCAATGCCATTGGCGCTATCAATAAAGCGACTGGTTAAACCAAAGGTGACCTGCTCGGTATCATCCAGCCGATCACCACCGGCAAAGCGGGTGTCGCGGAACAGCTGCTGATAGGTTAGCGGCAGAATGGAGGTATCGAAATTTACGTATTTACCGCCGGGGGTCAGGTTAAACAGTGAACTCTGATCATCCAGTTTGCGATGCAGATAATAGACCCGCGGCTCCAGCGTCTGGGTAAAGGCGTGCTCAAACAGACTGTTATCGCGTTCAAAATACAGGCCGGTATCTAACGACGACTGGGCGGTGACAAAGCTTGGCGAGTGATCGGCATCGGCGAGCATATCCGGCGCCTGCAGATCATAGCTCAGGGTTTTAAAGCCGATGCGCGGCTTAAAAAAACCCGAGGTAAACTCCTTATCCCAACCAAAGCTATAGTCGGTACGCATCCGCTTGCCCAAAATCAATTCATTGATGGGATTGGCCAGGGAGTCGTAATTGCTGTTGAGGGCAAAATCCACATACTCATTGCGCATATCCAATAGCCAATCGCCAAAGCGATACTGGCCATTGGCGTTGACGCGCGGCAATTCGCGGTAGGGCAGCTGGGTTTCAGTCAGCAATCTCAACTCTTCCGCTTTAGCCGACAGCATCCAATTGTCTGTTATATAAGAGGCCAGCAGCTTTTTGCGAATATAGGCTTCGCGATTGAGATCCACAGCGCTGCGATCTATATCGCGGATATAGTCGGTATCGCTTACGTCTGTGTAGTTGATCTCTGTGTGCCAGCGCTGGTTGCGCCCGCCCTTTTGCCGCAGGCTAGCCTGCCAGCGGTCTTTACCTTTGTAGGGATAGGCCTCTTCCTCGGTGATGGTGCCAGCTTCCAGCTCCTTTTCCAGGCGGCGGCTAATACCATTGCGATCATTGTTAAGGGCACTGGCATCCAACGTGGTATCGAACAGGGCTGACATATGGCGCACCTCCAAGCCGAGCATATAACCATGCTCTTCGAGGTAGCGAGGGGTGATAGTCGCATCCATATTGGGTGCGATATTCCAGTAAAAGGGCAGGCTGAATTCCGACAGTCCGGAATTACCTAGCCCTACCGAGGGAAACAAAAACCCGGTAAGTCGGTCTGGCCCCACAGGAAAACGCACATAGGGAAAGTAGGCCACAGGAATATCGCGCACCTTCATGCGCATATGGGTGGCGGTGCCATAGTGCTTATCGTTGTGAATAGTGATATTGGCGCCTTCGATAGCCCAGGTGTTATCGCCAGGTTCACAGCCGCTGATACTGCCCTGATTGAGCACCAGAATTTTATCGCCGAATTTTTCCAGGCTTTTGGCTTCACCGTGCACACGGGTTTCGTAGAGCACAAAACGCGCATCATCCAGGCGCGCATCGCCCGACTGCATATTGATATAGGCTTTATCGGCGCGCACCAGCATGCCGGGTTCGCGCAACTGAATATCACCTTTTAGCTCAGCTTCGGATGTCTCTTTATTAAGGGTGAACAGATCTGTTGAAATCGAGCGGGTACCCTGGGTGAGCTTGACGTCATCACGCATGATCACTGTGCTCAACATATCCGACTCAGAGCTCAGCGCCGAGCCAATCAGGCTGGCCTCATCCGGGTCGATATTGGCCTCTGGGTCAGTGCGTTCGGGGGCGATATAGGCGCCGCAACAGGCGATAGGCACTGTCTTTTTTTGCTCTTCAGTCAGCTCCTCGATAGGCACCCAATCGAGCTGCCGCGCCTGGGCAACCGAGACAGACTCAGCCTGGCCCACCAGCGGCAGCGCCATTAGCCACAGCCCGGTGCAGTGGAGTGCGATCTTTAAAGCCAAGCGGGAGGGAGCAAAATTTGGTGTTGGCTGGGTGGCATTCAACTTGCGGAATTGGGCCATTAACAACTGTCTCGATCAGGTGGCGCCAATAGATGCACCGAAAAAATTGCAGCGATTCTACTGCAATCATCTGCGCCTTGGAATGAATTAGGGGAAATACGCCCCCTGGAGTAGAATCCGGCCAACCGCGAGAGCGCGCAATGACTACCAGAGCCACCAGCAAGGATTACCCGAGAGCGTTAATGAGCATTTCCATCACCACCGCTGAAAACACCCGCAAGTTAGCACTTGCAAACTGGCTAAGCCTTGAAAAAAAAGAGCCTGTCAGCCAGGAGCAACTAATCCCACTGTCCGGAGATGCCGGCTTTCGCCGCTATTTCCGCTTTGCCGATAGCCGCCCGCAATTGGCGGTAGATGCGCCGCCCGCCAGCGAGGATACCCACCAGTTTCTCGCCATTGCCGCCACCCTGGCTGCTGCAGGCCTGCGCACCCCCAAAGTATTTGCCGCCAACGCCAGCCAGGGCTTTTTGTTGATCGAAGACTTTGGCGATGCCCTGCTCAACAATGCCCTGACTGCAGATAACAGCGCCCAGCTTTATACCCAAGCGATAACGGAGCTGCGCCGGCTGCAAAGCTGCACCGATAACCCGCCGCTGATACCGCGCTACGACCAGGCACTACTGCGCCGCGAACTGGAAATATTTAACGAGTGGTTTGTCGGTAGGCTGCTCAATTACCCGCTGGATGCCGATGAGCAGGCCCAATTAGGGCAAATGTATGAAATGCTGGAGCAAAACGCACTGGAGCAGCCGCAATGCCTGGTGCACCGCGACTATCACTCGCGCAACCTGCTGGTCTGCAGCGATGGCCAACTGGGCGTCATCGATTTTCAGGGGGCGCTCTGGGGCGCCATTACCTATGATCTGGTCTCACTGCTGCGCGACTGCTACAAGCGTTTGCCAACACAAAGCGTCGACCAGTTGATGCAAAATTATTTCGCTCAGGCACAAGCTGCAGGCCAGTTGGCAGGGGTAGACTCTCGCCAGTTCAAGCGCTGGTTTGACTGGATGGGACTGCAGCGCCATATCAAAGTACTGGGAATATTCGCGCGGCTTAATTTGCGCGATAACAAGCCCGGTTATTTAAAGGACCTGCCGCTGGTGATCCGCTACACCCTGGAGGTTGCCGAGGCCTACCCGGAGCTGCAGCCCTTCGCCGCCTGGTTTAAGGCCAAATTATTGCCCCTCGCCGAGCACCAGGCCTGGTACAGCAACTACCTAAGAGCGGGCGACTAGCATGAAAGCCATGATCCTCGCCGCCGGCCTGGGCCAGCGCATGCGCCCACTCACCAACCACACCCCCAAGCCGCTATTGCCAGCCGGAGGCAAAGCGCTGCTGGTGTACCATTTGGAAAATTTAGCTGCTCAGGGAATTCGCCAGGTCGTTATTAACCTGGCTTACCTGGGGGAAACCATTCGCGCCTACATAGGTAACGGCAGCGCCTTTGGGCTGCACGTGGAATACTCGAGCGAACCAGAACCACTGGAGACGGGTGGCGCCCTGCTCAAGGCCATGCCGCTGCTGGGGGATGCGCCGTTTATCTTGATCAATGGCGATGTCTGGTGCGATTTTGACTTTGCACAACTTATAACAAAGCCTTTGGAAGAAACGCAGCTCGGGCGATTGGTGCTGGTGCCCAACCCGGTGTTTCACCCGCGCGGAGACTTTACTTTAGCTCGCGACGGATACCTGCATGCAATTCCGGACAGCGAGGCCACACAAAACTTCACCTATGCAGGCATTGCACTGTTAACACCGGCATTGGTAATGCAGTATCCACACAAACGGGAAAAATTTCCGCTGGTAGAAGCGTTTCGCTATGCCATTGAACACAACCAACTCACCGGCCAATTGCACAGGGGGTACTGGAGCGACGTAGGCACCCCCGAGCGACTTGCCGAGTTAAATAAATATCTAGGCCAAAACGCCTGATATAGCTTTTTTCATTACACCTAAAAAGGATGGACCTATGGCAACCCAATTCAATGCACCCTCCCCAGCCAGCATGCTCAAGCTGATACCCCTGGTAATTATTTTCCTGCTGTTGGCTGCGCTCAGCGGAAGCTGGTTCACTGTGGATCAGGGCGAGCGCGGCGTACACCTGCGCAACGGTAAAATCATTGGCACAGCTGAACCCGGCATGGGTTTTAAAATGCCGTTCTTTGACAGCATCGTTAAAATTTCCACCCAAACCCACACCGTAAGTTACGAGCGTTTGCAAGCCTACAGCCACGACCAGCAACCGGCGACTATCCGCGTGTCCGTCACCTACGCGGTGCCGCCCGATCGAGTGGAAGACCTCTACGCCAACTTTAAAAGCCTGGATGCCATGGTGACGCGCCTGGTGGATCGCCAGGTGCCAACCCAGGTGGAAAATATATTCGGCAAATACACCGCAATTTCGGCGGTGCAGGAGCGGATTAAATTTGTCCTGGACGTTACTGAAGCTATCAAAAGTGCAATTAACGGCCCGATTGAAATCAGCTCGGTACAGGTTGAGAACATAGATTTTTCTGACGCTTACGAAAAATCTGTCGAGGACCGTATGCGCGCAGAAGTCGAAGTGCAAACCCAAAAACAAAATTTGGAAAAAGAGCGGGTAAGCGCCCAGATCGCGGTGACCAAAGCCCAGGCCGAAGCCGATTCACAGCTGGCGCGCGCCAAAGCCGAGGCAGAATCCATTCGCATTAAAGGGGATGCAGAAGCCTCCGCCATTAAAAGCCGCGCCGAGGCCCTGGCTAAAAATCAGGATCTGGTGGAGCTGACCAAAGCCGAAAAATGGGACGGTAAACTTCCCAGCACTATGCTGCCCAATTCCACCCTGCCATTTTTGGACGCCAAGAAATAATTAGCCCTTCACGCGGGCAGCCGCCAAGGCAGCTGCCCGTCCAGCACAGCGCCATAGGCTAATGCCTTAAGGCGCTGTTAAGCCTCACCCCATAGGGTGCCGGGCTATATGACCTACACTTAGCTGGGTTAACTCAACCACCTAGATCCAACTCAGCAGCCAAGCGATTGATAAACCACATCCGCCAGCCAACCCCATAGCAGCGAACCCAGCTCCGATGAAATTTCCAAGCGCCAAATTCAGCCACAGGCTATTGCTCCTGTTAACACTCGGGCACTGCAGCAGCTACGCCCTGGGCGAAGCCAAACCCCTGCTAACCCCCTGTGCGCCAGATGACCAAAACTGTTTGGCTCAGCACCCCAATACCAACCAAACCAAAGCGCCGCCCAGCATCAGCGAGATAGAAATAAATATTCACCCTATCTTTGATGAGAGTATTCCGGCAGAAAACAACATATTGTTTCGCCTGGTCAACCGCTTGCACCTGGACACCCACAAAAGTGTAATTGCGCGCGACCTACTAATAGAGCCTGGCGATACCGCTGACGAGCACAAACTCGCCGAAAGCGAGCGCATACTGCGCACCCGCCGCTACCTGAGCCGCGCCGCCGTCAACAGTGAAACAGAGGGCGATACTGCCAAGGTAAAAGTGGATGTCTATCAGGTATGGACGCTCTTACCCTCTGTCAACTTTTCCCACGCCGGCGGCAAATCCAATTACAGCCTGGGCCTTAGCGATTCCAATTTTCTCGGCTATGGCAAAACCCTGAACCTGGTGCATAACAGCGATAGCCAGCGCTCGGGCGATAGCCTTGAATATGTCGACCCCAACACTGGCTGGCACCAAACCAATCTGCAACTGGTATACGAAAACAACAGCGATGGCAGCCGTCGCCTGGTGGATTTTGAACGCCCCTATTTCGCCCTGGCCACCACCAATGCCGGCGGCTTTATGCGCGAGCAGTACGATGAGCAGCAAACGGTTTACGACCTGGGTGAGGAGGTTGACCGCTTTGGCCACAGCGTTGAGCAATTACGGCTATATTACGGCAGCAAAATTAATGGGCTTGGCGATAACAGCCATATACACCGCTGGAATCTCGGCCACAGTGAAAGGCGCGATGATTTTATCGCGCTGGATAGCTCCACCGGACTGGCCGCCGTGCCGCAGAATCGCGAATTCAAAACCACCTGGCTGGAATATCAATTCATTCGCGATGGCTTTATCGAGGGCCACAACATTCAGCAGATCAATCGCGTTGAGGACATTAACCTGGGTTTGCAGGCGCGCCTACGGTTGGGCTATGCCAGTTCAATCTATGCGAACTACGATAGCAGCAGCCTCATCGACACCAGCCTCGCCAAGGGTTATCGCCTCAGCCAGCACCAGTTATTGCAAGCCTACCTGGGCGCCTCTGGGCTCTATCGCGCCGGGCAAATTTATCAGGGCCTGGCGAGCGCGCAGCTGGACTACCACTGGAATAATTTTGCCCAGGGCCAGGTTTACGCCCACCTGGAAGCGGCGCGCGGCCTGCGCCTGTTTAGCGACCGGCCGCTAGTGCTGGGCGGCGAGACAGGCTTGCGCGCTTACCCCATCAATTATCAGCAGGGCGACAAGCGCTACCTGCTCAGCATCGAACAGCGTTTTTTTGGCGAGAAGGAGTGGTTTTCGCTGTTTCATATGGGCGTTGCTCTGTTTTACGACCAGGGCCGCGCCTGGGGTGACAGCCTGATGCCGCAAAGCCAAACCGGCCAGTTGCGCGATTTAGGTATAGGCCTGCGCATTTCCGGCACCCGCAACGGTAACCGCGACCAAGGGGCGCACAATGTGTTGCACCTGGATTTAGCCACCCCCCTGGATGGCGATGCCAATTTATCCAACCTGCAGTGGCAGGTAAAAGTTCGTCAGAGTTTTTAGCTAAAAGGCGATCAAATAAAAACGGGCGCATCAAGCGCCCGTTTTTATTTGATCGCAAAAAAATTAATCGTTTAACGCCAGCAACTGCCACTGCCCCTGGCTGTTAACCTCCATCACCAACTGCAAGCTATTGTCATTGGTATCTACCACCTTGCCATTGAGCAGTAACTCAGTCTTGATGGGGTAAACCCCTTGAGGGACACCTTCAGGCAGCGTAAAGGTAAATTCATTCTGGTAGTGGCCAGCGCGCTTGCTGCTGGCATTTACCGCCTTGGTCAGGCTTTTTAATTCTTTGCTATTGTCTTCGTTGTCATAAATGGCAATGCGCTCTTCAATTAGCGCCTTTTTTTTATTAGCGCCGGGCACCACCACTATATCTGACTGAATGACTATTTCTTTGCCTGGCTCCACCACGCTGCCGGGCAGCGCTGTGGTTTGATATTGGGTGGCGACTGGCTCCGGCGGCAAGTTGCCCTGCTGTGTTTTATAGTCCTCCGCTACTTGATCCTCTTTGGCCAAGCGTTTGGATCGCTGCTTGATAATCATTTTAGTGATGACAGTGGCCACTACCGCCACGGCAGCAACCTTGGCCACAGCCTTTAAATGCTCGCGGTTTTTACAGCCCTGATCGCCCGCTTTGCACCTGTAGGATTTATCCACCACTTTTTTTAAATCGCCCAGACCAAAGGCGTAGCCCTGCTGCGCCACAAAGGCCATAAGGGTTAAGGCTAAAAGACTTTTACGCATGAAGTTCCCCGCCAGGTAAAGTTAAAAAATCTGCGACTATTTAATATTAAAACCACTTTCTTTAAGCTTTCGCTGCACATCCTGAGCTCGAATTTTTAGCGCCTGAGCACGGGCATTACCCGGTGTTAAATCCAGTGCCGATTCCGCTTTGGCAATAGTGCACGAATAATTTTTCTTTTGCATGCAGGCATCAGCTTCGTTCAGCAGCTTATCCACTTTTTGCCCTAGGTCGCGCGCCTGCTGTTGCGCGAGGCTGGCCGATTGCCTGATTTCTATCGCCTGGGCATTGGCGCCATCCAGGCGCAATACGGCTTCGGATTCTGCAGTAGCGCAGGCGTAATCCTTGCGCAGCAAGCATTGGTTGGCGCGGCTTAATAACTGCTGAATTTTTTCGCTCTGCGCCTGCTGGGCATTAGCCTGACGCTGCTGATAATTGCGCAGATCCGCCGCTAATTGTTGGGTTTGCGCGTGCTCGGCACTCAGCTCCCGCGCCTTGTCCAAAAACAATTGCGCACAGTTGCTATCATCCTGCTGCAGGCAGCTTTCGCCCTGCTGCACCAAATCGCCTATGGCTTTATCCTGCAGCTGGCGATTGGCCTGCTGCAGCAGCTGCTGCGCCTGCGCACTGCCTGCCTTTAGCGCCAACACATCGCGCGCTTTTACCTGCACACAGGCCGCCTCGCCTTGAGCCAAGCAATCGCCGGCCTCGCGCAGTAACTGCTCGACTTTTTCATCCTCGGCGCGCACCTGCTTGGCCAGCTGTGCCGCCGCCAACAATTGCGCCGCCGCCTGGTTTTGCGGATCCAGGTTGACCGCTATCAGGCTCTGCTCAATGGCACAACTGAAGTCGCTACGGGCAAAACAGTTTTGCGCCTCACTGAGTTTTGCGGCCACCGTCTGCTGGGTTTTAACCCGGTTGAGGTGCTGGCGATAGCCAAACCAGCTAGCGCCCACCAATGACACCAATGCGACAGCTACAGCGGCGCGCGCCAGTGCCGAGTTGCGCCGCGGGAACAGCTCGCGCAAAAACTGCGCCACTGTCGGCGTACGCGCGGCCTGATCCAACGCCAGGGCATGGCTCAGCGCCTTCCACTCGCGCGCGCTCAACTGCTCCAGCCGCGCCGGGCGCAGGCGCTGCGCTTTCGCCTCAAGCGCCGAGCGGCTGTTAAAGGGGTGGCGCCCGCTGAGCATCTCGTAAACCACTACCGCCAGAGCATAGACGTCATCGCTAAAACTGACCGGTTGGTCGCGCACCATCTCTATGCTGGCGTAGGCAGGGGTGAGCGCACCCAGTTGGCCGGCGTCAAAGCTGTGCTTTTGCGACTCTTTGGAGGCGGCGCGAGCAATACCAAAATCCAACACCTTGGCGTGGCCATCAAGGCCAACAAAAATATTGCCAGGCTTAAAGTCGGCGTGAATGATCTGGCGCTGGTGGGCATAGGCCAGGGCGGCGCCGAGGTCGCGGGTAATTGTCCACACCTGCGCCTTGGGCAAACCCTTGCCCTTTTGCTGGCGCAACAGCTTATCCAACGGCTGGCCTTCAAGCAGCTCCATGGTCATAAACAGGATGTCGCCGTCACGGTCAAAATCATGCACTGTAACTATATTGGGGTGCGCCAAAGTCTGGGATTTTGCGGTTTCCTGCTGCAGGGTGACAAAGGCATCGGGGTGATCTTTAAACGCCGAGTTGAGCACCTTGGCGGCTATATAGGGGTTGGGGTCTTCCGCTTCGACCTTGCGCAGGTCCTTGGTTTTGTAGACTGTGCCCATACCGCCTTCGCCCAGCACAGATTCAAGCAAAAAACGTTTTTTGAGCAGACTGCCAGTACCGGATTGCAGCGACTGTTGCGCCAACTCGCGCGCCTGGGCAAAGCCAGCGGAGTGATTGTGAGGAGCGGAGTAAAGGGTAAATTGGGTGGCTGCGGTCGGATCTTGCTCACTAACAGCTTGGCCTGTAAGTGATTCTGGAGTTGATTCGCTCGTTAAACCCGGCGCTGAATGCGGCTTGAGCGGCTTAGCCAGTCGGGTGGCCTCTTCATCGCCTGGGGGCTGATTGGCAGGGTCATCCGCCTGAGTGCGCACACTGGTTTTATCGAAATTTTCGCCGTCGGCCACGCTGCTAATCCCCACCCTTAAGTATGTACCGGATATTACCAGCTTCCCCCCCTGGCAACACCCCTGGCTGCAGTGGCCCATGGCGGACGCCACCACTAGCCTGGCTTGGCCGGGTAGCCGCTGAGCAGCGCAATAGATTCAAGCAGTTGCACCGCAGTTTCGCGCCCGCGCAAACTCTCGGCCAGGGTGACTTTTTGCCCGCCGCGCGAGCGCGCCTGAATTTTGTAGTAGGTAATTTGGCGGCCATTGCCCCGGGTCGCAGAAAAGCTCTGACTCAACTCCAGTTGCTTGATATCCGCAGCACTCAGGAATCGTCTGGCCAGTGGCAGGCCAAGAATCCGCCGCTGAGTTTCCAGACCGCGCTTATCCAGGGTCACCCTCAAACTGTTAGCCGCAGTGTAAAAACCGCCAATGATCATAGGCAGGCCAAAGGCGCCAAAGACCAGCAGGAAAATAATTGGGCCGCCATCAAAATGCACTGCCAAACCAATGCCGGTACACAGCAACCCACCCAAAAATGCCATAAGCGCGCCGCGCCAGCTGCGCCCATAGGGAAAGTAGAGGCGCACGCCGCCGGGGATCTGCTCCAGATCACTGACCTCATCTATTTGCGCTTCGCGCTGATCGCGCAACCCAGGCGCCCGAGTGGATTCGCGGCTGAGAAAACTCGCCTTGGCCACCAGCGGGAATACCGGTATGTCAAACTGGCGCTGCAGTTTTGGCTGCAGCTGATCGCACGCAATATCCAGCCGCCAATAGTGGTAGTCGCCCTGGGGGCACTCGCTGGCGGGGAGCCCTGGAGGCACATCAAATAGAATTTTCGCGCAGCTGCCACGGCCGCTCGGCTCCAGGTGCGCCAGCCCCTCCGCCTGCCAGACCACCGAGTCGCGGGTTTCGCTATCCTCGCCCGAGCCACTGGTGTACTTGTGCAAACACAAGAGCGCCACCGGCAGGCGCAGCTTGGCATCGTAAGCCAGGGGCAAATCCAAGCTGCCGCCAACCTGGCCACCGATGCTGCCGGGAAAAGGGTCTAGCCGCAGGCGCAGTTCGCCCCAATAGCGCCAATTGCGCGTCACCCTAATAGCCCAAGCCAATAGCCAAAGTCCTACTAAGGGGAAGATAAGCGCTACCAGGGCGACATAATTGTGCTTGGCCAGCTCGCGTGGCAGGAAAAATAAAATCGGCGAGGACACCAGCAGCCAAAAACTGCTGATTATCCAGGCAAGCACCAGCAAGGATTTTTGGTTGGAAGCAATAGCGTTATCAGCCCACTCCGGCTGGCTCAACCAGGGCTGGTGCGCAACCGAAGCAAAGGGTAAGGGATCGGAGGCGATCGGACGTCGCCAGCCAGACCAGATCAAACCACTGCCAACACCGCCAAATACCAAGCCAAACACCAATTTGAACAGCATCAACCCAGGGCGCAGGCTGCGATCAATAACCGCCTCGGCAGGGTCGCGGGGGTTAACCCAGGCATCCACTGGCTGACCGCGACTGTGCAGGGACTCGAGCCGCCGCCCCAGGTCATACTGAAAGTCACCTATATTGTCGCTGATGGCGCTTATAGCCACTCGAGTGCCCTGGTAGTATTCACCCGAGTATCTGTAGCGATAACTGGCGGTGACTCTATAAGTGGTGGAATTGTCACCTCGGTGGGATTCCAGGTGTGCGCTTAACAACTCAGCCGCCACTGGCTGCCAGGACTGCATACGCCACCAGTCGTAAACACTGGGAATAACACCAAGCAAGATAAAACCAAAGCCCACCCCGGCGAAGGGCAGACCAAAAATCATTAAACCCCATTTGCGCTTTGCCTCTGCCATCCCGATCCCCCTGCAGAATTATTTGCCCAAGTGTAAGGGAGATCAGCGGCTGATGTCCCTTAGCCAAACCTGGGATTGCAAGCTTAGGCCCAATTAGCACCAATCGCCGTGCAAACCCGGCTTAACCAGGGCAAGCGCAGGCTTATTATTTAAGCCCCAGAACAGAGTTTGCCCAGCATTTATGGTTGACAATCCGTTTTCACACGGCATAATGTCGCGTCCTTGATTCCAGACCCTATTTCGGCGGTTTCCGCCATGCTGGTTGACCTTTTACTTTTTAAGATTTTTACAGGAGCACTACGGTGGCTAACTCTCCCCAAGCTAAAAAACGTGCGCGCCAAAACGAGAAAGCTCGCAAGCACAACGCAAGCATGCGCTCTATGGGGCGTACCTACCTCAAGAAAGTGCTGAGCGCTATTCAATCTGGCGACAAAACTGCTGCGCAAGCTGCATACTCTTCAGCTGTTGCTGTGATCGACCGCATTGCGGACAAAGGCCTTATTCACAAGAATAAAGCTGCTCGTCACAAGAGCCGTCTGAACGCCAAACTGAAAGCCATGGCCGCCTAATTTAAGGCATCCAGGGCTGCGCTGTGCAAGCTTTGCACTATGCGCACAAAAAACCGGCCAAGGCCGGTTTTTTTATGCCTGTAATTTGCCCCGGCTGTATAAAAAATCCCCGCCAGCGCGCAACTTAGGCTATACACTGTCACAAAAAAAGATTATCTTCGGCTGCACTTTTTAGGGTTAAAAAGAAACTTGGTTAGGGTTAAAAAGAAACCTAGTTAGGGTTAAAAAGAAACCTGGGCCGAGGGACGTTTCGGTCACTCGGCGCAGTTCTCAATAAAGGCAGGTTCCTGCCGCCGGTTAATCGCCCAAACAAGGTCGTTAACTGCCGCTGCAGAAATCAGTAGTGCGCATACTAATAACGGAGACTTTCTATGTTGCCACGCGAGCATTATCTGAAGCAGTCTTTCCAGGACGCCGTTAATTTTCCCGAAGGATTTGAAAAGGGTGGCCTGTCCGACATCCAGGCGCGTCTGGTGCGTAAAAATGGGTCGCTGATCAGTGCCCTGATTGAAGAGGAAGTGTCCGACCCCAGCGCCGATGACTTGCATATCCTTAAAGTCATCGCCAACCAAAGCGCACCCAAAAACCCGGTGGAGCAAGCCTGGGTTAAATATGTCTCCCTGGTAAAGGCCAAAAGTGCCGACACCAAACCCGCCAAAAAAACCAAAGCCAAAGCAGAAGTAAAAGCCGAACCCAAAGCAGAAGCCGCGGCGGAGCCCCAACCAGCAGAAGCACCGGTCAAACCCAAAAAAGCCAGTAAAAAGACCAACGCAAAAGCCTAGTTACGGAGCCAAATCGCCCCGGGCAAGGCCCCTTAACCAAGGCGTTTTAACCAAACCTCCTTAACTGAGAGGCTGAACCGGGAGGCTGATGCCTCCCAGTTACATTTCCCGCCGCGAAATTTATACCCCGCCAGGCAGATGAACCTCCAACCGGTAGCTACACCCCTGTTGCAAGCCGCGCAGCAGATTATCGCTTTGGCGCTGACCATCCAGATAAACCTCCATCTCCGCCGCCCCGGATCGGCGATAATTCACCGTCAGGTGCGCGCCGCGAAATTCACGCTGGGCGCTGGCACCCTGCCAAGCGGCGGGCAATTGCGGCTGCACTCGCAGGCCTTCCGCCTCGCCTTTTAAACCAAAAATTTCTTCGATCAAACAGCGATACACCCAGGACACAGTACCGGTATTAAACAGCTGCGACGAGCGACCGGCGGTGCGCGGGAACTGATGCCAGGCCCCGCGGTAGTAATTGGGAATAAACACCGGCAATTGCCCGCGCTGCAAATAATCCGCCTCGCTGGGGCCAGGGATCATTTCGCGCAGATGGCGATAGGCCAGCTCGCCCTGCCCCAGCTGCAGCAAGCTGTAGATATAAAACACGGCGGCGTGATTGTAGACAGAGCCGTTCTCTGCCGAGCCAGGATGCTTTTGCGTGACCCGGCCAACGTCGTCGCGCATAGCGGTATAAGCGGGTGCGAGCATGGCCACACCATAGGGCGTTGCCAATTGCGCCTCCACTGCTGCGATCATCTTCTGCTGTTGCGTTTGATCGGCTGTACCCGCCAGCAGCGCCCAACTTTGTGGATTGAGAAAGATGCGTCCTTCGAGATCCTTGCTGATACCAAACACAACATCATCATCGGTGATGCCGCGCGCAAACCAGTCGCCATCCCACAAATGCACATTAACAGCGCGGTTAATTTCCTCGGCGCCAGCGCGCAATTCAGCAGCGATAGCATCTTCACCGCGCTTGGCGCAGATATCGGCCCAGAGCTTTAACCCATAGGCGCTGGCCACCGATAGCCAGCCGGAAACGCCCTTGCCTTTATAGCCCACCATATTCATCGGGTCGCACCAATCGCCCTGGGCGATAAAGCTCAAACCGCGCGCATCGCGCGCCTGCAGCAACCAGCGCATAGCCTGAGTGATGCGCGCGAACACTGTCGTTTGCTCGCCGGATTCGGCGTGCGCGACCGGCTCGTCCAGGAGCGCATAGTCATTGGTTTCATCGAGATAGGCCTGCAGGCACACTGGCAGCCATACGCAGTGATCTGTGTGCGGAATCTGGTTAATATATTTCAACTCGGCGCCCGCAATCAGCAAAATACCGTCGGGCATGGCGCCGCTCGCCTCCTGCTGACTGAGCGCATGGATAAATGCCGCGCGCGTCAGCTGGGGCTTGATATAACTCATGCCCATATTGTCCTGCAAAAAATTGCGTGTCTGCGGGTCGGTGCTCAGGCGATTGACATCGCCGTGGTAAAACACCTGGCGCGGCAGCCAGTGGTTTACAAAATTATCCAACTCCGCATCGGGCGTTTTAATTTGCAGCGGCCCCTGGCCCTGGCTGATATAAGCGGCGTAGTCGCGCTGGGTTTGCGCAAAAGCCTCAGCGCTCAGGTATTTTTGCTTAAGCACAGCGACCTCGGCCAGATCAAACGCCGGGCCAAAAATAAAACGGTTTTCAAACTCCTCCTGGGGCGCTAGCGCCAGACGAAATTGCAATGCCGCCACCGGCGTTTCATAGCGCGCATCGCCCTTGTCCAACCAATCAGTTTGCAGCGCGCTGGGGTTGTGTAAACCACCCTCACCTTCAAAAGTTTCCTGCTTGGCCTCCCAGGCAGCTGGCTCAATTTCACTGAGCAAAAATGTCTGGTCTTTAAAATTTTTGTTTTTGAAATAATCGGCCACCTTTTGATAAGGCGTAACACAGCTGGCCACTATGCCCTGCAAATTACTCTGGTACTGTGCCGACTGATTCATCCAGGACATATAGCCGATGGTAAAGTAACTGTAGAGGCTGAGCTTGCGCGGGCGCGCCGAAATATTGCGCAGTTTGACCTGCCACAGCTCCACCACCTCATCCACCGGCAGCGACAATTGCAATTCAATATGCACGCCATCGCAGGCCAACTCCCAGCGCAAATCGCTTTTGCCCACCGAGAAGCAGTAGTGATCATAAGCGGCACGCACCGGCTCATAGGGTGCGGAAAAAATATGGCCCGAGTCTTCATCCTTCACATAAAAAAAGCGCCCCGGATGATGCGCGTAATAAGGCTGCTCCGGCTGCATAAAGGTTTTGGCTTCCAGATTGGGCGCATAGGCGTACTTGGCCGGCTCCGGCTGCATGTGCTGGGCCACCGCATAACCGCGGCAGGTGGCCTGGATCATCATCTTGCGATTCCACAAAAAACCCGCCGCACGCGGCATGGCTGTAGGGCTGTAGAGTGCGAAGCGCTCGCCGTTATCCGTGGGTTGCAACATAGGACATATTCCCGTTAATTCAGAAACATAAAAGAAAAAGTGCTAAGGAACCTCTGAAAAATGTAGGCGAGGCAGCAAGCGCAAGGCAAAAACAGGCGACTCGAAGAGCAGCGCAGCTCAAAAGCGGAGTTTATACGTCATAAATGAGCATTTTGAGCCTGTTTTTAACGCCGCGATTGCAACGTAGGTAATTTTTCAGAGGTTCCCTAATTAAAAAAGGCCCCAAAAGGGGCCAATAGCAACAGAAGACAATGCGGATTGCCTCACTGTTACAGCGTCAATCGGCTTGAGCCTGGGCCCGCGCTAACAAATCCGCTTGGATCTGCGCCAGCTTGGTATTGGTCAGCGGATAAAAACTGATAATCGCCACCGCCGCCAATGCAATAAATCCCGGCACCAGAGTTTGCAGCGCCGCTATGCCGGTTTGCGAAGCGTCGCCCTGGGCGCTATTGGCGACATAGCCTATGGCCGACAAAATCCACAGCATCAGCGCAGAACCCAGCGCCCCACCCAGTTTTTGCGCAAAAGTGGCCGCTGAAAACGTCATGGCGGTGGCGCGACGGCCGGTTTTCCACTCGGTGTAATCGGCGCTGTCGGCATACATGGACCAGGCCAGGGGCGATTTAGGACCAAGCGCCAGGCTGATTAAAATATTAAACATAAAAATAAGCTGGATTTGCTCTTTGGGCACAAAGTAGAGCGCAATCGACAAGCCGCCCACCAGCGTCATCAGCGACATCAGCAATTTAGTTTTATCAAAAAATTTGGTGAGCAGCGGCGTGATGGCTGCACCCACCGCCAGCGCCAACCCCTGGTACAGCAGGTAATTGGAAATCAGCTCTTCGCGCCCGACAAAATATTTTAAATAGTAGTAAGCCGAGCCGCCGCGCAGGGTGATGGTCATCATAATCACCAGCGCCAGCGAAATTAAAATCAGCCAGGGGCGATTGTTTAATAAATCACGTAAATCCCCCAGTGGCGAGCTCTGCTGATTGCGCGGCGGCGCGATACGCTCGCGGGTGTTAAAAAAAGTGATGGCAAAAATAATCGCCGCGGCAACACCGTAGCAAGCCATGGTCAACTGCCAGCCGCGCGCGGCATCGCCCTGGCCAAGAATTTCCACCAGCGGCAGGGTAAATTTATTAACCAGACTGGTGCCGACAAAGGCGGCGATAAAACGAAAACTGATTAAGCTGCTGCGCGCCTGCGGCTCGGCGGTCATCACCCCCGAGAGCGACGAATAGGGCGTGGACAAAATGGTGTAGCAGAGCATCATCAGCGAATAGGTGGCGTAGGCGTAGAGCAACTTGCCGCCGGCAGTTAACTCCGGCGAGCTAAAGGTCAGCACCGCCGCACCGGCCATGGGCACACCGGCAAACAGCAGATAGGGGCGAAACATGCCAAAGCGACTGCGGGTGCGATCAGCGATGGCGCCCATCAGCGGATCGGTAATGGCGTCGATCACTTTGGTGAGCAAAAACATGGTGCCCGCCGCTGCCGCCGGCAAGCCAAATACATCGGTATAAAACACCGCAAGAAACGAGGCGATACTCGCCCAGTACAAATTAAAACCCAGGTCGCCCAGGGCGTAGCAGGATTTTTCGCGCAGCGAGAGTTTGGCCAGCCGCTGCGCAGCCAACCCTGGCTTGTTAGTTATAGTCATGAAATTGCCCTTAGCGTTTGGCATTACTGGATTGGCGCACTTTGATTTCGTAGCCTATATCCACGATTTTTTGCACCGGCGCTCTGCCGTCAAGCGATGCGACGATCATCTCCGCCGCCCTCACCCCCATGTCATAGCGGCGCACCGACACACTGCTGAGCGAGGGGTTAACAAAGGCCGCCGCTTCTATATCGTTAAAGCCGGCTATCGCCAGCTGCTCCGGCACCTGGATATTCATGCGCTGGGCTTCAAACAACGCGCCCAGGGCCAGGTCGTCATTGAGGCAAAAGACCGCATCCAGCCCCCCCTGAGTACTGCTCATCAGGCTGCGCAACAGCTCGCCGCCCGCGGCAATGGATGAAGGTGATGCAGTGGTGATAACAAAATTTTTCCCATATTTGCCACGCTGCTCCAACACCGCCTTGTAACCCGCCAGGCGCTGCTGGGCGCGCGGGTCCATGCGCGCACCGATAAACCCTATACGCCCATAACCCTGATTAAGCAAATGCTCGGTCATGTCATAGGCCGCTTGAAAATGCGACAGCCCCACATTCATATCCATGGGCTCGTTAAGCAGTTCCATCAACTGCACAATGGGAATGCGCGCCTTGTGCAGCAGGGTTTGGCAGGCTTTGGTCTGGTCGCCGCCGGTAACAATCATTGCCTCGGGTGACTGGCTGAGCAGGGTGCGCACCATACGCTCCTCTTCCAAGGGCGAATAATGGGTATCCACCATCAGCACTTTAAAGCCTGCGCTGCCGAGCACAGCGTAAATGCCGCGCAGCACATCGGTAAACACAATGTTGCTAAGCGAGGGGATAGCCACGCCAATCACGCGCGAGCGCGCCGATGCCAGGGAGCTGGCATGTTGGTTGGGAATGTATCCGAGCATATCCACGGCCTTTTGCACTTTTTCGCGTAAGGCGTCAGATACCTTGTTAGGCTGATTAATTGCACGTGACACAGTGATTGCGCTAACACCGGCAACAGCCGCTACATCAACAAGGGTGACTTTATTATCTGATCCCTTTATTTTCGTGGGCCTCATCGATTTATCCGACTGCTAACAGCTATTATTTTTCTAACCTATCACGCTAAAAATGATTGCGCAATCATCTTTCCATGACTAATTTTGATATAAGTAATATAATTAAAAATTCAGCGATTATTGGGGACAATACGGGCAATGAATTCCCTTGGTGAAACAGGTGTTATGGCGCAGACCAGCCAACTGCCATCGGCGGCAACAACAGCCAAATTAATTATCGTGATGGGCGTTTCCGGCTGCGGCAAATCCTCCCTCGCCCAACAATTGGCCAAGCATTACAGCTTTACCTATCTGGAGGGGGACGACTTCCACTCGGCCGAAGCCAAGGCGCGCATGGCCAGCGGCCTGCCCCTGGATGATGAAATGCGCCGCCCCTGGGTGGCCAGTATCTGTGCGCGTCTGCAGCTGGCCCTGGACCAGGGCGAGAACTGTGTACTGGCATTTTCCGGGCTGCGCGCGGCCCATCGCCAGGCGGTGCGCCAGGTGGGGTTGGACACCCTGGTGTTGTTCCTGCGCGGTAGCCAGGCGCTGATCCAGGAGCGGGTCAACCGCCGTCTCGATCATTTTATGGACCCGCGCCTGGTCAGCAGCCAGTTTGAGGCACTGGAAGACCCCATCGCAGAAGCCGATGTGCATCCGCTGGATGTAACCAGCGACCTTGACGCGGTTTTGGCTCAGGCCCAGGCTGTGATAACCAGCGCATTCCCCGCAATCAACACCTGACCCGGGCATCAGGTTCATCTGAAATTCATCTGCTCCCGCTATTGTCGAGCAAGTCAGTCTCAGTTAAATTCGGCCAGCGGCGCAAGGGCACCTGCAACGCCGCTATCCCTACAATGCCTTTACCCTACAACGCCTTTACCCCTCAATGCCGGTACCAAATGACCAACGATCTTTAAAGGACACCCATCTTTAAAGGACACCAACGGGAGACACCTATGAAATTGTCACGAATCACCCTGATTAGCAGCCTGCTGGGCCTTAGCCTGACCTTGGGCGCCTGCGCTGGCAAAACCAATTTTCGCGAAGCCTGCGCCAGTGAAGTGGACGCCGCCTGGAGTGAGCTCTCTATCGCCAAGGCCGATGGTTTTAGCGGCACCGTCAGCTACACCAAAGCACTCAGTTTAATAACCGCCGCCCGAACCATGCAGGCGGTGGAAAACTTTGACAACTGCTACAACCAAGCCAAAGACGCGCGTTTTTATATCCGCGAGTCGCGTAAAGGCCAGTAAAACCACGGCGAATCTCAGCCACAAAAAAGCCGCCTTAAACGGGCGGCTTTTTTATTTTTCGAAGAAAAGGCCATCAGCTGCCTATCACCCCAGCATCTTTTTTGGTGATAACCAGAGTCGTCGAGCGCGGGCGGGTTTTGCTGTCGCTGGCGGGGTAGCTGAGTTTGGGGTGCTGGATATTGCACCAGAGGGTTTTGCCGTCAGGGGTGCCGGTTAAGCCGGTCAGTTCGCAGCCGCGCGGGCCCACCAAAAAGCGTTTTACCTGGCGCGACTGGGGGTCGGCGCAGAGCAGTTGGTTGGTGCCAATGTCAGCGTAGGCGCTATCGCCATCGTCAAAGTCTGTCTCTATCCACAGCCGCCCTTGGCCATCAAACCAGAGGCCATCGGGGCAGCTGAATAAATCACCGCGAATATTGCCGCGTTCCTGCGCTGGCACCTGGGGTTGATCGCGCTTTCCGGCGAGGACAAACAGCTCCCAGGTAAACTCGGTCGCGCGCACCTCATCGCCCGCCTCGCGCCAGCGCAGTATTTGCCCATGGTAGTTTTCCGCGCGGGGGTTGGCGCTGTCCACCGGCTGATCTGGCACCTGGCCGCGCAGCAGATTATTGGTCAGGCTCACATAGCCCTCGCGCGTATAGGGGTCTACCGCCACCCACTCGGGCCTGTCCATAGGCGTGGCACCCATAATGTCCGCCGCCTGGCGCGCCTTAATCACCACATCCGCCTGGCTAAAAAAGCCGTTGCGCGGGGTCAGCCCGCCCTGCCCGTGCACCAGCGGCAGCCATTGGCCTTTGCCACTCGCCTGATAGCTGGCGACATAGAGGGTGCCCTCATCGAGCAGTTGGCGATTGGCCTGGGGGTTGGCGGGATCGTACTTGCCCTGGGGCACAAATTTGTACACATACTCGCCCTTGGTATCGTCGCCTGAATAGATCGCCAGGCTGCCATCGGGCGCCAGGGACACAGTGGCGCACTCGCGCGAAAAGCGGCCCAGGGCGGTGCGCTTGACCGGGGTGCAGCTGGGATCAAAGGGGTCGAACTCCACCACCCAGCCAAAGCGGTTGGGCTCATGCACATAGCCCTGGTGGGGCGCGTCCGGGTTGGGCGTGCAATTAAAGCGCGGGTCGGTGGATTCCCAGTGGTTGTATTCCGAATGATTGCCGCAACCTACGCCATTGCGCCAGTGGCTGGGGCGCGCCTGCCAATCGGCGCGGTTGCGATTGACGAAATAGCTGTGCCAGTTTTCCTCGCAAATCAAATAGGTGCCCCAGGGGGTTTTGCCCATAGAGCAGTTGTTAAGGGTGCCCAGCACCCGGGTGCCGCTGGGATCGGCCTGGGTGCGCATGGCTTCATGGCCAGCGGCCGGACCGCTGATGGCCATAGGCGTGTACGCGGTAAGGCGGCGGTTGTAGCGTGAATCCAGCACCCGCTGCCAGGCACCCTGGGCGTCTTTGCGGATTTCAATCACGCTCACCCCATGGGCGGCCTGCTCTTTTTTCACTTGATCCGCCGGGCGCTCCAGGCTGCCATCAGGCAACTCGGTTATGGTCGGGCCATTGGGGTGCAGTGTGTGGTTGACGTACTCGTGGTTAACCACCAACAGGCCGTGATCGTTGGGCGCATCAGGGAAGGGGAAATAGGCCATGCCGTCGTTGTTCTGGCCGCACTGCTGCTCCTGCTCCTGCCAGGGATTAGTCGCATCGGCGCGCCAGGCGGGGGCGCCGGGCAACACCCCATCGCCCCAGCTAAAAAAAGGCCGCGCCTCATAGCCATCGGCTACTATCACGCTGTCGAAATGCGGGTCCAGCTGTACATCTACCGGGGTAAAGCCAATTAAGGGTTTGCTGCGCAGGGGCACAGCCGGCGCGGTTTTAGTATCACTGCAAGCGGCCAGTCCACCACCAATAAAGCTGCCAATAGCCAAACCCAGGCTGCCTTTTAGCAACTGGCGACGGCCGCTGGCCAGCTCGTTCAGCCAGGGTTTGCCACTGGGGTTAACCGGAAAATCATCTCTATCCATTGCCGTTTCCTAGGGTGGTTTCTTGTTGGCTTACACCTTAAAAACTCACTTGGCCTTAAACTCAGTGCCATCTTCACCTCAAACTTCACCCCAGCATAGTGATTCATTCGCCGCCTGCAAGGCAAACGCTAAGCGTCACACTATTAACCCGGCGATCAAATATATCGTCCTGACATATTTGATCGGCGCCCTGGAAAATCTGGCGCAGATGCGTAAATCTGCTTGATTTTCCAGGGCTAGCGCCAGCCTTCAGCTGACGGCGGCACATCCCTGTGCCGCACTATTAATCCGAC
>JBNLGJ010000066.1:0-72509 GCA_050305995.1 Cellvibrio sp.
TTGATCGGCGCCCTGGAAAATCCGGCGCAGATGCGTAAATCTGCTTGATTTTCCAGGGCTAGCGCCAGCCTTCAGCTGACGGCGGCACATCCCTGTGCCGCACTATTAATCCGACAATATTCATCGCCGGATTAATAATAAAACACTCCATCGAAAAAGCTTAACGAAATAAACATCAACAACAGGCGCCCTTGGCTGTTAAGGCCAGAGCGCCTTAAAGAATAAGCTATGCCGCTTTTTCCTCACCGGTATTGTGTTGGATCAAATTGTTACTGGAATTAATAGCGATCTTGCGCGGCTTCATGGCCTCGGGAATTTCCCGCACTAAATAAATGCTTAACAAACCATTGTTTAGTTGCGCATCGCTTACCTCGACGTGATCGGCGAGGCTGAATTTACGTTCAAAACTGCGGGTGGCTATGCCTTGGTAGAGAAATTGCCGATCATCTTTGTCGCCGGCTTTTTTGCCGCGCACACTGAGCACGCCTTTTTCACATAGCAGTTCCAGTTCGCTCTGCTCAAAGCCCGCTACCGCCAGGGTGATGGTGTAGCGGTTTTCGCCGACAACTTCAATGTTGTAAGGCGGGTAGCCTGCACTTTGATCGGATCTTAGTGCGGCGTCCAACAGCGAGCCCAGGCGATCAAAGCCAATGCTGCTGCGATAAAGGGGAGATAGATCAATGCTGTTCATAAATATACCCTCCATAACGAAGCGATATGATAAATCCAATCCTTGCTTGCAAGCCCAGGAGAAAGGGACTTGAGCGTGATTTTTATCTAGGGTTTTTCGGTAAAATTTCAATATAAAATTTTATAAAAAATAATTATTTCTAGCTGTTTCTGTAATAGAAATAGGTAATAAATCAGTTTTTATTTTTCGCTGAACTTTTTAACAACCTCCCCATCTAACCCCGCGCCGCAAATTGGGGTTAGGCAAAAACCGCACAAAAAACGCGTAAAAATATTGCCTGTAATAACCCGTTTTTGCTTTTTAGCGTTAACGCGGCGTTAACTTTTTAGGTCGCATGGCGCTAGATAAATTTCCCATTTTATGGGCTTGTGATTTTTACAGATTTTTTACTAAGAGGTTTATTTTTTTACCATTCCTTTACGGAGGCCAAGATGCTGGAAGTAAAACAATTAAAGCGAACTTATGGCGATTTTGTCGCCGCTGACGCTGTCACCTTTAGTATTGGCAGGGGTGAGATAGTCGGCCTGCTTGGCCACAATGGTGCGGGCAAAACCACGGTGATGAAAATGCTCAGCGGCTTTTTGGAGCCAAGTGCCGGCCAGGTATTTATGGACGGTTTGGCACTCAGTGAAAATTTAAAAACCCTGCAACAAAAAATCGGCTATCTGCCCGAGAATCTACCTGTGTACCCGGAGATGCGCGTCGCTGAGTACCTGGAATATGCCGCTGAGCTTAAAGGGCTTAAGGACAAGCAAAAACAACAGGAAGTTAAACGGGTGATTGAGGCCACCGATATTGCCGCCAAATTGCTAGCACCTATCGCCACTTTGTCGCGCGGATACAAACAGCGGGTTGGTGTAGCCCAGGCACTGCTGGGCAAGCCGCAGCTGCTAATTCTCGATGAACCCACCAATGGTTTGGACCCCCAGCAAACGCTGCAAATGCGCGAACTGATTCGCGCCCTGGCTAAAGATGCCACGGTGATTCTCTCCACCCATATTATGCAAGAGGTGGATGCCCTTTGTGATCGGGTGTTGATGATGCGCGCTGGCCAGCTGGTCATAGATGCCAAACTGGCGCAATTGCGCCAGAGCCAGGCCATTTTGCTCGGCACCAATTTACCCAGGCCTGCACTGGATATGGCGCTTAAGGGCTGCGATGGCCTGGGCCAGGTGGCGCAGCTGGACAACAAACACAACTTCAATTTATATCGCCTTCAATTGCAGGATAACGCCGACCCGGTCAGCCGCTGTGGCGCACTCAGTAAATTATTGCTGGGCATGAACGCTGATATTTTTCAATTGCAAATGGAAAGCCGCGATTTGGAAACCCTTTTTCGTGAAGTAAATAGCCGTGAGGTGAATAGCCGCGAAGCCTCGGCCGCCGCAGGCAATAAAAAGGAGGTGCTCAATCATGCAGCCTAAGCAAACCATTGGCCGTATCGCGGCTAAGGAAATCCAATTATTTTTCGCCTCGCCCATCGCCTATTTATTTTTGGCGGCGTTTGTCTCTGTCACCCTGTTTATATTTTTTTGGGGCGATGCTTTTTTTGCGCGCAACATAGCCGATGTGCGCCCACTGTTTGAATCCATGCCCATACTGCTGATTTTTTTGGCGAGCACCTTAACCATGCGCATGTGGAGCGAGGAGCGCCGCACCGGAACTCTTGAGCATGTGCTCACCCAGCCGGTGCCGCTGTGGCATTTTGTGGTGGGAAAGTTTGTTGGCTGTTTGGCGCTCTTGACCATTGCACTGCTCATTACCCTGCCGCTGCCCATTAGCGTCGCCTTTATTGGCGACCTGGATTGGGGCCCAGTGATTGCCGGTTATATCGCCACCTTTTTGTTGGGTGCCGCCTATTTGAGTATTGGCTTATTTGTTTCGTCACGCAGCGATAACCAGATTGTCAGCCTGATTAGCGCGGTGGCACTCTGCGGCTTGTTTTATCTGCTTGGCAGCAGCGCGATCACCGATTTTTTGGGCAACACTGCTGGCGAATGGTTGCGCCTTATGGGTACAGGTTCACGCTTTGAAGCTATTACTCGCGGGGTGCTGGATGCGCGCGACCTTTATTATTATATAAGCCTGATGCTGGTGTTCCTCTGCCTGAATACCTTTGCCCTGGAGCGCGAGCGCTGGGCGGTCACTGGCAATAAAAAACACCACAGCAGCTGGCGTCTTGCCACCGCTTTATTGGTGCTCAATGCTCTCACCGCCAACCTGTGGCTGGGGCAAATTAACAGCCTGCGTTTGGATGTTACCCAGGGCCAACAGTATTCCATTTCGCCGGCGACAAAAGCCTATTTGGGCCAGCTGCAGGAGCCACTGTTGATTCGCGGTTATTTCAGCAGCAAAACTCACCCGCTGTTGTCGCCACTGGTGCCGCAATTGCGCGACCTGATTAAAGAGTACCAGGTGGCCGGTAAGGGCAGGGTGCGGGTAGAGTTTGTCGACCCAGTGACCTCGCCCGAGTTGGAGAAAGAAGCCAATCAAAAATACGCGATTAAACCTGTCCCCTTCCAGGTACAGGATCGCTACCAGGCGTCATTGGTTAACTCCTATTTTAATGTGTTGGTGCAATATGGCGATGAGTTCCAGGTGCTCGGCTTTCGCGATCTGATTGAGGTGAAAAATCAGGGGGTGAGCAATGTGGATGTGAAGCTGCGCAATCCCGAGCACGACCTTACAAGTGCCATCAAAAAAGTGCTGCACGCCTATCAAGCCGGCGGCAATTTATTTGACACCGTCAAGGGCGACCTCAGCTTTAATGCCTACATCAGCGATAGCCTGGTGTTGCCACATCAGCTGCAGGATTTCCGCAAAATTGTTGAGCAGCAAAGCAAAGCCCTGCAGGAAAAATCCCACGGCCATCTAAGCGTTAATTTTGCTGATCCTGATGCTGAGGGTGGCAAGCTGGGCAAGCAGATTGGCAAAGAGTATGGCTTCCAGCCTATGGCTACCAGTTTGCTCAGTAACGAACGCTTTTATTTTTACATGACCCTCTCCCAGGGCAAGCAGGTGGTGCAGATTCCTCTGGATGATATGACCCAGGCGAGCTTTGAGCGCAACCTCAATGCGGCGGTAAAACGCTTTGCCAGCGGCTTTACTAAAACGGTTGCGATGGTTACCCCGGAGCAGGGCTACAGCCCTTATGGCGGCGCTACTGGTCCGCAATTTGGTAATCTGCAGCAATTTTTGGGCTCCGATTTAAATCTGGTGCATGAAGATTTAAACAATGGTCGTGTCTCTGGTCAGGCCGATATTTTATTGCTCGCCGCGCCCAATAACCTCAGCCAAAAGCAGCTGTTTGCTGTCGACCAATTTTTAATGCAGGGCGGCACTGTCGTGCTGGCTACTTCGCCCTATCAGGCGAGCTTGACGCAAACCAGTTTGAGTTTGCAAAAGCACAACTCGGGTTTAGCTGACTGGTTAAAACATAATGGCCTGAGGCTAGAGGACAAGGTGGTGATGGATCGTCAGAATGTGCCTTTCCCGGTGCCGGTGGAGCGCAATCTGGGGGGCTACAGTGTGCAGGAAATGCGCATGCTGGATTACCCTTATTTTGTCGACGTGCGCAATCAGGGGTTAAACAGCAACAATCCCATCACCGCCAATTTGCCGCAATTGACTATGGCCTGGGCTTCACCCATTGCATTGGATACAAAAGCTCAGGCTGGGCGCCAAATTACCGAGCTGCTGCACTCTTCGCCCAAGTCCTGGCTATCGAGCAGTTTAAACGTGATGCCCCAGGTGGACAGTCGTGGCGTGGCACCCTATCAAGCCGAGGGCGAACAACAGCCTTATCTGCTGGGGGTTATCAGCCAGGGTAAGTTTGATTCCTACTTTGCGGGTAAACCATCGCCACTGCTGGCTGCAGCCGAAGATGATAAAGCGGAAAAAACTGCTGGGGATAAATCAGCCGCTGCGGACAAGCAAACTGTTAGCGGCATCATCGAACACTCGCCTGCGAGTGCGCGCATTATTTTGTTCAGCTCCAACGATTTCCTTAGCGATCCGGTGATCAGTATGGCCGGTGCCGCCAGCGGCGGGCAAAATCTGGGTGGTTTGCAGTTGATGGCCAACACCCTGGATTGGGCGCTGGAAGACGCTGGTTTATTGAGCATTCGCTCGCGCAGCAACTTCAACCGCACACTGCCCACCATGGAGCCCGGCAGACAAATGTTTTGGGAGTACCTCAACTACGGCCTGGCGCTGCTTGCACTCTTGTTAGTGGCATTTATTCAGCGCGGCTTTAAAGGCGCTCGCACGCGCCGCTATCAGGCCTGGATGGCGCAAGCCATTTAATTGCGAGTTATTTGAGGAGCTTAAATTATGAAAACCTGGCAACAAAAATTGAGCCTGTTACTGGCGCTACAGCTACTTCTGGTGGCTGGCGTATTTGTACTCAATAAAAATGCGCTGCCCAGTCGCGCAGCGCAACCACTGATGGCGGAATCCAGCAGCGCCTTAGATAAGTTGGTGTTCAGCGATGCTAATAGCAGCGTCACACTTAACAAAAAAGCTGGCAGCTGGCAGTTGGCGGATTTGTACCAACTGCCTGCCGAGCAGAGTAAAGTGGCGCAGGTGCTGGCGGAGCTTGGTGATACCAAGCTCACCTGGCCAGTGGCCACCACCGCCAACAGTCACTCGCGTTTTGAGGTCGACAACAAAAAATTTCAGCGACACATTCAAGCCTATAAGGGCGATAAGTTGGTTGCTGATATTTATTTGGGATCTTCACCCGGTTTCAAAAAAATTCATTTGCGCCGCGCCAGCGATGAGGATGTCTATGTGGCAGAGCTGAGCCAATATGACTTTGCCGTTAAAGCTAGCGACTGGCTGTCTAAAGATCTGCTTAAGGCCTCAGATATTACTCAGGTGAGTGGTGCCGACTTCACTCTTGAGCGTAGCAGTGCTAACAAGGAGGCAGGACAAAAGGCGGGACAAAAGGCAGGTGATAGCTGGAGTTTTACCAAGCTTGATTTGGCGGAGGGGCAAGTCGCCCCCCAGGTGGATGCGAGCAAGGCGCAAGCACTGCTGGGTGATTTTGCCGCGATTAATGTGCTGGATGCGGTAAAAAAACCACCTCAAGGGCAAAGCCTGAGTTTTAGTGTGATTTCACCCCAGGGCAATTGGCAGTACGAATTTGTCAAAGCGGATAAGAATTACTACCTAAAGCGCAGCGATCGCGACATCTACTTTAAAATTAATCAGTCCGATTACGATAAATTCGCCCGACAAAACCTGGCGGAGTTGAGTGCTCGGGCGGCAGAGGTCTCAACCAGTGAGGCTGATGCAAAGGATAAAGGTCAGGCGGTGCCAAATGCCAAGTTGGCCCCGGTTGCCAAGCCCTCGGTGGCTAAACTCACCAGTCAGTCAGCAACGCCTGGAGCGAATTAGTCGGCCCTGAGTCTTTTTCATTCATCAACATTACGCCTGGCTGTAGCTGGGCTTTTGGGGCGCCTCTGCTGACCAAAACCTCGGCCGATTGCCGTTTAAATCACCCAAATAGCGCGCCCTTACTGGGTGCGCTTCCCCCATTTTGTGCAATAGCTAACCCCCTGCAAGTGACTGGATAGCAAATAAGCAGGTTGGTAACCGCCAGTGTTTATGCCCACTGGAGTCCCTTACCAAGTAGTCATGCACAGAGTTATTCACAGCTTCTGTGGATAACGAATTAGGGCACAGTTTTCCGGGCCGTGAATTGCGTGTTTTATTTCGGCGGCTGCAGGGCTTGATGGTTGAATGTCATCATGCCGAAATTGCCTGGGTGCTTGCGACTGCTGATCCACACTGCTGATCCAATAAGAGAATATCTACGAAAAGATAGGCCGATGGACCGAATGTGGCGGCGAGCCAGCAAAGGCACAGTATTTGCTCCAGCCTAGGTAGGCGCAGGTTTGACGAGGCTGTGGCGACGGGGTTGCCATGGGCTTTGGCGCTTGTACCTTAGGGAGGAAACCTGCGCAGCCGTTTTTGCGCGAAAACGGCAGTGTATATGTGCATTTTTTGAGGGCGAGCGCTCTGATTTTGGGCGATTTCCGCCTGGGATAAGCCTGGGTATTTTGTCGCCAAATGAGAATTCTTACCCATTATTGGGCGCAATGACGTAAAATGCCGCGATTTTTTTGTGAGCCTTTTGGCTATTGGCCCCAATATGGGCTAGCCAAAGCGCTCGGAGTGTACCTCGACTTGTTTGGAGAGACCTGATGCTAATGTTGCCTGATACCCTGCGCGATAACGTCCGCCTGTTGGGAGAGCTGCTGGGTGAGACAATTCACGCTCACGAAGGCGCCGACCTGTTTGATAAAGTCGAATCGATTCGCCGGGTTGGCAAGGCCATTAATAAGGCAGAAAACGGTGATTCCGCGCCTTTGGTGGCTATGCTGAGCAGCCTGGAAGACAAAGATATCCTCCCCATAGTGCGCGCCTTTAACCAGTTTTTGAACCTGGCCAATATTGCCGATCAAGAATACTTTTCCAGCGCCGAAGCGGAAACTGAAGACAGCCTGCAGCAGCTGTTACAGCAGTTGTCAGAAGACAAGGGTAAAGAGGCCCTGGCTGAAGTTATTGGCAAGCTGCGCATTGAACTGGTGCTTACCGCCCACCCAACTGAAGTTACTCGCCGCACCCTGATCCGCAAGTACGATCAAATTGTCGACACTCTGGAAGATCGCCAGAATCCGCGTTTGCTCAGTTTTGAAAAAGACAAAACCCGCGGCCGCTTGCACCGTTTGGTGGAAGAGATCTGGAGTACCGACGAAATTCGCTCGGTGCGCCCAACGGCAGTGGATGAAGCCAAATGGGGTTTTGCGGTTATTGAAAACAGCCTCTGGCAGGCCGTGCCAGACTTTATTCGCCATTTGGATCGCATGTGCTCACGCTACCTCGGGCAGCACCTGCCCAACGATCTGCGTCCCTTCAAGTTTTACTCCTGGATGGGCGGCGACCGCGACGGCAACCCCAATGTAACTCACAAAATTACCCGTGAAGTGCTGTTGCTGGGCCGCTGGATGGCTGCAGAGCTCTACTCGCGCGATGTTTACAGCCTGGGTGGTGACCTGAGTATGAGTGAGGCCAACGAGGAGTTGCTTGCGCTCTATCCAGAGTCGGTAACCCCTTACCGCGATGCCATGTACGACTTGCGCAAGCGCATCCAGTCCACTCTGGAGTGGGCCGAGGCTCGCTTGCAAGGCCGCAATATGGAAGCGCCGGCGGATTTGATTGTCAGCCGTGAAGATCTATTGGCGCCACTCAATCTCTGCTTTAAATCGCTGCAGGATGTGGATTTGCCCCATATTGCCAACGGCCCGCTGTTAGACACTATTCGCCGTATTCACTGCTTTGGTATTAACCTGGTGCCGCTGGATGTGCGTCAGGATGGCGATCGCCATGTGCAGGCCATTGACGAGCTGGTGCAGTATTTGGGTTTGGGTAACTACCGCGACTGGACCGAAGAGCAGCGCCAGGAGTTCCTGATTGAACAACTGGACAGCAAACGCCCGCTGCTGCCCGCCTGTTGGCCGATGAGCGATGACACCGCCGAGGTGCTTGCTACCTGTAAAGTGATTGCGCAAGAACCACGCGAAATCCTCTCGCACTACATTATTTCCATGGCACAGCAGCCATCTGATGTATTGGCGGTGGCGCTGCTGCTGAAAGAGTGCGGCATGACTTGGAACATGCCTATTGTTCCACTGTTTGAAACTCTGGATGATCTGGATCGCGCGCCTATAGTGATGGATCGCCTCTGGAGCTTGAACTGGTATCAAAAATACTCTAGCCACCAGCAAACCATCATGATCGGCTATTCCGACTCGGCTAAAGATGCCGGCAAGCTGTCGGCAACCTGGGCGCAGTACAAGGCGCAGGAGAAACTGGTAGCTCTGTCTGATAAGTACGGCGTATCTATGGTGCTTTTCCATGGTCGCGGCGGCACTGTTGGTCGTGGCGGTGGCCCGGTAGAAAAAGCCATGGCTTCTCAGCCTCCCGGTTCAGTAAAAGGTCGGATTCGTGTAACTGAACAGGGCGAGATGATTCGCTACAAGTTTGGTCTGCCGCGTGTGGCTTTCAAAAATCTTTCTTCTTATTTAGTGGCGACGCTGCGCGCAACTGTAGCACCTAACGAAAGTGCGAAGCCTGAGTGGCGCGACCTGATTGAGCGCATGGGTAAGGCAAGCCTGGAGGGCTACCGCAGTGTGGTTCGCGGTCATCCAGACTTCGTCCCTTATTTCCGCAATCTGACGCCTGAGCAGGAGTTAAGCCTGCTGGCTTTGGGTAGCCGCCCCGCCAAGCGCAAGTCGACCGGTGGTGTAGAGAGCCTTCGGGCAATTCCCTGGGTTTTTGCTTGGACCCAGGTGCGTCTTAACCTTCCTGCTTGGTTGGGTACTCGTCAAGCGCTGGAGTATGCGCTTAACAATGATCCCGAAACCCTGGCCGATATGATGGCCAATTGGCCCTTCTTCTCCAGCTATATCGACCTGTTGGAAATGGTAATCGGAAAGGCCGATGGTCCCATTTGTACCTATTACGAGCAGCAGTTGGTGCCAGCGGAATATCGCGGCCTGGGTGAGCAGCTTAGGGGCGATTTGGCGGCGTTGGAGCAGCTGCTGAATCAAGTTAAAAATCAGGATGCGCTGCTGACGGATGATCCTGTGTTGCGCCAATCTCTGGAGGTGCGCAAGCCTTATGTAGATCCGCTTAACTACCTCCAGGCGGAGCTGCTCAAACGCTATCGCAGTAGCGAGGAAATCAGCCCGGATTTGGAGCGAGCGCTCAAAGTTACTATGGCGGGTATAGCGGCTGGTATGCGCAATACGGGTTAATCCCGAGTGAATCCAGTCATACACTGAGTTCCTGTAAAAAATCCGGCCTAGCGCCGGATTTTTTTTGCTTGCAATTCCTCAACCCCTGGCGCGGGCAGCAGCTGGCGGGTGAGTGTGTGGAAGTTCGCATTTATGTTGGGCTTTTGAGTGGTGATTCGCACTACTGTTGTAATCGTATACATGATGCCATGGCAAGTGTTTATGATTAGAAGTTCTACTTGATCATAAGAGATAGAACCATGTTGTACATCAACCGTAGCTGTTTATTCGTTCTGTGCTTGGCTCTTCTGTCTGCTTGCGGCGGCGGAGCCGGGAACTCTGGTTCGCAGGTAAAGGCTAGCGATCACAAGATCGGGGCCTTCACCTTGAAAGCCTGGGTCGGTGAAGCGGATACCTCTGTGAAAACGATCACCAGCAGCGATGGGGTTGAACTTTATCGAACCACGGACGCCAACTGCGATCTGGCCAAGTACGCGACTTGTACCAACGGCCAGATGGATATCCTCAAAGGAGTCGATCTGACCGACACCGCCTTCCTGCTCAACCAGCCCGCGCACTACACCCTGAAAGCCGGTAAGGATCAAGTGTTGTTTCCGGTCAGTGCACAGCATTTTCAACCCCGGGCCGATCATGAGGTTATCGCCTTCAAGGGCAAGCTGTGGGTATTCGGCGGCGTCAATGGTAGCGGTCGCAACATGGAAATCTGGTCGTCGATTGACGGCAAGGCCTGGGTGCTGGAAAACCCCTATGGCTCTTTCGAGCGGCGCCAGAACCAGAAGGTCGTCGAATACAAGGGCAAGCTGTGGATGTTCGGCGGTGCATTGGGGACGGGTTTCTCTGCAACGATTTATTCATCCGAGGACGGTATCAACTGGGATTACGAAGGGTTCAATAGCGTCGTGGCGAGAGTCGGTCACGAGGTGGTCGTCTATCACGACAAGCTTTGGTTGATCGGTGGGCATACCCGGTGGGTTTGGCGTGGGCAGCCAGATCTTAATTTTTTTGAAAACGATGTCTGGACCTCGGTGGACGGCGTTACTTGGGACAAAGTTGCAGTTTCCCAGTCGTTCACTGCCCGAAGCCAATTCGGCCTTGCCGTGTTCAACGACAAAATGTGGGTTGTCGGCGGCCTGACCAGTGAGGGCGAAGTCGCTGATGTCTGGTCCTCCAGCGATGGCGCTAACTGGACCCAATCCGCCGCTACCGGATTCGCGGGACGGATGGAGCACCAGCTGACGGTTTTTGACAACAAACTCTGGATAACCGGTGGTCGCAGCCGTGATTCCAACTCCAGCGTCAGCGCGCCTGTCTATTTTTCGGCCGATGGCGAGACCTGGACCCAGGCCCCCGTCTCCAACGCGACCAAACGCTATGCCCATGAGGCGGTAGCCTGGAACAACGAGCTATGGATAATCGGCGGTTACGCTGCCATTGACGCTAATGACAACGTCACCGAACCCCTTGACGATGTCTGGCACTCGAAAAATGGCAGCGATTGGGCGCGCGCGGATTCCAGCATCGATGTCATAGAGCCGATGAACGAACATCAAATGGTCGAGTTCAACGGAAAACTGTGGATCATTGGCGAGGGCAGCGATTTAGGCAACAAGGCATCTGGCATCTGGTATTCGGAAGACGGAATTGAGTGGACCGCCGCCCAATCCGATACCAATTTCTCCGAGCTTCACGGCCATCAGGCGGTCGTCTTCAACAATAAGCTTTGGGTGATCGCTGGCGAGGATAGCGACTACCAAAGCACCATCTGGTCATCGTCCGACGGTATCACCTGGACAATGGAGACAATCAACCCCGGTTTCTCCCCGCGCAAAGATCATCAGGTCACTGAGTTCAAAGGAGCGCTATGGCTGACCGGTGGCCAAAAAGACTCTACCCCCTATGACGACATTTGGACATCCACGGATGGTATTAGCTGGTCCGAAGTTACCACAGGCACTCACTTTGGCGGGCGCTATCTCCATCAGGTATTTGCGGATGACGGCAAGCTGTGGGTGATGGGGGGCGATTCGGGCGAGGGGCTGTGGGATGACGTCTGGTTTTCCGAAGATGGAATGGAATGGACTAAGTTGGGCGGTCGCTGGCCTTATTTCAAACGTAAGGGGCACCAAATGGTTGTTTTCAACGGCAAGGTTTGGATGGTGGGCGGTTACGACGAGTTTGGCAATTACCTCAATGACGTATGGTCGGTCACGCCTGGCTCGGATTGGACCCAGGTTACCAGCGCTGCCCCCTTCAGCGGTCGTCAAGGCCATCAACTGGTCGCCTTTGGCAACCACCTGGTACTCAGCGGTGGCCGCACCGCCAACCAGCGTGGTCTGACCGATGTCTGGCGGACATCCAATGGTTTGGATTGGCAAAGAGCTTACCTTAGAACGGTGAATGTGGACTGCTGTGGTAAGTAACTACTTTTGAGGATTTTATAATGATTCCAGCGATAACTATGCCCTCTGCCGGATTCCGCCGCTCCTTTGTGCTCCTGTCGTCATGGGTTTTGGCAGCTGCGCTGCTTAATGGCTGTAACGATGCCGCGATCAATCCGGGGTCAAGCAGCTCGCAGAGTTCCCAGTCATCGCTAGCCAGCATCTCCAGCGCAGGCGGGAGAGCAAGTTCCGAGGCCAGTAGCACCCCAACGTCGGTGAACCCGGAACCACCGGTCGCCAAAAAAGTGTTCAATCATCCCGGTGTAATAACCTCCCAGGCCGATCTGGATCGTATGCGGACCAAAGTGGCCCAGAAAGCAGAGCCCTGGTATACCGCCTGGCAGAAGATGTCCGGCGACAGCTTTACCAATTTGGGGCGTTGGCCGCGTCCATTGGAGACGCTGGACCGGGATGGCGCCTATTCAAACTTTTCACGAATCTATGGCGAAATATGGGCCACCCATCAAGCGGCCCTGGCGTGGTATGTCACTGGTGACAAAGCCTATGCCGAACAGGCGATTCGCTACCTGAACACTTGGTCTTCAGTCATGACCGGTGTGAATGGCAATACCAATGTTAGCCTGTTGGCACTTTATGCCTACCAGCTGGCCGAATCCGCCGAGATCATGCGCAGCTACGAGGGTTGGTCCGCAGCAGACCAGCAGCGCGTTAAAAACTGGTTTGTTAATGTGTGGTATCCCATTAACGACAGTTTCCTCAGCAGAGGTGGCAGATGCGTCTCCCATTATTGGGCCAACTGGGGCCTGGCCAATGTCGCTTCGGCCATGGCGATTGGCATCTTCACCGATAATGAAAAAATCTATAACAAAGGTCTGGATATTTTATACAACGGCTTGGGTGCTGAGGCATTGGACCAATTGTTGTACCGCCGCCACCCCGGCAATATGGGGCAGTATCAGGAGAGCGGGCGCGACCAGGGGCATGCGTCCTTGGGTTACGCCTTGTATGGTGCAATCGCCAAGATGGCGTTAAACCAGGGCGATGATATCTTCGCTTATAACAACTACGAATTGCTGGCGACAACTGAGTACATCGCCAAATACAATTCGGGGGAAGAGGTGCCTTACGCCACTTACGATAATTGCGATAACGTCAACCAGACGGAAGTTGCCGCCGGTGCGCGGGGCATTTATCGAAACGGTTGGAACCTGCTCGCCAACCAATACGAGAACCGCCTGGGTATAGCCGCGCCCTGGACCAGGAAAAAGGCCGACGAAATCTTCCCCGAATATCGCGGAGGGGCGGATGAGCTGGCCTGGGGCGGCCTAACGGAAACGCTGGAGCCCTTTCCGTTAGGCGGCGCACCGCGAGGTCTGACGCCGACCATCCGCAACGGTGAGATTTCCTTGTCCTGGTGGGGAGCGACCGGCTCGGAAAGTTACCGGCTGCAACGCGCCGAATCGGCGGCAGGCCCCTATAGCGTGATCGCCACCCGAGGCGCCGAGGAACTACTGACCTACACCGACCTCGATGTAAAGCTCGGGAAACAATATTTCTACCAAGTCACCGCTCTCTCACCCAAGGGTGAAAGCGAGCCTTCGAACAGGGTTGCCGTAACGGCGGGACATGATTTGCGCTACCGTCTGACCTTTGATGATCTGAAAGAAGGTGTCACGGACGGTGTTTTAGGCAAGGCCTTGGTCTTGGATGGCGTTAAAGATTACTACACCATCGATAAACCCGATTTGGTCTCCGGTCTGGGTGATTTCACCTTGTCGGGCTGGGTCAAAGCGGATACCAACAAGGGCTGGCAACGGTTGATCGACATAGGTGCGGATGACCAGCGATTCATGACTCTGATCCCCTTCGGTGTGGATAGAAAGGCCTGTTTTATCATCGCCAAGGTCGGAACCTTCGGAACCTACTATGTGCCCAAGGCCACTCAATTGTGTGGCGGCCAACCGGTTACCGGGAAGTGGATGCACCTGGCAGTTACCCTGAAGGGGAAAACCGCCGTGTTGTATCTCAATGGCGAGGAAGTCGCGCGCGACGAGGCGACGAGGTTCATCCCGGACCAATTGGGCAGGCTCGATCAAATCTGGGTAGGGCGCTCACAGTTTGGCAATGATCCGTTACTGGCCGGGCAAGTGGACGACATACGGCTGTACAGCGGGGCGCTTGGCGCCGATGAGGTGAAAGCATTGTACTCGGCTGGAACCCTGTAATCCGGCTATCCCCGCAACCCCCACGCTTAATGCGCAGTTGCTGGGGTAAGTCGGCGCTAAGGCAGTGGCGCCGCCAGCACAAACAAAACGGATTGATAGATTTGCCCATGTTAAAAAGCCGCATTTCGTTGCGGCTTTTTTTGTTCAGCAGTTTCTTGTTGGGATAGGTTAGTTGCTGGGATAGCTGTTCCCCATTACCTTGTGTTTTAAACCCCGGTTGTTGCCGGTAGCCAAGTAATTCCGCTGGGATATTTTTGCTGATAGGCCCGGTTGGCGGCTTGGCTGTAATCGCGCAGATCGGGCAAGATACCGATTTCGTTTTCCACCTGAATCATTATGGTGATCGGTATTGCGCAGTCGTTTGAGCAGGGTGCTGTAGGCGGTTAGGTCAGCATTCAGGTTGGCGCTGTTAAAAGGGCTCAAAATTTTCTGGTGCGGCCCAGTTAGACAGACGTGAGCAGGGTTTTTAGGTGTATCACCTTAGGTTTTGGGCCAGGCAGACTCCATATAGGCCATACTCGAGGTGTCGGAGCTGCCCAGCTCACTGCCGCGAATGAAAAAGAGCGGGTTGACTCCCCGCCGTTGATGCTGATCCGGGGGCCAGTTTGGTGGGGTTGGTAGTCAGGCGGTGATGGCTCAACAGGCTGAGCAGAAAAGAAAATCAGGAGTGAAGGCGATGAATCAACTTAAACTCCAGGGTATTCACCATGTGGCCATAATTAGCAGCGATTATGAGCGCAGCAAAGATTTTTACACCCGTATTCTGGGGTTGCGCCAAATCGCTGAAAATTTCCGCGCGGCGCGCGACTCCTACAAGCTGGATTTGGCACTGCCGGACGGCAGCCAGGTGGAGCTGTTTTCCTTCCCCAATCCTCCCGCTCGCGCCACTAGCCCTGAGTCTTGCGGCCTGCGCCATTTGGCCTTTGCGGTGGCGGATATGGATGCCAGCGTAAACTGGTTGCAATCTCAGGGGGTCGAGGTGGAAGCCATTCGCATAGACGAATACACTGGCAGGCGTTTTACCTTTTTTAAAGATCCGGATGGCTTGCCGCTGGAGCTCTATGAAGTGCAATAACCGCCGGCCTCTGGGCGACTGAGGAGTGAGACTGTGTTAAAGCGATTAATTTTGGCCCTGAGCTTTATGGCCCTCGCTGCGGCGGCCAGCGCGCGTGAACTGGTGTTAGCCTTTGACGACTGTTTGCAGCCTTCTTCTGGTCTGGATGGATTGGCCCGCTCGCAAATGCTGGTGCGCAACCTGGCTACCGCCGGTGTGCCTCAGGCGATGTTTTTAATTCAAACTCGCGGCCTGGATAGAAAAGGCCGTCAGGCGTTGGGGCTCTATTCGCGAACCGGCCAGCTGCTGGTTAATGCGGGCTATTTCCACAATTTGGTTACCAAAGCTGACCTCTACGCTTATGAAATAGGTGTCTTGAAGGCGGACAGATTTTTACGCCGTTATTCTGGCTACCAAAAACACATTCACTTTTCCTATTTAAATGAATCTGGCGATGCGCTTTTGCAATCGGGGTTAAAAACCTTTTTGCGTGAACGTCACTTTAAGCCGACTTACCTTGGCGTTAACCCACTGCGCGGCGTTGATGCTTATTTGAATGATTTGTATCAGCAAAAGCTGAGCAACAATCGGCCAGTAAACATGGAGGTACTACAAAATACCTATGTAGATCTGGTGGTGGAAATGCTTAACCGTCAAAGCCAGCGTGCTTACATGATGCTTGGCTATAGCCCGCCACAGGTATTGGTATTACAGGAAAATGATCTGGCGGCTTATTTTATTTTGGCGGTTGCGGATCGCCTGCAAGAGCAGGGCTGGACTTTTGCATCGCCCCAGCAGGTTTTTACCAGCCCTTTGGCTAACCCCATTCGCGCCAACGGTTATGGTGGCAATGATTTTATTAATGCGATTACTTGGATGCCGGATGCGCGTGTGGCCTATCCGCGACTGTTGGGTGAGCGCAAGGCATTTATGGATGCGTTTATCCGGGCGCGTGCGCCGGGTTTGGTTGAATAACGTTTAACTTGAGGTTTTATGCGTAAACTTTTATTGCTGGGTCTCTGCTGTGCATCTCTCGGTATTTCCAGCGCAAGCCTGGCCCAAGAAAAATCCAGCCTGTTCCAAACCAGTTTTGAAACCGACAAGGACACACGCAAGTGGGCGCTGGTGTACGGTGCAGAAATTGCCAAGGGCGAGGCGCGCACTGGCGAATCAGCGTTGCTGTTTCACGAGGGTGAGGCTTCGGTGCGCTCCACCTTTAGCTTAACTGAGCAGGGCACCCTGGAGTTTTGGATTAAAACCTCAACGCCAGCCACGCAATACAAAATAAATGTGATGGTGGCCTCCAGCCTTAATAACGACTCCGCCTGGACCGTAGCTGGGCAAATCTCTGGCAGCCAGGACGCCGGCGAATACCGCGCCCAGCGCATCTCGGTGGACGACCCGGGGCGCAAGTATCTGCGCCTGGATGTTGAAGTGAGCAACGGCGAACTCTGGCTGGATGATTTGCGTGTGGAAAAAATCCTGCTGGACACAGCGCTGCAAAAAAACCAGCAAAAAGTGATCGCCCAGGTACTGGATAAACTGCGCGAAGATAAGGACTACGAAGTTCAGGCCGATGCTTTGCGCGCGCTGGGTGTCAACTACGCGGCGCAAATTGATATGCAGCGTCAGTATTTGGAATACGCCAACGGCATCTACTCCAGTATTACTTTGGTGCTGGCAACTTCCGAGCGCGGCAAAATGGCTAATCCCCTGGGCTATAACACCTTTAAAGGCGTAGTCGAGAATGTCAACAAAGTAGCCACGCCCATGCAGAAGGCGCGGATGAATTCACTGCTAAAGCCCCTGGGCGATATTGCCACTGCTGGGCTCAATCTGATGACTAACGGTGCCTACCAGGCCTTCTCCGAGCCCTTTAAAAGCATTGTTGCAACTACCTTCGATAAGGCCTATTACAACAATGCCGGGCTGGATCGCTCGCAGCGCAAGTTCGCTGAAAAAAATGGTATGGAAACCTATCAAAAAACCGAAAAGTTTTTAGGCGAAATCGAAAAGGAATTAAATACAGTAACCGCCTTGGATAAAGACCTGTTGGATATTCAGCGCGAATTAAATAAATACCGCCAGGAGTTGGATAAGCATTTGCGCGAGACATTAATTGATGGTGGCCTGGGGCGTGGCCAGGACAATTACAACCGCATCATGAGCAAGGATGAAACCACTCGCACCGCGGCGCTGCAGGAGGTGACCAACTACTTTATGGTGCAGGCGGAGAGCTATCAAAACCACACCAGCTCCAACACCCAGTTTTTGCAATTTATGATGAGGGCCACCGGCAAGATCGAAGAGTCGCAGGTGCTCAAGGAGCGCTTTAACCAAATCGCGGCCTCGGTGATTTCCTTCTACGATAAATTTAACCGCTCCATAGCGGCGGATCAAAACCCCTTTAGCGAGGAGAGCGACCGCAGTATTTGGGAGGCGCACGCGAAAAAGGTGCGCGCTTATATCAAGGAATCCAAAGAGGCCTTTAGCAAAGCCTATATGTAATTTGATCGGCGCCCTGGAAAATCCGGCGCAGATGCGTAAATCCGCTTGATTTTCCAGGACTAGCGCCAGCCTTCAGCTGACGGCGGCACATCCCTGTGCCGCACTATTAATCCGACAATATTCATCGCCGGATTAATAAAACCCCGGTTAAAACGTTTTTTATTGGATTTCTGGCTAATCCGCACTGTGCACTAATTGTGCAAAGTGCGCGGGTTGCAATCACCGGCTGTGGCTGCTAAGGTGCGCGCCCTTCACCCCTTCCGGGCCGGCCCCTAATTGCGTCGAGTTGAGCGAGTCACTGGCGCGCTGGTCCTTCACTCTGTGCGAGCACTCCTGACCCCAGGCGCAAAGTCCTAAGGCTTTGGCTCGCGCTGCTGTTTTGGTTAGTAGTTAGTTTATGTTTGAATCGATAAAGCAATCCTGGTTTTCCAATCTGCGCGGCGATTTTCTCTCGGGGTTAGTGGTAGCCCTGGCGCTTATCCCCGAGGCCATCGCCTTCTCCATTATCGCCGGGGTAGACCCCAAAATCGGCCTCTACGCCTCCTTCTCCATGGCGGTGGTAATCGCCTTTGCCGGCGGTCGCCCGGCTATGATCTCCGCTGCCACCGGCTCCATGGCGCTGCTGATGGTCACCCTGGTCAAAGAACACGGCCTGCAATATCTGCTCGCCGCCACCCTGCTGACCGGTATGCTGCAAATTATCGCCGGGTTTTTGCGCCTGGGGGATTTAATGGGCTTTGTCTCGCGCTCGGTGGTCACCGGCTTTGTCAACGCCCTGGCAATTTTGATTTTCCTCGCGCAGTTGCCCGAACTCACCCATGTCTCCTGGCATGTCTACGCCATGACCGCCGCTGGCCTGGGCATTATTTATCTCTTCCCCTATGTGCCGGCGATCGGCAAGGCGCTGCCATCGCCGCTGGTGTGCATTTTGTTGCTCACCCTGGTGGCGGTGGTATTTGGTATTGATGTGCGCAACGTGGGCGATATGGGCCAGCTGCCGGACACGCTGCCGGTATTCCTCTGGCCGGAGGTACCGCTGAATTGGGAAACGCTAAAAATTATTCTGCCCTATGCCATTCCCATGGCCCTGGTCGGCCTGCTCGAATCCATGATGACCGCGACTATTGTCGATGATATGACCGACACCAACAGCGATAAAAACCGCGAGTGCAAAGGTCAGGGCCTGGCCAATCTTGTTACTGGCCTGCTCGGCGGTATGGCCGGTTGCGCCATGATTGGCCAGTCGGTGATCAACGTAAAATCCGGCGGCCGCACCCGCTTTTCCACCTTTATTGCCGGTGCGCTCTTGCTGGTGATGGTGGTTTTCCTCAGTGACTGGATTCGTGTGATTCCCATGGCGGCGCTGGTGGCGGTGATGATTATGGTGTCCATAGGCACCTTCAACTGGGCCTCCATTAGCAACTTCCGCAAATACCCCCTGTCATCCAATGTGGTGATGCTCGCCACGGTTGTCGTAGTGGTGGCCACCCACAATCTGGCCCTGGGGGTGTTTGTCGGTGTACTTTTGGCCGCGCTGTTTTTCGCCAACAAAATCAGCCATTTTATGGAAATCCAAACGGAGCTGGATAGCGATAACCAGGTGCGCTATTACCGGGTGCTGGGCCAGGTATTTTTCCGCTCTTCAGGCAAGTTTGTTGAAAGTTTTGCTATGGATGAAGCGGTCAAGCAGGTGGTGATTGACATATCCCAGGCACACTTCTGGGATATCACCGCAGTGGCGGCACTGGATAAAGTCGTGCTCAAACTGCGCAAGCGCGGCATCCAGGTGGATGTGCTCGGCTTAAACGCCGCCAGCGCCACTATTGTGGATGACTTTGGCGTGCAGAATAAACCTGGTGCGCAGTTGCTGTTGGATCATTAAAGCGCGCATAAAAAGCCAAAAAAAAGCCCCCTTGCGGGGGCAACAGAGGTTGATCAGCGGGTTGCCTTAATCGGTGTTTAACTCAAGCAACCTGCTTGTTCTTTTCCGCTGCAGGTGTGTCTGCTTTTTTGCTGGAAATGGGTTCAACTTTTTTTTGCTTCTCGTAAAGGAAGCGCAGCACTGCCGAGCGGTAGTGGTTGTATTCCACATCGTCGGCCAGTTCCAGGCGATTGCGCGGGCGCTCCAGTTTCACATCGAGAATTTCACCCACAGTGGCAGCAGGGCCATTGGTCATCATCACAATCCGATCCGACAAGAGCACCGCCTCGTCCACATCGTGGGTAATCATAATTACGGTGTTGCCCAATTCATTTTGAATTTCCATTAATGAATCCTGCAGATGGGCGCGGGTTAACGCATCCAGTGCACCAAAGGGTTCGTCCATCAATAGTACCTGGGGCTCCATCGCCAGGGCGCGAGCGATACCCACGCGCTGCTTCATACCGCCGGAAATTTCGTCGGGGCGCTTGTGCATGGCGTGGGTCATATGCACCAGCGCCAGGTTGTGTTCAATCCAGTCGCGCATTTCGCCGCGGGATTTTTTGCCTTTAAACACCTGCTTAACCGCCAGCTCCACATTTTGGTAAGTGGTGAGCCAGGGCAGCAGCGAGTGGTTTTGGAAGACTACGGCGCGCTCTGGGCCCGGCTCGTTTACCTCTTTGCCATTAAGCACCACGCCGCCGGTAGTGGCTTGATAAAGTCCGGCAACAATATTGAGCACGGTGGATTTGCCGCAGCCGGAGTGGCCGATCAGCGACACAAATTCGCCTTTGCTGATTTTTAAGTCAACGCCTTGCAGCGCGCAAAATGGGCCTTTGGGCGTAGGGAATTCAATACCAACCTGGGTGAGTTCAAGGTGAGCGATACTCATAATTCTTTCCTCTGCTGTGGCGCTGCTGCGGCAGCGCCAAATAATTTTTTAAACAGAATCTTGCTGCTGGCCTAGCGCACTACCGCGCTCTTATCCCAGTTAACCCAGCTTTGGATTAACAATATGGCGCGGTCCAGTAAAAAGCCGATCAGGCCGATGGTGAGTACCGCCACGCAAATACGGCTGAGGGATTCGGAGGAGCCGTTTTGGAATTCATCCCACACAAATTTACCCAGCCCGGGGTTTTGCGCCAGCATTTCAGCGGCGATCAATACCATCCAGGCGATACCCAGGGAGATGCGCAAGCCGGTAAACATCATGGGGATAGAGGAGGGCAGTACAATTTTGATCACATGGGTCATCCAGCCCAGGCGCAGTACGCGGCTGACGTTCTGTAAATCTTTGCTCACCCCGGCAACACCTACGGCGGTGTTAATCATGGTCGGCCACAGGGAGCAGAGGGTGACGGTAAACATGGAGATGACAAAAGATTTGGAAAACATCGGCGAGTCAGTCACATAGACCGCACTCACCACCAGGGTCACCAGCGGCAGCCAGGCCAGCGGTGACACAGGTTTAAAAATCTGGATCAGCGGATTAAACGCTTGATACAGCCGCTGGCTCAAACCTATCACTATACCGATAGGTATGGCGATCAGTGTGGCTGCCAAAAAGCCGCAGAGCACGGTAATCAAACTGGTTTCAATTTTGTCAAAGTAGGTTGGGCGACCGGAAAAATCGCGCACCTTTACTTGGGCATTGGGGTCTGCGGCCAAAATAGCGGCGTTACGTTTATCCTGGCGTACATAAAAATCCGCTTCGCGTTTTTTTTCGCTTTTGTATTCGTCGATCAGGTTGTTCCACTGCTCATAAACCTGCGCCGGGCCGGGGAACTGGCCCAGCGAGGTTTTGACATGAGGCGCGCCGACATGCCAAAAAAACAGAAAGGCGAGCAATCCGGCCATGGGCACCAAAATATTCAGCACCAAGCTGCGTATTTTACTGGGCGACATTTTTTCCAGATTGATTTTTTTTAGGGAGGTCATTGCGATACTCATGAACTTTTCCTCTGCAATAGGTGCAGCTGAGCTGCACCTTATAATTGTCTAACGGGGTAAGGCTTAAAGCTTCTGATCGCCTTTAAGGCCAATAGCAAATTTGGTCAGATACTCGTTGGGCTTGGTCGCGTCAAAAGTCACACCGTCGATAAACTTGGTTTCATCGGGCGCGCGCATGCCGGTCACCTTATCCAGATCGGGGAAGTCAGACGCTTTCATTTTTCCCTCTTCAATCAAGTCTTTAACCGCCTGGCGATACACCTCGGGCAGAAACACACTTTTAGCGGTTTCCATGTACCAGCTGTCGGGTTTGGCTTCGCCAATTTGGCCCCAGCGGCGCATTTGCGTCAGGTACCAAATGGCATCCGAGTAGTAGGGGTAGTTGGCGTTGTAGCGGAAGAACACGTTGTAGTCTGGCTCGTCGCGCAGGTCGCCGCGGTCGTACTCAAATTTACCGGTCATGGAGTTGGCAATAACTTTGTAGTCGGCGCCTACATAGTGAGAAGCGGAAATCATTTTGGCACCGGCAGAGCGATTGGCGTTGTTGTTGGCATCCAGCCAATAGGCGGCGCGGATCAGCGCTTTAACCACGTGGATGTGGGTTTTGGGGTATTTGTCGGCCCACTCTTTGGTTACGCCAAACACTTTTTCGGTGAGGTTGGAGTGAATGTCGCGGTTAGTTACTACAGGCACACCAATTCCGCGGAAAACTGCCTGCTGGTTCCAGGGTTCACCCACCATGTAACCTTTAATAGTGCCAGCTTCCAGGGTAGCGGGCATTTGCGGTGGTGGGGTTACCGAGAGCAAAACATCGGCATTTAGTTGGCCGGTAATATCACCTTTTGCCGGTGCATAAAAACCTGGGTTAATACCCGCGGCAGCGAGCCAGTAGCGAATTTCGTAGTTGTGGGTAGACACTGGGAACACCATACCCATGGGGAAGGTTTGGCCGGCATCTTTGGCCTTTTGAATAATGGGTTTAAGCGCATCAGCTTTGATTGGGTGGATAGGTTTGCCGCTGCCATCAACCGGCACATTCTTTTTCATTTGTTTCCAAACATCGTTGGCAACGGTTAAGCCATTGCCATTGAGATCCATGGTGAAAGCCGTAACCAAATGGGCGCTGGTACCAAAGCCGATAGTGGCGCCTATGGGCTGGCCGGCAAGCATATGGGAGCCATCCAGCTCGCCGGTAATAACGCGGTCGAGCACCACTTTCCAGTTGGCTTGCGCCTCCAGTTCCACACTCAGGCCTTCATCATCAAAGTAGCCATTTTCGTAGGCAACGGCTAAGGGCGCCATATCAGTCAATTTGATAAAGCCGAATTTCAGTGTGTCTTTTTCGGCGGCGCCGGTGGCCGCCTGAACGCTACTCAGGCTGCAAGCACTGACCACAATGCCCATGCACAATGCCAGCAGTTGGCGACGAGTTTTGGGGGCGTTTGTAGCTTTAGTTTGCGAAAACATTTTTTTAAATTTTTTAAGTGAAACCAATCTAGTCATGGTGAAACTCATAGCGTTGCTCCTGGCTGTGGGTAAGCGATCAAATAGTTGTAGGTAACTCGCTAAATCAACATCAAAAAACTCAAGTCGTTAAAAGCTGGGAGAGGACGGTTAAGGCGCCTTAGGCCTGCCTTGGTGTTGGCCTTCCCAGCCAAGTGCGCACAAGGGGTAATATTCAAACACTGTGCCAAAAGCAAAAATCACCTCAATGGGGCAAAAATGATCCGGTTAATCTGATTTTGTAACTTGGATAGGAGCGACTTCTGCGCCCAGTGCACTGGTAGTAAACATCAAAAATTGGCGAGTGCTTTTTTGGGGCAAATTTGCTGGCGACTTTTTTGAAAATGCTAAATTGTTTGGTGCGCAGCCTGCACTTAATTTGCGCAGTCGTGCATTTGCGGCGGTTTTCTTTGCGCTAGGTGGCAAGTTTTTGTGTTCAAATTCTTCTTGCTGTAGTTAAAAAATTCTTTGTAATTCCTTTAGTTATCTAAAAATTTAAGGTCTGAGCAGCGGGGCTATACTGAAAGGGGAAAATCAACCTGAGTGAGTTGGCTGACAATGAAAATAGGGCGCACATTAGGCTTTTTTGCGGTTTTGTCGCTTTGGGGCTGTTCGTCTCTGGTGCAAAAACCTGACTTTGCCCTGGATTCCCGGCTATTGGCCGAGGCGCTATCGGGTCAGGCGATACTTGGCCAGCCCTATAGTGCGGAGCAACTGCCTGAGGATGACCTGTTTGGGCTTACCCCAGAGATGATGAGCTTTGCCGAGCGCGCTGTTGCTCAGGCGTCTTCCTCCAGCAGCAAGACAGAGGCGCTGCACCACGCACTTATGGAGCAGACCGGCCGAGGAATTACCTACTCCGCCCTAAACACAACTACGGGTATAGAGGCGTTTGCACAGCGCCAGGCCAACTGCCTGAGTTATACCCTGTTGTTTGTCGCCATGGCGCGTCACCTGGGGGTCAACGCTCGCTATAATGAGGTATTGCTGCCCCCCACCTGGGATATGCGCGAGGACAATACCTATTTATTCATGCGTCATGTGAATGCCAAGGTGGCATCCCGCCGCATGAACTTTGGCTGGGTGAGGCTGATGGATTCGTTCGAGGTGGCAGATATAGTCATCGATTTGGAGATGCGCCTCTACCGCCCCCATTACCCACAACACTTTATCGACAACAACGAGATAGCCGCTCAGTACTATTCCAACAGGGGTATGGAGTTGGCTGCATCGGGCGAAAGGGACAGGGCTTTTTTGTATTTGCGCCGGGCGCTGCTGCTCAATAAAACGGCCAGTTATATCTGGAACAACCTGGGCAGTTTTTACCGCCGCCAGGGCATGCTGCCATTGGCAGAGGTTAGCTACTTGCAAGGGCTGACGGTTAATGCTCGCGACCCGAGTATTTTATATAATCTCGTGGGCCTCTATGAGCTGCTGGGTAATCGCGAGCGCAGCGAGTACTTTTCTTCTCGCGTAAAGTTACACCGCGAAGCCAACCCCTATTATCAATATCAGCAGGCGCAACAACAATTTACTGATGGCAATTACCCAGCGGCGCGTATTGCTATAGAGCGATCGCTTAAGGCGGAAAAAAAGGAGCCGCGCTTTTATTATCTGGCCGCCGATATCTATCAAAAACTCGGTGAGACAAGGTTGGTTGAAAAAATGCGCACTAAGGCTGAGGCGGCAGCCAAGCTTGACGGCTTATAGCCAGTTGAATACTGCCCAGGGTGAAGCCCCATTTGCTCAGCTTGGATTCGTTGATGATGGTATTAGCATCAACTTGCCACATCCAATCATCCACATTAAGTATTAACGGCTTGTCGTTGTAGCTTATTTGCAGCTGGTAATTTAAATGCATGGCGTTGCCCGCCACTTCGGCCTTGCCATCACCTATTACATCGCCTGCGCGCGCCACATAGGTTTTGCTTTTGCCAGATATACTGCTGGGCACCAGGCTCCACACGCGAGTTTGCACTTCGCCATCGTTAAATAGAAACTTTTCCTCCAGAGTGCCCTGGCCGTTTTGCCAGTGGGCTTTGATGCTAGCACTAAAGTAGCGAATGACTTTGCCCGAGCGATTTTTGACAACGCCTTGGGCGCTGAGGTCGCCGCTAAAAAACTCCTCAGGTGTAAACGCCGGGCGATTCTGGGCGTAATCATCCAGGGATTGAGTGGCGCAGGAGGCTAGCATAAGTGTTAGACCGACAAGTGATACCAAGGTAATAAATAATTTCATTGGGCTTAACCCGATCAGCATTGGTGGAAGCGCAATCTTGATAATTGATACGTGAGCCACTAGCAGCCAGATCAATCAGTGCAAATAAATACAAGCTAGGGGCGGGCTGTTAAACTTGATGACAATTAAACGGTGGATTAATCCTATGAATTTTGATGTGGCGCAGCTGGACCCCCAGCGTATATATCAACTATTGGCAGGCGGTGTAGTGCCCAGGCCTATTGCCTGGATCAGCAGCCTGAGTGACAAGGGGGTGCACAATATCGCACCCTATTCATTTTTTACGGTGGCCAGTTGCAACCCGCCAGTGCTGGCGGTGACCCAGGTGAACCCACGCGATAGAGCTTTCAAGGATACGCTACAAAACCTGCAGGCAACTGGCGATGCGGTGGTGAATATTGTCAGTGCTGCCCAGGCTGAACTTATGAACCAAAGTTGTGGCGACTATGCGGCGGATATTTCTGAATTCGATATAGTGGCTATTGCCAGCGTGGCCAGCGAAAAGGTGCGGGCGCTGGGGGTGGCTGATGCTCAGGTGCGCTACGAGTGCCGTCTGCGCGAAGTGATTGAAGTATCCAGCTTGCCCCTCGGCGGGCGCATGATGCTGCTCGATGTACTGCATATCTATGTAGCGGAACAAACTATGCGGGAAGGGAAAATTTCTGCTGAGGCACTGGATGCTATTGGCAAGCTGGGTGGCGATGGCTATTGCCGCACGCGCGACAGCTTTGAATTGGCGCGCCCGCAAATTATTCGAGGATAAACCATGAGCCAGTTTTACCACTTTAACGCACCCTCTCTCAGCGGCGAAGCCAAATCCATGAGCGAATACGCTGGCAAGCTGGTGTTGGTGGTGAATACCGCCAGCCGCTGTGGCTTCACCCCACAATACGCCGGGCTGGAAAAACTCTACCGCGAATTTAACCATCAGGGCCTGGTCATTCTGGGCTTTCCCTGCAACCAGTTTGGCAAGCAGGAGCCGGGTGATGCGGCGCAAATAGAACAGACCTGCTATATCAATTATGGCGTTAGCTTTCCGATGTTTGCCAAGCTGGAAGTGAATGGCGCCAATGCTCATCCAATGTTTGATTGGCTTAAGCAAGAGTTGCCTGGATTTCCCGGGCGCGCCATCAAATGGAACTTCACCAAATTTTTGATTAATAAAAAGGGACAAGCGCTTAAGCGCTTTGCCCCTTTTACCGCGCCGGAAAAACTGCGCGATATTATTCAGCGCGAACTGAATAAATAATAGTGCGGCACAGGGATGTGCCGCCGTCAGCTGAAGGCTGGCGCTAGCCCTGGAAAGTCAAGCAGATTTACGCATCTGCGCCGGATTTTCCAGGGCGCCGATCAAATATGTCAGGACGATATATTTGATCGCCGGGTTAATAGTGGAAAAAAATTAAATAGAGCAGACCTATATATAGCCCGTATTGCAGGATATTGTAAAGCGGGCGATTAAATGCCTTGATTTTTTTACCAAGCAGCCCCACCCGGTAAACTGCACCAAAAATATAATTGAGAAAGCCAACCTTGTCGCCCTTGATATTTTTGGTGGCGGCACCGGCAACCACCAGGCGTGAAAAGGCGCGATTAATCCAATCCACCAAAAAGAAATTAATCGGACGTTTGATGTCCAGGAATAAAATAATGCGATTTTTATCGCTTTTATTTTCCGCGCTGTGAATATAAGTTTCATCAAACATCACCACTTCGCCATCGCGCCAGGAGTAGCGCTGGCCATCGACATCAATAAAGCAATCGTCCGAGTTGGGCGTTACCAATCCCAGGTGATAGCGCAGTGAACCGGCGTAGGGATCGCGGTGGGCCCCCAGGCGTGCGCCCGGTGGCAGCATGGTAAACATGGCGCCTTTAACCTGAGGTAACTGATTGAGCAGTGCCAGGGTTTTGGGGCAAAGCTGTTCGGCTGATCGGAGGTTGGCGCCATACCACTTGAGGTAAAAACGCTTCCAGCCCGTGCGGAAAAATGAGTTAAAACCCAGGTCATCGAGATCGGCCGATGCTTTAATATGCGCTGCTTCGTTTAGTTGCAAAGCTTCGTCGCGAATCAACTCCCAGTTATCTTGCAATACTTTTAATTCGGGAAATTTAGCGGGGTCAATAAAGGGGGTATTTTTCTCGCTGGAAAACAGATAGAACAAGCAGTTAATAGGGGCGAGAAAATTAGCGTGATCGGTCAGGCGGCGGGCAAAACGAACATGCTGCACTTGACCGCGATTTTGCACATAAATACTACAAAGAACAAAGACAATAAAGATGGTTATTCCCATAGCTATCTCTTCCTTTAGGGGGTGCGGCGATTGGCGGGCGTTAAGTTAATGCCCCAGGCCAGGCTAATCAAGCCCAATCAACTATTAATGACAAGTGTAAGGACGCATTGTAGTAAAGATTAAATACCTGCCAACAGCCATAGGTTTTTAGGTGCCAGAATTTTCGCTTATCTATTGAGTAGAGGGGGGGGGAGGCAGTGGTGACGCGGGCGGGGTAGCAGGCAGGTTCCAGGTATCCCGGCCAGTTTTGGGTTAGGGCTCTATTGGTTTCACTCTGGGGTGTTGCTGGTGGTGAGTGTCCGCTTCCGAGGGAGCTTCAGGTCAGGCCCTCAAGTGTTAACTCCTTTGGGGACGTGATACGGTACCTCCTATTCCTTCATACGATTAGCTGATGCTGGCGAATATTATCTGGGCGAAGCCGAGACGGCACTTATCGCGCTGGGTCACAAACCTACCGAAGCCAGCAAGATGGTCGCCGCTGCCGTTAAGCAAAAAGCGAATATTTAATCTGCATGGTGCTGCGCAGCATGGTTAGCGCCTAGATCAAGCCATGATTATTAAGCCGTCATTCATACACGAAGAAGCAAGATGCGCACTGCTCATCAAAGGGGCAAAAAGTTCGAATTTGCCGAAGATTTTGTTTAGTTTTGTCCGGGTTATTAGCCTGTTGTGCTAAGGCGAAAATACCTCTGCTTGGGCAGCTAGCAGACTGCTGAAAAACCCAAAAAATACAATAATTGCACAGCAATATAATTTGGAACAAAAAAATGCGCGGCGAAACCTCCACATAAAGCGAACTGTTTAGCTACGTGAGTCTCGAATCACGTATTCCGGCGGGTCATCCCATCAGAATAATTCGCAGCGTTGTTGATAAAGCGCTGGCGGATATGAATTCTGCATTCGATGAGATGTATTCCATTATCGGGCGCCCTCTATTCCGCCCGAGCAACTTATTCGCGCGTTGCTGTTACAAATTTTATTTACGATTCGCTCTGAGCACCAGCTCATGAAACGTCTGGATTACACCTGATGTTTCGCTGGTTTGTCGGCCTAGGCATGGATGCCAATGTCTGGCATCCCACCGTATTCACCAAAAATCGAGACCGGGTAATGAAGGACAATGTCGATGAACTTTTCTTCGGCGCGATTAAGAAACAAGCCTATGCCAAAAAAATGATGTCACGCGATCATTTCAGTGTTAATGGCACTCTGCTGAACGCCTGTGCTCGATGAAATCATTCAAACCCAAGGACGGCACTGATGATAATGAAAGTTTTCATGGTCTAAAGTGCAGTAACGAAACGCACGAATCGACAACAGATGCCGATGCGCGTCTATTTCGCGCTATCGCCTTAATAGAGAGGCTTCCATATTGAACTGTATCGTTTTTATATGATTATCAGTTGGCGACTGCATTCAATCATAATGCCGCCAAGGTAAATCCCGAATAGTCCTGTACCCAGACGTTTTCAGGGAGGGAATGGATCATTCTATGGTGAATGAAAACATCGAAAAAATTGCGAATTACAGCAATTTAGGAAAATAGTAGCCAACATATCGACTTCCCCACAGATAACATCTAATCTGCGCGAATTAGAAATGATTATGTTAAAGAGGTTTGGTGTAAATTTGACCAAACAATCGTTGTTAAAATTGGCTGTGGATAAGCATTTTCTGAAAGGTGATTGTTAGCACACTAGAGGCACATGGACATATACAAGAAAATTCAGAAAGTTCGTGGTGGTTGTATCGCGGGGATCAAAGAGGCAAAGGTGGAGTCTGTAGAGTCAGCCGCCGAGCTATTTGGCCTTTCGAATGAAAGCGACATCTATAAAAACATCGAGCGCGCTGAAGCTATAGAGGTTTTAAGGAACGTCCTCCATAAAGACATGGCCTATAGCATAAAAATCATGTCTTCCGAAAAGGCTAAAAACCTGGCAGTGGAATTCGTAGATAATTTTGGAAAAGAGGCCAAATTCTATACCAATGGTGAATATGGCAAACCACGGAAAAAGCCAAATTTTGGTCCATCATGGTCACCAGCTACCGATGCAACTTTCGATACTGGTGTAATTGTAATAATTAAAGAGATGGTTGGTTGTGTTTGGTTTACAGATGAAGACTAGTACTAACAATTCAAAGTGGCTGGCGTGGTAAAGTTGCCACCTCTTTTTATTCCAAAAAACCGCCATCTTCATCCGTTTGATGCGTTAGGCTTTGATTCCCGCTCCCGTGGATATTCAAATACTTGAGCTTCTTTTGCATCCTCATAACAATCATAGGTAGGTTACACGGATGAATTGGCGCCCACTTGCAACCTGCAAGCAAGAGTCATTTGCAAGAGGCGTAGTTTTTCGCTTCCCAGCAAAAGCTCCATTTGAGCAAACTGTTGACTTCATGATTATTGAAGATCATGACTCGCCAACCTTTTATAAACTTATATGTTCTTCTGGATATCACGCTGGCCAAACAGAGTTAGTCTTTCCAATAGAAGCAAAGCATGAAGCCGGCGGAGTCTCAGTGGCTTGGTTAAAGAAAAATTGGCAAACCTGGGTTTACCCGGAGTGTGAAGCTGAAAACGTTAATTACGCCAATTGCTATCCCGCTGGCCATGTCGAAAAAACCTAACGTCTATTTTTTGCGAGGCTCATAGCATGTGCAATACATGTAATTGATGAAAAAGCTATCAGCAACTGAGCTGCGTTTAATGGCTGGCAAATCGAGTATTCGAGCCAAACTGGCTTCTTGACTTGGTATCCATTTGGATATGAGAAACTTATGCATGAGTTATTTGCTTTGTCACTATCGCCACTACTTGTATTTGCATGGCAGCCACTGCGTATTTTATGCGTGCTAATTCTTATGCTCTTGCCCTGTTTGTTTAATTGGCATAAAAAATCTGCGAAATTGATTATGGCGATAAGTGCATTGCCTTGGATGTTATTTTTGTATACAGAGGCTAGCATCCCTGTGTCATCCAATATTCGTGTAGATTTAGCTATTTTGGGGCCCATTTATTTGCTTAGTGCCATAATATGGGTTGTCATATTTGTTGCGGGAAAGTTTCGATGAAAACTGTTTTTGGATTATTAGGTTTGGTTGGTGTTGTGTTTTTGATGGCTTTTGGGGGGAGTGGAAATAATGGGGTGTCTAGCTTACAGGTGATTAATGCTGCAAATGCTGCAGCACCGGAGAATAATTCAACAGCATCTCAAGGCGTCAATGTGTTGGTGTGCCATAAGGATAAAAATAAAAAGTTGCAACAAAACTACAGTGTTGATGCCTCAAGAACCTTTCCCTTGATCCAAAGTTCAGCGCTAGCCATGAAGGGGATAAGTACTGCTGTGAAAAGTCAGCCTCAAGCATCACAAACAGCTTTTGGTATCACGGTGGCGACAGTGTTGGCGACTCCGGCACTTGCCTCAACACAGCTGATGTACGCAACCTGTTCGGTGCTTGATAAGAACAATAAAGCCGTGTGTGGATATGATACATCTTCGTCGGTTTTTGGCTTCAAGCAAGAAACAAAAGCTGAAGAAAGCATGAAATACACTCGTAAAATAACGCTTAATAATGGCGATAAAATTACAGTAAGGGGGAAAGAAGGCAATCCAAATGATGTAGAAATAGTTACAAAAGAAACTACAACGGCTTGGCATCGTGATCAGAGTGGACAAGAAATGATGGATATTTACTCATCAAACAGCCTACATGTCGTGGCTGTAGAAAATCCAGACTGCTCAGGAACGCTAACGGCAGAGTGGATTGATGGAACAAAAGTAAACGCCAAGTGGCAGTATATAGGCGAAAATAAAACATCAGGAACCTTTGTGTCAGCGTCGCCAAAGCAAGCAGCACTGAATTTTACGCTGAGTTGGTAGCATCGTTATGTCATTACATTACACGGTGACGCTCAACTTAAGGCTTAAGCACGATTTGACCGTCATTGAAATTAGCGCATTAGACTACATCCTTAATGGAAATGGCGGGCCGCCTACTGCACTGCCGAAGCACGAATTTTTCAAAAATGGCATTCCTAAATATCTACATTGGCAATCTTACATGCGTTTCCCAACTGGAAGCTGGCGCTCTGAATTTTGGCGGGGGGTAAATGCTCCAGGCAGCTCTGATGCAGATGAAGTCAATTACGGCGTAAATTTATTGTTGCCTGGCCAAAAACTGGAAGGGGCTTTGAGTGAGCTCCCCTTTTTTTGCTGGCTTGCAACCATCAGTAGCTCGGTAGGCTATGTTGGCGCGGCTACTTGCGAAGATGATTCTATTGGAATGCCAATATTTATTTTATTCATCCACGACCAAGCATTAAAAATAAGTAGCCTGTCTAACGATATTATTATGGAATCTGCTGAAGGAATATCGGGTTAAGTTACTGGCTTAACATAAAATATTTTTAAATTCGGCTTAAGCTTTTAATCGCTAGCGCTGCTGCCGATGTCCTGTTCTCCACCCCAAGCTTTTTAAATATCTGCTCCAGGTGTTTATTCACTGTACGCGGGCTCATCTCCAGAATCTGGCCGATTTCGCGGTTGGTTTTGCCCTTGGCAATCCACAGCAGCACATCGGCTTCGCGCTGGGTTAGCGGAAAATCCTGGCGCAGCGAATCGGCGGCAGCCTCGGCTTGCTGTATGGGTTTTAGGCGTAAGAGATATTCGCGCTGATCAATTAAATTCAATAATTCCAGCTGTAAACCCTGTGCCTGGGCATCCAGATTCAGCTGGTGTCCGGTTTCCGGCTTGTGTGCCAGCCAGTGCGCAATTTGCGCCTGCAATGCAGTTGGCAGTTGCTGTTCGCTGTCAAGCGCACCTTTCAGGTTAAGGTGCTGGTAGACCTGCGGCGTTGCCCAGCGCAAACGCCCGGTGGCATCCAGGGTGAGTAAAAACTGGCCGGCGGAGTCCAGGGCCGCGCGCGCCTGTTGGTTAATTCGCGCATTGGTCAGGTGTACACGCATGCGTGCAATTAACTCTTCGGCGCGAATCGGTTTGGTTACATAATCCACGCCACCGGCATTTAATCCCATTAACACATGCTCGGTATCGCTGAGGCCGGTCATAAAAATAATCGGCGTGTCAGCCAGTTGGGGTTTGCGTTTTAAATGGCGGCAGGTATCAAAGCCATTCATATTGGGCATAAGGGCATCGAGCAAAATAATATCCGGGCGAATATTTTCACTGATGGTCAGCGCCTGGGTGCCCTCCAGCGCTACCAGCACGGTAAAGTCTTCCTCTTCCAGCAGGTCGTTAAGCATGTGAATACTGTCGAGTGAATCGTCCACCACCATAACTATGGGCTTGCTGCTTTTGGATTTCACTCTATTTACTCCAGTTGGTCCGAAGATTCGAAATGGTTAACGCCTTCGAGTAGATTAATTATTTTTTCAAATTGATATTGCTTGGTCAGTTGCTGGATTTGTGTGAGCAGTTGGCCGTTGTTTTGCGGCGGCAGTTTTTGTAAAAAATCCAGTAAACCTTTGCGGTGACCAATGCGCGCTAATTGCAACAGGGTTTCTTTTATCTCCGGCGATACAGCATTGGCTGTTGATACGTCCGCGTCCTCTGCGGGTGACAGCGGCGATTGAGGTTCGTCCTGCTGATAATTCCACGCCAGCCCCAATTGTTGCTGCAGATGTTCCAGCAGCAGCGGCAGTCGCAATGGCTTAATGATGTAAGCCTGGTGCAGGGGTGGGGCGTCGGGCGAATTGCCATATTGCTCGCGGCCTTCACTGGCATCGGCGGATACCATAATTACCGGCAGCTTAAATTGCTGCGCGCGCAGCGCTTGGAGTAGCTCCCAACCGCTCTGGCCAGGCATGTTGACATCCAGCATCAGCAGCGAGGGTAAATTATTAGCGGCTCGCGCTGTCTCCAGCAGCGGCAGCAGCTCCTGGGCATTGGCCAGGTCGAGAATGTCAAAGCCGAGTGGCTCCAGCAGCGCGCGCATTAACTGGCGGTGGGAGTCTTCATCATCGACTAGCCATAAAGTTTTACGCGCACCTTGGTAGCCGTAAATTTGCTGGCTGTGCTGAACTATAGGGTCGCGCCTGGGGTGATCGATACGCGCCAGCATTAAGCTGGCTTTAAAACAGCTACCCTGGCCGGGGTTGCTGGTAACGGCAATATCGCCGCCCATAATTTCACTGAGCAAGCGGGTGATAGTGAGGCCAAGGCCGGTGCCGGCAATGGTGGAGCCGGGTTTGCGCACCCGCTCAAAGGGGCGGAAGATGCGCTCGAGGTTTTCGCCGCTGATACCCTCGCCAGTATCGGTCACCGAAAATTCTGCCACTTGACTGCGGTAGCGCACTTTAAAGCATACGCTGCCGCGCTCGGTGTATTTGATGGCATTGGAGAGCAGGTTAATTAAAATTTGGCGCAGGCGCTTTTCATCGGTTTTAACCAGCTCTGGCAAGCGGTCGTCGCACTGGTAAATAAAGCTCAGGCCTTTGGCCTCGGCTTGCAGGCGGAACATCTGCACCAATTGTTCTAGCAATAGCGCTATAGCTACCTGGTCCTGGTGTAAGTCCAAACGTCCCGCTTCAATTTTAGAAATATCCAGCAGGCCTTCAATTAAATCGGCCAGGTGCTCGCCGCTGCGGCGAATCACCGCCAGGGCATCGCGCCTGTGCTCGGGCATGCGCGGATCTTTTTCCAATAGTTGCGCATAGCCGAGTATGGCGTTAAGTGGTGAGCGCAACTCGTGGCTGATGCCGGTGAGGTAGCGGCTTTTGGCCAGGTTGGCCGCTTCGGCTTTTTCTTTGGCCAATTGCAGCTCGCGGTCGGTGCGCTCGTGGGCTTCAATTTCCTCCATTAACAGGCGCGTCTGCCGCTGCGACTCCTCCTGGGCAAAATGTCGGCTCTCCTGCGCCAACACAAACAGCCAGCTCACCACGCCGGTGATAATAACCAGCAGAAAAAACACCTTCCACAGGGTGGCTTCCAATAAGGCGGCGGTTTCCAGCGTTGCAAAGGGGGTTTGAAAATAAATGAGCGAGAGCAAAATAGCGGAGAGACCGTTAATCACCACAATCAAAATAAAAAACTGGCCCAGGCGTGGGTTGATGCGCGCAATTAAGGATTGGGGTAAAAAATGCTTAAAAAAATCGCGCATTTGCGAACTGTAGTCCGCCCCGGGTTTGCAGTAATCCTGGCAGCGGGCGTCTAGCGAGCAGCAGAGTGAGCAGATATGTCCGGCATAGGCCGGACAGTAAGTCATATCCTCGGCTTCAAACCTGTGCTCGCAAATACAACAGGTATTGAGTGCATCAACAGTTTCATGTGCGGCATGCAGCGGTGGGCGGGCTAAGTAGTAACGTCCTTGGGTGCGCCAGGCGATGAGTGGTGCCAGCAAGAGGGCAGTGGCCAGTGCAATAAAGTGGGAGAGGGCGCGCGCCACCTCGCCCAATAGGCCTGTGTGACAGAGGATGCCCAGCAGTGAGGCGCCGAGCATAGCGCCAAAGCCGACTGGGTTTATATCGTAGAGGTGCGCGCGTTTAAATTCTATGTGCGGCGGGCTCAGGCCCAGGGGTTTATTAATAATTAAATCGGCCACCAATGCACCCAGCCAGGCCACCGCGACTATGCCGTAATAGCCCAGGGTTTGTTCCAGGGCGCGGTAGACCCCCAGCTCCATTAACAGTAGCGCAATGGCGACGTTAAATACCAACCAGACGACGCGCCCTGGGTGACTGTGGGTGAGGCGCGAAAAAAAATTGGACCAGGCGATAGAGCCAGCATAGGCGTTAGTGACATTAATTTTGAGCTGGCTGAGGATGACAAATATCCCCGCCATGGACAGCGCCGCCTGAGGTGAATTGGCAATATAGCTAAAGGCAACCATATACATGCGCGTTGGGTCTGCAGCGAAATGTGCATCTATGCCGTGGCCAATTGCGAGCACGGCGAGGAAAGAACCGGCGAGGATTTTAATTGCACCTATCACAATCCAGCCGGGGCCACCGGCGATAAGCGCCGCCCACCAGTGGAGTTTTTTACCGGGTTTGGCCGGGGGCAAAAAGCGCAAAAAATCTACCTGCTCGCCAATTTGCGCAATCAGCGAAAATACCACCGCCGAGGCGGCGCCAAATAGCAGCAGGCTTGCGCTGTTATCGCCAGGGTTTGCCGGAGCTAATTGCGCGCTGCCTTGATACTGGGTCCAGCTTTCCACCGCGCTGGCATCGGCGTAAAGGATAAACACGAAGGGCGCCAGCTGCAGCAGTACCCACAGCGGCTGGCTCCACAATTGAAAGCGGCTGATAAAGGTGATGCCGTGGGTTACCAGCGGAATTATCACGATGGAACTCAGTAAATAGCCCCAGGCAAGGGGCAACTGCCAGAGCAGTTCCATGGCCATGGCCAGTATGGCCGCCTCCAGCGCGAAAAAAATAAAGGTGAAGGAGGCGTAAATCAGCGAGGTAATGGTGGAGCCTATATAGCCAAAACCTGCGCCGCGGGTGAGCAAATCAATGTCTACACCATACTTGGCGGCGTAGTAACTAATGGGGATAGCCGAGAAAAAAATAATCAAACTAACGGCGGCGATGGCCAGGGTTGCGTTATTAAAACCATAGTGCAGGGTAATGGCCCCACCAATGGCCTCCAGCGCTAAAAACGAAATAGCCCCCAGCGCCGTAGTGGCCACCCGCCCATAGGACCAGCGGCGCGCACTTTTGGCGGTAAAGCGCAGTGCGTAATCCTCCAGGGTTTGGTTGGCCACCCACTGGTTGTAATTGCGGCGCACGCGAAAAATATGTTGTTTGGCAGTCATAGCAGTGATCGCAATTGTCAGGCGCTGGATACATTTCGCGCGGCTAATCCCCGGATATCCGAGATTTTTGTTTGGCCTCTTGCCTTGTAATTGTGCGTATGTTTGCGGTGACGATTGGCTTTGGTGCAACGCCAATTAGGTGGGATTGCGCCTCAGGCGCCTGTTGTGCGGTAAAAACTCCTTGCTGGTTTCCCCTGCTCTTTCTCCACTCAAAAGCTGTACCAAGTTTGGCTATTGGTGCGCACCCGCTTTTTCCCCCACGTTCGCCGCTTTTTTAAGCGCCTCTCTATTCAAAAAGAAAATACCCGGCCTTAAGCCGGCTGCCTATGGGGTAAATGACGTAGGTCACTGGGGTATTTATCGAATGGTTGTAAACCCTCGTCCCCACTAGATTGGGCAGCGTGGAAGAGGCGAGGGCTAAAGCCGCAAAGGCAGCACCGAGGTTTTTCCAGGATTCACCACCAGCACTTTACGGGTAACCACTTTTTGGCTGGCAACTTTTTTTAGCAGAGCCTTTTTTGAGCAGCAATTTTTTTGAGCAGCAATTTTTTTGAATAGCAATTTGGGAAATTTCAACACTCGTTAATCAACGCCAATAGAACTGAGGATTGACCATGAAACTAAAACCCCTGAAAACCTTTAAGGCCGGACTGTTCGCGCTAGCGACCAGCTGCGCGCTAATGACCGCCCAGGCGGCCGAGGTAAATACCACCGGCCTGGCTGTGACTGACACCACGGTTAAAGTGGGCATTCTCCACTCGGTGACCGGCACCATGGCCATCAGCGAAACCGGCTCAGTGCAGGCGGAAAAACTGGCCATCGATCAGATTAATGCCATGGGCGGTGTGCTCGGGCGCAAAATTGAATATATCCAGGAGGACGGCGCCTCCGACTGGCCGACCTTTGCCGAAAAATCCAAAAAACTTTTAGTCAACGATAAGGCTGCTGCGGTGTTCGGCTGCTGGACGTCCGCCTCGCGCAAAGCGGTGTTGCCAATTTTTGAGCAGTACAACGGCATGCTCTACTACCCCACCTTTTACGAGGGCCTGGAGCAGTCACCTAACGTGATTTACACCGGCCAGGAAGCGACCCAGCAAATTATTGCCGGTATCGACTGGGTGGTAAAAACCAAGGGTGCTAAATCCTTTTACTTGCTGGGTTCGGATTACATCTGGCCGCGCACCTCCAACAAGATCGCGCGCAAGCACATTGAAAAACTGGGTTTGAAAGTAGTGGGCGAAGAGTACTACCCCCTGGGTCACACCCAGTTCAACTCGGTGATCAACAAAATCAAACTGAAAAAGCCCGATGTGATTTACGCGATTGTGGTGGGCGGTTCCAACGTAGCCTTCTACAAGCAGCTTAAAGCGGCGGGCATTGATATGACCAAAGAGAAGCCTCTGGTGCTGACCATTTCAGTAACCGAAGATGAGGTGCTGGGTATTGGTGGTGAAAACATGGTGGGCGCCTACGCCGCAATGAAATACTTCCAAAGCCTGCCTAACGACAACAACAAAAAATTTGTTGAAGCCTTTAAAGCCAAATACGGCAAAGACATAGTGATCGGCGACGTGACCCAAGCGGCTTACCTTGGCCCCTGGTTGTGGAAGGCTGCGGTGGAAAAAGCCGGCTCCTTTGACATCGATAAGGTGCGCGAAGCCTCGCCTGGTATTGAACTGACCACCGCGCCGGAAGGCTATGTGAAAGTTCACCCCAATCATCACCTCTGGTCCAAAACCCGTATCGGCCACGCCCGCGCTGACGGCCAATACGATGTGGTTTACGAGACCAAAGATCTGATCGAACCCAACCCATTCCCCGAAGGTTATCAATAACCTGGAGTGCAGCCCGCGCGAGCGGGCTGCCATGTTTGTAGCTGTGCCATGTGTGTAGTTGTGACAAGATTGTAGCTCTGTAATGCGCTTGCGCTAACGGATTTTTAAAGATTTTTTTGTCGACAGTATTTGACTGAGAGGGCCGAGTCATGTTTGCGGAATACAGTACCTCGGAATTGCTATCCATTTTTGCCATGCAGGGCGTAGCCGGATTAATTCTATTTTCGGTGTTTGTACTTATGGCCCTGGGATTGGCCATTATTTTTGGGCAGATGGGTGTGATCAATATGGCCCACGGCGAATTTATGATTCTCGGTGCCTATGTCACTTATCTCACCTCCCATGTGTTTTCTACCTATCTCCCCGATTACTTCAGTTTCTATTTTATTTTGGCGATGGTGCTCGCGTTTTTAGCCTCGGGCGCACTGGGGGCTTTTGTCGAATGGGCGATGATCCGGCATTTGTATAACCGACCGCTGGACACCCTTTTGGCAACCTGGGGTTTGAGCCTGATTTTGCAGCAGCTGTATCGCACGGTATTTGGCGCGCGTGAAGTGGGCGTAACCCTGCCCGATTGGCTGATGGGTTCCTACCAGTTGACTGACTCTATTGAATTGCCCATTAACGGTTTATTTGTGATGTGCCTGGCACTGGGTATTTCGCTCACAGTGGCGGTGTTGATGTATCGCTCGCGCTGGGGTGTGCAGGTGCGCGCGGTGGTGCAAAACCGCGCTATGGCCGGCGCTGTGGGCATTAACACCGCCAAGGTGGATCGCATTACTTTTGCCCTGGGTTGCGGTATCGCCGGTGTCGCTGGCAGCGCCTTTACCATGATTGGCTCCACTGGCCCCACCTCTGGCCAGCTGTACATAGTGGATACTTTTTTGGTGGTGGTATTTGGCGGCGCCTCGAGTTTGCTCGGCACTATTGCCTCGGCCTTTGGTATTTCCCAGGCGCAATCCACTATGGAATTTTTTATCAGCGGCTCCATGGCCAAGGTGCTTACCCTGTTGTTTGTTGTGTTTGTGCTGATGCTGCGCCCCCAGGGCTTGTTCACCCTGAAAGTGCGCCGCTAAGAGGAGTGCCGAGATTATGTCCTATCAAAATTTTGCTGCGTTGTTTTCCAAACAGGACCGCTGGGCCTATTTAATTCTGGGTGTGCTGCTGGTTGTTGTTTTGCCCCTGTCCATGGATATTTTTCGCCTCAACCTGGTGGGTAAATATTTGTGTTACGCCTTTGTTGCTGTGGGCCTGGTGCTCTGCTGGGGTTACGGCGGTATTTTAAGCCTGGGCCAGGGGGTGTTTTTTGGTTTGGGCGGCTACGCCATGGCGATGTTTTTAAAACTGGAAGCCTCTGACCCAGTGAGCACCAAAATCCAATCCACCCCCGGTATTCCCGATTTTATGGATTGGAATCAGATCACTGAATTGCCGCTATTCTGGGAACCCTTCCACAGTCTCGGATTTACCATATTGGCGATTTTTGTGGTGCCGGCAATTTTCGGTTATATCCTCGGCGTGGCCATGTTCAAGCGCCGTGTAGGTGGGGTTTACTTTGCCATTATCACCCAGGCGATTGCCGCCATTCTCACCATTCTGATTATCGGTCAGCAGGGCTACAGCGGCGGCGTTAACGGCATCACCGATTTGCGCACACTGCACGGCTGGGATATTCGCACTGACAATGCCAAATATGTATTTTACTTCCTCGCGGTGGCGCTGCTGTTTGCCTGCCTGGTGTGCGCGCAATTTATTCGCAAAAGCAAACTGGGCCGCCTGCTGGTGGCTATGCGCGATAAAGAGGATAGGGTGCGCTTCTCCGGTTACGATGTGGCTAACTTTAAAATCTTTGTCTTCTGTGTTGGCGCTATCTTTGCGGCCATTGGCGGTGCCATGTTTACCCTGCAGGTGGGGTTTATGTCACCCACCCTGGTGGGCATAGTGCCCTCCATTGAAATGGTAATTTTCTGCGCGGTGGGCGGCCGCCTGTCAATTATAGGCGCAGTCTACGGCACCCTGATTGTCTGCGCGGCTAAAACCAGTTTTTCCGAGAGCTTTCCCGAACTCTGGCTGTTTGCCATGGGCGGTTTGTTTATCGCCGTGGTTATGGCCTTCCCCAATGGGTTGGCAGGGCTTTACGTCAGCCATATAGCACCGCAATTGCAAAAACTCTGGAGCAAAATCAGCAGCCGCACCGAGCTTGCTAATACGGCGCCGCTGGCATCGCCCAGTGCCATTGAGGAGCCGGCTGCTGCAGATCCTGTCGTTGTAGCGCCAGCCAAAACCAAAGTAGAAACACTACAGGTTTCATCACATCAAGGAGTTGTCCATGAGCCCCAGTAATACAGATTTTGTGTTAGCGGTTGAAGGCCTGACTGTCTCCTTCGATGGCTTTAAAGCAGTTAACGATTTGAGTTTTTATGTGGATGAAAATGAAATCCGCGTAATTATCGGCCCCAACGGCGCAGGCAAAACCACAGTGCTGGATTTGATTTGCGGTCGCACCAAGGCCACCGAGGGCTCGATTAAATTCCGCAGCCGCGAACTGACCAAATTAAAAGAGCACGACATAGTGAAAGCGGGCGTAGGGCGCAAGTTCCAAAACCCGTCGATTTATGGCGACCTGACGGTGTTTGAAAACCTGGAGATTTCCTTCCCGCGCGGGCGCTCGGTTTTTGGTGCGCTTATGTTCAAGCGCGACGCTGAGGTAATCAACAAAGTGCACGAAGTGGCCAAGATGATTTTCCTTGAGGAGTTGTTGGAGATGCAGGCGGAGCTGCTCAGTCACGGGCAAAAACAGTGGCTGGAAATTGGCATGCTGCTGATTCAGGACCCGGACCTGTTAATGCTCGATGAACCTGTGGCGGGCATGTCGGTGGGCGAGCGCCAGCAGACCGCGGAGCTGTTGCGCCGCATCACCAAAGACCGCTCGGTCATTGTGATCGAACACGATATGCAGTTTGTGGCGCAGATCGCCGACAAGGTGACGGTGCTGCACCAGGGCAAGATTCTTGCCGAAGGTTCGGTGGACAAGGTTAAAAATGATCCCAAGGTGATCGAGGTTTACTTAGGACATTAATTCTGAGTGTGCCAACCAGACTGAGAGGAATTTCTATGTTAGCTGTATCAGATTACCGCGTAAGCTATGGCCAGAGTGAAGTGCTGCACGGGTTAAATTTTGAAATCAAACCGCGCGAAATTGTCGCGGTGATGGGCCGCAACGGCATGGGCAAAACTACCCTGATGAAATCGCTGATGGGGGTTATTCCCAGCAGCGGTGGCAGTGTCAAATTGCAAGGCGAGGAGGTCAGCCAGCTAAAAAGTTTTCAGCGCGTTGCCAGTGGTTTTGGTTTTGTGCCGCAAGGGCGAATGATTTTTTCCAGCATGACGGTTAAAGAAAATATCGAAACCGGCTTAACCACCACCAACCGGCGAACCGTGCCCAGCGAGTTGTACGACCTGTTCCCGGTGCTGCTGGAAATGCGCAACAGGCGCGGCGGCAACCTCTCCGGCGGCCAGCAACAGCAGCTGGCTATTGCCCGCGCACTGGCCAGCAACCCCAAAATGCTGCTGCTGGACGAACCCACCGAAGGTATTCAGCCATCCATTATTCGCGAGATGGGCCGCACCTTAAAAACCATTCGCGACCAGCGCGGCCTGTCGATTGTGGTGAGTGAGCAGGTGTTAAGTTTTGCCCTGGATATTGCCGACCGGATTCTGGTGATTGAGAAGGGCGAGATAGTGCACGAGGAGCTGCGCGCAAATGTCAACGAGGCAAAAGTCGCCGCTTATTTGTCTGTGTAATCTACATTTTTTTTAATTTCTTTACGGCTGGTGCTAGCCCAAGGCATCAGCCGTTTTTTTATTGTGCAATCTGAATGGTGTAGTGGAAATTTGAGTGGGCTTTTGGTGGCTTGCGTCTATACGTCAAATAACGCAGCCGGGCGGGACATTTGTCGTATTGTTGCACTGCCGGCGCGCGCTGATACTGCAGGGGAGATGAACTTGTGCCCACAGACTCAGGAGTCGCACCATGGCTGAAACCATTATTAAAATTGACTTGAACAAAACCCCCTACGAAAACGAGATGATTCACAACCGCTGGCATCCCGATATCCCCATGGTGGCTACGGTAAAGCCAGGTGCTGATTTTATTATCGAGTGCTACGACTGGACCGGCGGCCAGATTAAAAATGACGACTGCGCCGATGACGTGCGCGATGTGGATTTAAGCCAGGTGCACTTCCTCTCCGGCCCAGTGGGTGTGGAGGGTGCAGAGCCAGGTGATTTGCTGGTGGTGGATATTCTCGATATTGGCGCTTTCCAGGAGAGCCTTTGGGGTTTTAACGGTTTCTTCTCCAAAAACAACGGCGGCGGTTTTTTAACGGAGCATTTCCCCGAAGCGCAAAAATCCATTTGGGATATCAACGGCATGTTTACCAAATCGCGCCATGTACCCAATGTGGAATTCGCCGGCCTTATTCACCCCGGCCTGATTGGCTGCCTGCCCTCCAAAGAGATGCTGCTGGAGTGGAACACGCGCGAAAAAGAACTTTACGACACCGAGCCGGAGCGCGTGCCTGCACTTGCCACCTTGCCCTACGCCGACACCGCGCACATGGGCAAAATGACTGGCGATGCGGCCAAGGCGGCAGCGGCTGAAGGGGCGCGCACTGTGCCACCGCGCGAGCACGGCGGTAACTGCGACATTAAGGATTTATCGCGCGGCTCCAAAATTTATTTTCCGGTTTACGTTAAAGGCGGCGGCCTGTCAGTGGGCGACCTGCACTTCAGTCAGGGCGATGGCGAAATTACTTTCTGCGGCGCTATCGAAATGGCTGGCTGGATTCACCTGCGCGTCAATCTGATTAAAGATGGTATGGCCAAGTACGGTATTAAAAACCCCATCTTCAAACCCAGCCCCATTGCGCCCAAGTACGATGACTACTTGATCTTCGAAGGTATTTCGGTGGATGAATACGGCGAGCAGCATTACCTGGATGTGCATGTCGCCTATCGCCAGGCCTGCTTGAATGCGATTGAGTATTTGACCAAGTTTGGATACTCCAAAGCGCAGTCCTACGCAATTCTCGGCTGCGCCCCTGTGCAGGGGCATATCTCCGGCGTGGTGGATATCCCCAACGCTTGCGCCACTCTGTGGCTGCCCACGGATATCTTTGATTTTGATATCAACCCCAGCGCCGAGGGGCCGAGCAAAAAGGTAACGCCGGGTATGGATATTCCCCTGTCACCTGACAAGGAGTAGCGCGGTAATTTAGCTAAAGATGTAAACCTGGTTCGCCAGGGCTGAAAAATCTATCTCCTTCGGCTCTGGCTTTTTTATCAAGTTTTTTGTGCGAGACAGTTTTATGCCTGTGTACGATTACAAATGCGCTGAGCACGGTTTGTTTTACGAATTGGCAAGTATGGATGATGCAGCTAAACCCTGCGCCTGCCCGACCTGTGGGGCACTCTCTGGCCGGGTGATTATGCTAGCACCGGAGTTTTTGGGAATGAAGGCGGAAAACCGCCAGGCTCATAGCCGCAATGAAGAGGCGCGGCATCAGCCGAAATTTTCTACGGTGGAATCGCGTTTAGAGGATAAAGCGCGGCGGGAGCATAAACATGGCAAGGGCTGTGGCTGCGGCGATAAGCCGATTCGCCAATCCAAATTATTTTTTACCGCCGACGGTAAAAAAATGTTTCCGTCTATGCGCCCCTGGATGATCAGCCACTAAGGGTGGTTGATGATGTAAATCGGGTGGGTTTAGTGGCAGGTGTGTTGGCGCAGGCTTTCGAGGTATTCCATCAAACTGCCAAACATTTCTTCCAGCAATTGCGGCGCCTGCATGCACTTGGCAGTGCCCATAATGCCCTGATAGCAGCAATGTAAAAAGAGTGCGGTTTTACGTGGGTTGATATCCTGGCGCACGGAACCTTCGCCCTGGCCCTTTTCCAGCGCCGCGCTTATAGTGCCGATAATGGTATTCATTACATTGAGCAGGCGCTGGTGAAATCCCTCATCCAGCGCTGACATTTCCTGGCTTAAATTGTTTAGCGGGCAACCGTTAAAACACTCTTCACTTTTCATGCACTCGCTTTTCCAGGCAAAAAGTTTTTGCATGGCGGTGAGTGGGTCGGTGCTCTCCAATAAAAAGCTATCCCAGGTTTCTTGAAAGTGGGTGAGGATAATTTCTTCTACCACCGCATAGCCCAGGCTGAGCTTGTTGGGAAAGTGGTGATAGAGCGCCCCTTTGGCTAGCTGGGCTTTTTGCAGAATGGCCTCTATACGCATGCCCTGATAGCCATTTTGGTAAATCTCATCAAAAGCGGCTTCCAAAATACGGTTGCGGGTGTGTTCTGCGTTGCGTTCAATAGCCATAATCGAGTGTCTGAGCGAGTCGTTGGGAATTTTTAAATAGCGAACAATGGCAGTGCCTGCCAGAGCATTACACCCAGTGCGCCCGCCAGGGCAGCCATTCCCAGGCTAAAAAAGAATTTGGCGATGGCGCGAATACTGCGGTTGTGTTGCAGGCGCAGCTCCAGTTCCCACTCCAGACTGGGCAGGTGAGGAAGCCTGTAGCTATGGTTGTGTTTGGGGGATGCCTGAAACAGCTGTAGCAGGGGTTTTAACCCTGACGTGAGTGCTTTAAGTATCAGAAATTTCATGGCTCGATCCTGCGATTGTGAGTTTTACACTGCGAGGAGGTAATGCGTAAACGGTTTTAGGTAAATGCAAGTTGCCCATGTGCTGAAGCGGGCGACAGACCAGTTGGTCTGGAGACGCATTTAATAACAGACCAACTGGTCTGTCAACGAAATTTACCCTAGCTGAATAAGCTTTTGTTAAGTTGAGGCCGTTATCCTAAATTGCTTTGCCACCGGGTTTACCCTGGGCTGCTGGAAATTGGCGCAGGAAGGTCTGGAAATTTTATGCCCCAGGCTTATGCTTAGATCGCCCAATCTCCATTGCTGGTCGCTGACAGCCTTCCATTTTCGACCGCCCGGGTAAGAAATGATCAAAAATTTGTTGTTTATGCGAGGACACTATGTCGAAAGAGATAAATCCCCAACGTTTTTCCCCGGTGTTGATTGCTCTGCACTGGTTAATGTTTCTGCTGATTATTGGCGTCTACTGTGCCATGGAGTTTCGCGGGATTTTCCCCAAGGGCAGCGATGCGCGCGATTTTATGAAGCTTGCTCACTTTATGCTGGGGATCAGTATTTTGCTTCTGGTACTGGTGCGCATCGGGGTGCGCCTGACCAGTCAGGTTCCCGCTATTTTGCCCGCGCCTAAGCCCAGGGAAGAACTCCTGTCCAAGGTTATGCATCTGGCGCTTTACGGCTTTATGATTGCCATGCCGTTACTGGGCTGGTTGATGATTAACGCCCATGGCAATGCTGTTCCTTTTTTGGGGTTTGAGCTGCCGCGACTGGTCGGTGCAGACAAGGCGCTGGGGCATCAGCTGGAGGAAATTCACGAATCCCTGGCGACCATCGGTTATTTTTTAATTGGTGCCCACGCTGCGGCGGGCCTGTTTCATCACTATGTCAAACGCGATAACACGCTGCTGCGTATGTCGCTGCTGAAGCGCTCCTGAGTGGGAGGCTGAGATGCGTCATCGCGAAGGGCACGCCTTACATCATGTCGGCTGGTTGCGCGCAGCGGTGCTGGGTGCTAACGATGGCATTATCTCCACTGCCAGCCTGATGATGGGCATAGAGGCCGCCGAAGGGACGGGGGCGACAGTGCTGTTAACTGGGGTTGCCGGCTTGGTCGCGGGTGCCATGAGTATGGCTGCCGGCGAATATGTGTCGGTAAGTTCCCAGGCAGATCTGGAGGCCGCCGACTTGGCGCGCGAGCGCCATGAGCTGGCCACTGATGAGGCTGGTGAGCTGCGCGAACTGGAAGAAATTTATGTGGCGCGTGGCTTGGAGCGCAGCCTGGCCAAAGAGGTGGCGCTGCAGATGACCGCCCATGATGCCCTTGCTGCCCACGCCCGCGATGAGCTGGGCATCACCCATTTTAATCAGGCGCGCCCACTGCAGGCGGCGCTGAGTTCAGCTGGCTCCTTTGCGTTGGGGGCGTTGATTCCGCTGCTGGCGGTATTTATCTGCCCTGCCAATTATTTGCAGGGTTCCATTGCCTTAGTGGCGCTGGCGTCACTGGCGCTGCTTGGCGCCTTGGCGGCCAGAGTGGGCGGGGCTAGCCAAGTTGTCGGCGCGCTGCGCGTATGTGCTTGGGGCGCGGTGGCTATGGCGCTTACCAGCCTGGCTGGCCACTGGTTTGGCGCTCTGTTTTAAGCTGCAAAAATATGTGCTAACACCTGGCTCATTGTCTGGTTAATTCGGGTAAATGCGCTGCTGTTGGCCAATATCTCTTCACCCGTTTGCGTGTGGCTGCTGCCGTCTATATCGCTGCCGCAGTGCTCCAGCAGTGCCCTGGCCGAGGCCGGGGTAGTCTCCAGATGAAATTGAAAGCCCCAGAGTTTGTCGCCAACACAAAAGGCTTGGTGCGCACAGGCCTGGCTGCTGGCCAGCAGCTGTGCAGCTGGCGGCAGTGCGAAAGTGTCACCGTGCCAGTGAAAAACCTGAGGGGAGCTGGCTAAAAGTTGCGCTACCGGATTGGCCTCGGCCGATTCGGGGACTTCAAGCGCAAACCAGCCGATTTCGCGCTGGCCATTTGCGTGCACTTTTGCGCCGAGAACTTCTGCTAGCAATTGCGCACCCAGGCAGATGCCAAGCACTTTTTTGCCCTGGGCTATGGCTTGCTTAATAGCGAGCTTCTCAGCCGCTAACCAAGGGTAAATGGCTTCATCGTAAACTCCCATGGGGCCGCCCATCACTATCAGTAGGTCATAGCTGTTGGTCGCTGGCGCTGTGTCGCCCAGATACCAGTGGGTGCTGTTGTGGCTGTAACCGCGCGCGGCAATATCCTGTGCCATGCTGCCTATATCCTCAAAGGGCACATGTTGAAAGGAGTGAACTCGCATAATAAGGTCCTTAATAGGCTAAAAACTTGCGGAGTTTGGCTGGAATAGGCGGGCAAAGGCAATGATTGCCTGACGATTCGTGTATACTCGCGCAAAGTTTAGGCACCCGGGGCAGGGTGCCTGTTGTGTAAGCCCGCGGTAAATTACCTGGTGACCAGATTGATTGGAAAATTTTTTAAAAAACTGATTGGAAGTGGCGATACCCCCTCAGCGCACCCCCCCTCGCAGGATGTCAACGCAAAATCTGCTCGGCCTAATGGCCAGCGCAAAGCCCCCCGTGGCGACCAGGCTAAGGGTGAAAACTCGCGCGCTGATCAGCAGGAGCAAAAAAATCGCCGCAAGCGTGGTGGCAAAGGGCGCGGCCAGCAAAATGCCAGCCAGCCGTCGGGCAGCGATCAGGTGGAAAGTAATCAGGTGGAAAGTAAAGAGCGCCCCTCACAGCGCCGCGCTGCTGCCGCCAAAACGCCTGTGGAGCCTTGGGATATCGGCATGTTTGCGGTTGAGGAGGAGGAGGGCAAAAGCCGCTTCCACGATTTTGATCTTCAGCCAGAATTGATGCATGCCATCGCTGATCTGGGCTTTAAATACTGCTCGCCTATCCAGGCTCAGTCGCTGCCCTATGCCCTTCAGGGCAAGGATGTAGTGGGCAAGGCTCAGACGGGTACCGGTAAAACCGCCGCCTTCCTCACGGCCATCATTGATGACCTGCTGAAAAACCCGATTGAAGAAAAGCGCTACGCCGGCGAAGCGCGGGCGCTAATCATTGCCCCCACCCGCGAACTGGTTATTCAAATTGCTGAAGATGCCAAGGGCCTGTGCAAATACACCGATTTGAAAATTCATACCCTGGTTGGCGGTATGGACTACAGCAAGCAGCAGCGTCGCTTGCACGACTCCTACGTCGATATCCTGGTGGCCACGCCAGGCCGCCTGCTGGATTTCTGCGGCAACAAAGATGTGTACCTGGATCAGTTGGAAGTGCTGGTAATTGACGAAGCCGACCGCATGCTGGACATGGGCTTTATTCCCCAGGTGCGTCAAATCGTGCGCCAGGCGCCGCGCCGCGAAGACCGCCAGACGCTGTTTTTCTCCGCCACCTTTACCGATGATGTACACAACCTGGTCAGCCAGTGGACCTACCGCCCCATAACTGTGGATATTGAGCCGGAATCAGTGGCCAACGAGCGGGTGGATCAGCATGTGTATCTGGTGTCTACCGAGGAAAAATACACCCTGCTGTATAACCTGATTCAGCAGGAACATGCGGAGAGCATGATTGTGTTTGCCAACCGTCGCGATGAATGCCGCGATCTGCAGGAAAAACTGCAGCGCCACGGCATAGAGGCGGGACTGCTATCGGGTGAGATCACCCAGACCAAGCGCGTCTCCACTCTGGATGCTTTCAAGCGCGGCGATATCAAAGTGCTGGTGGCCACCGATGTGGCCGGTCGCGGTATTCATATTAGCGGCATCAGCCATGTGGTTAACTTTACTCTGCCGGAGGAGCCGGAGGACTATGTACACCGCATTGGCCGCACCGGTCGTGCAGGTAAGTCAGGTACTTCTATCAGTTTTGCCTGTGAAGATGATGCCCTGCGCCTGGAGCCTATCGAAAAGCTGCTGGGCAAACCGATTAAGTGTGAGCAGCCGCCCGAGACTTTAATGTTGATGCCTCCGGAGTTGCCTCCTGCACCCCATAGATCGCGCCACCAGGATAGACACAGCAATCGCTCGGTGGGCAACCGCCCCGGCGGCGGTCGCGGTCGCAGGCCGCGCAACTAGGCATAATCAGGCCCGGCAAATCGCCGGGCCATTTGTTTTTGGAACTGTAAATTGTCTTCTGCAAAATCAGCCTGGCTCAGTTTGCACCTCACCACCTTTTTAATGGGTGCTACCGGGCTTTTCTCCAAACTTATTGAGCTACCCGCCTGGGACATTACCGGCTATCGCACTTGGATTGCCGCCGGAGTGCTGTTTGCCTGGCTCTACTGGCGCGATCGTCATTTGCGCCTTGAGTCCCGCCGCGACTATGGCCGCATGCTGGTGTTGGGGGCGCTGCTCACACTCCATTGGATTACTTTTTTTTATTCCATGCAGGTGGCTAATATTGCCGTGGGCATGCTGTCCCTCTATGCCTACCCGGTAATGACTGTGTTTTTGGAGCCCTGGATTAAGGGCACCAAGCTGGATTGGCGCGACCTTATCAGTGGCTGCCTGGTGTTATTTGGCGTTTACTGTTTGGTGCCTGAGTTCAGTTTTGACAACTCCATGACCCAGGGGGTGATTTGGGGGGTGGTATCGGCGCTCACTTTTGCCTTGCGTAATTTGCTGCTTGGCCTTTGGTTTTCCGGGCAGTCGGCGGTGCGCTCGATGAGTTATCAAGTATTGGTGGTAGCCCTACTGATGACGCCGGTAATTGCCCTTTCAGCGCATCAGCCAACGTCTCATGACTGGTGGCTATTGCTATTGCTGGGGCTGTTTTTTACCGCCGTTACCCATACCATGTTGGGCCACTCGCTACGCTACCTCAAGGCCAAAACCGTGGGCCTGGTGGCCTGCTTGCAGCCGGTGTACGCAGTTATTTACGAAATTCTGCTACTGCGCGAATATCCGGATAAGTCCACCTTGATTGGCGGCGCTATTATTATGATGGCCGCCATTTATGAGTCGGTCCACGAACACAAACGCACCTAGGTCAATCACCTCTCGCTTGATTGGCATATCACGCCAGGGTCTGCGCTATGACTATTCTCTATGTTCCTCACGGCGGCGGGCCATTGCCACTGTTGGGCGATTCCAAGCACCGTGAACTCACTCGGTTTTTACAGCAACTGTCTGAGGCGCTATCGCCGCCAGATGCCATAGTGGTAGTCAGTGCCCACTGGGAGGCTGATCCTATTCGGATTTCCAGCGCTGCCGCGCCGGAGATGCTCTACGACTACTATGGCTTTCCCGACGAGAGCTACCAATTCCAATACCCGGCTCCGGGAAATCCCCGGTTGGCCCAGAGTCTGGCTGAGCATTTGCGCCGTTTGGGGCTCAAGGTAGAGCTGGATGAAGCGCAGGGCTATGATCACGGCACTTTTGTGCCGCTGATGCTGCTCTATCCGGCAGCCAATATCCCGGTGGTGCAGGTGTCACTGCACCCCGGCCTGGATGCGCAATTTCATATCAACCTGGGTAAGGCTTTGGCTAGTGCCCTGGGTGATAACTACCTGCTGTTGGGGTCGGGTATGTCGTTTCACAATATGCGCGCCTTCTTTTCTGCCGACCCTGCTATTTGGCCGCGCAGCCAGGTGTTTGACTCTTGGCTCAATCAAACCCTGACCGCCGCCGAGCTGTCGCCAGATGCGCGAGAGCAGCAGTTAGCCAATTGGCTGCAGGCACCCGAGGCGCGTTTTTGCCATCCGCGCGAAGAGCATCTGCTGCCGCTGATGGTCTGCGCGGGTGCCGCCTGGGCTAAAGGCCTGGAAGCCAGGCGCAATTACAATCACCAGCTACTTGGTACTCAGGTATCGGGCTTTATCTGGCGCTAGATCTGGCATCAAAAGCATCACATGGAAGTTTGAGCTAGACTCAACGGATTCTCTAATGCAATTGAGTTTGGCCAGATGAAAAAAATACTCATAGTTGAAGACAGCGAGATGGTCACCAAGGTGCTGCGCCACCTGCTACAGGCGCAACTGCTGGACTACGACGCTGTCTTTGCCAGCAGCCTGGCGCAAGCCCAGGCCGCCTTCGAGCAGCATCCCGAGGGCTTTTTTGTCGCCCTGGTGGATTTGAATCTGCCCGATGCACCCAATGGCGAAGTGGTGGATTTCACCCTGAGCAAAAAAATCCCCAGCATAGTGCTTACCGGCAGCTACGATGAGCAGCGCCGCGAGCAATTGTTTAACAAGGGTATAGTGGATTACGTGACCAAGGAGGGCCGCTATGCCTACAGTAAAGCCATAGGCATGATTCAGCGCTTGGAAAAAAATCAGCAGATCAAAGTGCTGGTGGTGGACGACTCGGATATGTCGCGCAAGCATATGGCCAATTTATTTCGCCGTCATTTGTTTCAAGTATTGGAGGCAGTGGACGGAGTAGATGCCATTAAAGTGCTGCTCGACAACCCCGACATTAAACTGCTGATCACCGATTACAATATGCCGCGCATGGATGGTTTTGAATTGGTGCGCAACCTGCGCTACAAATACGACAAAACCGATTTGATCATGATTGGTGTGTCCGGTGACAGTAACGAGGCGCTCTCGGCTAAATTTATTAAGCACGGCGCCAATGACTTTTTGCGCAAACCCTTCCATCCCGAAGAGTTCTATTGCCGCATTATCCACAACCTGGAATCGCTTGAGCTAATTGAGCAAATCAAATATCAGGCGCAGCGCGATCATCTCACCGGCCTCTATCATCGCTCCTACTTTTTTAATACGGCGCGCGAGCCCTACCAGCAGGCTAAAGCTAATCAAACTCCGCTAGCCTTGGCAGTAATTAATATTGACCACTTTGCCGCTATTAATGAGCAGCAGGGCAACGCCTGGGGTGACTATGTGTTGCGCGAGCTTGGCCAGCGCTTGGAGCAGATGCTGGGGCGGTTTTTACTAGCGCGCGCCGACAGTGACGATTTTTATGTGCTGCTGCCAGGGCTGGATAATGAAAAGGCCGCAGCCTTGTTGAGCAGGGTGAAACACCTATTGGCGAGTGAAGCGCTACAAGTGAATGACCAGCCGCTTTATCTATCAGTGAGCATTGGCTTAACCAACCAGCAGGGCGACAGCCTGGATATGCAACTGGCTCGTGCAATCAATTACTTGCAGCGAGCCAAAGAGGCTGGTGGCAGTATGTTGGTGGATGATGGCGACGAAGAGGATACCCATTAAAAATTTTTAACTTCGCGTGTCCAGTAAGCTGTAGCGCCCGCCACAGCGACGGGTGTTACAAAAATATTTAACAAGGGCACCATGCTGCCGAGCAGAATAATCCCGCCAAAGCTATAGCTGGTGAGCGGTTGTTTGTTGAGGCGGCGACGCATTTCACGAAAGCTAAGTTTGTGGTTGTCTGCGGGGTAGTCCATATACTGGGCTGCCATACACCAACAGCTCCATATCACGCCTATGCCCGCGCCAAGCAAGTTGGCGCCGGGGATAAAAAACAGCAGCATAAATAATAAAAACACTAAAAAGCCACGGCTAACAAAATACCAAAGCTTTACCAGTTCGCGCTTAAGTGTGCGTGGAATCAATTCACTTAAAGGCTCGCTGTTGGGTGCCTGGCCGCATAAATGCTCTTCCACTTTTTCTGCGAGTATGCCGTAAAAAGGCCCGCCAATAATGTTGGTGATTACATTAAAGCTGTAGCCGTAAACCACAAAAAATAAAAAATACATGACTGGCCAGAGTATCCAACTGAGAAAATTCAGCCAGCTGGGCAGCCAGGATTGCACTTCGACAATCGCATCGCCAAACAGCGAAAACAGAGCCGCAGTAAGCACAATAAAAATAATCACATTGACCAAAATTGGCACCAGCACAAAGCGGCGCAGCCCGGGGCGGGTAACCAGGCGCGCACCAGTGACAAAATAGTCAACGGCAAGTTGTGGAGAACCCTGCATTATTGTTTGCTCCTGAGTTTTAACATCAACAGATCCATAGCGACAAAACTGGCTCCGGCAATTGCGCCGTATAAGTGGGCATCTACCGCCACGGGAACCGGGATTAACGCCTGAAGTTCATTGGCTTGGTAATTGGCGCTATGCTCCTGCACGATTTTACCTAGCACAATCGCCAGTGCCAGTATCCGCAGCCAGAGTGGGTGGCGCTTAGTGTACCAAAGCCCGGCAACTATCAAACCGTGAATAACACCCGAAAGGCCGGCGTAGTTAGCAAGCTCAGGATTGAGACTATAGATGCCTATACCTACTGCCAGGCAGCAGCAAACAAATAAAGCGGTAAAACGTTTAATACTTAGATCGGTTAAGAGCGCGAAGCTACACAGTAAAAAAGCCGCCAAATTCATCAGTGTATGAGCCCAGCCAAAATGCACCAGGTTGCCGCTAACCAGTCGCCAGACCTGGCCCTGGGTGACCTGGGTATGGCGCAGTGAAAAAAGATCAAAGCTGGCGTCGCTGCTAAATCCGCCGGCCAACACCAGGAGTGCAATGAATCCAATCAGACCGTATAGCGCCTGAAATCGGGGAAGTTTAAGGGCTTGCATAGTTCGTCTTACCTGGATTTTGCAAAGCGCCAATATCGCCAAATTCCATGTGAATCACCCGCCGTGGGCCTGGCAGAGTGGCTTTGGCTGATGCGTGCAATACCAGGGGCTTCATCAGCAACAAGTCGCCCGCATCTGCCGCGCAGTTAATCGCGGGCATGGTTTTGCTAAGGGCGCTAATTTCCCCTTCCGGGATTATTCCCAGTCGATGAGTTCCGGGGAGGATTTTTAAGCTGCCATTGGTGGGGCTGGCCTTGTCCAGGTGCAGCCTGAGCGTCAGTAGTTGCTGCAAAATTTCAGCGGGTGGCTGTATATGGGCCAGGCCTTCTTTGTAGTGGATTTTGCCCCAGCTGCTTGGATAACGCTCGGTATTATCACATCTGCCAACATTATCGAGTGCCAGGCTGCGATCCTCGTGCCAGCTGACCTGCCAATTGTTGTCGATGGATTTATTAAAAAAAATCACTCTGAGTAATTGAGCTTGAGCACTCAGGTGTTGCTGCACAACTTGGGTGATGGCGGCCGATTGGGCGAGCGCAGCGATGGCGGGTATTTGCTGGTCGGCATTGCGTAGATTGGCGCCTGTGCGGCTTGTTGTATGGGCTTCAATTGCGCGTAGCAGCAGGTCGATTTGCATAGGCGAGGCAAAGGCTCTTAGGAATTCGTAACCCTGGGTTGCCAAAGACACTGAAGAGCCTCCGCTACAGTAACGCTAACTTATTTTGCGCCCGCGGCTTCCAGCGCCTGGACGTACTCTTCACCGTTGCGGTGGGTTTTTACCATTTGCAAAAAAGTTTTACCCTCTGGGCCAATGGCATTCAAGTCGCGGCCGGCTTCGACAAACAATTTAACAAAGGTGGCGAAGTTTTCACCGCGCATACCTCGGTAGGCTTTTTCCATCAGGTGGAAGTCGGCGTTGACGCCGCTGGGGGCGGTGAAATCCAAAAAGGTTTTGATGCGCGCCTCATCGAAGCTTTCGCCGAGGACTTTTTCTTTGTCTTTGCGTTGACTCATTGTAAAAATCTCACCATAAATTGTTAAATCACCCTTTTACAAAAGGGGACGGCTCCTCCCTTTGTAAAAGGGAGGCGGGGGGAGGGGTTAGCTGTTAAGTTTTTTCACCAGCAGCTCGTTAAGCGCTTGCGGGTTGGCCTGGCCTTTGGAGGCTTTCATCGCCTGGCCGACAAAGAAGCCGAGCATTTTGCCGCGCTTGGCTTCGTCGGCGGCGCGGTAACCCTCCACTTGTGCGGCGTTGTTGGCGATTATCTCGTCGATAATTTTTTCCAGGGCGCCAGTATCGGAAACCTGCTTGAGGCCTTTGGTCTCGATGATGGTGTCGGCATCGCCTTCGCCGTTGCAAATAGCTTCAAACACCTGCTTGGCGATTTTACTGGAGAGGGTGCCATCTTTAATGCGTACCACCAGGCCGGCGAGCAGCGCCGGGGTTACCGGCGATTGATCGATGCGCTGTTCGCTGCGGTTCAGGTAGGCGCCCAGGTCGGCCATAATCCAGTTGGCGGTGAGCTTGGCTTCGCCAGAAATTTTTACCGAGGCTTCAAAGAAGGCGGCGGTAAATTTATCCAGGGTCAGCTGGCCGGCGTCATAGTCGCCCAGGCCGTATTGCTCGATAAAGCGCGCGCGCTTGGCATCGGGCAGTTCGGGCATCTGCTGGCGCACGCTCTCGATATAGTCATCATCGAGAATCACTGGCAGCAGGTCGGGGCAGGGGAAGTAGCGGTAGTCGTTGCTGTCTTCTTTGCTGCGCATGCTGCGCGCTTTTTTGGTGTCGCCATTGTACAGGCGGGTTTCCTGGGTGATCTTGCCGCCGTCTTCGAGCACGTCGATTTGACGCTCCACTTCCAGCGCAATCGCCTCTTCCATAAATTTAAAGGAGTTGAGGTTTTTGGTTTCGGTGCGGGTGCCGAGCTTGTCCGAGCCTTTGGGGCGGATGGAAATATTCACGTCAAAGCGCATGGAACCCTGGCTCATGTCGCCATCGCAAATTTCCAGCGAGGTGACAATCGAGTGCAGCTTTTTGGCGAAGGCTACCGCCTCTTCGGCGGAGCGCATATCCGGCTCGGTGACCACTTCGATCAGCGGCGTGCCAGCGCGGTTTAAATCTATGCCGCTCATGCCGGCAAAGTCTTCGTGCAGGGATTTACCCGCGTCTTCTTCCAGGTGAGCGTGGTGAATGCGCACGCGCTTGCTGCGGCCGCCTTCCAGCTCCAGGTCCACATAGCCCGCGCCCACAATCGGCTCGGCTAGCTGCGTGGTTTGATAGCCTTTGGGCAGGTCTGGGTAGAAATAGTTTTTGCGTTCAAACACCGAGCGTTTGCCGATCTCGGCATTCACTGCCAGCCCAAACATAGTGGCGAAGCGGAAGGCCTCGGCGTTGGGCGTGGGCAAGGTGCCGGGCAGCGCCAGGTCTATGGCACAGGCCTGGGTATTGGGCTCAGCGCCAAAGGCGGTGCTGGCGCCGGAGAAAATTTTGGTTTTGGTGGCGAGCTGAACGTGCACTTCCAGCCCGATTACGGTTTCCCATTGCATGAGTTTTATCCTCTTAGGCGATACCTGGGGCGGTTTGCTGGTGGAAGTCGGTGGCTTGCTGGAATTGGTGCGCGGCGTTAAGTAGCTGCGCCTCGGCAAAGTAGTTGCCAATTAATTGCAGGCCAACGGGTTTGCCATCGACAAAACCGCAGGGCAGGGACAGGCCGGGCAGGCCCGCGAGGTTGGTGGACAGGGTGTAAATGTCCTCCAGGTACATGGCCACTGGGTCGGTAGTTTTTTCGCCAAACTTGAACGCCGGTGAGGGCGCGGTGGGGCCGAGCACCAGATCGACACCTTGGAAGGCATCGACAAAATCCTGCTTGATCAGCCGGCGCACTTTTTGCGCCTTGCTGTAGTAGGCGTCGTAGTAACCAGCCGACAGAGCATAGGTGCCCACCAGAATACGACGCTTCACCTCATCGCCAAAACCTTCACTGCGCGAGCGCAGATACAGGTCCATCAGGTCTTTGGGGTTCTCACAGCGATGGCCGTAGCGTACGCCGTCAAAGCGCGACAGGTTGGCCGAGGCTTCGGCGGGCGCGATCACATAGTAGGAGGGCACCGCCAAATGGGTGTGTGGCAGGCTGATACTGTGAATGCTGGCACCCAGGCTCTCGTAGGTTTTGATCGCCGCTTGCACGCAGGCGGCCACGCCCGCATTCAGGCCTTCGCCAAAGTATTCTTTGGGTACGCCAATGCGCAGGCCTGCGAGTGGCTTGTTGAGCTCGGCGCTGTAGTCGGGTACCTCGCGCTCGACACAGGTGGAATCCTTAGCGTCGTAGCTGGCCAGGGTGTTGAGCAGCAGCGCCGCATCTTCAGCGGTGCGCGCAATCACCCCCGCCTGATCCAGGCTGGAGGCATAGGCGATCATGCCCCAGCGGGACACGCGACCATAGGTGGGTTTGATGCCCGTCAGGCCGCAAAAGGCCGCTGGCTGGCGAATCGAACCGCCGGTGTCTGATGCCGTGGAGGCTGGAGCCAATTGGGCGGCTACAGCTGCTGCCGATCCACCCGAAGAGCCTCCGGGTACCGAGTCGGTTGCCCAGGGGTTTTTCACCGGGCCATACCAGCTTGTCTCGTTGGAGGAGCCCATGGCGAACTCGTCCATATTGGTTTTGCCCAGCATTACCACACCGGCATTCAGGTAGTTTTCTACTATGGTGGCGTTGTAGGGGGCGATAAATTTGTCGAGCATTTTGGAGCCGCAGGAGGTGCGCACGCCGGTAGTACAAAAAATATCCTTGTGAGCGATGGGCACGCCACAAAGAGTAGGGGCATTGCCCGCAGCTAAGCGCTGATCGGCGGCGGCGGCCTGCTGTAGGGCTATATCGCCGGTAACAGTGATATAGGAGTTATAGGCGCCATCGAGGCGAGCAATGCGATCCAGATAGTGCTGGGTCAGCTCCTGGCTGGAAAAGTCCTTGTTTTGCAGGCCTTTTACCAACTGGGCGATAGTGTAGTTATGCATTCGGCAGTTTCCTGATCCGGCATTCACAAAGGGAATGTGTCTTCAAAAGGGGTTAGTCAATAACCTGGGGAACCAGGTAGAGGCCGCTCTCGGTGGCTGGCGCTATGGCTTGGAACTGCTCGCGCTGATTGCTTTCAGTCACGGCATCCGGGCGCAGGCGTTGGGTTGCATCCAGCGGGTGGGCCATGGGTAAAACATCTTTTGTATCAACGGCTTGTAGTTGATCGACCAGTGATAGCACCTCGGAAATACTGGTGGCTACCTGGGTTGCTGCTTCATCGCTAATGGCGATGCGCGCCAAGTGGGCAAGCTTGGCAATATCTGCTGAGTTAACGGCCATGGGGAGTGACTCCAGAAATGCAGTGCCAGCGCGTCAAGCGGTGGCGATTGAGTGTTAATCCGCACAAAAATGGGCGCTAAAGTTACCATAGTTTGCAGCGCTTGTGGCCTGACACTTGGCAGTGTCAATAAAATCTCAGCCAAGTTAAGAAAAAATCGTAGAAATTTGCACTAAGCTCGTGATTTAGCTCAGATAAAATGAAATTTTTCACTTATACTGCTGGCCTTAAAACTCGCGCAGGAACTTTTTACTCGCTGCGCGGTACAAGTCTCGCACAGCTATAAAAATAGCCTGCGCACTAAGCCAGGGAACGGTGAATGCGCGCGTAATTTACTACGCAGATTTGCCATCTAAAGGGGACATTGGTTTTGGGAAGCACTGAATAACCCCAGGCTCAGAATTTCATACAAAAACAGTTTTCAAACAGTTTCATAAGGCTCGGTTTCGTCATGTTAAAACTTCTGCGTGGAGCTTTCTCCAACGATCTCTCTATCGACCTGGGTACCGCCAATACGCTCATTTATGTGCGTGGACGCGGCATAGTGCTCAATGAACCTTCAGTAGTTGCAATTCGCCACCACAACGGCACCAAAATTGTGGAAGCTGTAGGTGTTGAAGCCAAGCGTATGCTCGGTCGTACCCCGGGTAATATCACGGCTATTCGCCCCTTGAAGGACGGTGTTATCGCCGACTTTCAGGTGACTGAAAAAATGCTGCAGCATTTTATCCGCAAGGTTCACGAAAACTCCTGGTTCAACCCCTCTCCCCGTGTGCTTATCAGCGTCCCCTGCCTGTCCACCGAGGTGGAAAAGCGCGCTATTCGTGAATCTGCCCTGGGCGCAGGCGCCCGCGAAGTGCGCTTGATTGAGGAACCCATGGCAGCCGCCATTGGGGCCGGACTCAAGGTCGCTGAAGCCAGCGGCTCCATGGTGGTGGATATCGGTGGTGGCACTACCGAAATTGCGGTTATCTCCCTGAACGGTGTGGTTTACTCAGATTCAGTGCGCATCGGTGGCGACCGCTTTGATGAGGCTATTGTCAACTATGTGCGCCGCAACTACGGCAGCGTGATTGGCGATGCCACTGCCGAGCGTATCAAGCAAGAAATCGGCTGCGCTTTTGCCGGCAGTGAAATCCGTGAAATCGATGTGCGCGGCCGCAACCTCGCCGAAGGTGTGCCGCGCAGCTTCACCCTGTCCAGCGACGAAATTCTCGAAGCGTTGCAGGATCCACTGGCCGGTATTGTTCAGGCAGTTAAGAGCGCCCTTGAGCAGTCGCCTCCCGAGCTGGCCTCGGACATTGCCGAGAGCGGTGTGGTACTGACCGGTGGTGGTGCGCTGCTGCGCGATATCGATCGCCTGCTGTCCAATGAAACAGGGCTGCCGTTTATTGTTGCCGATGACCCACTCACCTGTGTGGCGCGCGGCGGCGGTATGGCGCTGGAGATGAGCGACAAGCGCAATATGGATCTGCTGTCGTCTTAATATTGTTCAGGCGGTGATTGGTAATTTGGCACCAGTCGCCGCCGGGATCGACGGGAGACCTCATTATTAAACCGCTATTTTCCAAAGGCCCTTCTGCCACTGGTCGCGCCTTTGTGCTCATCTTTATCATGATGGGCCTGGTGGTTGCCAGCCTTTATACCAACAAGCTTGAGCCCATCCGGCAAAAGCTGTCCTTTTTGATTACCCCCTTTTATCAGCTCACCGATGTGCCGACTCGGATCAACGATTGGCGCAAAGAGACCTTTGTCTCGCGCAGTGATCTTATCTCCGAGAATGAAACCCTTAAAACCGAGCTGTTGATTCACCAGCGCAAACTCCAGCAAATGGCGGCACTGGCGGCGGAAAACCTGCGTCTGCGTCAGTTGCTCAATGCCAGTGAGATGCTACAGGATTCGGTATTGATTGCCGAGTTGATCGGTATTTCGCCCAACCCTCTGAGCCACAAGGTGATTATCAATCGCGGCAGCAAGGCAGGCGTATTTCTCGGCCAGCCAGTGCTGGATGCCTTTGGTCTTATGGGGCAGGTGGTGGAAGTAAGTGATCAAAGCAGCACAGTGCTGCTGATTTCTGATTCGACCCATGCGATTCCTGTACAGGTGAACCGCAATGGTGTGCGCGCCATTGCTGAAGGTACTGGCGATCTTAACCGCTTGAGCTTGCGCCATGTCTCTGCCAATACCGATATTCGCGAGGGTGATCTACTGGTGAGCTCTGGCTTGGGCGAGCGTTTCCCGGTGGGTTACCCGGTAGCCGAAGTCGATAAGGTGGTGCGCGACCCAGGTAAAGCCTTTTTAACGGTGACCGCCAAGCCTATGGCGCGCCTGGATCGCAGTCGCCATGTACTTTTGGTATTTGAAAATCGCGAGCGCAATCTGATCCCCGGCACATTAACTCCCGGAGATGCCAGCCGTGCAGGTGCGCAAAAGGCAGGGGTCAAACCTTGATGTTTGCCTCGCGCTTCAGTCTCTGGCTGCTAATGGGCACCAGTTTCCTGGTGGCCCAGGTGCTCTCGGTCTACCCGCTGCCCTTTGAATGGCGCTGGTGGCGGCCTGAGTTTGTGGTGATGGTGGCTATTTTTTGGATGATGCTCAACCCGCTAACGACCAGTTTGATTTTTATCGCACTGGTGGGGCTGTTTCAGGATCTCCTTGAAAGCGTGCCCTTCGGTGAGCATGGCTTGGGCTTATTAATTGTTTCCTACCTTTGCGTTCTTTCCTATCAGCGAGTGCGCAATTTCCCCTTGTGGAAACAGGCCGGTTGGGTTTTTGTGCTGGTGGGAATTGCCCAGCTCACTGATAACTGGGTGCATGGAATGGCCGGTCAGCAACTGTCCGGGCTCTCCTTTCTCTACCCTGCAATCACTAGTGCACTGCTTTGGCCGCTAGTGCAATTAAGCATGGATTCACTCTGTCGTCGCTATCATGTGCACAACTGATTTCCCGCTTTATCTAGCTTCCCAGTCACCGCGGCGACGCGAATTGCTGGCGCAAATCGGCGTGCCCCATCGAGTGGTAAGAGTGGATGTGCCCGAATACCCCGAGGATGGCGAAGCCGCTATTGATTATGTCCAGCGTCTGGCGCGCACCAAGGCTGAGGCTGGTTTTGTGGAGTTGGGCGGTAAGGTGGCGGTGCTGGGTGCTGACACCCTGGGTGTGCTTGACGGCAAAATCCTGGAAAAGCCGAAAGATCTGGATGATGCCATTACCATGCTGGGGGCGATGTCCGCTCGTACTCATCAGGTTATCACGGCTGTAGCGATTCATACTCCCGGCTTGCAAAAGTGCCTGTATAGCGTCACTGAGGTGAGCTTCCGAGCTATTACAGAAACGGAAATTAGGGCCTATTGGCATACTGGAGAGCCCTGTGATAAGGCTGGCAGCTATGGAATTCAAGGCTTGGGCGCGGTATTTGTGCGCGAGCTTAAGGGCAGTTATTCCGGTGTGGTTGGGCTGCCCTTGGAAGTGACTTGCGAATTATTAGCTGCCGCCAATCTGCGCTGGTGGCAAACGCCGGAGACGGACTTGTGAGCGAAGAGATTTTAATTAACGTCTCCCCGGTGGAGACTCGTGTGGCCCTGGTGGAAAACGGTGCGGTACAGGAGTTTTACCTGGAGCGCAGCCAGGGTATCACCTATGTCGGCAATATCTACCGCGGCCGGGTGGTGCGAGTACTGCCGGGTATGCAAGCGGCTTTTGTTGATATAGGCCTGGAGCGCACCGGCTTTATTCATGCTGTGGACATGATGCCCGAGTATATCGAGGGCGAGCAGCGCCGTGGCGAGGCGCCGGATATACGCACCCTGGTACGCGAAGGTGAAACCCTGTTGGTGCAAGTGGCGAAAGACCCAATCGGCACCAAGGGCGCGCGCCTCACTACCCATTTGACGCTGTCATCGCGCTATCTGGTGTATATGCCCAATAGCAATCACATTGGGGTATCCACGCGCATTGATGATGAGCAGGAGCGGGAGCGACTGCGCCAGATTATTGAAAAGATCGTGGCCGACCAGCAGATTCCCGGCGGCTTTATTGTGCGCACAGTGGCTGAGGGGACCGAGGAGGAAGCTATAGTGGCCGACGTTCCCTTCCTGCAAAAACTGTGGGCCGACCTGAGTGCCAAGTTACCAACATTAGGCGTGCCAGCGGAACTTCACCGCGATATGCCGCTCTATTTGCGCGCGCTGCGCGATATGGCGCGTGCTCCTATAGATCGGGTGCGCGTGGATTCGCGCCTCACCTGGCAGCAGATGCAGGATTTTGCGCGCAAGTATGCGCCGCAACTGGTGGAGCTGATCGAGCTATACAGCGGCGATCGCCCACTGCTGGATTTGTACGGTGTCGAAGAGGAAATTCGCCGCGCGCTCGAGCCGCGAGTGCCGCTTAAGTCCAATGGCTACCTGATTATCGAGCAGACAGAGGCAATGACCACGGTGGATGTGAATACCGGTGCCTTTGTCGGTCATCGCAACCTGGAAGAGACCATTTTTAAAACCAATCTTGAGGCGGCCACGGCTATAGCGCGGCAGCTGCGCCTGCGCAATCTGGGCGGGATTATCATTCTCGATTTTATCGATATGAAAGACCCGGAGCACCAGCGCCAAGTGTTGCGCACGCTGGAGAAGGCACTGGAAAAAGATCACGCGAAAACGCGCATTACCGGTGTCTCAGAGTTGGGCTTGGTGGAAATGGCGCGCAAGCGAACCCGCGAATCGCTAGGCCAGCTGCTCTGTGAGCCCTGCCCTGTGTGCCAGGGACGCGGCCAGCTGAAATCTGCCGAGACAGTCTGCCATGAAATTTTTCGCGAAATTCTGCGTATGGCGCGCACCTACGATAACGACAAGTTTTTGGTGCTAGCCTCGCAGTTGGTGGTGGATCGGCTGCTTGACGAGGAGGCCAGCTACGTGGCGGATTTGGAGGCATTTATTCGGCGCACCATAGAGTTCAGGGTTGAGTCGCTTTTCCACCAGGAGCAATACGACATAGTGCTGGTGTGATGATCACATCACAGGCTTTTTAGAGAAGTTGGAATACTGAACTACATGGCTCGTACCCTACGCAATTTGGTTAAATGGTTTTATCTGCTGCTGGCAGCACTGCTGATCGCCCTCGCGGTCGCGGTTCAGTCCGGGCGCAGCTTTTCCCATTTGCTGGGGGACTACAATCAGGACATAGCTGACTATCTCTCGGAAAAACTCAATGCCCAGGTGGCCATTGGCCAGATAGATGCTAGCTGGGATGGCTTAAAACCTAGCCTGGATGTGCGTGATCTCAGTATTAGCAATCAGGCTGGGGTATCGATTATTGCTTTGGAACGGGCGCGCATCCGCCTGGATATACTCGAGTCGCTGCTCAATCGCCGCTGGGTGTGGAGCAGCCTGGTGTTAAATGATGTCGGTCTGGATTTCGTGCAGAGCGAACAGGGCAAGTGGCGGGTTAGTGGTTTGCCGCAGACGCGCGCCCAGGCAACAGCGGCGGGTGATGCCGCCGTGCGTATTGGTGCCTTGGCGGATATGCTGCTACTTTCCAATCGCATTGAATTTCAATCCACTCGGTTGAACTTTACCTTTAATAACGGCCAGCAACTGGCCTTAAACGCGCCACAGCTGCTCTTCGAAAATACCCCCCAATTCCACCGTCTGACGCTGCAAGTAGATATTGCTCAGCAGGCGCGCAGTGTTTATCTGGTTCTGGAAGGTGAGGGCGACCCTCACGACAAAGAGAAATTTCGCTCCAAGGGCTATTTGCAGCTCAATCACTTCCCCACCAGTGAACCTTTCGCTGCGGTTAGCTCCTTTTTACTGCAGGGTATAAATCCGGAGCAGTTCACCAGTAAAGGGCAGGTCAACGCCAATATTTGGTTTGCCTCCAGTGCCGATGGCAAATCGGTGGATTTGTCCGGCGACTTAGGCCTGGAGCATTTGTATTTGCCCGTGGCCAGTCATCAATTGCGTCTGGATGGTTTTACGTCTCAGTTGACTGGCAGCTGGCATTACGACGGCAGCTGGATGCTCGGCTTGCAGCAAATGAGCGCGCAAATGGGCGAGCACAGCCTGGCCGATCTCAATCTTGCCATTAGTTCTCCAGTGAACAGTGTCGCTAGCGATACTGCCAGTGCGCCCTTGCCACCACTCAGTATTCGTATGGATAGCCTGGATTTGGCGCGCTTGACCGCCCTGCTGGAGGATTCCGGTGCGCTCGGTCAAGGCAAACTGCAGGAGGTGCTAGCTACGCTCGCGCCGCGTGGCAAACTGAGCCATTTGCTTTTTAATCTGCCGCTGCAATCACCTAAAGATTGGCAATTAAAAGCCAATATTGAACAGCTTGCCGTTGATGCCTGGCACGGGGTTCCGCGCTTGCGCCAGGTTAGCGGCTATGTAGAAGCCAGTATGTATAAAGGTTTTGCCAATTTGGATGCGGGCCAGGGCTTTAGTATGCAATTTCAGCCAAGCTATGCCCAGCCAATAGCCTTTGATAGCGCTCGCGGCCAGGTCGCCTGGCACCTGGATCCAGAGCACAATCAGGTTTACATCAATAGCGGCGCCCTGGAGTTTGCTCAGGGTGCAGAGCGAGTAAAAGGCTATATGTGGGTCTCCATGCCCTGGAAACCTCACACAGGTGATGTGGAACTTAATCTACTCCTGGGCGGTACCCAGCTAGATGTCAGCCTCTACCAAAAATATTTGCCCGCGCTGGTGCCGGATTCGCTGCGCAATTGGCTAGATCAGAGTGTGGGTGCAGATAACCCTGGCATAGCGCGCCAAGCGGCTTTTGTGTATCGCGCGTCGCTGATTAACAAGGATCCGCACTCACGCAGTTTCGATCTTTATTTGGACCTGGCCCACAGCGAGCTTAACTATGCCGAGGGTTGGCCAGGATTAAAGGAGATGCAGGGTAAATTGCTGGTTAGCAATACCGATGTGCGCGCCAGTGTCAGCAGCGCCAAGCTGCTGGATGCTCGGGTACAAACCTTGGAAGTAGGATTGCAGCCAAGGGAAAAAGGGCCTGGCTCTCTGCTCAGGATCAATGGCTCTCTGGTAGGACCAGCCGAAGACGGCCTGGATATTTTACGCAAAGGTGCGCTGCGCCCGCAGTTGGGTGAAGGCATGGACTCCTGGAAACTCAATGGCAGTATCCAGGCGCAAGTTGCCCTGGATATCCCCTTGGGCTCCGGTGAGGCAAGGCCAGCTGATGCGTGTCAGCAGGTGGACGTTGATCTCCTGGCCCCCGGATTTGCTATGCAAAACCTCAAGCTGGAGGGGCAAAATCTGGTTGGCCACATTAGCTACAACAATCGCACCGGCCTAAGCGCGGAGCATTTGGAGGCGAGCCTTTGGGGCGAGCCGGTGACTGCAGATATCGCCACCCTAAGCGAAAAGGCGGGAAGCCAAACGCGCGTTAAGCTCCGGGGCAAGGTGGATGCTGCCGAGCTTGCCCGCTGGAGTCAGCGCCCGGAGTTGAAGTTCTTCAGCGGTAAAATTCCCTATGAAACCCAGGTCAGTCTTTTCCATGGCCGCAAGCTGCCAGACGATGGTTCGTTGAGCTTTGCTCAGGGTGCCTTTGCCCATATTGAGGTTAATTCGGATTTGCAAGGTGTTAGCCTTGACCTGCCCGCACCCTTTACTAAAGCGGCCGCTACCCAGCGGCCTTTCCACTTTGACTACTGGCTGCAGGAAAAACAGGCTGAGATCAAACTCAATTATGGCGATTTAGCTCAGGTACTACTGCGTCTCGACCGCACTCAGGCAAATGACCAAACGCTTACCAATATTAATATTGCGCTGGGTGATCAGGCGCAACTAAGTGATAGCCCAGAATTCTTGGTTTCCGGTTACCTCGGCGATTTTGATCTGGATACCTGGAATAAGGTGCTCAGCCGTTATCAGGCTTATCAGGCTGAGCTTGATCCAACTGGGGATAATACTGATTCTACCGCGCCAGAAGTTGACCCCAGTCTGCTGGCTGGGCTCAAGTTTCGCGCAAATCTGACCTTGGGCCGCTATGAACTGGGCAGTGTCCATTTTCAGAATTTGGCTGTCGCTGCCCGCCGAGCGGGTGATGGCTGGCACTTGACTGTTAACAATCCGCGCATTGCTGGCGAATTGCTAGTCCCTGAATCAAGCCATATGCCCTTGCAAGTCGACTTGGAGCATTTGTATTTGATGCCGCAGGAGCTGGGTGACGGGGATCGGGAGTCGCCAGTGGATGCGGAGCCGCGGCCACTGATTAACCCGCGCGAGCTGCCGCTGGCTAATATCGCTATCAAGGAGCTCTATGTCGACAAGGATAATTACGGCAGCTGGTCGCTGCAGTTGCACCCCAATCGCAACGGTGTGGTCATCGACAACATTCACGGCAGTATTCGCGGCCTCACTATCAGTGGCGCTAAAAGTTCCCTCGATGGCGCCACGTTGATTTGGCAAGACGATGAAAAAGGTGCCCAGAGCCGCTTTATCGGCGGAATTACCGCAGGAGATATTGCGCAAGTAATGCGCCTGTGGGGCAAGCCGGATACGCTGGAGAGCAAGTCCGCCCGCTTTGTTGCAGATGTTCACTGGCCGGGAACCCCTGAGGACTTCCAGTTAGTGGATATCAGCGGCGATATGAATCTTTGGTTTGAAAAGGGCCGCTTTAAGCGTGATGCTGGAGCCGGTGAAGGTATTTTGCGCCTGATGTCGGTACTCAACTTCGACTCTATTGCCAGACGTATGCGGCTGGATTTCTCCGACCTTTATCAGGGTGGCCTCGCCTATGATGAAATTAGCGGTGATGTGAGTTTTGATCGCGGTTTGATGAAGTTTGAATCCCCACTGGTGGTGCGCGGCCCTTCAAGTCGCCTGCAAATGGTGGGTAGCGTGGATCTGCGCCAGGAAAAGCTCAAAACACGTTTGGTCGCGACACTACCCGTGGCGGGTAACCTGACATTTTTTGCCGCACTGGCTACAGGTTTGCCCGCTGCCGCCGGTATCTATGTAGTTAGTAAGCTGTTTAAGAAACAGGTTGATCAGGTAACCAGTATCAGCTACACCATTTCGGGGGATTGGGACGATCCCCAAATGGCCTTTGATCGATTGTTTGAAAGTGAAGATCAACTGCGCAGCAGCGGCCAGGGCACAGACGCTGGCGCGCGCAAAAAATCGCCGACCGAATTACCCACCGACAATTCGCCTGCCATTCCTCCCTCCAATGCAACGACAACAGAATAAATCTCACTCCTAAGGCAGATAAAAATCAGGCGCTGCAGTAATGGATATATAGAGGGCCTAAAAATGCTTAGCCTACTGCGCTTTTGTATTCCATTCTGCCCCAAATGAAGGCAATTGTGGCGTCCGCCTCCAGTCACCCGCTGTTGTGCTAGCCTTAACGGGAAACAAACCTGACTCAAGTTTCTTTTCACAGTACCCAGTGGTTTAGCCTTGGGGAGTGGCTAATGGTAGAGGTGTTATGGATGAATTAGATCTGGACCACATATTGTTGATCGAGGCGATAGTCCTTCTGGTAGCACTGGCCATTTTATTGGGGGGTGTGTGCTTGCGCTTTCGCCAGCGTTTAAAGCTGGCATTGGAAAAATATCGCGAGCTCCGGATGGAGTTTTTAAGCTTTAAACAAAAAAGCCTGCAGCAAAACGCATCGCCTCCGAGTCAGGATTTGATGTTGGCCTATATCGATCGTGAAATTTCCAGTGCGGCGTCCCGCTATGATCAATACGCCCAACACGCCTCGCCGGTGATTGCAGAAAATCATCCGCTGGGCGCCAATGTCGCCGCATTGCGTCATCTCTATTTAAGCTGCGAAAAAGAGTTTATTCAAAGCCAGGAGAACAGCTTTATGGGCTGGGCTTTTTTTGAAAAGCGCCTGGCCGAGGTGGTGCGACGATTTGCCACAGGCAAAGCTCGTCAACAGCAGGTCAGATCCAATCGCACGCGTCTTTTGCAGGAGCGTATAGATGCACTTAAGCCCTACGAAACAGAGAATAAAACCCTGATCCGCAAGTTACAGCAGATGGAGAAACGTCAAAAGCAATTGGAGACCAGTGAACGCGAGGGGCGGCGATTGATTGCGCAGCTCAAAAAAATGTTGGCTGAATTAAAGGCAGAGGATAGAGACAGCGATGCCGCTGAGCAAAAACCTGCACATTCACGCTCCGCGGTTCTGGAGGAATCTTCCATTCAGGCGGTAGCCAGGATATTGGATCAAAATGAACAGGTAAGGTATGCAGGGCAGCAGTTATTGGATGAGCTGCATAGGGACGATGCAGGATTGACTGCGGCGCAGCGCCAAAAGTTGGAAGAGACCGTTAAAGTACTGGAGATGGAACTGTTTAAATCGAATTCCGGTATTGCCCAATTGCAAAAACAACTAAAAGATTCACAGACGGAAATAAACCAAAAGGCAGCTGAACTGTACAATGCCCGGGCCGATATGCGCGATCAGGGGCGCAAGCTTGCATTGCAGGGTACAGTGCTTGAAGTACAAATAACAAACCCGGAACCCCAGGTGCGCGAATCCGCGCAGTTAACTCCTGAAGAGTATTTTAATCCGCGCAAAGTATTGGCTGAAATTCGCCAGCTGCGTGAAAACAATAAAGCGCAGCGCTATATCATCATTGCCTTGCAAACCCAAATAGACAGTCTAAAAGAGTCAATTTCGGCGACTGCTAGTCCTGAGGTAAAAGAAGCACAGGCGCGTAAGGTCGAGCAGTTGGAGCGAATGGTGAAGGAATTCCAGCTCTGTGTAGAGACCCTCGAAAGTGAAGTGGATAACCTGTACAACCAGTTGCAGAACAAGGTTACCCGGTATGAAGCTGGTCATCCGGCAGATTCTGTCCAGCTTGTCCAGACACCAGTGCCGGCTGAGCAGAAAGCCTTGGAACAAGAGATCGAGCAGCTTAAGGTCAAGCTTGAACAGGCTATCAAACAATTCAAACTCAGTCAGAGCCTCAATCAATTTGCGCAACAGCTTTTTGCCTGTAACAAGCTAGATGAAGTTGCCAAATTGTGCATCCAGCTGCTGCGTGAATGGCAGACTCTGGCGGGGTTTTATTTGCGGAGCGAGCTGGGAAATGCCGATTACTTTGGTGCCAAGGTATTCTCCGACGATGAGAAAAAAATGGTAAAAAGCACGCTTAAGCGCGAACTGGTTACCAACACCAAAGCGGGTTTGCTGTTTTGTGTTGACAGAATGCACCTGCTGCTCAGCCAGCCGCCGGAAGATGAACAGTATCTGGCGCAGTTGGTAAAGGGCTTTTCGGCGATGGTGCATTTGGTTAATGCGCAATTACTGCATTTGGAAATGGTGAATTCGCAAAGCAGTCGCGCGGGTTCGCTCGACAGCTGGATAAAAACAACCAAGCGTCAGCTTTCCGATTTGGATATTCAATATGCCTTTTTGATGGAGGAGAGCCGCAATACTTTTGATGGCTTGAGCTCTGAACTTCGATTGGCACTTGATGCTATGGGGTTGAAAGGGGGCGCGCGCGCTGCCATGGAGAATGCATTGGATGAATGTCAATCGCGAATCTCATTGCTGCTCTCGACGGGTGCCGTTGTCGACCGCGAAATAGCCAAGCTGGTGGAGCACATGAACAACGTTCAGTCGTAACCAACCCGCGCCCGTGTCAGCACTGCAGCATACTTAATCCTGCAGTGCCAATTGGTCGCGAATAAAACCGAATAATTTGCGTGCGTTAGCTGGCGCTTTGTTTTCTTCTCGCTCTCTTTGCGCGGCGCGAATTAATTGACGCAAATGCTGAACATCAACGCCTGGGCAACTGGTTACCAGGGTTTGAAAGGTGGCCTTATCCCCCTCAATTAACAAGTCGCGATAGCGTTCAATCTGATGCTGGCGATGCACATATTGGTCGTTGCGGTTTTGCATCTTGTCCACCGCCGCTTGTATTTCCTCGTGATTGCCTTCACGCATCAAGCGGCCGATATATTGGATTTGGCGGCGGCGAGCATCTTTAGGCGGCATTTTGCGCGCAATATTCAGCGCATCTATCAGTTCTTCGCTCAGCGGGATCTGAGCCAACTGCTTCTCGTTCATGTAGATTAGGCTTTCACCCAGAGCCTGAAGCGCATGCATCTCGCGCTTAACCTGGGATTTGCTGCGGATGTAATCATCCGGGTTAATATCGTCGTATTCGTAAACCATAGGAACCTAGCTTCCGCGGGAAGGGATTGTGCCTTTAACTTTAGCAGAGGGCTTGCTCAGGGGAAAAGGTCGCACAGGGTAGGCAAAATAGGGGGATATGGCAACTGCCAGTTAACACCGGGGCTTATTCGCCCTCTTCGAACTTATCGCTAATAAGAGCGCTAATGGCCGATAGGGCCGATTCGCTATCCTCACCCTCGCAGCTAACCTCCAGGCGAGTGCCTTGGGTTGCCGCCAGCAACATCAGTGACATAACACTGCGCGCATCTACCCAGTTGCCCTCTCCAACGCGAGCCTGAGTTTTGGCCTGAAATTGATTGGCCAGGGTCGCCAGTTTGGCAGCGGCGCGCGCGTGAAGCCCGCGCTTATTGGTGATGTCGAGGGTAGTGCTGTGCATAATTCAGTGCTTTTTGTGCTTGGTGATGTCTCTGTGGCGAACCTGGATATCGCTAAAAAACTGGTCGAAATGCTTTTTTAACCGCTCACTTAAATACACCGACCTGTGCTGTCCACCGGTACAGCCTATGGCGACGGTGATATAGCTGCGGTTATTGGCTTGGTAGCGCGGCAACCAGCGGGTGAGATAGTGCTCAATATCGGCGTACATCTCCTGCACAGTGACCTGCTCCTCAAGAAACTCGATTACATCCTGGTCTTTGCCAGTTTGCGGGCGCAAGTCAGCTTTCCAGTGGGGGTTGGGTAGGCAGCGGGCGTCATAAACTAGGTCAGCATTTACTGGAATCCCGTGTTTGAAACCAAAGGATTCAAATAAAATGGCCATAGTTGTTTCACTGCGGCCGACGATTCGCTCTTTAACCAAGTCGCGTAATTCGTGCAGATTGAGGTGGCTGGTATCGATAATCTGATCAGCGGTGTCGCGAATTGGCTCCAGCAGTTGTTGTTCGGCATTTATCGCCTCTTCCAAGCTGGTGTGCTTGTCGCTCAAGGGGTGTTTGCGCCGGGTTTCACTGAAGCGCTGAATCAAGACTGCCGGTTGCGAATCGAGGAATAGTGTTTGAAAGGGCAGGTTCGCCTGTTTAAGGGTGGCAATCATCGGCGGGAAAATACTTAAATCCTGCCAGGCGTTGCGCACATCTATGCCTATAGCAAACCGCTGTTGGTCGTCTTTGTGGATTTGAATTTGTGCCACCAGCGCTGGCAACAGGCTGACCGGTAGATTGTCGATGCAGTTGAAACCTACATCTTCCAAAACATGTAATGCGGTACTTTTGCCCGACCCGGACAGGCCGCTGACTATCACAAGGTGCATGGGCTTTACTCGCTCAGCTGTATTCCTGTGGCTGTTTCAAATAATTGCTGGTCGCTACTGGCGGCACGCAACTTTTCCCGAAATTCGGTATTACTTAGGGCACCAGCAAGTGCTGCAAGATTCTGTAAGTGCTCGTCATGGGCCTCTTCGGGCACCAGCATGGCAAATAGAATATCCACGGGTTGTGAATCTATTGCGTCAAAATCGACTGGATCGGTAAGAGTGATTAGTGCCCCCAGCGTGCCCTCGCAGTTTTCGGCGCGGCAGTGGGGTATAGCTATGCCGTGACCAATACCGGTGGAGCCAAGGCGCTCACGGGCAATCAGGCGGCGGAATAAATCCTCCGCATCTATACCTGAAACATCCTGAGCAATGGTGTTTGCCAGGAGTTCCAGGGCTCTTTTTTTGCTGCCCCCTTCAACACCGCAAAGGGTGCGCTTGGGGGTGAGTAGCGCTTGAATATCCATAGTGACTAAATTGGCGCATAACCTTAGCGGTGACTGCGCATTTTCTCTTTGTGTTTGATGAGTTGGCGATCCAGTTTGTCGGCCAGCGCGTCTATTGCAGCATAGAGATCTTCGTGGGTTGCATCGGCAAACAGATCTTTGCCGCTAACGTGAATAGTAGCCTCAGCTTTTTGAATCAGTTTTTCAACCGAGAGAATGACGTGGGTATTGGTAATGCGCTCGTGATGATGATCTAAGCGCTCAATTTTGCTGGTCACGTAATTTTTGAGTGAGTCAGTAACTTCCAGGTGGTGACCACTGATAGTTATTTGCATAGGTACTTCCTCTTGTCTTACTTGGATTTAGTTTGAGTTCGCCCAAAGGGCGCTTTACTTTTGGTTATCTGCCTTGAATGAGCGTTGGGGTTCCAGCTTAGTCATTTAGAGTGTCTTGCGCTCATTTGAGGGCGGAATATTTAACGACTCTCGGTATTTAGCAATAGTGCGTCGCGCTACCTGTATACCCTGGTCTGCTAGCAACTCGGTAATTTTGCTGTCACTCAGTGGTTTTTTGGGGTTCTCCGCACTGACCAGCTTTTTAATGATTGCGCGTATCGCGGTAGATGAACACTCCCCTCCTGAATCAGTACTTACATGACTGGAGAAAAAGTACTTAAGTTCAAAAATTCCCTGCGGCGTGTGCATAAATTTTTGCGTAGTGACGCGGGAGATGGTCGATTCATGCATGCCGACAATTTCAGCAATATCGTGCAGAACCAAAGGCTTCATGGCCTCGGGGCCATACTCCAAAAAACCGCGCTGCTTTTCAACTATACAGCTGGCCACTTTTAACAGGGTTTCGT
>JBNLGJ010000067.1:0-46449 GCA_050305995.1 Cellvibrio sp.
TCACGGCTGGAGGTGACACCTTTGGCATAAGCGAACAAAATAATCTTTAACAGAATGGCCGGATCATAGGCTGCGCGACCACCGGCATCATTTTTATATTTGTCGTGGAAGGCAGAGAGATCAATTTTGTGATCTATAAGGTGATGCAAGGTAAGCGCGAAGGGATTTTGCTGTAGCTGCTCTTCAAAATTAATAGCGATGAAGGCGTCTTGATTGTAGTTAGTCGGCTTGAAGTTAGGCATGTTGATTTTCCCTTTAAGCAACAGCTGTATTCTATCAAAAAATGCCTATTTTTTAGAGTTTTTCTACAAATTCAACGCTGCCATAATGGGCGCGACGTCAGGAGCGTCCAGCGACCGCAGGGAGCGAAATTGATGGCCTTGTTATGCATTTACTCTATCACCATGGCTTTTTGGCTGAGAAATAACCAGGAAGCGTAAGTTGTCTATGCCATTATTCATTAGCTGGTGCGGTGCTTTTGCAGGAACATGGATGCCACTACCTGCATGTACCTCAAGTACATTACCTGATATTTCTAGATGGGCAATGCCTGACAAAATATAAAAGAATTGCTGAGATTCGTTATGGTAGTGCCTTTCCTCCTTTTCATTTGGGGGAACATTTTCCTCAATAATGCTCAGACTGTCAGACTTAAGCAAATGCCATCCGTCTGAGTCATTACCCCACTTGTAGTGTTCTGAGTTTTCAGTATTTACGATTTTCATAGTTCAGTATGTATAACGCTAAGCGCAGGTGCGTAAAAACCGACAGGTTTTTACGTCAAGCACACAAAGTGTGCGGACCTGGCGCGTATTGTTATGGGTGCCGATGCGGCAAGGAAAGGATTAAGAACACAAAGCCAACCCCGGCACCCTGGATTAAATTGCTGCTGCCAATATTGGCAACAAACCATCTTACTGGCAAGCCACACTACGCAGTGCGTTTGCATTTTACTTTCTAGCGGCGCCAAGCTACGAAGCAGGTTGCCACAAAACCACTCATTGCACCGGAGCGAAGCTACGGACTTTTGATGCAAATGCCGCACTCAATATTGACGAACGCAGCACGGATTTTCTAATGAAAACGTTTAGGAAGCTAAGCAACCATAACGCAGAGCGCAGGTGCGTAAAAACCGACAGGTTTTTACGTCAAGCACACGAAGTGTGCGGACCTGGCGCGTATTGTTATGGGTGCCGATGCGGCAAAGGATTGGAATAGAACACAACGCCAACCCCGGCACCCTGGTTAAATTGCTGCTGCCGATGTTGGCAACAAATCCTCTTACTGGCAAGCCACACTGCGCTGCGCGTTTGCATTTTACTTTCTAGCGGCACCGAGCTACAAAGCAGGTTGCCACAAAACAACTAAATATAAATTGCGTCCAGTGGAGGTGCGCAAGCACCGGAACGAGTTTGAGCGACTTGTTACATACTCTTAAATAAATCATTCAGCTTTCCAGCAATTACGAGCTTACCAATTTTTTTAAAACCAAGTTTATTTAGAACATTAATTGATTTTAGGTTCTCGCTACTTGCATAGGCATAAACCGGTTTCGAGCATTCACGCAAGACAGCCTTTGCTGCTTCGGTTGCTATTCCTAAACCTCTATATGCGGGCGTTAGCCGGTAACCAAGCTCAATTTCATATTTGCCGTTTACTTCAATATTACTTGTTCCGCAGAATCCGATTAATTCACAATTCTCCTTGTAGATAACTGCTCGCTTTCCGATGCCTATTATTTCCTGAGAGATTAACTGATCGAATCGAAAATGGGCGCCACTTTCATCTAGTTTCCCCGAATCTGAAAACATCATAAATTCGAAATCTTGCAACAATTCGACAGCGACGGGCCTATCATCTTCAACAAATGGCCTGATTAATAGTCTTTCGGTCTCGATCATTTTCATATGTAACATTTCTATACTGCGCATGCGCGTTATCTCTCCTTACCCAAAGATAAGAAAAGCCCTTTAACTTGCCGAATTCCATACCTAATTTAGGTTAACTCTATCAATTTGGCCAGCTGTAAAACACGCATGCCTGTTATCTGTGCTGGCGTTGCGCGTTATCATTCTAGTGGTGTTGCTAACCTATTGAAACTGTGGAGAAAGCCTAATCGGCTGGGGAATTATTGCGCATTGTAAAGCAGGAAAATGAGCAATAGCTATAGATCCAGGCTTTGCCAAAGCCGCAATAAAGCACCCCAGCGACAGCCGCAACCCCAAACAGCCAGCCAAATTGCGCCTGTTTTACGAGGGCAACCCCATGGTCATGCTGGTGGAAAACGCCGGTGGCAAAGCCATCTCCGAAGGCCAGCGCATTCTCAATATTGAGCTGCGGGATTTACACGAGCATGTGGCAATTATTTTGGGCTCAGCGGGCGAGGTGGAAACCTGCGCGCAGTATTTAGCGCAAACCTAAAACCTCAGCGGGGCAGGTGCCCTTCAATTTCTCTGGCTCGGGTATTTTTTTACCACAGTCGTTTGTCACGCGAGATTTAATTCGCATTGCTGCTAGCAGGAGGCGAAGCTGTAAATTTTTCCAAATAAAATGTGTAGTCGTAATACGGCTCTTTGCTTGGTTCCAAATTATTTTCTACTTTTCCAATATGCGCCGGAAGACGTTGAATGCCGCAGGTTTCCATGCAGCCCCAAAATGTTCCGCCACTTATGCTTTCGAGCGATATGTGAGTAAAACTGGGGTCAACGAACTTACCTTCCGGTAGATAGCTGTCACTCAGAAAAGAAAATTTTTCCTTTGCTGCATGAGCATTTCCTGAAATTGCTATTACCAACCCCTTTTTTGAAAGTAAATTTAATTCTTGTCCATAAATTTCCGGGGTGTATTTGCTTGCTCTGTTGCGATACATAAGATTTAGATTAATTTCAGCAAGGTTGGCGCGTTCTAAAATGAAATATACAAATTCCAACATGGCGATAGATGATCTGCCATCAGCCACCTGTTCTTTTCGTTGCCAAAATTCAGACGTTAAGGAAATACCTTCTGCCTCTAATTCGAGAGAAACAATAACCCGATTATTGGTTGTTTCTATTGCTCGAGTAATGAGGCACTTGTAAAATTCAGGAGCTTCTTTGGTGCCATGAATTTCGCCTATGTAGATATTGCCGAGTTTCAAAATATCATCGAGATCAGAGTCCTTTGGGCATGAAATACACTTGGCAGAAAAGGTAAATGTACATACAAGACAAATTAAAATGGATTTAATGTTCACTCGAATTTCCTTCAGTGATTGCTTAAGGCCTTGGTGTACGGAAAGCTTTGTGGCGTGTGGTTGTGGGATAAGGTGGCGAAGCCACCAAAAAACGAAACGAAGCAAAGTTTTTTCGCATGACAAATTTGTTATGTAGGTGACCCAATATGCTTTGGGATCCGGCCATCGTATTCAGAGTCCACTTTGCTGAGTATAAGCCTATCCCCAACATTAAACCTAATGGGATTTGGATAGTTTGACCGATGTTCTTTCAGAGTTCGTATTTTCATATTTAAGTTGAATAGCGCTTTTAGCTGGGGCGCGACGTGAGGAGCGCCCCCCCAGCCTAAACTTGTTAAGCTTTTTCAATTTCAAGCAGAGAATTAGCCTTTAGGCTTTCATAGTACCTAGCAGTGGAAGGCAACATTAATAGTATTGTTACTAAAAATTTTCCCACAAGACAAAAAATTCCGCCGCCAAAAATTATTGGCAACATCAGAGATAAAATGAACAACATTTTTTTGCTGCTTACTGACGACTATAATGAAACAAAGCACCATTAATCACAATGGAACAATAAAAATAATCAAAGCAGAAACGAAATTTAAGCGTGGATGATCTTGTTGTTCAAAGCCAATGCTAGAAAGAATGTTTACTTGCATTCCTGAAAGGGTATAAAACTCCATATTTGAGGAGAAAAAATGGAAAGCCATATATCCTAAAAAGTAAGTTAGTTAATATTCTAAGGATCATGATTTTTCCTGAAAAGCAGTTGGGGTTATAACGCCTTTGTCAGTTGCGTTTTGGTTGTAGTGGAGTTTTGGGGTAAAGTGGCGTAGCCACCCCAAAACGGAACGTAGACCAAAACGTCAAATAGACAAACTTGTTATGTACCACTATTTAACTTCCAATGAACGCCAAACTTATCAATGACCATTGCATAGCATGAAGAAAAAAATGTTTTTTGAGGTTCCATTATAGATACTCCGTCTTTCAACAGCAGCTCAAAGTATTTTTTAACAGTAATCTCGTCTAGCCCTGACAGCAGCAAACAAAAACCTTGCGGGGGTTTATAGTGGTCTTTTGGTGCATCCCCGCCTGTGATCGTCAAACCATGTATGACAACATCTCCGTGCACGACTTTACCGTTTTCCGACGCACCTTCTCTAAAAATACTTCCAATCTTTCCATTTAGATTGGCTGCGTAGAATTCAAACGCTTCTTCGCAATTACCATTAAAACCTATATCAACTGACCCACTCATTTAGACTCCTTATTTAACTGTACATAACATTTAGATACCGCACATGCGCGATATCTACCATTTAAGTTATTTTTAAATCCAGCGCCAATTCATTGAATTTAAAAGGCATTTAGCGCTTTCTTACAGCCGGCTGAAAAAACAAAACGAGCATGATCATTATTTTCCCTCCTGCAACACTGAATATCCTGCCACAGATTTGCCTATGTGGTTGACTATAACGCTTTTTGGCAGCAGCAGTAGATGATATTGTGCTGCGCCGTAAGTGCGATTACGCCCTCTGGCTGCCTGTTTTTCCATGCTTAGGATTACGCGATGCTAACAGTACTACGGGCTTAATTAAATTTGAATTTTGAAAGCGGCCGCTCAAAAAGGCTAAATGATATATATGCGGCAGCGGTAGCTCCCAGAAGAACAATCCAAAATCCCATACCCCCACCAATGCCCATTTTTTTTACGGCACTTATAAATATTGGGTGAAATAAGTAGAGGCTAAAACTGAGCGCGCCATAAAACCTTAGCAAAGGCAGTGTGAGAAATTTTTGCACAACACCCTTTACATTTACCGAAGAAATAAGAATGAAAGCCCAAAAAATAGCATAAAGAATAAATTGCTTGTGAAAGTAATCCCGTTCCACGCTTTCTTTTAAAAGAGAAAAAACCAAAGGAGTCATAACCACCACACCCACAACACCTAAATACCCCAGGTACTTCAAAATTCCTAAAAAAGTATTATTTAAAGCCCCCTTGTACATATAATCCTGTAGCACAGCCAAAAACATTCCAATAAGAAATATAGGCATATAAGGTAGTAATCTAGCATCATTTGGCAAAGACTCACCCTGCGGTGAAATGACTTGCGACAAAACCAGCAACACCGCAAAGAGTAATACTGGCAGCCAAAAACCAAATGGTCGCAGGTAGGCTAAAATCGCCACCAAAACAGGTAGCATGAAGTAAAACTTAAATTCTACTGCAATACTCCAGGTAACCCCCTTACCCTCCTGTAAGGTGAGATGCTTAAAAAAGCCTATTAAATCAAGCGAAAAGGGTACGCCTTCGCCATAAACTCCAGAACAAAGCCAAGTACTAATAAGTGCAAGCAACAGATAAAGTAAAAAAAGTGGATATATGCGAAAGAATCTTCGCTGCCAGTAATGGGACATTACTGGCAAGGTAAAAATATGCCCTCTTTTCTGCAGTAACGGCAATGTCAGCAAAAAGGCACTCAATAGAAAAAACAAGTAAACGCCCGCTTTGCCAATACCTTTCAAATCCAGAAAAGGCAACATGTACATCCCGGAATTACTTGTGTGGCTAAAAACAACAATCAATGCTGCAAGCCCGCGCAAGCCATCGAGAGAATCCATTTGATATTTTTTATCCGATATCTCTCTGTGCAACATTTATCTAGGTCCTCTTAAAACTGATAGTGCAAACTTAAAAAAGTCTACCGGCATATTGGCGCGTTTAGGCTTAGCTAAGCGCGCTTACTTTTTCACTTTTTATTAAGCCGTTTTACCTTTTTTCACCACCCCCGCCACCAACTCCACACCCAACACCAACAACACCCCGGCCAGCGCACAGCCAATGGCGCCAAACAGCATAGGTTCTTGCCCGGTGATGGCAGTAAATTTAGCGGGCAGTACGCTGGCTTGTTGCAGCACTATAGTTTCGCCGTGGCGGTCGATGGTGGTGGCCAGTACTTGCTTCCAGGGCCAGGTGACATAGAGGGAGCCGACTAAAAAACCGATAAGGGTAGCGAGGGTGGAGGCGTGGTAGGCCTCCAGCAGCCAGGAGAGAAAGCGGGAAAAGGTGATAAGACCGCAGACACAGCCCAAACCGAAGGAGGCGAGGGAGACAACATCAAAATCGGTAATGGCTTTTAAAAATACCGGGTAGAGGCCAACTAAAAGCAAAATAAAACTGCCGGAGATACCGGGCAGCATCATCGCGCAAATGGCGACAAAACCACCGAGGAAGAGCACCCAGGGGTAGCCGGGTAATTGCGCGGGCGCCGCCATGGATACACCAAGCACAAAAAGCGCACCGCACACCAGCGCTATCCAGCTGGTAATTTTCCAGTGAGGTTGGTGTTTTACTAACAGGGAAATAGAGGCGATGATCAGACCAAAAAAGAAGGCCCACACCAAAATGGGATAGGCGTGCAGCGCGATGGTAATTAATTTAGCCAGGCTTGCCAGGCTTACTAATATGCCGCCGAATACCGCCAGCAAAAAAGTGCCGTTGATGTAACGCCAGGTGGCCACCAGGCCTTCACGCTTTAAACGCAGCAGCACAGCGGGGGTGCAGCGCTTTAGCGAGTCCAGCCACTCGTCGTAGATGCCAGTGATAAAAGCGATAGTACCGCCGGATACGCCGGGCACCACATCGGCGGCGCCCATGCACAGGCCCTTGAGGAAAATAAACAGGTAGTCTTTGAGGTTGCGAGTTGGCCGCTGCACTTGCTGCTCCTTAGTAAAAAATGAATGGCGCTGATATTACCTCAGCGCCAGTGGGTTTTATAAGTCGATAAAAATCAGTTGGCAGAGAAATAACTGGCGAGGCGAGCAAATAGCGGCAGGCGATAGTTGTCGCTCTCGTTGACCAGCTGGTGGCCGGCATCCGGCAGGTATTCGATCTTGGCGTTGGGTAATTTTTGTTGCAGCAGCGTCAGGTTATAGCGCCAGTTTACAGTGAGGTCGCCAGTGCCTTGGATGACCAACAGTTCGCGCGGATTCAGTGGCATCTGGCGAAAGCCAGCATTCCAGGCCTTCATGGCGCCCACCCAGGATAGCGGCAGGGTATTGTCTTGTAGCGGGTCTTGTTCGTCTATAAAGCGGACAAACGCAAGATCGTGGGAGCTTAGCGAGCGACTGCGCTTAATGCGGCGGACCAAGGGTTTAAGCAGGTGATAGAGCCAGCGCCCGGCCCCCCAACCGCGCGGCAGTATCAAGGGCGCGCAGAGAGCGATTTTATCCAGCTGCGCCGATTGCTCCGGGTAGCGCCAGAGGTGATTGAGCAGTATCGCGCCGCCAGTGCTCTGGCCCAGGGCATAACAGGGGCTTGGCAGCTGCGGTAGTGCCCTGCCAAGCACCTCGGCGAGCAGATCGGCATAGGTGTCAAAGGAGTCTATGGCCGAGCGCTCGCCGCTGCTCAGACCGTGGCCGGGCAAATCAAAAATCAGCACTGCCAGGTTTTGCGCCAGGGCGAACTCTATCGCCTTGGCAAAAATCCCTGCGTGGTCGTAGTAGCCGTGCATTAACAGCAAACTACCTCTGGGCGCCCTTTCCTGTACAAGAGGCTGCCAGGCCTGCAGCGCTATGCGATAGCCACGCCAATCCAAACGCCCCAGCTGATGCCTGGCGCTATAGCGGGGCGCAAAGTTGAGGCGGTAAAAATCCAGATAGGCGTGCAGCTGAGGTGAGCGGGCAAAATCATCGGCGGCTGCGGGCACCTGCCAATTAAAGACAAACTCGGGCAAATTGGCCTGCAGCCAGTGAATGGCCGCTGCATCCAGGGAGCCGCCAGGCTGCCAGTAGCTCACCGCTGAGGGGCTGTCTGGACGGCTAATAGCTGGCGGCTTTACAGGGGGGAAACTCATAGCGCTGGGGTGCTCTTTTATGTTGCTTAAATCGCTGCTGCTCAGCAGTTTAAAGCATTAATATGCGCCGGGGACACCAGCGAATCATTACACTATACTGGAGCGCTCAAGCACATAACACATATAACAACCTGACTGGCTTTGACACAATGCAGAAACATATTTTTAACATTCACGACCTTGTGCTGTTTATGACAATGGCGGAATGCCTGCTTCTGGTGGTTTTCCAAACGATTCTCCCGGCAAAAAATAAATTGGCCACAGGTCTGCTTAGCCTGTTTTTGCTCTGCATCGCCCTAAGTGCCGGCTGCGTGCTGGTGCTGTGGAATATCGATGTGCATGTCTCGCTTTGGTTTGACGAATCACTGCTGCCTTATATGCTGACCAGTAGCCAGCTGCTCAAGGGGCCAGTGCTGCTGTTTTATGTCATCGCACTCACCCAGGAGGAGTTTAAGTTGCGGCGGCAACACCTGCTGCACCTGATACCTACAGGGCTGGTGTTTGTGTGGTTGGCAGCCTTTGCTATAGATTCTTCCGACCTCAGTTTCCGCACCCCAGGGCAGTCTCGCATTGATAGCCAAATAGCCAACCTTGTCTGGCACTTTATTAAAGTGGTGCCATTGATTTACGGTATTGCTGCCGTGTACCGCGTGCGCCAATACCTTATTGGCCTGCACAATCAATACTCCAGTTACTCCACTACCGAACCCAGCTGGCTGAATATGTTGAGCCTGGGCTTTATGCTCACCTGGGTATTTAGTGTACTGGTGCATGTCATTGCCAACACCATTGCCGCCAACCACCCAAGTATTTCCGACCATTTTGGCGTAGCCGAAAACTACATTATTTTAATTTTGATTAACGCACTGTTTATTAACAGCCTAGTGCACACCCATCAATTGCTGATGACCAAACCAGAGCCACCCAAAGATAAAAGTGAAGATCGCCTGAGCGACAATGCCATTAAAAAAGTGCAACAAGGAATGGAGCTAAGCAAGCACTTCCTCAAACAAAACCTGAATATTGAGGAATTCGCCAAGCGCATTGATTTACCGGTTAAAGATGTGTCGGCGGTGATCAACAAACACTATGGCACCAACTTTTTTGAGTTTATGAATTCCTATCGCGTCGAGGAGGCCAAGCGCCTGCTCAGCGACCCGGCACTGGCCGATATGACCGTGATGGATGTGTTGCTGCAAGCGGGCTTTAACAGCAAGTCGGCGTTCCATCGCTTTTTTAACCGCCTGGTGGGCGTATCGCCCACTGAATACCGCAAGCGCCAACTCCAGGGCGACAAGAGCGCCTAATAAAAAGCCCGCAACTGCGGGCTTTTTATTGCAATGTTTTTTACCACTTAATTGAGTGGACGCCGTTCCGCTAAGGGCTTGATCAGCGGGTTGACATGGGAGGCGCAACCCTTGCCATCGGTGCGGCCGGAGGCGCATTGATAGACGCGCACAAAATCCACACTCATCTGCTGTGGAAACTGACTGCTGGCATCCGGGTTGCCCGGCCAGTTGCCACCCACCGCTAAATTTAAAATTAAGTGAAAGGGCTGATCAAAAGGCGCCGCAGGCACTTGGCTTGCAGCTGTGTACCAACCATCACTGATCTGGGTGGCATAGTGCACATCGTCCACATAAAAGCGGATCTCGCCCGCCTCCCATTCAATAGCGTAAGTATGGTAATCGCTGACTACGCTGGTTGCCGGCGTAAAATCAATGCCGGTGTGTTTGTTGCCCGGAGGTGCATCGCCATAGTGCAGGGTGCCATAAATTTTGTTGCCCTGGGCCGGCGTATTGCTGTTGATGGCCTCCATAATGTCTATTTCACCGCTCAACGGCCAGCGCCCATAGACACTATCGCTGGGCAACATCCAAATTGCCGGCCACAGGCCCTGGCCCTCGGGCAATTTGGCGCGCACCTCTATGCGCCCGTAGCGCCAGTCGCCCTTGTGCTTAGTGCGCAGCCGCGCTGATGAATAGGCGCGTGTGGCGGAAGTATCAGCAGCATCGTAATCGGGTTGATCATCAAATTTGGCGGGGCCGCTTACCGGCTCCTTGCGCGCCATTATGTGCAGGGCGCCATTGGACACATAGGCATTGTTGGCGCTGTCGGTGTAACACTGCAATTCGTTATTGCCACCACCGGCGCAATTTTTTTCGAAGGACCATTTTTTGCGATTGATGCTGTTACCGGAAAAGTCATCGCTCCACACCAGTCGCCATGCAAATTTTTCTTTGCCGGAGGCATCGGCGTGAAACCAGGAGCAGCCAGCCACCAGGCCAAGGCTGGCGGACACCAGGCCAAGGCTGGCGGACACCAGGACAGCATTAAAAACTGCCGCAAGAATATTGTTATTCATATAAATCCGCTCCTCTTCATTATTGCTTATTAAGCATTTCCGAACAGAAAACATGTAACACAACTTGTCGCGCCAAGTACAATTTAATGACGTGTTTTGGCATTGTTTTATCCAGGCTTGTGCTAGGTTCCACAAATAAAACGCTGCACTGGGTAAGCAGGTTTTTTAGGGGAAATTGCCTGTTATTAACCTGGCGACCAAATATATCGTCCTGACATATTTGATCATCGCGGCGGCACATCCCTGCACCCTATTATTTGCGTTACCTGCCTGGGAGATAAGGCAAGTCAGCAAATGCTGCAGTATTGGCTGTACCTTCAATACGAATATTGTCAAAAGAGGCATCCATGCTATCGGAGGGTTCAATTACAAACATATTGGTAATGGCGGCGAGGCTCGCTTTGCCCGCCGCTAAACTATTGCCATTGGCGATCAGCTCACCCAGGGTGATGCGAAACTCTGTCCACTCGCCCAGGTTGGTCACCGGTACAATAGTGTCGCTGACATTGGGCCAGCCGCTATCCAGCTTTACCAGTAGCTTGGCAGCATCTGCGCGGCTGTTAATTTTTACATCAAACACCAATTGTGAATCGCTCGACCAGTTGCGCAGGTCAGCGGCATTACCGTTGACTTTAAAATAAAAATTGCCGTTGCTGCCGCTTTTAACCAGATTGATAATTTTGCCGCGACTGGTTTCATCTTGCTCAGCGTAACTGACCTTATTATCGGGATCGTATTTTCCGTAAACCAAGCCATCGGCCAGGCTGTCTTCAAAAATTTTAAACTCAGGTGGGCCAGGAAAATTTACCGCACCTATGACCGGGCGTGGGTGGCCTGGATTTAACTCGGCATTATCGCCAATGGTGGCGCAGCCAAGGCCAGTGGTGGGTGAGGCTTCACACTCGTAAACGCGCACGTAATCCACTTGCATGGTCTGCGGGAAGACCGATTCATCCACGCCGGTTAAATTGGCATTGCCCGCCCAGGCGCCACCCACGGCTAAATTTAGCAGCAGGTGATAGGCAGAGTTTTCGCCATAGGGTTCACCCTCGGGTGCATCGGTCAGCACCCCATCAACCATATACTGTGAATACCAACCGGCTTTGCGCTGGGTGGCGTAGTGAACACCATCCACATACCAGCGAATTTCGCCGTCCTCCCACTCGAGTGCATACACATGGAAATCGTCGCCGGGGTTGGCCGCACCGGGCAAGCTATAAGAGTTCCCAGAGTTGACATTGCTCGGCCATACACGGCCGTAGTGAAGTGTGCCGTAAACGCGAGTTTCAGGCGGCTGCAAACCACTGTTAACAGTGGTTTGGGTGCCCAGGTTAACCGCTTCCATAATGTCGATTTCGCCACTCGCCGCCCAGGTGCCATAGGGGGAGTTAGTTGGCAGCATCCAAATCGCCGGCCAGGTGCCCTGCCCTTTAGGCAACTTAGCGCGAATTTCAAAGCGACCGTAGGTCCACTCGGCGAGATTTTTGGTGCGCAGCCGCGCCGAGGTATAGGGCAGAGTTGCATTGTTGCTGCCGGTGCCTTCGGCATCATTGGGGCCAGTAAAATCTTCGCGCCTGGCGACAATATTCAACAAGCCATCGGCAACAAAAGTGTTGTCGCTGCGATTGGTGTAGCACTGCTGTTCGCCGTTGCCGCCGCCCCAACAGTTTTGCTCAAGGCCCCACTTGGCGGGATCTATAGCATTGCCATCAAACTCATCGCTCCACACCAGTTTCCAAGATGCTGATGACGAACTAGAAGATGAACTTGAGGATGAGCTAGAAGATGAACTTGAGGAGAATTCGCTGCTCGAGCTTTTGCTGCTTGAACTCGATAGCGAGGATGAATTGGCGCTGTTGCCGGAACCGCCGCAGGCGGCCAAGCCGAGCATAGCGAAGCTCGCGCAGGATAAAACGAGTTTGCGGGCGAACCCGGCTTTGTTAAACATATTGACCTCAATTTTCATTATGCAGGTTAACTTTGCTATTTTTACGGCTGTCGTTGGTGCTACTGAAATTGGTGCTACTGAAATTGGTAAAACAAAGTAGCGATAAAGCCGTGCTGAAAAATTAAATAGCACAAAGCAACCGGTGAGCACTGCTCACCGGCGAGAAAATTTTATTGCGGACAGTTCTGCTCTGCGGATTTTTCAATGCGCAGGTGGTAGAGGCTGAGATCCAAAGTGCCCGCAGTGCTCAAGCTAAAGGGAGCCAACACCATATCCATTTTTGCGCCCTTGTCGGCAAAACATTGCAACGGAATAGCAGCACTGCTCCATTCGCCAATGGTCACCTTGTCAAGCAGAGGATTGATGACAAAAGCCGCACCGCAATCTGTGCCGCAATAAATGCCTAATTTGGTTTCTGCGCTGGGCGCCTGGTTAACTTTAAAATCAAACACCAACGCGGCACCGGCTTGGGTATACGCACTTAAATCGCTGCGCGCTTCGGCGCTAAAGCTCAAGCTGCCCATGCCCTTGCCATTCCACTGAGCGCGGCGCGTATCTTCCTGCACTTTATAATCTTGTGAGCTAACTAGCAGCGTAGACACTTCGGCGCGACTGGTGGCCATCACCTGCATATTGTTGTGGTCATCCACCAGTAGCAATTGCCAGGGCGCCATGGGGCGCTTGTCAAAAATGGCCAGGCTCTCGGCCATTTTCTCGCTGCTGGCAACAACAGCTTCACTCAGCGGCGCGAGATTTTTTTGCTGCTGATAATTCAGCCCGTCATCAAACGCAAACAGCGGTTGATAATTTTTGTCGCCAAGATTCAGCGGTGATTGTTTAGGGTCCGCCGGCCAGGAGAAAGACAGCTTGCCGGTAAAATCGTAATTGACGCTGCCGTCAGCTTTGCTCAGCACTACATCAGCGACACCCTCACCCTCAGTGCCAGGTTGCCAAATCACGGCAAAAGCATCAGCGCTATTGATATAGGGGTTAACCCAAAGCGGGCGACCGGTGATAAACAGCGCAACCACTTTGATGCCTTCGGCATTGAGTTTTTTTAGCAGCGCCAAATCGGCGGCATTGGTGTAGGCCAGGTTGCTTACATCGCCCTGCATTTCGGCGTAGGGGTTTTCACCGAACACCACAAAGGCCACATCCGGTTTAGTTTGGTAGCTGCCATCGCTGCTCAGCTCTACACTGCCACCCGCTTTTTTAGCAACATTGGCAATGCCTTGGTAAATTGAGGTGGCGCCGGGGAAGTCGCTATTGCTATTGCCGGTGCCCTGCCAGGTGATACTCCAGCCGCCGGCCTGTTTGCCAATATTGTCGGCGCCATCGCCAGTGACCAGAATTTTGCTGCTGGGTTTTACCGGCAGTGTCTGGTCGTTATTTTTCAGTAGCACCAGGGATTCGCGCACCGCCTGGCGGGCAATAGCGCGGTGTTCCGGCGAGCCGATCAGCTCGCGCTTGCCGGCCAGTTCGCGGCTAGAGGGCAGGCCTTTATTCCACAGGTCGGCGCGCAGCTTAACGCGCAAAATGCGCGCTACCGCATCGTCCAGGCGCGCCATGGAAATTTCACCGGAGTTAACCTGGGCAATTAAATTGGCGTAGAGTTTGCGCCAGTCGCCATCGGTGGCCATGTACATATCCAAGCCAGCATTAAGCGCCTGGGGGCAATTTTCCGGGGTGCAGCCGGGCACAAAGGCGTGGCCACTCCAGTCGCCGACAACAAAGCCATCAAAGCCCATGCGGCCTTTGAGTACATCGGTAAGCAGGTATTTGTTGCCGTGCATTTTAATGTCCTGCCAGCTACTGAAAGAGGCCATCACCGTTTGTGCGCCCTCCTGCAGTGCAGTGACATAGCCGGCGTTGTGAATGGCCACCAGCTCCGCCTCGCTGATATCGGCATTGCCGCGATCTACGCCATTGGTGGTGCCGCCATCGCCGAGGAAGTGTTTGGCGGTGGCGATGACATGCTTGCCGGTTAGGAAGTCTTCACTGCCGGGCAGGCCCTGGAGGCCGTCGACCATAGCGCCGGCGTAGGACTGAACCACCTCGGGGTTTTCGGAATAGGATTCGTAGGTGCGGCCCCAGCGATCATCGCGCACTACCGCGAGCGTGGGGGCAAAGCTCCAGTCGATACCGGTCACCGCAATTTCGGCGGCGGTGGCGGCGCCAATTTGGCGAATCAGCTCCGGGTCGCGCATAGCACCCAGGGCGATGTTATGGGGGTAGAGAGTCGCGCCGATAATATTGTTGTGGCCGTGCACGGCATCTGTACCCCAGATAATGGGCACAGGCACGCGGCCGTTTTCACTGCTCATGGACGCCTTGTAAAAAGCATCGGCCAGTGCCAGCCAGTCTTCCACTTTGGCGTATTTGTTTTCACCGGGGAAGGAGCCGCCGCCATTCAATATCGAACCCAGTGAATACTGAGTGACTTCGGCGGGGGTGACGTTGCGCAGCTCGGGTTGAATCAGCTGACCCACTTTTTGCTCCAGGCTCATCTGGCCGAGCAATTCGGTAATTTTTGCCTCTATCACCGGATCTTTACTGACTTTGCTGTGCACTTCTGGCCAGAGCTGAACATTGCCCTGACCTGCAGCCGATGAAGTATCGGCCGGTTGCGCCGCTGACAGCTGGGCTTTGGGGGACTCAGCCTGTTGTTTACCGCAGCCGCTAACCGCCAGCACCGGCAAAAGCGCCAGCGCCATGCTGCACAGTAGTTTTTGTTGGAGTGGGAATCTGAGCATATCAACCTCGGTAAACCTAATAGTGTTATGTCGGTCAGGGCTTATTGTTAGTTTGGTGGTTGCCACTGAACAGGCCAGGCTTTTTCCTGTAACCCGTTCCAGTCTGTCAGCGCTAATTCACTCGGCGGCCCGCTCCCCGTTGAAGAAAAAAAGCCCCCGCCTCCTGAATAGTGAAGATACGGGGGCCAAGCAAGGAGAATTAACAACCAACCTGGACTGGCATGAATGCCCAGTTAGCCATCAACACCCTTGGGCGACCTGACATCACCCGAGGGTCATCTGCAAAAGTGAGAAACTGTCACTGCAGCGAAACCCTGGTAGGGCTCAACCACGGGCACTTACCAAGGCTTCGAGTTGGATACTGGCACAATTTCTTGAGCAGGTTCGTCCCACTTTCGGCAATTGGTCAACCTGGGCGGTAACAGTTATTAGCGCAATCTGGTGCGACCCAAAATCCCTGCGCCATAGGCTTGGCTTTTGCCCCGTTGTTAACAGTAAAAAATGAACCTCGCCCCCCAGCACAGCCGCCAGCGGCGGGACTGCACGGTTTTGTTGAACAGTATTTATTCAACTCCGATAAAAGCCGGTGCTAGCCACTGGGCTAGCGCTTAGCGGCGCAGTTGCGCGCGACGAACTCCATATGGTTTGGGTAGCCATTTACCAGCTGACCAATTTTTTCGTCTATCCCCAACACAAAGTGGGACAACTCGCCATCGCTTAACTTGTCCACTACCGGGTGATAGTTACTGGGAGTAATGCCCTGGCCATGCATGACCTGCTGCCAGGAGCCCTCGTGGAATAGGTCCTGATGCTCACGAAATACACTGCAGCTGGCTTTATAAATTTCAATTTTTTGCGCGAGGCTGTCGGGGATATCCATGGTGCGGCACTGGTTCCAAAACTCGCTGTCGTCGCGCCGGGTCACATGGTAGTGAAGAATAATAAAATCGCGGATATAGTCGTATTCGGCCTTGGCCTGGCGGTTGAATTCATCCACTTCGGCGGTGCAGATACCGCCAGCGGGAAACATGCGAATCAGGCGCGTAACTGCGCTTTGAATTAAATGCAGGCTGGTGGATTCCAGCGGTTCCAAAAAACCACCAGCAAGGCCAATGGCCACACAGTTACGCTGCCACTGTTTTATCGCGCGGCCGGTGCGGAAGCGAATCAGGCGCGGCTCGGTAATGGGCTCGCCCTGAATTTGTTGCAGCAGCAATTGCTGCGCTTGGTCATCATCCATATGGCGACTGGCATAAACCAAGCCATTGCCAACCCTGTGCTGCAGCGGAATTTGCCAGCGCCAGCCCGCACTCTGAGCAATTGAGCGGGTGTAGGGCGAGGCTGGCTGGTGAGATTGGGTTTGCACTGCCAGGGCGCGGTCGCAGGGCAGCCAGTGGGACCAGTCTTCAAAACCTGTGTGCAGCGCCTTTTCAATCAGCAGGCTGCTAAAGCCGCTGCAATCGATAAAAAAATCGCCGTGAATTTGCTCGCCAGTTTCCAGCTGCAGGGTTTCAATAAAACCTGAGTCGCTATTGAGTTTCACCTGCGCAATTTTTCCCTCCCGGCGTTTTACCCCGCGCTGCTCGGCGTAGCGGCGCAAAAACTGCGCGTAGCGGCCAGCGTCAAAATGGTAGGCGTACTCCAGGCCAGAGGCGCGATCGGGCGCAAATTTGTTGGCGTAGGCGGCGCGAATATTGAGCGAGTAATCCCAGTAGGAGCGCGCTATACCCAGGCGCTGGGCGCGCAGCCAAAAGTGCTGGAAGTTGGCCATCCAGGAATCCTTGCCCACCAAACCAAAGGGGTGCATGTAGGATTCGCCAATTGCACCCCAGTTTTCAAAGTGAATACCCAATTTAAAAGTGCCCTGGGTGTAGGCAAGAAACTCAGCTTCATCTATGCCCAGCAAGCTGTTGAAAGCGCGAATTAAAGGAATGGTCGCTTCTCCCACGCCGACGGTGCCAATAGCGTCAGATTCCACCAGCAGTATTTCAATGGATTTATCAAAGGCATTGGCCAGGGCGGCAGCGGCCATCCAGCCAGCGGAGCCACCGCCGAGGATAACCAATTTTTTAATGGGCGAATTTGTGTTTGGCGAATTGCTCATAGCATTTACCTGTTTAATTTTTGCAGCAGCTGCGCACGCATCTGCCGCGCCAAACGCTCATCAATTGGGCCGAGTATGCCGCGCCTGTCGGCGGGAATATGCGCAAGCTGGGCATCGCCACTGGCAAAAACATAGGTGTCAAAAATATTTTTCCAGGCGGCTTTTTGCTCGGGGCTCATGGCATCAAAAGCGAGCCGCGCCAGGGTCAGCGCCTCCACTGGCAAAGCGGCATAGGCGGGCAAATCATTCCACCAGTAATTTATCAGCAGGTTAACATCGTCCAGCGCCTCCACATGGTGCCACCACATACTCGGCACAAAAATCGCGTCGCCCGGTTGCAGCTCTATGCTGATGGCGTGTTTAAAGGCTTCGCGCAGGCGCGGGAATTTAACAAAATCGGGCTGGGTTAAATCAGCCAGGCTAATGGCTTGGCCAGCAGGGTTAAAATCCACCGGGCCAATATACAAATTTTGCAACTGCTCCGGCGGAAACAGCGTAAAGCGACGGCGACCAGCAACAACACAGGCAATATTTTTGGGAATGTCGTAATGGGCATTAATAATGGTTTTATTGCCCAACCAAAGGCCAACGCGCGGATTAAATTGACTGAGGGGCAAATCGTTTAAGGCTCTAAAACCCGGCAGGCAATTGTCCACAAGCGTGGAATCCAGGTAGAGAAGTTCAGGCTGCTCAGCCGCAGCGGCGGCGAGTAACCGCACCATAAAATCATCCAGGCGGCTGCGTGCGCGGGAAAAATTTAACCCGCTCATATCTGCCAGATAGCCCACCCGGCCCTTTGCACTCGCCTCGCCATAGGCGGCGTTAACCGGATTGCCAGAGTAAAAATTGAGCAGGTATTTTTGTACTTGCGCGGGGGAGTTTTGCACTTCAAGCACGGCGGGCCAGTGTTTGACCAGGCCGCGCAACAGCAGCGGTTGCGCGGAATTAAATACAGCCTCGTCCAAGTCGGCGGGGGCAATTGTTAAGGTTTGCCCCGCTGTTAAAACAGCAGAGGTGCCGCCATCAAAGGTGTTATTAACAGGCGCCGCAGGGGACAGACTTTCGCGCATACTTAACTCTTTACTATTCGCGCCCCAAAGGGGAAAAAGGAAACCGATTTTTATTTATATTTTTACAACTGGTTTTAAAAAAATGCTGCAACAGGAAGAAGCTGCCGTTAGGCAGCCCCTTCCATAACGCACAATTAAAAAGCTATCACGCCTTAAAAGGTATAACGTACGCCCAGGTTGTAGCGCGCGCCATACTGATAAGCCGACTTGAACTGGTTTTTGTAGCGTGCATAAACACGTTGCGAATCCTCAGTTACGTTGATGCCTTCCAGCGTGACGCTCAAGCCTTCAACCCAGGGCAGATCGTAACTCAGGCTAAAATCCAGCTGGCCATAGTCTTCCGTATAGTAAGGCGCATTGCCCTCACCTATACCGTTGAGATAGGTATCGCGCCAGTTGTAAGCGACCCGCGCCTGGAAGCCATTCTTCTCATAAAAGCCTACCAGGTTAGCTGAGTCACTCAGGCCAGGCAGCGCAAACTGGAAGTCAGTGGCCGCGTTGTCGACATGGATATCGCCCTTAACAATAGTGGCGTTAGCCTGAACACCAAAGCCGCTCTCGCCGAACATGTGCTGAACCGAGAACTCCCAACCCCAGATGCGTGCCTGCTCCTGGTTAACCGGCGTAGTTACCTTGAACACCGCCAGTGGGTCGGAATCGTTTTGCACTATGGGGCTGCCCGCCGCTTGATTGGTATTGATATTGATTTGGTTGATGATGCTGGTGGCATCCACAGTTTGGTTAGCCGCTTCCAAATCCGCGATGGCCTGGGCAGCGCGAGGACCAGCAGCTGGGTCGCGCAGATTGCCCACGTTGCGCTCCACAATCTGGTCGACAATGAAGTTGTCTACCTGCTTCAGGAAGAAGCCAGCGGCGACATAGCTGCCCTCATCGTAATACCACTCAGCACCCAGATCGAAGTTGTCCGCCGTGTAGGGTTTAAGATCCGGGTTGCCCGCAGTACCAGTGCGCTCACCGGGTTTTGGACGTGAAGTCACGTCAAAGGTACCAATCATTTTTGCCAGTGTTGGACGAGTGATGGACTTGCTGTAGCTGAAGCGACCAATAACATCATCACTAAACTCCAAGCTGGCATCCAAGCTGGGCAGGAACACATCGTAAGCGCCTTTTACTGCGGTGTAGCTGCTATCGGCGGCCAGGTTGCGGCTCCACTCAGTGCCACTTACCCATACCAGTTCGGTTGGATCTTTTTGGAAGCTGTTGGCTTCGATATTGGTAGTCTCGTAGCGCAGGCCGGTGGTCACTTTCATGACTTTGCCAGCCAGTTCGCCTTTGTTGTTGAACTCGATATAAGCGCTGCTGGTGCTCTCGGTCACCTTGTGATCGTTAACTGGGTCGCCGTTGAGATTGGGGCGCATTACACAGGGATTACAGGCCGTTGGACCAGAGCCCCACACCCAATCCTGCGGATTGGCCCAGTGGCCGTTTTCCAGCACCTGCACGTTAGTTTCGAAATCCCAGGTGTGATAGAAGGGCACATTGGTGCCGCCGCCCGAGAAGGAGGGGAAGAGGCCGCTGGTGCTTTCGGCTTTAAACACTTCATCAGGGAAAAGATCGGCGTTGCCACCGTACCAACCTGCAGGTAACTGGCCAGTGGAGTAGCCGCGCCAGCGGTTGGCAATTTCAGAATTGCCCAGGCCAAAATCAACCGAAGTAATACCGGAATCTGCACCTGTATCGAAGCTGCCGTCCAGTTTGTACTGGTTCACCTGAGACTTGTTGATGTTCAGGTTGGCCTCGCCAAACAGCGAGTCGTAAGAAGCCGCCGTGGGGAATCCATCGACAATACCAGGGCCGTTATCTTTAAAGGTGACATTCATGTAAGGAATGTCCAGGCCAGCGGTGGCGTCATAGGTTTTGCGATCAATTGACGCCGCCGCCAAAATCAGGAAGGCGTTATTGCCGCGACCTGTACCGCCGTTCTCGTTGGTGGACTGGTGCGCATCGAAGGCCAGCTTAAGGTTGTCACTCACATCCCAATCGACATTGAAGCCAAGGGAATTCAACTCGGTTGCCGAGGTGTTAAGGCGGATATTCGAGGCGAAGTCATCACCCACAGAAGTGAGCTTGGTGACTGTGCCATTTTCGTCAATAACCAACTCACGCGCGTCAGAGCCGTCATCGTTGTACCAAATACCAACACCCGTATTGAGTGCAGTGAGATCCACCTTGGCATAGGTGTAATCCAGGCTAGCCTTGATGTTGTCAGTGGGCTTGTACTGCAATACCAACTGGGCGTTGGTGCGCTTGCGCGCGAAATCTTCTATGCCATAGCCAAAATTGCGCGGATAAAAGATGGTGCCATTGGCATCTGTGCGATTGTCTTCAACCGAAGTGGCGTTGGGGAAGGGAATATCATTGCGCCAGCTGGCGATATCGGCGTTAACCGCGCGGTTGTCGCGCTCTTGGTAGGTCGCACTCAGCAACACGCCAAAGGTGTCGTCAGCAAAACTGTCACTGACAATACCGGAAATTTCAGGGGTCACATCATCGCCCACCACATTGGTGGTATCCATAACGCCTTTAACCCCAACGGAGGCCTTAAAGCCTGGGTTGTCCAGTGGGCGCGCCGTTTTGATGTTTACCAGCGAGCCAATACCACCTGAGGCACGGGTTGCGCTGAAAGTTTTATATACCTCTACACCGCTAACACTTTCGGCCGCCAAATCAGAGAAATCAAAGCTGCGACTGTAGCCATTGGTGGGCATCTGACGACCGTTAAGGGTTACCAGGTTGAAATCGGGACCAAAGCCGCGCACGGTGATCTGGCTACCCTCGTTGTTGTTACGGCTGATAGATACACCGGCAATACGCTGCATGGATTCCGCCAGGTTGGTATCGGGAAACTTACCTATATCTTCCGCGGTAATGGCATCCACCACGCCTTTAGCGTCGCGTTTAACGTCCATAGAACGCTGCAAACTGGCGCGGATACCTGTGACCACCACCTCTTCGATAGTGCCATTATCCTGCGCCATAACCAGCTCAGAGGCGCTGAGCATAGCGGCAGAAGCAATGGCAGTAGCCAGGAGCTTTTTAGTGAAGTAGCTGGGTTGACTGGTTTGTGTCTTATGCATGGAGCTCTCCATTTATTTGCTTATTGATAGTTATTGTTGGCCTTGTTTTTTTATTTGACGGGTTTGCTGCCCAGGGACCCTGCAAGGTCATAACCGTTTTCTAGCTTCGCCATAATCACAATTCAGCAAAATACTGTCGTCCCACCTTCGCAAGCCCGCCAAGGTGAGCCATCTCACTTTTTTTTCACTCCAATGGGAAACAATAAAACCCTTTAATATCAGCTAGTTGACTTAAAAACATAAGAATAAGTGCGCTGTGTAGTTTCTACCCAGCGTAAAAGTGGTACAGCTGAAAATAACCACCCGAGCGGTGTTAAGAGGGGGCGAATGGCGACAATTTGAGCGGCTAGTCGCCGTGAATAAAGGAAGGCTAAACACACAAATTGCTGAACGCAGGCTAGAGGAGTCGGGGAGGGAGCTGGGGACGGAGCTTGAGAGGGAGCCGGGACAACTGGCGACAGCAGGCCAACTGAACAAGCTAAGCAAAAAACGTAAATCAAGGTTCAAATAGTCATTGGAACTTTATGGGCCAAATAAGATAAAGAGGTAATAAATTGCTCTGAAACAGGCAAAACCACCTAAGTTTTCTACACTTAGCCCAGATCTATTTGAGAAAGAGCTATGCATTGGATCCCACCAAGCCAAGCCCCCTGGCACGCCCGCCTCGCCATCATTGTGAAGCTGCTCCTGTTGGTATTCGTACGCCCCCATATAACGGCAGCCAAACAACCCGATCCAGCCAACAGTAACGGCATCGCCAGTATGCAAGTTATGTATTACTACCGCGGGGAGCTGGACGCGCGCCACAGCTACAAGTACGAGTTGATTCACCAGGCACTAGAAGTCACTCGCCCCGAGTTTGGCGAATATCAAATAGTGCCCTATCCCATGGAGCCCAGTGCCAAGCGCCAGTCACAGCTGATTACCGAAGGCAAAACACTCAATATCCTCTGGGCCTCCCCTGGCACCCCCACGAGCACAGGAGATGCTATAGAAATTCCCATAGACATACTGCACGGCCTGCTGGGCTATCGCATTTGCCTCACCCAGGGCAATACTAGCCATTGGCCCAAGCTACAGAGTGCAACCGACTTGCAGAAAATTCGCCTCGGCCAAGGACACAACTGGGGTGACATAGCCGTGTATAAATTCAATAACATTACCCCCCTGCAATCCAATACCTTTGAGGGCTTGTTTGACATGCTAAGTGTGGGCCGTTTTGACTGCCTTCCCCTGGGAGCCGATGAGGTGCTATTTACCTACCGTCAAAACAAAGACAAATACCCACAACTGCAAATAGAACCCAAATACCTGTTTCACTATGAGTACCCAGTTTATTTGTATGTGAGCAAAAAATTTCCGCGACTGGCACAGCGGATTCAATTGGGGCTGCAAAAGCTGCAAGCATCCGGCGCCTTCGCGCAGCTATTCGAGCAGTATATGGCCAAGGATGTCAGCCAGTTAACCCTGGAAAAACGCCAATTAATTTGCCTCAAGTCACCCTATTTTCCACATAACAAGCAAACCTGTGATATCCAAGAACTGCGGAAATTGCTCAAGCTTTAAAGGCTCCGGCGAGGGAGCAAAAAACACTCAAGCAATAAAAAAGGCGATCCGAAGATCGCCTTTTTTATTTATCGCAAAAACGCTAAGCAGAACTTAGTTTTTGGCGCGCTCTTCAAGAATAGCAACCGCAGGCAGCACTTTACCCTCAACAAATTCGAGGAAGGCACCGCCGCCGGTGGACACGTAGGAAACCTTGTCGGCCAGGTTCCACTTGTCGATAGCGGCCAGGGTGTCGCCGCCGCCAGCTACCGAGAAGGCCTCGCTCTCGGCGATAGCGCGGGCGACCACTTCGGTGCCCTGGGCGAAGGCGTCGAATTCAAACACGCCGCAGGGGCCGTTCCAGAGTACGGTTTTGGCGTTTTTGATAATCTCGGCCACGCGCGCCGCTGTCTCTGGGCCGTAGTCGACGATTTCTTCGTCAGCCTGGATCTCATTGGCTTTTTTGGCCACACACACAGACTTGTGGTTCCACTCTTTAAAGCCTTCTTTGGTCACGCGGACGTCGGTGGCAAAAACCACGTCAGTTTGCGCGCTCAGGCGCTGGGCTTCGGGGATCAGGTCTTTTTCGTAGAGGGAGTTGCCCACCTGGTTGCCGGCAGAGGCCACGAAGGTGTTGGAAATACCACCGCCAACCACCAGCACATCGGCGATTTTGGACACTGCATCCAATACGCTCAGCTTGGTAGAGACTTTGGAGCCGCCAACAATGGCCACCAAAGGACGCGCCGGGTTGTCCAGCACCTTGCCCAGGGCTTCCAGTTCACCGGCCAGCAGCGGGCCAGCGCAGGCGATGGGGGCAAACTTGGCGACGCCGTGGGTAGAGGCCTGGGCGCGGTGCGCTGTGCCGAAGGCGTCCATTACGAACACGTCGCAGAGGGCAGCCATTTTTTTCGACAATTCTTCTGAGTCTTTGCCTTCACCTTTGTTGAAGCGCACATTTTCCAGCAGCACCAGGTCGCTGGTCTGTTCAAAACCATCTACCCAGTCTTTTACCAGGGGAACTTCGCGGCCGAGTTTTTCGCTCAGGTATTTGGCCACTGGCGCCAAGGAGGCGGCTTCGTCGTAAACACCTTCTTCGGGGCGGCCCAGGTGCGACATCACCATGACCTTGGCGCCTTTGGACAGGGCCAGCTCGATGGTGGGGATAGACGCGTCAATACGCACAGTGCTGGTAATGCGGCCATTGTCCAGAGGTACGTTCAGGTCCTGGCGAATCAATACGCGCTTGCCCGCGAGGTCCTGGTCTTTCATCAGTTTTACAGTCATGGTTTGCTCCGAATAACAACCGAAAATGCCTTTTTGAGAAGGCGGAGTTTACACGAATAGGGGATCAAGCTTAAAACAAAACACCCGGCTAGAGCCGGGTGTTAGTAGAGCGGGACCTAGTCTTCCAGCAACTCTTCGACAGTGCTCACCACATTGTCGACGGTGAAGCCGAAGTGCTCCAGCAGCACCGGACCTGGGGCGGATTCGCCGAAGGTAGTCATGCCGATGATGCGGCCGTCGAAACCAACATACTTGTACCAGTAGTCAGCGGCGGCAGTTTCAATAGCCACGCGCGCGGTGACACTGCTGGGCAGAACGCTCTCTTTGTAGGCGGCGTCCTGGGCGTCGTAGACGCTGGTACAGGGCATGGACACTACGCGCACCTTGCGCCCGGCTTCAGTCAGGGCAGCAGCAGACTTAACTGCCAGACCCACTTCAGAACCGGTAGCGATCAGAATAACGTCTGGCTCGCCAGCGCAGTCAACCAGCACATAACCGCCTTTGGCGATATTGGCCAGCTGCGCTTCGCTGCGCGCGAAGGCATCCAGATTCTGACGGCTGAATACCAGGGCGCTGGGGCCGGTTTTCTTTTCGATAGCGGCTTTCCAGGCCACGGCAGTTTCCGCCGCGTCGCCGGTGCGCCAGCAATCCATGTTGGGGGTCAGGCGCAGGGTGCCCAGCACTTCGATAGGCTGGTGGGTTGGGCCGTCTTCACCCTGACCAATAGAGTCGTGGGTGTAAACGAAGATGTTGCGCAGTTTCATCAGCGCCGACATACGCACCGCATTGGCCGCGTACTGTTGGAACATCAGGAAGGTAGCGCCGTAGGGGATGAAACCGCCGTGGGCAGAAATAACGTTCATGATCGCGCTCATACCGAATTCGCGCACACCGTAATAGATGTAGTTGCCGCTGGCGTCTTGACCGGTGATGCCTTTGGAAGACTTAACCAGGGTCAGGTTGGAACCGGCCAGGTCGGCAGAGCCGCCGAGCAGTTCGGGCAGCAGCGCCGCGTAGGTGGCAATGGCGTTTTGCGAAGCTTTACGGCTGGCGATCTTCTCGCCTTTGGCTTGCACTTCGGCAATGTAAGCTTCTGCTTTAGCGGCAAAGTCGGCGGGCAGCTCGTTGTTAACCACGCGGCGCTCGTACTCGGCAGCCAGCTCCGGGTAAGCCGCTTTATAGGCAGCAAATTTTTCGCCCCAGGCTTTCTCGGCGGCAACGCCTTTCTCTTTGGCATCCCAACCGGCGTAAACGTCCGAGGGAATCACAAAGGGCTCGTAGTCCCAGTTAAGGGTTTTGCGCACCAGCGCCACTTCGTCCAGGCCCAGTGGTGAGCCGTGGCAGTCGTGCGAAGCCTGCTTGTTAGGCGAGCCGAAACCGATAATGGTTTTGGTGACTATCAGCGTGGGCTTGTCGGAAACCGCGCGCGCCGCTTCGATGGCCGCTTTAATCGCCGCCGCATCGTGGCCGTCAACCGCGGGGATGACGTGCCAGCCGTAGGCTTCAAAGCGCTTGGGGGTATCGTCGGTAAACCAGCCTTCAACGTGGCCGTCAATGGAGATGCCATTGTCGTCGTAGAAAGCGATCAGCTTGCCCAGGTTCAGGGTGCCGGCCAGCGAGCAGGCCTCGTGCGAAACACCTTCCATCATGCAGCCATCGCCGAGGAAGCAGTAGGTGTAGTGGTCAACCACATCATGGCCTTCGCGGTTAAATTGCGCGGCGAGGATTTTTTCCGCCAGGGCCATACCCACGGCGTTAACAATGCCCTGACCCAGTGGACCGGTGGTGGTTTCTACCCCTGGGGTGTAGCCCAGCTCCGGGTGGCCTGGAGTTTTGGAGTGCAACTGACGGAACTGCTTGATTTCGTCCATAGGCAACTCATAACCGCTCAGGTGCAGCAGGGAGTAAATCAGCATGGAACCATGGCCGTTGGACAGCACAAAGCGGTCGCGGTCGCTCCAGGCAGGGTTTTGCGGGTTGTGCTTCAGGAAATCATTCCACAGGACTTCAGCGATATCCGCCATGCCCATAGGGGCGCCCGGGTGGCCTGAGTTGGCTTTTTGTACAGCGTCCATGGACAGGACACGAACCGCATTAGCGAGATGTTGACGAGTGGGCATGAAACTCAAGGCTCCTTACTTAATGGTTGATTGCTGTTGAGCCCCGCGACTGACGCGGGTTTGCAAAGCTCTGATGGGCTATTGACCGCCACTTATATAGTTACCAGCCTCTAATGGGCCTACTGTGTCGTTGGGGCCAGCCGATTACTCATACCTGAATAAAAAGGGCACCTAAATCGGAAACTGGTCGCTTTTGCGAGGGACTGGGCAAGGCATTTAGTTTTGTAGCCGCTCCGGTCAAAGGGCGGGTATTTTCACCTACCCGCCCGCGCCCGTAAAGAAATTCAGGGCCTTATAGCAAGAATTTATCGCATTTAGCCCTTTACACAGACCAATCCAGAGGCAAAAGGCTCTAAAAACCTCAAAAACCTATATCAAAATATTTTGATATAGGTTTTTACAGCTGCTAGACTTTCTCGCCATGAACAGCCAAGTCCAGCCAATAAACCCAGCCGCTGCCAACCTCAGCCCGAACAAAACCGCCGAGGAAAGCCAGGACAGCGACCTAGCACAGCTGCTAAAAGCCGCTGGCGACAGCCTGCGCCTGGAGATACTGCGCGCCCTGGCGCAGGACTCCTTTGGCGTACTGGAGCTGTGCCAGATCTTCGCCAGCAAGCAGTCGGGTATGAGCCACCATTTAAAAGTGCTGGCCAACGCCGGTTTGGTGTCTACCAGGCGAGAAGCCAACTCGATTTTTTACCGCCGCGCCTATCTCGCGCCGGACCACCCGCTGGCGCCCCTGCAACAGCAGCTGTTTGCCACCCTGGATGGCCAACCATTAAGCGCAGAAATCCAGGCCCAGCTAAGCCTGGTGCAACAGGAGCGCAGCCAGATAGCCCAGGCCTTTTTCAGCGAGAACGCCGACAAATTCCGCGCCCAGCAGGATTTGATTGCCAGCCACCCGGTCTACGCCGAGCAAGTGGCCCAGCTGCTGAGCAACACCCCACTCAAAGCGCGCCAGTTGGCGCTGGAAGTCGGCCCCGGCGAAGGCGAGTTCTTAAAAGTGCTGGCCGACAAGTTCGCCCAGGTAGTCGCGCTGGATATAGCGCCGAGCATGCTCGACAAGGCGCGCGCCTTTGCCTCCAGTCAGCAGCTGAGCAATATCGAATTTATCCAGGGCGACACCGCCAGCCTGGCCGCCCATAAAGTGCTGGCCGACTGCATAGTGCTCAATATGGTGCTGCACCACACGCCCTCACCGGCGGATATTTTTCAGGACCTGAGCCGCGCCCTGGTGCCCGGCGGCGCCCTGCTGGTGTGCGACCTCTGCCGCCACGAACAGGCCTGGGCCCGCGACGCCTGCGGCGACCTCTGGCAGGGCTTCGACCCCCAGGACTTCAGCCGCTGGGCCAAAGCCGCCGGGTTGGAAGAGGGCCAAAGCGTTTACTTCGCCCTGCGCAACGGTTTCCAAATTCAATTGCGCCAGTTTTTTAGGAGTTAGATTTTTTTGTGATCACTGATCACTAGGGGCGCACCGACATCCCTTCGGAAGCCCCGAGCATTGCAGGACAATTGGCGCAAAACAGGCGGGATGCCTGTTTTAGTGACGTCGCGCCAGGGAGGGCGCGTCGGAGCGGCGGTAATTTTCCGAAACGCGCAGGAAACAGGCTGACGCAGGGGGTCTTTTCTTTTGGTTACTTTTCTTTGGACAAGCACGACTGCATGGATGCAGGAGGTAGAGTCACGAAGGGAACAGTTACCGAAAGAAAAGTAACTCGCCAGCGGGCGAAACCGATCTAGCGATGAGATGAGTTAATTACAAAGAAAGGGAAGGCAAGATGCGCAGGCTCTGGATTTTACTGTTCCTGGTTGCAGCAAATACATTTGCGGGTGACTTAAAGCAAAGTAGAGATGAGGGTTTGGCCCACCTGCTTGCGACTATGGATATTTTGTACGAAAGCAAAAGCTTTCCGCTGGTAAAGATTATTGAAAGCTGGGATGCAATCTCTGAATGCTCAGGCACGGTTGAGTCTTGCCCCAATGCAAGATTGCTAATTACCTCGAGCATGGGTGATCTCAACGAAGCGCCACTGCTTTACGAATTACCCAAGGCTAAAGGATGGCAACTGATTAGTACGCAAGAAAATGAAGACCAATTGATTATTAAACTTGAGACGACTCTGGATCAGGCCAACATAACGACCGAGTCCCGAAACAAATGGCACAGCCAAAAAATTACACTAAAGGTTTCCAAGTTCACTGGGCTGGTTTCCTCAGAATAGTTACACAGAAAAATCTATTTTGTTTTTATTTTTTGATTTAAAAATTTTGGACAACACAGGAAAACACTATGTCTGAATATTCAGTCTTCACTTCCGAATCCGTATCCGAAGGCCATCCCGATAAACTCGCGGATCAAATTTCCGATGCGGTATTGGATGCGATCCTAACCGACGACCCCAATGCCCGCGTTGCAGTAGAGACCCTGGTAAAAACCGGTATGGCGATAGTCGCCGGTGAAGTGCGCACCTCTACTTATGTCGACCTGGAAGACCTGATTCGCCAGGTGATTCTGGATATTGGCTACAACTCCAGCGATGTTGGTTTTGACGGTGCCTCCTGTGCCGTACTTAACGCCATCGGCAAACAGTCCGCCGATATCGCCATGGGTGTGGACGAAGCCAATGAAAAAGATCTGGGCGCTGGCGACCAGGGTTTGATGTTTGGTTTCGCCACCAACGAAACGCCGGTGCTTATGCCCGCGCCGATTTATTACGCCCACCGCCTGGTAGAAAAGCAGGCCGAGCTGCGCAAAAACGGCGCCCTGCCCTGGCTGCGCCCCGATGCCAAAAGCCAGGTGACCCTGCGCTATGAAAACGGCAAACCGGTTGCGGTAGATGCCGTGGTACTGTCCACCCAACATTCGCCCAGTGTTCGCCAGCACGAAATTCACGATGCGGTGCGCGAGTTGATTATCAAGCAGGTGCTACCCGCTGAATGGCTGCACGCGGGCACCAAGTTTCACATCAACCCCACCGGCCAATTTATTATCGGCGGCCCCGTAGGCGACTGCGGTCTGACCGGGCGCAAAATTATTGTCGACACCTACGGCGGCATGGCTCGCCATGGCGGCGGCGCCTTCTCTGGTAAAGACCCATCCAAAGTGGATCGCTCGGCCGCCTACGCCGGTCGCTATGTGGCGAAAAATATTGTCGCCTCCGGCCTCGCCGACAAGTGTGAAATTCAGGTGAGCTACGCCATTGGCGTGGCCGAGCCAACCTCTATTTCGATCAACACCTTTGGCACCGGCAAAATTTCTGACGAGGCGATTATCGCCCTGGTGCGCGAACACTTCGACCTGCGCCCGCGCGGCCTGATTGAAATGCTCGACCTCAAACGCCCAATTTATCGCCAGACCGCCGCCTACGGCCACTTCGGCCGCGAGCTGCCGGATTTCACCTGGGAAAAAACCGACAAAGCTGAGCTGCTGAAAAAAGCGCTTTAAATTTTAAAACCTGAAATCCCCCTTGCCCCCTTTTTCAAAGGGGGAACTGGAAATCACTGCGAAACAGATATCGAGTGATTTTCAACCCCCTCCCTTTAACAAAGGGAGGGCTGGGGAGGGATTTACATTCACTACAGGAACAACATTATGTCTTTTACCGATTACAAAGTTGCCGATATGTCGCTGGCCAGCTGGGGCCGCAAAGAAATTGAAATTGCCGAAGGCGAAATGCCTGCATTGATGGCGCTGCGCCGCAAGTACAAAGCGAGCAAGCCGCTGGCCGATGCCAAAATTATTGGCTGTATTCACATGACCATCCAGACCGCAGTGTTGATTGAAACACTGGTGGAACTGGGCGCGGAAGTGCGCTGGTCCTCGTGCAATATTTTTTCCACCCAGGACCACGCCGCCGCTGCCATAGCTGCCGCCGAAATTCCCGTGTTTGCCTGGAAGGGCGAGACCGAAGAAGAGTTCTGGTGGTGTATCGAGCAGACCATCAATAAAGATGGCCAGCCCTGGGCGGCCAATATGATTCTCGACGACGGCGGCGATGTAACCCAAATCGTGCACGAAAAATATCCGCAGATGCTCGACAAGATTCACGGTATCTCCGAAGAGACCACCACAGGCGTACATCGCCTGGTAGACATGTTGAAAAAAGGCACCTTGAAAGTGCCCGCGATTAACGTGAATGACGCCGTGACCAAAAGCAAAAACGACAACAAATACGGTTGCCGTCACAGCTTGAACGATGCCATCAAGCGCGGCACCGACCACCTGCTCGCCGGTAAAAAAGCCCTGGTGATTGGCTATGGCGATGTGGGTAAAGGCTCTGCCGCCTCACTGCGTCAGGAAGGCATGATTGTTAAAGTCACCGAGATAGATCCCATCTGCGCCATGCAGGCCTGTATGGATGGTTTTGAGGTAGTGTCTGCCTACAACGATGGCATCAACACCGGCAAATACGAAGACATTAACCACGCCGTATTGAGCACCACCGACCTGGTAGTGACCACCACCGGCAACGTCAATGTGTGCGACTCCGCCATGCTGCGCGCGTTAAAGATCGGCGCGGTAGTGTGCAACATTGGTCACTTCGACAGTGAAATCGACACCGCCTTTATGCGCAAAAACTGGGAGTGGGAAGAAGTTAAACCCCAGGTACACAAAATCTACCGCGACAAGGCCACCAACAATCATTTAATTTTGTTGTCCGAAGGCCGCTTGGTAAACCTGGGCAACGCCACTGGCCACCCCTCGCGCATTATGGACGGCTCCTTCGCCAACCAGGTGCTGGCGCAGATGTATTTGTACGAGCGCAAATTTGCCGATTTACCCGCTGAGCAAAAAGCCGAGCATTTGTACGTGCGCGTACTGCCGAAAAAACTCGACGAAGAAGTGGCCAAAGACATGGTGGAAGGTTTTGGTGGCGTAATCACCAAACTGACCCAACAGCAGGCCGAATATATCGACGTGCCGCTGGAAGGTCCCTTTAAGCCGGACAGCTACAAATACTAATTTTTTAAACCGATTAAATCCCTCCCCTGCCCTCCCTTTGTTAAAGGGAGGGAGTCAATACCCACGATGCAAAAGGTGGCTCCGCAGGATTGGGATTTTCGCTTTTTTGAGAACTAAAAATGAGCGACTCAACACCCAGATTAAGCTTTGAGTTTTACCCGCCCAAAACCCCCGAGGGCAAGGAAAAACTGATCAAAGTCCGCGATGAATTAAACCAATTCGCGCCTGACTTTTTTTCAGTCACCTACGGCGCCGGCGGCTCCACCCGCGACAACACCAAAGGCCTGGTCACCAAATTTAAAGCCGATGGCGTTAGCACAGCGCCGCACCTGTCCTTTGGTGGTGATGATGAAGACACCATCAAAGCGCTGCTGCAGGAATACAAAGACGCTGATGTAGATCGCATAGTGGCGCTGCGCGGCGATATGCCCTCCGGCGTGGGCGGCGCCTACCAACTGGTGTACGCCAATGAGCTGGTGGCCTTTATTCGCAAGCACTTTGGTGAGCACTTTCATTTGGAGGTGGCGGCCTATCCGGAAATTCATCCGCAGGCCAAAAGCTACAGCGATGATGTGGGCTACTTAAAAGGTAAATTTGACGCGGGCGCCAACAGCGCGATTACCCAGTACTTTTTTAACCCTGACTCCTATTTTTATTTTATAGAGCAGTGCGCTAAAGCGGGTATCAGCCAGCCGATTTACCCGGGCATTATGCCCATCATCAACTACAAAAACCTGACCCGTTTCTCCGACGCCTGCGGCGCCGAGATACCACGCTGGTTGCGCAAAGCCCTGGAAAACTACGGCGATGACGAGGCCAGCCTCAAAGCCTTCGGTATCGACCTGGTTAGCGAGTTGTGCGAAGTTATGCTCGAAAACGACGCCCCCGGCCTGCACTTCTACACCATGAATCAGACTGAGCCAACAGCGCAGATTGTAAAAAATCTGGGCTTGATTCCAGCGGAGTAATTTCACTTTGGGTAAAAATAAAAAAGGTGGCCAGGCCACCTTTTTTATTTTTAGGCATTGCTCGGGTGGGCAATTATTTACCCACCACCTCCACCCAATTGCCTTTGTTTTTGGCGAACAGGGTTTCGTCGTACATGGCCGAGACGTTCCAGCCGGGGAGGTAAAATTTACCGGCGTAACTGGCATTGAGGATAATGCGCAGGGTGACGCTGGTGCGGTTGTGATCCTGGTAGCGGTAGTACCAGTAGTAATCGCGCCAGAGGCTGAAATAGGCCAGCACGCGGTCATCGCGAATGTCCATATAGTCTATGCCTTTGGGCATCTCTGAACCTTCGAGGCGCTCGTTGCGAATTTGCCAGCCGCTGGGTACTACCGCGCTCAGCGCTATATCTTCAATGCGATTTTTAACCATGTGATCAAAGTCGGCGGAGACTGTCACTTCGGCCACAAAATCCTGGCCTTGCGGCAAGTGCAAAATATCCAGAGGTTTGTTGTCGAGGGTCATAAACGCCACATCCATTTGCAACCCGGCCTGGCCTGGCTCTTCGTACAAATTGGCGGGAATACCGCGATTGTTTACCATCACATGAATCGGTTTGTCCTGATCGTTGCGCAGGCTGACTTTAGGTGAGGCGACCGGCTGGCTGTAAAAGATTTGCGCGGTGGATTTGCCCACCCAATCTTTTTCACCTTCCGCTTTAAACGAGAATTTTAATTCGCCGGAGGCGGTGCCATTTTTCTCGGCGAAGTCGCTCATTGCCAGGAGCGCCCAGGCAATACTCTGGGTGGAGTACCAGCCATCCGATGACAGGGATTTAGCCTCCTGCGTCGCCAGCTTCCAGGCGAGATCGGAATTTTGCGTCATATGGTTAAGTGCCATAATCAAAATGCCGCGATCGCGCATATCTGAGCCGTAGGTATAACCCCAATCTTTGTAATCGGGAATGGAAGCGGTAGTCACCTGACCGAGCACATCCTCGGCCGCATCGTGTAAACCAATTTGCTGATAGGCAAGCGCAAGCAACCAGCGCGCGGTGGCGCGGTAGTACATGACTTCATTATCAGCGGTGGTTTTAAAGGTTTCGCGCAGGCGATTCATACTGGCCAGCTCGGCCTTGTCAGCCAGGGCCAGCGTGTATAGCCGATAAGCCAGCACACTTTCATCGTAGTAATAGTGGTGGCCATAAACTTGCGTATTGCGCGCGGCGGCGCGCTGGTATTTCACCCAGTTGTCCAACATGGATGCAGGCACACTGTAACCCGCGCGCTTGGCCTCCACTAAAAAGTGGCCGGCGTAGTTGCTGGCCCAATCGTTAACATAGGAATCCCCCGGCCAATAGGTAAAGCCGCCGCTGGCGTGTTGGAAGCGCTGCAGGCGTTTGATACCGGCGGCAATATTGCTGTCGATTTGCTGCGTTTGCGCCTCGCTCATCTGCGTCAGATTTTTCAGGTGCAGTTGCGGGAATACCGAGGAGGTAGTCTGCTCGACACAGCCGTGCGGATATTGAATCAGGTATTGCAGACGCTTTTCCAAATTGAGTGGTGGTAAACTGCTCACTTCAAAACTTGCCTGGTTGGTGCCAAACATACCGTTGGGTGCAAGTGGCGACTCCCAGGTCTCACCGGGTTGCAACACTTTAGATTGCCACACAGTGGTGGGCAAATTGGCCGAGCGCGAATCTATATAGATTTCCTGCTCGGCACTTTCATTGCCAGAGACCGCAGTGACCTTGACCCGCCCTTTGCCAATGCGGTCGTTTACTTTTAAGCGGAGTATGGCAATGGCATCGCTCGGCTCGCTAAAGTGCAGCGAATCCTCACCTTTAATAACCGTGAAAATTTCATTGGCCTCGGCCTTGATAGTCACATCCTGATAGGCGGCATCGCTGACAAACACGTTGACCGGCAGCGCCACTTCTTCACCTGGACCAAGTACGCGCGGCAAGGTGGCGAAGAGTGTGACGGGTTGAGTGACCGTCACCGTTTTTTCGCTGCTGCCGTAGGCAGTTTCATTTTTGTTGTTGACACCGGTGGTATCCGCAGCCACCAACATAACGCGCACTGCGCCCATATAGGGTGGCAGTTTCACTTTATGCTCGCGGGTTTCGCCGGCTTTTAATTCAAACGCACCTAAAAATTTTACTACTGGAGGAAAGCGGCGCTCGCGGCGTTTGCGCTCGGCGTCATTAGCGGCGTCGGAACCACCAATAGCCAATACGCGCGCAAGCGAAGCGCCGTAACCACCCACGACTTGATCAAACAAATCCCAGGTGCGCACGCCCAGCGCTTCGCGTTTAAAAAAGTTGTCGTGCAGATCGGGCGCGTGGAAATTGGTGAGACCGAGCAGGCCTTCATCCACCACCGCCAGGGTGTAGGTCATGGCGCGGCCCTGCTGTTCGCTCACCTTAATGTTGAACTCAGTTTCCGGGCGCACTTTATCCGGTACATCCACCTGTGGTTGCAAACGGGTCTGCGGATTTTCCACCAAAATTGGCACTATGCCGTAAAGGCGCATAGGCGTTTCTGCCTCGCGTTTTTGGTGCGGTAAAATAATGGCGATATTGGCGTAGACGTTGGGCGCCATCTCGGCAGTAATTGGAACTTCAATATCAGTTTGATTGGGCTGCAAATCCAGCCAGTGGCTTTGCAGTACACGGCTGCCATTTTCCAGGCTGAGCAACACTCTTCCCTCTGCCGCTTTGGGCAGGCGAATTTTTGCGGTTTCGCCAACCAGGTAATTGGTTTTATCGGTGGACATCATTAACTGAGTAGCGGCGTCAGACTTTAAGCCTCTGTCCCAACTCCAACCCAAATAAACCACTTTACTCGCGCAGTGCCCCTCATCGCTGTCCGCGTCCATATCGCAAACGCGCACCAGGTGGCGGCCCCAGTCGTATTTATTTTTTTCCAGTTGCCACACCAATCGGCCTTTGTCATCGGTCACCAGATCTTCGCGAGTTACCGCTCTGTAGCTGTGGTTGTTGATGTAGTCAGCGATATTGTCCTCTTCCTCATCCCACCACCAGCGCCAGCCGATTTCGTGCACGGTGATTTGCACGTGGCGGTTGGCCAAGGGCTTGCCGTCATCACCTAAAGATTGCACAAGAACTTGATGATCGTCAGTGCGGCTAATGGCATCCATATAGCCCTTGCCCTTGGGGATATTCAAACCCACCCAGGCTTTAAAGGGGTGTAATTCATAGGGGCGCAAAATGGTGCTGAAGTTGCCGCTCTGTTCAAACACGCGGGTGACAAACTGTGCTGTGAGCATACCCGGCGGCGGTGACGAGAGGCTGATATTAACAGGAAAGCTGGCTTTGCCTTTTTCATCCAGCTTGCCATCAAATACTTTTTGACTGGAGCCGGTAAAAGAGCGCGCCTCATCATCAAACACAAATTGCGTGTAGCCATCAAACTGGGTTTTGCGCGGCAGCAATTTTAATTCGCTGTCGGCTTTTAAATTTTTGGCGGTGGCGCCCTGCAGCCACTGGGCAAATAATTCCACCTGGGTGGGCATAGTGGCAACACTCAAGGGTGTTGCTGCGGGCGTTAGTTCCACCTTGATGCGATTGGGGGTAATGGTTTCAATTTTTAACAGCTTGTCAAAAAAGCGATTGCCGACATGCACCACCGCGCGGTAATTGCCGGTAGGCGCACTTTCATCTGTGGCAAATTTAAAAGTGTAAAAACCATTGAGCGGTTGCACATTGGTTTGTGCCACCACTTTTTTACCGCGCGGGTCAAATACATCCAGGGTTGCCGGGTGCATGGCGGGCAGCTGTTTAGTTTTGTCCTCCAGCACAAAAGTGAGGAACACATCATCGCCCGGGCGCCAGACATCGCGCTCGCCGTAAATAGCACCTTTTAAACCGGCTTTGATTTGCTCGCCACTCACATCAAATTGGTTAGTGGGCAGCGCCTCGTTATTGCGCAGGCGCAAATAGCCAAGTTGATCACCAGAGCGCGCCTGGATATAAAACGCCTGACCATCGGTATCCAGTTGCAGCATACCGTAGCTGTCGGTGGTGCCTGTGCCTATGGGCTGCAGCTGGTAGTTGTAGGCGGTGATCTGGGCATTGCTTAAAGGGTTGGCACTATCGAGTTGAGTGGCAATAACATTGAGTTGTTTGCCATCGCCGCGCTTGGCCATAAGGCCAATATTGGACACAAAAAAGTTGCGCGCCGCGCGCACGTTGGAGCCATAGGAATAGTACACATCACTACAGGGGTTGTTGCGCTCGCTGTAGTTGTAATAGCCGTTGGAACCGTAATATTCGTTGTACCAAGCGGGTACCGACTCGTCATTGTCGTAGTAACTCTGCCCTTCGGAATTACCGGGCATGGCTGTCACCGGTTCAGTGGGGCGCGCCTGGTCGCACTGGTAAATGGTATTGCTGCGATCTATACGCAATTCCAGACGCACTATGCCTTCCGGGTGCTGTGCCATCAGCTGGGTTAAATCGAGATTAAAGCGCTGTTTTTTATCCTTGGGAATTTCCGGCAATCGGTAAACTTTGCGCCACAAATAGCGCCCGGTTTGAGCGTCGGCGCTGGCACTGGTGAGGGTGTTGTCCTGCAGGTACTCGCCGACATTATTGGCAAATACTTTAAACGCAATAATTTGCACCGAGTCCACCCCGGCGGCTTCAAAGGGCACAGAGATCTGCCCCGCCGGTGGCAGTATGGCGCTGCTGCCAACAAAATTGATGCTGGGTTTAACCAGCTCCAACACCAGACTCTGGTGATACTCCTCAGCGAGCACGCGCTGCTTTTTACTGCGCAGGCTGGGGTTGATTACCAGCTCCTGCACACCGGATTCCAGTTTGCGTGGATAAATTTTTAGCGTGGAGCCATCTACCTCGGTTTTAAGGTTGCTCTCGCCAGCAAAGCTGACCAGGCCGCGCAGATTTTGGTTGGCCGCCAGGTCATCGGAAAACTGTACTTCGATATACACTTCTGGCAGGCGCCTGACACTGGCTGCAGTTACTGTAAACGATGCCAGCGCTGGCACAGGAATATCGCGCCCGCCTTTATCAAGAGAGCCTATAGCGCTGCCATCCCAATCCAGGTGCAATTTACCCGCGCTGGCCTGGCGCTCGATGTTGTTGATAGTAAAACGATTGGTGACTCTATCGCTCTCCTGCACCCACTGGATATCCAACTTGGCACCATTGAGTTTGGCGCTGAGCAGATGTTTGATATTTTCCAGCTCGGCTGTGTCATCGGTAACCACCGAGCCGGTTAATTGCATTAAGGTATCGTCGTTTTCCAGTGCCACCAGGCCGTTAACTTTTAAATCAAAATCCTGTTTGATGGTGTGCACTTCAAAGGCAAAGTTTTCCAGCGAAGGATCTATGCCATCAAGATTTTTCGCCTGCAGCTGCAGGTGAATAAGGGTATCACTGGGCAAGCGTTGGGCGGGGCTAATGCGCAATTCGCTGGTCGAGGTAAACACCAGGTTGGCCGGGATGTTTAAATCCCATTTAAGCTGCTCCGGGTCAAATGCCTTGTCGACCTGCTCGGAGGCTACAACTGGGTGGGTAAAGCGGATATAGAGCGGCGCCTCGGCAGCAATCCAACCCTTGGGGAAGTCATCGATATGCGCTTCCCAGCCATCTTTTACCTCGTTGACCGGGGCGGCAATACTGGCCGCCGGGGCAGCGGCGTTATTGCTAACCGCCGTCGGCGTCTCAGCGGTTTTATCGCAACCCGTTAACCAGCTGGTCAACAAGCTCGTGCTTAACAGTGCAAGCAAACCCAAGTGTTTTAATCTGCCCATTTACTATTCCCTTGTAGTGCTTTTTAAAAACAAAAAATCCCTAGGCCGTGCGACGGTAAAACCAGGCCCCCAGGGTGAGGATAAAATAAATACTGCCAATAAATACCAACTGTTGCGGCTGGTTAAGGTATTCGTAGTAAAAAATAATGGCGGTGCCCATAGCCAAACCCAGCATAGCCAGCCAAGACAAAACCGCAGATGAACAGGTGAGCGCGCGCACGCGATAGTTGGCCACCGCCATCAGCAGCGATACCAATAAAAAAGTCACACTGCCAAACTCCAATATCACCTGCAGGCTGCCAGCGGCGATCAGCGCTATGGCGCAGGCGGCCATGGCAATGAGCGCACCATCGGGAATAGTGCCGCGCCTGTGCCCCAGCCAGGGGGGAAAGTGGCCGTCGTCGGCGATAACGGCCATCTGCCGCGAGGCGCCAAACAGGGTGCCGCTGATGGCGCTGCTGGTGGCCAACAGCGCGCCCGCTACCACCAGGTCGCGCCCCCAGTGGCCGAGCACGCCCTGGGTGCCCGCCGCCAGGGCGTATTCCTTGTTGCGAATAATATCGGCAAAGGGAATAGCGAGTATGGCGCCAGTCGCCAAAACCACATAAATCAAAATCGCCAGGCCTATGGCGGAGTAGATTGCCAGTGGAATGCGCCGCTCTGGCTGCTCCATTTCGTTGACTGCATTGATCACCAACTGGAAGCCCTCATAGGCGACAAAGGTGATAGCCGCGACGATAAAAATTTCGCCAAGCGGCAAATCGCTCTCGGCGGCGATTAATTTGGGCAAGCTCTGGTTGCCGCCGTGAATGAGCACTACAGCGATTACCAACAAAATAGCCAGCTTGGTATAAACCATCAGGTCTTCAATTTTGCCCATGCCCTTAACGCTCCACAGGTTGACCAGGGTAAAGGCAATAATCACCAGGGCCGCCACCAGTTTGCGCAGCCACTCCGCCTGGCCGAGTTCAAAACCGCTGACGGCGTAGGCAGAAAAGGTATAGGCGTAGAGCGCGAGGGTGCTGATATAGCCAAAGATCACCCACCAGCCGATCAACGAAGCCGCAAAACGCGCTTGAAATACCCGCTTGCAAAACGCATAGGTAGCGCCCTCGTCCTGGTAATAAACACCCAGCTTTACATAGGAGTAGGCCGCCAGCGCGGCAAACACACCGCCGATCATTATCGCCAGGGGCGTATAAGCGCCGATCATGGCCACCGAAATACCGAGGATGGTAAAAATACCACCACCGACCATGCCGCCCAGGGCAATGGCTATCAGCTCTGGAGTACCCAGAGACTTGTTGCGGCGGCGGTGAATGTGTTTGTGCAGATGCTGGTGCAATTGATTCATTGATTTTTCGTATTAACGATGGATATGTTAGTTACTGAAATGTGTCACTTAGGAAAAATATTAGAATTATTCTGTACCATCGAAGTTACCACTCCATTCACCCGCCAATTCGTATTCTATTATCTCTTTTTCTTGAAGCTGGTTAAGGATATCAACGAAAGCCTCATAGTCTCGTTGAGGCGGAACGCTTAGTGCGTATATATCATTATTCCATGTCTCGGAACCTACTCCTTCCCCCTTGAACTCCACCAACCTCCGGTAGTTTTCTTCGGCCGATTTACCATCCACAAAGAAAACTCTAACTGTGTGATGACCGCTTCTCTCAACAATTTTGCAAGCCTGCATTATTCCTGTTTCCATCTTATTAACCTGAACAACATCCAAGTAATTTACTCCGTATGTAAAAACAGGAATATTTCTAATTTCATACAAGTCATCTTTGATCAAATCTGCCCACAAGGATTCACCAGAGTACCCAGAAGGATGATTAGGTAGATCAAATCTGATTTTATTACCCATTTTCACTTATTCCGTTTGCAAACAGTCAGCCAAACAAAAAAGCCACTGGGTTTCCTCAGTGGCTTTTTTGTTTATCACCACATCCTGTGAAAAATTTCCTACTGTTTTACGCAGTCAACAAAGTAGTCTTTTTTGCCATCCACTTCGCGTTTGACCAGGCCGTGGACGTCTGTCTCAAAGCCGGGGAACTTCTCGTTAAAGTCGCGTGCGAATTTCAAATAATCGACGATGGTTTTGTTGAAGCGCTCGCCGGGAATCAGCAGCGGAATGCCGGGCGGGTAAGGCGTTAACAAAATCGAGGTGATGCGACCTTCGAGTTCATTGATGGGCACCCGCTCGATTTCGCGGTGCGCCATTTTGGCGAAAGCGTCGGAAGGTTTCATCGCTGGCTGCATGTCCGACAGGTACATCTCGGTGGTCAGGCGCGCCACATCGTAGGTGCGGTAGAAGTCGTGGATCTGCTGGCAGAGGTCGCGCAGGCCCATGCGCTCGTAGCGCGGGTTGGCCTGGGCAAACTCAGGCATGATCCGCCACATAGGCGCGTTTTTGTCGTAGTCATCTTTAAATTGTTGCAGCGCCGCCACCAGGGTGTTCCAGCGGCCCTTGGTGATGCCGATGGTGAACATGATGAAGAAGGAGTAAAGGCCGCACTTCTCGATAATCACGCCGTTTTCAGCCAGGTATTTGGTCACAATCGAGGCGGGGATACCCGTTTCATCAAACTGACCATTTACCCGCAGGCCGGGGTTAACAATAGTCGCCTTGATGGGGTCGAGCATGTTAAAGCCGGGGGCCAGCTTGCCGAAGCCGTGCCAATTGTCGTCGCTGCGCAGCACCCAGTCTTCGCGCGAGCCCACGCCGTCATCGGCAAATTCATCCGGGCCCCAAACCTGGAACCACCAGTCCTGGCCCCACTCCTCGTCCACTTTTTTCATGGCGCGGCGGAAGTCGAGGGCTTCCAAAATGGATTCCTCTACCAGGGCGTGGCCGCCGGGAGCTTCCATCATCGCCGCCGCCACATCGCAGGAGGCAATAATCGAGTATTGCGGCGAGGTGGAGGTGTGCATCAGATAAGCTTCGTTAAAGGCATCTTCGTCCAGCTTGACGGTTTCCGACTCGCGCACCAGCACCTGCGAGGCCTGGGACAGACCGGCGAGCAGCTTGTGGGTGGATTGAGTGGAGAAAATCATCGACTCTTTGGCGCGCGGGCGGTTTTTGCCAATGGCGTGCATGTCCTGATAGAACTCGTGGAAGGTGGCGTGGGGCAGCCAGGCTTCGTCAAAGTGCAGGGTATCTATCTTGCCGTCGAGCATTTGTTTGATGGTCTCTACGTTGTAGAGCACACCGTCATAGGTCGATTGGGTGATAGTGAGAATGCGCGGTTTTTTATTGGCCGCTTCGCGGGCAAAGGGGTTGGCCTCGATTTTTTTGGCAATGCTTTCGGGGGTGAACTCCGCCAGCGGGATAGGCCCGATAATGCCGAAGTTGTTGCGCGTCGGCATCAGGAATACCGGTATAGCGCCGCACATAATAATCGAGTGCAGAATCGATTTATGGCAGTTGCGGTCCACCACCACTATATCGCCCGGCGCCACGGTTGAGTGCCACACCATCTTGTTGGAGGTGGAGGTGCCGTTGGTGACAAAGTAGCAGTGGTCGGCGTTAAAAATGCGCGCGGCATTGCGCTCGGAGGCGGCCACCGGGCCTGTGTGGTCGAGCAGCTGACCCAACTCCTCCACCGCGTTGCACACATCGGCGCGCAACATGCGCTCGCCGAAGAACTGGTGGAACATCTGGCCGATGGGCGATTTCAAAAAGGCCACGCCGCCGGAGTGACCCGGGCAGTGCCAGGAGTAGGAGCCGTCCTGCGCATAGTGCACCAGGGCGCGGAAAAATGGCGGCGCCAGGCCATCGAGATAGGATTTGGCTTCGCGAATAATGTGGCGCGCCACAAATTCGGGGGTGTCCTCAAACATGTGAATAAAGCCGTGCAGCTCGCGCAGGATATCGTTGGGGATATGGCGCGAGGTGCGGGTTTCACCATAGAGGTAAATCGGGATGTCGGCGTTCTTGTGGCGAATCTCTTCCACAAAGGCGCGCAGGGCTTTAAGGGCGTTGTCCGTCTCCTCCTGCGAGCCGGAGCCAAACTCCTCGTCATCGATTGACAAAATAAAGGCAGATGCGCGCGACTGCTGCTGGGCAAACTGGGCCAGGTCACCATAACTGGTCACCCCCAGCACCTCCCAGCTCTCCGCCTCTATGGCGTCAGCCAGGGCACGTATGCCGGAACCCGAGGTGTTCTCGGAGCGGAAGTCTTCGTCGATGATGACGATAGGAAAGCGAAATTTCATGGAGTCTCCATAAAAGGGTTGGGCGCTTGCGAAACCCGGGAAACCTCGGACTAGCCGCTGGGAATAACCCAAGGACTAAGGTGCATCCGGCGTGTCACCTGCGGCCAAACAGCGGGAAAGGCTGCCTGAGGATCGCCGCAGGTTGTCGACCGCTGCCGCCAGTAACTGTTGGGGCGGTTCAACGGTCGCAAAATTGTAGTCTAGTTGCCAAGTTTGAAACACTGATTACTGCAATTGTTTTTGTGGTTTTTGTTTAAGCTCGGCCGCGCCCTTGGCCAGCGCCTGATCAGCGAAGGGCTCAGGCGCGGCGCTCGGTGTTGGACTGGAGACGCTCGGTGTTGGACTTGAGGCCCTCGATGTTGGGCTGGCGGCACTTGGTGTTGGCCTGGCGGCGCAGGGATGCTGGCGCGCGTCCTCGGCCACCAGCGCCAGGGCCTGGGGCAGCTGCGCCTGTAGTTGCGCCAGCTCCGCCGGGCTGAGCGGCTCGTAGCCGCGCGGCCCCTGGCGCCCCCAATAGCTCCAGCCATAACCCCAGCGATAAGTCGAGGGCCAATCCGGGTGGCCGCCCCAACGCACACCGGCAAAAACATAACTGGCGGTAAAACTACCCTGGGCCTGAACCATACAGGCGCGCAGCGTCTCATCGGCAGCCAGTCGCTCGGCCTGGGTGCCGCCCTGCCAATAGGCCAGGTCGTGGGCCAGGCAGCAGTGGCGCCAGCGGTAGGGGTCATTGAGCGGCCCGTCTACAAACAGCGAGCAGCCATCGGTGCTAAAGGGTTTTAAGTGGGAGTGCTCCTGGGCCTCGCTCAACTGGGGCAATCCCAGAAGCATCAAGGCTATCACCCCATACAGATTCCACTTTGCCATTACCTTGCCCAGACCGCCCGCAGCGGTTTAACAGATTTTTAGGTGAGAGAAGCAGACCGGCATTGTACAATGCCCGCCCCAGTTGTCAGCCTCAGTGGTCGGCCCAGTAAAAACTGGTCAGACACTTGAACACAATCATCATCAGGCGGAGCCAGCATGAACGAGAAAAAAACGACCCACTTCGGTTTTCAGCAAGTGCCTGTTGACGAAAAAGCCGGGCGCGTGGCCGAGGTGTTTCACTCGGTCGCGGCCAAGTACGACCTGATGAACGATTTGATGTCAGGCGGCATCCACCGCTTGTGGAAGCGCTTTACCATCGAGGCCTCGGGCGTGCGCGCCGGCCACAAGGTATTGGATATCGCCGGCGGCACCGGCGACCTCAGCTACCAGTTCGCCAAACGTGTCGGCCCGCAAGGGCAAGTGATCCTGGCCGACATCAACGCCTCCATGCTCGGCGTGGGGCGCGACCGCCTCACCGATCGCGGCATTGCGGGCAATATCAACTTCGCCCAGTGCGATGCCCAGTACCTGCCCTTCCCCGACAATACCTTCGACTGCATCACCATCGCCTTTGGCCTGCGCAACGTCACCGACAAAGACCTGGCGCTGCGCTCCATGCTGCGCGTGCTCAAGCCCGGCGGGCGCCTGCTGGTGCTGGAGTTCTCCAAGCCGCAGAGCGACATATTAAGCAAGGTGTACGACACCTATTCGTTTAAAGTGCTGCCATTTATGGGCAAGCTGGTCACCGACGATGCCGAATCCTACCGCTATCTGGCGGAGTCCATCCGCATGCACCCGGATCAGCAAACGCTGAAAAACATGATGGACGAGGCAGGTTTTGTGCGCACCGAATTCCACAATATGACCGGCGGCATAGTCGCCCTGCACAAAGGCATCAAGCCCTAAACCACCGCCGTCAGGATCTCCCCATGCTGTTGAGCGCCGCCCTTGCCGGAGCCGAAAAACTCATTAACGCCGCGCTGGTCTACGACCCGGGTTCGCGCCTGCGCCTGGCTAAAATTTCCGGTCAGATTCTCGCCCTTCGCATCAGCGCCCCCGCCATAACCTTTTATGTAATGCCCGAGGAAGAGGGGCTGAACCTGATGGCCAACTGGCAGGGCGAGGTGGATACTGAGGTATCCGGCTCGCTGTTTGCGCTGCTGCAACTGGCCAACACCGAGCCGCACAATTTGAAATATTCGGGCGTGAGCGCCATGGGCGATTTGCAATTGCTGGCGGAGCTGCAGCAAATCCTCAAAACCCTGGATATCGACTGGGGGGAGATCCTCAGCCAGTTCAGCGGCGATATTATCGGCCAGCAAACGGCGGAGCTGATTCGCAGCAAATTCCACTTTGTCAGCCAGCGCGCCGCCAGCCTAAAGCGCCTGGCTGGCGAATTTATAACCGAAGAACTCAAAACCCTACCGAGCAAACCCGAACTGGAAGATTTTTACCAACAGGTGGATGACTTGCGCCTGGCAGTGGACCGCGCCCAGGCGCGGGTAGAGAAATTACTCAAAGAGAAACTTAACAAGTGATGGTGTTTTTTCGCCTGCTCAATATCCTGTGGGTGTTTGCCCGCTACCGTTTGGATCTGCTGCTGCCCGCGCGCCTGCCATTTTTGGTGCGCCTGGCGCTGCTGCCGCTTAAACTTTTCCCCCAGCCCAAACTCAGCCGCGGCGAGTGTTTGCGCCGCGCCTGCGAGGACCTGGGGCCGATTTTTGTTAAATTCGGCCAGCTGCTGTCCACCCGCCCCGACCTGGTGCCGGACGACATAGTCGCCGAGCTCAATCACCTGCAGGACAATGTCGCGCCCTTCCCGCGCGAGCAGTTCCAGCAAATTGTCGAGCAGGCGCTGGGGGCAAAAGTTGAAGAGGTTTTTGCCAGCTACGAGCGCGATCCCCTCGCCTCCGCCTCAGTCGCCCAGGTGCACACCGCGGTGTTAAACGATGGCCGCGACGTGGTCATAAAAGTGATTCGCCCCGGTATCGAAAAAGTCATCGCCCAGGATGTACAGCTGCTGTTGCTGGTAGCGCGCCTGATCGAAAAGTACAGCCCCGACGGCAAACGCCTGCACCCGGTGGAAGTGGTTGAAGACTACCGCACCACCATTTTTGACGAGCTGGATTTGCAGCGCGAAGCCGCCAACGCCTCGCAGTTGCGGCGCAATTTTTTAAACTCGCCACTGCTCTATGTGCCGGAAATCTACTGGGAGTACACCCGCCCGCAAGTGCTGGTGATGGAGCGCATCTACGGCATTCCGGTCACCGACATGGATGCATTGCACGCGCAAAACACCGACATTAAAAAACTCGCCGAGCGCGGCGTGGAGATCTTTTTCACCCAGGTGTTCGAGCACAATTTTTTCCACGCCGACATGCACCCGGGCAATATTTTTGTGGCACCGCGCAACCCCAGCCAGCCGCAGTACATGGCGGTGGATATGGCCATAGTCGGCTCGCTCACCCGCGCCGACCAATACTATTTAGCGCGCAACCTGCTCGCCATGTTCCGCCGCGACTACCGCCAGGTGGCGGAGCTGCATGTGGAGTCCGGCTGGGTGCCGGCCAGTGTGCGGGTGGAGGAGTTGGAAGCGGCCATTCGCACTGTGTGCGAGCCGATTTTTGAAAAGCCGCTCAAGGATATTTCCTTCGCCCAGGTGCTACTCAATTTGTTCCGCACCGCGCGCCGCTTTGATATGGAAGTGCAGCCGCAGCTGGTGCTGCTGCAAAAAACCCTGCTCAATATCGAGGGTCTGGGCCGGCAGCTCTACCCGGATTTAGACCTCTGGGCCACGGCTCATCCGTTTTTGGAGCGCTGGCTCAAACAGCGATTTAACCCCAAAAACCTCTGGCGCGAACTCAAGCGCTACGCCCCCGAGTGGATGGAAAAATTCCCGCAGGTGCCCAACCTGGTGTTTAACGGCCTGCAGCAATTGCAAAATCTGGGCGAGGTGGCGCCCGAGCTGCACGCGCTCAAGCGCAGCTATGTGCAGCAGCAGCGCAAACAGCAGACCCGCGCGCGCCGCTGGCTGATTGCCCTGGGCGCCTTTGCCGCCGCCGCGGCCCTGGCGGTGCCCCAGCCGCTGGCGCAGTTGCAAAACTGGTGGGCCGGCGTTAACCCGGCAGACCTGCCCGCCGCCAGTGTGATACTGGCGGCAGTTGGCCTGGCGGCAATTTTAATGCGTTAAATCGCAACAATTAGCTATTAACCCGGCGATCAAATATATCGTCCTGACATATTTGATCGGCGCCCTGGAAAATCCGGCGCAGATGCGTAAAT
>JBNLGJ010000068.1:0-21210 GCA_050305995.1 Cellvibrio sp.
GAGTTGTATTAGCCAAAAAAAACGCCCCAATTGGGGCGTTTTTTTTGGCTAATACAACTCAGGCTTGCGGCGGTTGGGTGGCGGCAAAGGGCTGGTAATTAAGTGCGCCCGCGTAAAATTTTTCCAAATTGGCGAAGGGTGAAAAATCGGTGCGCTTGCGAAATTTGGCCCAGCCGATCATGCAGGCGAGGCGCAGTTGCGCATCGTTGTAGGGGGCGTTTTCAGGCAAGGCCAGTTGATCGAGTTCCGCCAGGGTTGATTGGATGCGCGCGGCCTGGCGCCGCAGATAAACCACCTCATTTACCGGGACACCATCGCGCTCCAAAAAGAACAGGTTGACCAGCGAGTCCAGCACCGTATTCACCAGGCAGAGTTGGTCCAGCTCCTCTGGGGTTGGGCAAAAGCTGCCGCCAACTTTTTCGCGCAGGTATTTCAAAATAGAGGCTGAGTCGGTAAAAAATTTGTCGCCATCTTGCAAAAAAGGCACGCGCTGGGTGGGCGATTGCGCCGCGCTGGCAGCCTGGTCTGTCTCCACAAATTCAAATGGCTGCTGGGTTTCCAGCAGTGCTATGCGACAGTGACGCACAAAGGGAGAGGTGTAGCTGCCAAAGAGTTTCATAGATTCCTCGAATTGTTCAGTGGATAAAATTGTTTAGTGGATAAAATCGTTCAGTGGGTAAAAAAACAAAGCACGCCTGGGCCTTTGCCCGCATCCTTGGCTTTGGCATCCAGGTTGTGGCGCACCAGGGCAATATTAACGGGGGGTGCTAACGGTTTGGGCGCTAAGGGCTATTTCCACAAAAACCGATATTGAATATGTAAAAGCCGCCTGTCAAACCAGCTGGATATTCCAAGATGGTTTTTGACTTTGATTCGGCCAATGGCAACACTGTTTATAGCTCCAGAAAATTAGGGCGTTGGTATGCTCTTATTTGCCCCAGGGTGAAGAGCAGATACCCAAACAACAGGAAGTAAGAGCCAAAGGAGACGAATATGAATGATATGCGGAAAAACGGCTTTACCACATCAACCGCCAGTGGTTCGGTAAAACTCAGCTTGGCTGAGCGGTTAAAAAATATTGTGGATGACAAGCGTGGGCAGCAAAAAGCTATCCCCATAGATTTAGGGCGCTACCTCAATAATTTGCAGCTGCTGGCGCTGCACAGCCTGGAGAGTTTTGGCTGGAGCCTCTGGTTTATCCGTCGCCCTCTGTTTTTGGAGCCCATAGTGGTGGTTTCCAGCCCGGACACCAATAAGTTCGCGGTGCTGGAGGAGGATGGCTCGGTCAACATGAGGCCAGAGCTGCAGGTGCGTCACTAGTCGCAAGCACTGGCGCTAGGCTAAATTCAAGCCTGGGGCGGATGGCATCCGGCCCAGGTAAGTATTCGCTGCGATTTACCCTTCTGTTATTAATCCACTCCTGTTCACCTTGCCGCCAGGCTTTTTTCTCTGAGCTAGGTTGGCTGTGAGCTATTTTCGCTCGAGTGTTCAGTAAAAATTCATTGCCCAGCTTATAGCATAAAAACTCATTGATTTTTTAAGTGCTCTGGGGATGAAAAAAATGAAAACAATTGTGCGTCTCTCACTGGTCATATCGCTCCTGAGTTTACTTGCCTGTCGCACTGAGGTGGTGGCGGATAATGGCAGTGAATACCTGCCCAGCCTGCGCTATTTTGATTTACTTGACAGCTATGATCAGGACACCGCCAAACCGCCTTATGGTGATCTCGCGGTAAACCCCTATTTATACGATGGTCAGTTTAATGCCTCCTGGGTGGTCAACAGTTTGGAAGATTACTCTGTGCACCTATGGATCAATGACCGCCCTAGCCTGAACCAGGCGCTACTAGTGCAAAGTGAAATCTGTGGCGAACACCACTGGTGTGATCAGAAAGGCACTTTGGTTTGTCAGTACACCAGCGATCTCTATCTCAATTGTGATGCCAACTTGGCGCCCCTGGATATAGCACCCTTGTTTGCGCAGGTGCCGCAGCAGCTCTATTTGTTGCTGGAGGTCTGTGACCGCAACTCCAGCTACTGCGAGTACGATTATCTCCCGGTCAGCTTTGAGTAACCGCACTCCCGCCGCAACTGGCAAGTCGCGCCAAATTGCTGCATGCTGCGCGGCTGAGTTTATGCGGGGTTAGGCTGTGGATACGCTGTTTTATTGGCTGGCGGTGCCAGTGGTTATTTTGCTGGGTATGTCCAAGGGCGGCTTTGGTGGCGGCCTGGGAATGCTCGCTGTACCTGTGCTCTCGCTGGTGATAGATCCGCGCCTGGCTGCGGCCATATTACTGCCCATTCTCTGCACTATGGATGCCTTCAGCCTGTGGAGTTTTCGCCACTATTGGCGGCAGGTGTGGAGCGAAAAAAATTTGCGCTGGCTGCTGCCTGGCGCTCTCTTGGGAATTTTGGTTGGTGCGCTCACCTTTCAAATTACTAACGCCGACTGGATTAGGTTATTGGTGGGGCTTTTATCGCTGTATTTTGTCGCCCACTATTTGTGGACGCGAAAGTATGTTGCGGTTATGTCTGCGCAGCAGGCCAGTGCCAGGCCTGCCAGTTTTTGGGGAGCAGTTGCTGGCTACACCAGCTATATTGCCCACGCTGGCGGTCCGCCGGTATCTATTTATCTGCTGCCGCAGCGACTGCCAAAATCTCTGTTTGCAGCGACAACAGTAATATTTTTTTCGCTGGTAAATTTTGTAAAGCTATTTCCCTATGGCTATTTTGGCCAATTAAATTTTTCCTCTTTGTATCTTTCACTATTGCTTCTGCCCTTGGCTCCACTCGGTGTGTGGCTGGGTTTTTACTTGCATTTGCGCGTCTCGGATAAATGGTTTTATCGCGTGAGTTATCTGGCGCTGTTTGCGGCGGGCGTCAAGCTAACTTACGAAGGGGCGCTGGGATTGTGGTAATTTTTTCGCCCCGCTAATCGCACTGCAGCGCCTGTTGGTACATTTGGCAGAGAGTTTTTTGAGTGAGCAGCCCTTGTTTATTTGCCTTAATTTGGGGCGAGGTCGAATGCTATTTAGCGCAAAATCGTGGAGCCACTTTTTTATGGCTTGCAGTATTTACCCAACGCAAAGGCTAAGGTTCTGAGTGATATAAGGTTTCTTTTAATGGCTCAGTAAATGCACCATGTTTTTTGTTGGTGTATATCTGGCTCATTAAAAATAGGAGCCTTTGAAAAATTTTGCAGATCCGGTCAGGGTTGGGGGCGTCCGCTCACTGACGTCTTGCGCAGCTAATTTTTTAAGGCTCTTGTGTGTGGCTGGTGCAGTCCCGGTGTTAATGTTCGGGCCAGATGTTCTGGCTGCGTTAGCCATATTCGCTTATGGAGAGTTGTATATGGGAAGCTTAGCGCTCAATTTCAGCCAGGCTTTTTCCGGCCTCGGCATTAAATCCAATTCCAATCCCTCGTCGGCACTGTTGATTCCCCCTGCAATTCAGGGTGGCCTAGGCGACGCCGCGAGTGTCTCCGCTACGGCGGCCTGCCTGCGTCAACAGGGCGTAGCGCGAATAGATTTGCTCTGCGGTGCCGAGTGGCATCAACTGGATCAAAAACTCGATCACTTTGTTCACCCACAAGATTTTTTTAGTAAACCCTCGATGCTGCACAAAATCCTAGCTAAGGCACCGATACCCGCCTATGGCGAAGTGGACTTTATTGGCAGTCATCTCAATGAAGCAGCGCTCAGCCCCATGTTGCGCAGCCGCTTGGACTTAGTGCAACTGGCCGCGCAGCAAGGCCGGCGCACGCGCTTGCTGGGTTGTGGACCTCTACCTGATGGTGATCAGGAATTGCTGGGCAGGTTACAAAAATTACCCCACAGCGTTGAAATTTATGTGCGCGATGCTCAGGTGCAACAGCAGTGGCAGACGCTGTTGCAGCGGCCTGTGCTACTTGGGGCGGACCTGGCCTTTTTGCTTGAGCCGCTCGCCGATCATCCGCTAACGCAAAAAGCGCGCGACTGGATTTCACAACAGCGCGCGCGCGGGCTGCATGTGCTGGGCCTGAATGTGTCTCGCCCGCAGCACAACTGGCGACCCTGGCTACTGGGGCTGCGCCAGTTTATGGTGCGGCTGATGGCGCGCAATATTGCGGTGGTGGTTATGCCGCTAGATTTTCAGGATGGCCAACTGGACTCACTGTTGCTGGACGAAATTGGGGTCAGCCAGGGGGGCGCAGCTGATTCCCGGGCACATATGCTGCCCTGTATCAGCCCCGGAATAGTTCGCGCTGTAAGCGAAGAGGTCGACCTGATGTTGTGTAATGCCTATCAATCGGCGCTGCTCGCGGTAGCCGGAGCTACTCCGGTATTTTGTCTGGAGGATGATAGCGAGTTGCGCGCGCTTATGGCGCAGTTGCAGCTGCCAGCGGAAGCTGTGCTCGGGTCGGCGCAGGCGCTGATGAATGAGCCGCAAATGGTGGAGGAAAAGTTCCTCGATTTGCTCGCGCGTAAAAACAGCCAGCGCCTGCATTTACGCCAACGCTTGCCAGAGGTGAAGGCGCGCGCGCAGAGTTTGTTTCATTAAAGGCATTAAAGGGCTCTGACCCCTTTAATGCCTTTAATGCAATGTGAACTCCTCCATTCCCTGAAAGATGTTTATGTCCGCTACAACGAGTGACGGGGCGAATATAACACTGGTTGCCGGGGTGAGAAGCACGAGCGTGAAGGCGAGCCGTTGTATGAAGGTGGTCAGGCAGCGCGATATACGGACTTTTTGAAGGCTAGAAAATAAAAAAGGTTTGCAAGCGCTAACCTGCAAACCCTTTCTAAATATGGTAGCTAGAGGCGGACTTGAACCGCCGACCCCAGCATTATGAGTGCTGTGCTCTAACCGGCTGAGCTATCTAGCCATAAATGAGAGGCGCGCATTTTGGCGATACTGGCGGCGGCTGTCAACCCCAAATTGGCGCTATCTGGGCTCTGGCCGGGGCTGCTTGGCTGGTTGTTGGCGATGGCGCTTGGATAAGCGGGGGTAGGGGGCTAAAAAGTCGGACTTTTGACTTAAAAATCATCAATTTGGCCTGGCTTTAATGCCTTGGCGCAGGGAAGCGTATATCATGCGCAGTCTCGATTTTTGGGCCTATTGGCCTCATCCCAGATTGCGTAAAAGGTTAACAATGGAATTTCTCGATCTCGCTCCCAGTTCCCGCGCCCAGGGCCTTGTTCAGCTGCCCGGCTCGAAAAGTATCTCCAACCGCACCCTGCTGCTGGCGGCTTTGGCCTCGGGCACGACCGAGATCCGCGACCTGCTTAAATCTGACGACACCGACCGTATGCTGGAGGCGCTCACCGCTTTGGGCGTGGGCCTGAACAAGATTGGCGACAACGACTACCGCGTAGAGGGCACGGGCGGCAGCTTCCCCAATAAAGAGGTCGATCTGTTCCTCGGCAACGCTGGCACCGCCTTTCGCCCGCTGACCGCAGCTCTGGCCCTGAGTGGCGGCACCTATAAACTGCACGGTGTGGCGCGCATGCACGAGCGCCCCATTGGCGATTTGGTGGATGCGCTGCGCCAGATAGGCGCCGATATTACCTACCTGGGTGAAGAGGGCTTCCCGCCGCTGCTGATCAAGCCGGCGCAGATAGCCGCCCAGGGCAAAATCCAGATTCGCGGCGATGTCTCCAGCCAGTTCCTCACCGCGCTGTTAATGGCACTGCCGATTGTCGGAAAAGTGACCGGCAAAGAGACCCAGATCGAACTGGTGAGCGAGCTTATCTCCAAGCCTTATATTGAAATTACCCTCAAGCTGATGGCTCAGTTTGGCGTTAAGGTGGAGCGCGACGGTTGGGAGGCCTTTACCGTACCCGCCGCCGCTGGCTACACCAGCCCAGGCACTATCTATGTGGAGGGCGATGCGTCGTCTGCCTCCTACTTCCTCGCCGCTGGTGCGCTCGGCGGTGGCCCGCTGCGTGTACAGGGCGTGGGCGCTAACAGTATTCAAGGCGATGTGGCTTTTGCCGAGGCGCTGGAAGCAATCGGTGTAACCATCACCAAGGGCGACAACTGGATTGAGGCCTCAGCCCCCAGTCTGCCGCTCAAAGCCTTTGACCGCGATTTTAACCATATCCCCGATGCGGCCATGACCCTGGCGGTAGTGGCGCTTTTCTGCGATGGTCCCTGCCGCTTGAGCAACATCGCCAGCTGGCGTGTGAAAGAAACCGACCGCATTGCCGCCATGGCCACCGAACTGCGCAAACTCGGCGCCATTGTGGAAGAGGGCGAGGACTGGTTGAAGGTGACTCCGGTAGAAAAATTAATTGCCAATGCCGCCATAGACACCTACGACGATCACCGCATGGCCATGTGTTTCTCGCTCGCCACCTTTGGCGGCGTGCCGGTGCGCATCAACGACCCCAAGTGCACCGCCAAAACCTTTCCCACCTATTTTGAAGTGTTTAAATCTGTGGTGAATTGAGAGTTTTAGATACAGCTAAAAAGCCAGCGAAAGCTGGCTTTTTAGTTTTCAATAGGATTGAAATATTTAAGGTGCGTTGATTTTCCACCCTTAAAATAGGCTAAAGACAATTCTGGTTTTGTCCAGTCATAAGTAAAATTTTTGCATTGTTAAATCCGCAACAAAATATAAGGCACTGCTGTTAAATAAAGCGCGCCGCCGATAATACTGCTTGCTACCGCTAAGCGTAAAAGCCCGGGGAAAAATTCGTCCGCAGTTTGGAAGCTGTCCCAGAGTCCCTGGTGTTTTTGTTTTTCGCGCTCCTGGCTGGGGATATTGGCGGGATTGGCCGGTTAGATATGCTCCATATTTCAGTTCCTTTGTTGGCGACGCGCTGGCGAAAATCCGGAGCGCAAGGCCTGGAACTGCTTCAGGGGGCTGCAAAGTATTTAGCTGCCTGTTGCAATAGGTTTTTGCGGCTGGATTTAATTCGGCGATGGCTAGGCCGATAGTATTTCAACAAGCTGTTAGGTGTCGTCGCTAAAACTTGCTAGGCTAGGCGTTTTCTCTCGCGCCAGGAGCGGTGATGTCCTACAGCCAATTGCAGCAGCACTTTGTCAAAATCTCCCACCTCAACCACCTGTCCGCCATCTGCGATTGGGATCAGGCGGCAATGATGCCCAGCGGTGGCAATGAGGCGCGCGCCGCGGCTATGGCGGAGCTGTCGGTGTTGATTCACCAGCGCAGCACCGCGCCGCAACTGGGCGACTGGATCGCTGCCGCCGAGCAGGAAAATTTATCTGCAGGTGAGCGCGCCAGCCTCGCTGCCATCAAGCGCAAATGGCAGCAGGCCAATCTGCTGCCGGAGGCGCTGGTGCAGGCGCAGTCGCTGGCCAAATCCACTTGCGAACACGCCTGGCGCAGCCAGCGCCAAGCCAACGACTGGGCCGGTTTTAAATCCAATCTCGCCAAGGTGATTGAACTTGCGCGCGAAGAGGCGCAAATACGCGCCGCCGCCACTGGCTTGAGCGGCTACGACGCCATGCTCGATATCTACGAGCCGGGCATGAGCAGCGCCCAGCTGGATAGTTTATTTGGCGAGGTGATCCAGTGGATACCGGGTTTAATCCAGCAGGTAGAGGAGAAGCAAAAATCCCGTAGGATCACACAGCCGCAAGGGCCTTTCCCGATAGCGCAGCAAAAAGCCCTGGGCCTGGAGGTGATGCAGCTGCTGGGTTTTGATTTTGAACACGGCCGCCTGGATGTGAGCACCCATCCCTTTTGTGGCGGCGTGCCCAGCGATGTGCGTATTACCACCCGCTACAACGAGGCGGATTTTATGAGCGCCTTGATGGGCGTTATCCACGAGACAGGCCACGCGCGCTACGAGCAAAACCTGCCGCTGCAATGGGCCAATTTGCCGGTGGGTGAGGCGCGCTCCATGGGTGTGCACGAATCGCAGAGTTTGTTTTTTGAAATGCAACTGGCGCGCAGTCGCGAGTTCAGCGGCTTGATCGCGCCACTTGCCGCCAAGGCTTTTGCGCGCGAGGGCGATGCAGCCTTTAGCGCGGATAATATCTACGCCTACAACACGCGCATGAAGCGCGGTTTTATCCGCGTCGAAGCCGATGAAATTACCTATCCCGCCCATGTGATTTTGCGCTACGAAATCGAGCGGGGTTTGGTGGAAGGCACTATTGCCGTGGATGATATTCCCGAGCTGTGGAATCAAAAAATGCAGCAGTATCTTGGCCTTTCCACTGATGGCAATTATCGCGATGGCTGCATGCAGGATATCCACTGGCCCATGGGCGCCCTGGGTTACTTCCCCTCCTACACTTTGGGCGCTATCTACGCCGCGCAAGAGTTCGCCGCCGCCAAGCGCAGTATTGCCGGCTTGAGTGAAAAAATTGCCGCAGGGGATTTAAGTGAGTTGTTCAACTGGCTGCGCACCAACATCTGGTCGCAAGCCAGCCTGCACTCCACTGATGAGTTGATGATCAAAGCCACCGGCGAGCCGCTGAATGCCGCACACTTTAAGGCGCATTTGGAAAGTCGCTATTTGGGGAATTGCTACTAAGGATTAACAGCGTTTAAGGATAAACAGCGATTGTTTAAAGGCAATCTTGGGAAATAAAAACAACCGGGGGAAATAGCGTGTCTGATATTGAAAATATGCCCGTGCCGTTAACGCCCGCGCCAATGAATGGCTCAGCGGCGTTGGCAATACAAGCAACGCTAATCCCTCAAATAAATTTTGCCTGCCAGCAAAATGCTGTGGCGGTAATCAAACACCTGACACTGCAAAACCATAGCGCCCGGAACTACACCCAGTTACAGCTGGAGATGAACGCCAACCCCGGGTTTATCGCCCCCAAACGCTGGCTGATAGAGCGCCTAGAACCCGGCCAACAATTGCAATTGAGCGAGCGCGATACGCGCCTCAACGGCGAGTTTTTGATGAACCTGGAGGAGCGTCTGCTGGGCGGCCTGAGCTTTCGTCTGAGCACTGCCGAGGGTGAGTGTTTGGCAGAATGGCATAAGGATCTGGAAGTCCTCGCGCGCAACGAGTGGAGCGGCTATGGCGACAACCCTGAATTGCTCGCCGCTTTTGCCACGCCCAACAGTCGCGCCCTGCAAAACCTGCTGCGCCAGGTGGCCGAGCTGCTGCGCAAACACGATGGCGATGGTCGCCTGCACACCTACGCCAGTGGCGACCCCAAACGTCTCTGGCTACAAGCGGCGGCTATCTGGAACATTTTGGCCGCGCTCAAACTGGAATACGCCTATCCGCCCGCCAGCTTTGAGCGCAGCGGGCAAAAAATCCGCTCGGTAGACGCCATACTCGAACACCGCCTGGCGACCTGCCTGGATTCCACCATGCTAGCCGCCTCACTGCTGGAGCAGATGGGCCTGCACCCGCTGGTTGTGCTTGAGTCCGGCCATGCCTATGTCGGTGTCTGGCTTAAGGATGACGCCTTTGCCCAGGCGTTTACTCGCGATGGCGAAGCGCTGCGCAAGCGCGTTGCCCTTAAAGAGGTGTTGGTGTGGGAAACCACCTTGCTCTGCCAGCGCGATGAGCAGGGCAAGCCGATCAGTTTTAAACAAGCGGTTAAAGTCGCCCAGGACAAACTTCTGGCGGGTGCTGCGGCGGTGGTGGGTATAGTCGATATTGCCCGCGCCCGCGCCGAGCGGGTTCGCCCCCTGGCGTTTATGCAAAAAGCCCAGTTTGAATCTTCCTCGAGCGAAGAGCAGCAACTGACACCACTGGATACACCACAAAGTGATGATCTGGAGTCTGCCATCAACCCGGCGCTCTTAGCCGCCAGTGCGCAAACGCCGGGCGGCCGCTTGGCCCAATGGCAGCGCAAACTGCTCGACCTCAGCCTGCGCAATCCGCTGCTGAATATGCGCGCCAGCAAAACCAATATTCCGCTGTTGGCGCCCAACCCCGGGTTGATAGAAGACCTGCTGGCCCAGGGTAAGGCGCTATCGCTGGAGAGCCAGCCTGGCTGGGGCGCGCGCGATGCCGAGCTGCACCTGGAGCGCACCGGCGAACAGCTGGATCAGGAGCTGGCCCTGGCCGCCCTGGCGCGGCACCGGCTGTACGCGCCCCTGGAGCCGGCCAAGCTGGAATCGGCGCTGGTGGATTTGTACCGCAAGGCGCGCAACGATCTGGAAGAGGGCGGCGCTAATACCCTGTTTCTTGCCATAGGCATGCTTTACTGGCGCAAAGCCGAAGACGACGAGCGCGCTTACCGCGCGCCTCTGGTATTGATTCCGGTGAGCATCAGCCGCCAGTCGGTGCGCTCGGGAATCAAAATCAGCCTCAACGACGACGAGCCGCGCTTTAACACCACCCTGTTGGAAATGCTGCGCCAGGATTTCCAGTTGGATATTCCCGGCTTGAGCGGCCCCCTGCCCACCGACGAGGCGGGCACCGATATTCCCGGCATACTCGCCCATGTGCGCCAGCAGCTGCGCGATGTGCCCGGCTTTGAGGTGCAGGATCAGGTGTTCCTCGGCACCTTCTCCTTCGCCAAATACCTGATGTGGAAGGACTTGGTCGACCGCACCGAGCAGCTCAAAGACAACCCCGTGGTGCGTCATCTGATCGACACCCCGCGCGACCTGTTTGCGGCGCAGCAGGAATTTATCGCCCCGACGCAGCTGGACAGCGAGCTGAATCCGGCTGAGGTTTTCACCCCGTTAAGTGCCGACTCATCGCAGCTGGCGGCGGTGATCGCCGCAGCCAAAGGCAAAAACTTTGTGATGATCGGCCCACCCGGCACCGGCAAATCGCAAACCATCGCCAATATGATTGCCCACAACCTGGGCCTGGGGCGGCGAGTGTTGTTTGTCGCCGAAAAAGCGGCGGCGCTGGATGTGGTCTATCGCCGCCTGCGCGAGCAGGGGCTGGGTGACTTCTGCCTGGAACTGCACTCCAACAAAGCGCGCAAACTGGACGTGCTGCGCCAGCTGGGCCAAGCCTGGGATAGCCGCGGCGAGCTGGCGGCGGGCAGGTGGGAGGCAGATACCGACCAGCTGCGCAAACTGCGCGACCAGCTCAATGCCCAGGTGCGGGCGCTGCACCAGCGCCACAGCAACGGCCTGAGCGTGCGCCAGGCACTGGCCACGGCGGCGGGATTTCCCGACACCCACAAACTGCCGCTGTCATGGGGCGATACAGAGCATTCGGCCAGTGAATACCAAGCGCTACTGGACACCGCCGCGCGCCTGGATATCAACCTGGAGGCTCTGGGCGACTTGTCGATTAACCAAGGGATGTTTAACCAAGGATCATCTAACCAGGGGCTTTCTAACCAGAGGCCGCTTAACGACTTGCCGCTGGCGCTGATTCACCAGGGCGACTGGAGCCTGGCCTGGCAGCAGCAGTTGCTTACCCAGGCCCGGGCACTGAGCCAAGCGGCCGTCCAGTTGCAGCCTCAGCTGGCACCTCTGGCCAGTCAGCTGAGCCTGGTGCAAACAGCGCAGACTCCGGCGTTTCTATCGGCCCTGGCGCAGCTGTGCCACAGCCTGGTGGCCATGGTGGGCAGGGATATGAGCTTTGCCTTTGCGCCCAATGTCGCCGAGCTTTTAGCGCAGCTGGAAGCGGCTTTAGGCGAGCTGGAACAATTTAACGCCGGCCTGGGGCAACTCAGTTGCAGCTACCAGCGCGAGCAATTGCTGGCGGGGGACTGGAGCGCGGCCCAGCAGCAGTGGCAGCTGGCGCAGACGCGCCATCCACTCCTGGCCTGGTTTAACGCCTGGCGCTGCAAGCGTCTATTGCGTTTGTCCCTCGGCGCCCAGGGCGCTCCCGCTCCTGAACAGGATTTACCTCTACTGGCCGGTTTGCGCGAACTCGCGGCCAGTCTCAACCAGCGCCAACCTCTGCTGGGCGCCGTCAGCGGCTGGCGCGGCCTGGACTCCCCCCTCGATGCCGCGCGCCAAAGCTATCAACTCGCCCGGGATATGCGCGCCTGCCTGGCGCCCCTGGCCGATGGCCCTGAAGCGCTGCTGCAACTGCGCAGCCGGCTGCGCAATCTGGTGCTGGATGCCAATGAACTGCTGGCGCCCGACGCCAGCATCGGCCAGCAACTGCGGCTATTTACCCAGGCTTATCAACACTTGTTGGACCAGGCCCAAAGCTTTGCGCCGCTGGCGGGTCAAGCGCCAGCGGCACTGCTTGACGCCGCTGGCGATTTGCCTGCACTGGCGTCCCTGGCGGATCAGCTGGAGGCGCAACAAGCAAGATTGAACAGCTGGTGCGCCTGGCGCCGGGTGCGCGATCAAGCCTGTAGCCTCGGCCTGCAGCCGTTAGTGGCGGCGCTGGAATCGGGTCCGCCGGGCGGCGCTAGTGCCCACCATCTGCTGGAGGTGAACTACGCCCGCTGGTGGCTGACCAGGACGGTGGATGCCAGCCCCGAATTGCGCCGCTTTGTAGCGCGCGAGCAGGAGCAAAAAAGCCGCGATTTCTGCCGCTTGGATGCCCAGGTGCGCGCCCTCACTGCCGACTTTGTGCGCGCACGGGTGCGCCTGGGGCTGGTGGAAAAAGAGGCGGCCAAGCGCAGCTCCGAGTTCGGCATTATTCGCCGCGAGCTGGAAAAGAAAACCCGCCATAAACCCCTGCGCCAGCTGATCAGTGAGGCGCCCTCGGCCATTGCCAGCCTCACCCCCTGCCTGCTGATGTCGCCCCTGTCTATTGCCCAGTACCTGCCGGTGGAGCAGGAGCCCTTTGACCTGGTGATCTTCGACGAAGCCTCGCAGATTACCCTCTGGGATGCGGTGGGTGCTCTGGCGCGCGGCAAACAGTGCGTAGTGGCGGGTGACCCCAAGCAGCTACCGCCCACCAGCTTTTTTGGCGCCAGCCAAAATGCCGAGCTGGAAGATGAGGAGGAGATGGACCTGGAGTCTGTGCTCGACGAACTACTGGGCGCCAACCTGCCCAGCGTCAAACTCGCCTGGCACTACCGCTCGCGCCACGAGAGCCTGATCAGTTTCTCCAACCACAGCTATTATCAGGGCGAGCTGGTCAGCTTTCCCGCGCCTGTCACCCGCGATGAGGCGGTGCGTCTGGTGGCGGTGAATGGTGTTTATGAGCGCGGCGGCAACCAGACTAATCGCATCGAGGCCGAAGCCATAGTGGCCGAGATTCAACGGCGCTTGGGCGACCCGCAGAAAGCCCAGCAAACCCTGGGGGTAGTCACCTTTAACCAAAAGCAGCAGACCCTGATTCTCGATTTACTGGAGCTGGCGCGCGCCGCCAACCCCGAGTTGGACAAGGCCTTTGCCGAGGATTTAATCGAGCCGGTATTTGTTAAAAACCTGGAGTCGGTACAGGGTGACGAGCGCGATGTGATTCTGTTCAGCACCACCTTTGGCCCCGATGCCGAGGGCGGTTTGACTATGAATTTCGGCCCGCTCAACAAAACTGGCGGCGAGCGCCGCCTGAATGTGGCCATTACCCGCGCGCGCCAGGAGCTGCTGGTATTTAGCAGCCTCAAGGCGGAGCAAATCGACCTGCGCCGCACCCAGGCCTTGGGCGTGCGCGACCTCAAACGCTTTTTGGAATTTGCCGAGCGCGGCATAGGTGTGCTGGGCGAGGGGCTGCAAAAAAACCTTGGCGACTTTGCCTCGCCGCTGGAGCACTGCCTGGCGCAGGATCTGGCCGCTAAAGGCTGGCAGCTGCACCCGCAGGTGGGGGTATCGCGCTTTCGCGTCGAACTGGCGGTGGTCGACCCGCGCGCGCCCGACCGCTACCTCGCAGGTATTGAATGCGATGGCGCCAGCTACCAAAACTCCGCCACCGCGCGCGACCGCGAACTGGTGCGCGAAGCAGCCCTGCGCGGCCTCGGCTGGCAACTGTTGCGCTTCTGGTCGCGCGATTATTGGCTGGATCGCCAGGGGGTAGTGGCGTGTTTGGACGCCGAGCTGCGTCAGCTGCTCGAATAATTAAACTGTTTCACCGCGCACAAAAAAGCCGCTGTTTTGCAGCGGCTTTTTTGTATGTGGCGATTTACTCTACGCGTTTGTAAGGCCCCGCGGGTAAACCTCGCATTTTATTGCTGATAGCAATCATATTGGCCTGGGACGAGAGCCCAAAGGTTTTATCCACCAGCGCACCGGCAATCTGATCGGCAAGGGCGCCAACCAGTGCGCCAACAATACCGCCGCCGCCATCGCTTGAGTTTTGCTGCAACTGAATGCGCGCTTGCCACAATAAATTGCCACTGCGCGTATCAACCAGTTTTACCTCTGAGTCAACTATGGCTACTGATGACAGCAGCTGATATTTCTGTCCCCAGTCGTGAATATGCACGTAGAGCACGGCATCGGCTCCAGTTACATTGCGTACTTTATCCAAGGGGATGGCGTTCATCTCCCCGGGTGTTGGCAGGCCGTTTTCTTTTAAAAATTGGTCTACCACGGCTACGGGAAATACATAGTAACCTTGCTCTGCCAGGGGTTTGGAAACTGTGGAAAGAAAGGTGTAAGTAGATGAAATATCCGTTGCGTCACTCAGTGGTGGTATAACCAGAATTGAACGGGGTTTGGCCGAGTTAATCGCGCTGTAGTCATAGGGCTGCTGGACGACACAGCCGCTCATCAGAGCGGCTAGCAACACCAGTAGTATGCTTATAGATTTCATTGCGTAACTCCTTTTTCCATCCGCTGAATCAGCCCGTCAACAAATATTGCTGATTCAGGATAGAGATGAAGTTCCTGTTCAAGTGCAGCTTTGGCGTTGCCAGCATCGCCAATACTGGCGTAGAGCATACCAATATGGGCATAAACTCCAGGGGGAACCTGCTTGCCTTTACTCTGTGCGATCTCTATGTCGTTACTCAGTTTTTGCAATTGTATTGCGGGTGTAGCCTTGCCCGGGTTTTTATACATGTCGTATACCAACTGTTCGTAATTGCCCCAGTAATACGCCGACGGCGGCGTATTTACGCAGGCAGTTAAACAGAGGCTAAGCGCGAGTCCTGTTATTAATTTCTTCATCTTCCCGACATCCAAATTTTAGTTTTCGATCTTCCAAACACCGTTTTGCATATCTGCCACCAGATTGTTAACGGCTTCAGTAATTGCAAAGTTTAAAACCTTTCCATTCAGGGTGGCGTCGTAGCCTGCGCTGCCGCCAAAGCCAACCACTTCGCGGCTGCTAAGTTCGTATTCGCCCGCGCCCTGGGTGGAGTAAATAATTTCCGAGGTGGTTACATCGATAACATTAAGCGAAACCTTGGCGTAGGCCGTTTGCTTTTTGCCTGCCCCCAAAATGCCAAACAGCTGTTGGTCGCCGGTTACTTTGCGCCCAAACTCGGTGACATCGCCAGAGACAACATAGCGCGCACCTTTTAATTTTTGTTTAACGCCAGCGATTTCGGCCTCTTGCGAAATACCACTCATATTATCGCGGTCTACCACCATAAAGCGGTTGGTCTGTTGCAGGTGGGTTTTAAGGATGGTTTTGGCTTGATTGCCCAGGTTGTCAACATTGGTGGAGAACATGCCCTGCATGTAGGTGGAGCGGTTTTGGAAGTTGCCAACAACCAGGGTGTAGCGTGGGCCATTGTAGCTGGTGCCGTAGGCCTCGACTTTTTGCGGTGTGATTTCGCGATGGGATTCAGTGGCGCAGCCGCCGAGAAAGGCGGTGGCAATCAGCGTGAGGCTGAGAAATTTCCAAAGTTTATTAAGCGACATAGGTTAACTCCATGTTTGTTAGTCAGAGGTTGCAGTGTTGGTGCGAAACAAAAAAGCCGCCGCGAAGCGGCGGCTTTTTGAAAAAATACCATTAAGGTTACACGTTAAACAAAAAGTGCATGACATCGCCGTCCTGCACTATGTACTCCTTACCTTCTTTGCGGCTCTTGCCCGCGTTTTTCGCGCCCTGTTCGCCTTTGTACTGCACAAAATCTTCGTAGGCGATGGTTTCGGCGCGGATAAAGCCGCGCTCAAAGTCGGTGTGGATAACGCCGGCAGCCTGGGGCGCGGTGGCACCAATCGGGATAGTCCAGGCGCGCACTTCTTTTACGCCGGCGGTAAAGTAAGTCTGCAGGCCGAGCAGCTGGTAACCGGCGCGAATCACGCGGTTGAGGCCCGGCTCTTCCATGCCCATTTCATCGAGGAATTCTTGTTTGTCATCGCCTTCCAGTTCGGCAATGTCGGCTTCCAGTTTGTTGCAGATGGGCACCACCACAGATTTTTCTTCGGCGGCGATTTTGCGTACCACGTCCAGGTGTGGGTTGTTTTCAAAACCGTCTTCGGCCACGTTGGCGATGTACATGGTGGGCTTGAGGGTGAGCAGGTTCACTTCCTTCAGCAGCGCCACTTCGTCCTTGTCCAAACCGAGCGAGCGCAGTGGTTTGGCTTCGTTGAGGTGGGGCAGGGTTTTTTCCAGCACCGCTTTAATCGCCACGGCGTGTTTGTCATTGCCCTTGGCCAGTTTGGCGTAGCGGTTGATGGCTTTTTCCACGGCCTCCAGGTCGGCCAGGGCCAGTTCGGTGTTGATCACGTCTATATCGGCGGCGGGGTTAACGCCGTTGGCCACGTGGATCACATTGTCGTCGTCAAAGCAGCGCACTACGTGGGCGATGGCGTCTGTCTCGCGGATATTGGCGAGGAACTTGTTACCCAGGCCTTCACCCTTGGAGGCGCCTGCTACCAGGCCGGCGATATCCACAAACTCCATGGTGGTGGGCAGTATGCGCTCGGGTTTGACGATTTCAGCCAGTTTGTCCTGGCGCGGGTCGGGCACGGCAACTACACCGGCATTGGGCTCAATTGTGCAGAAGGGGAAGTTCTCGGCGCCAATACCGGCGTTGGTGAGGGCGTTAAAGAGAGTTGATTTGCCGACGTTGGGCAGGCCGACTATGCCGCATTTGAAACCCATGGTACGAATCCACTGAAATAGGAGGGGAAATAGGAAAGGGCGCGATTATACATGCTCAGGCGCCCATGCGTATCTAATGCGCCGCTGCCGTTATTTTTTCGGCGCTGTGTGCAAATCCTTCATCGCCTGGCTCCAGTTGCCGCTGATGGCGTCGGGCAGGGCGTTGATGGCGCGCTCTATGGCCGCCTCAGTCAGCTCGCTCTCACTCTGAGGCGCGCGCTTGAGCACAAAGTTGGCGACCTGGGCGGCGTTACCCGGGTGGCCAATACCCAGGCGCAAGCGGGCAAAGTTTTGGTTGTTGCCCAGGGCGCTGATGATGTCGCGCAGGCCATTGTGGCCGCCGTGGCCGCCGCCCTGCTTAAAGCGCGCGACACCGGGGGCCAGGTCCAGCTCGTCGTGGGCCACCAGGATTGCCTCGGGCGGGATCTTGAAAAAATTGGCCAGGGCCGCTACCGACTGGCCGCTGCGATTCATGTAGGTGGTGGGCACCAGCAGGTGCAGATCTTGCCCGGCCAGGCGGACGCGCGCGGTCAGGCCAAAGTACTTGGCTTGCGGCTGCAGGTTGGCACCTGCCTGGCGCGCCAGCAGTTCCACCAGATCGGCGCCGGCGTTGTGGCGGGTTCGGTCATATTCGCTGCCGGGGTTGCCAAGGCCCACCAGCAGTTGAATCTTGTTATTCATAGGCTCGCTGATTCCTGTTTAACAGGGCGGCTATTTTGCCTGAATTACCCTGGGAAAACCCATTACTGGACCCTGAACTAAGCCGGGTTACTCGCGGCGAAAAAAAAGCCAAGGTGTTGGCCTTGGCTTTTTTTGGGGTTGGACTGAGGGCGTTTGCGCTTAGTCCAAGGGCAGCATTAAGCTTCTGCGCTCTCTTCTTCGCTCGCACCACCTTTGGCTTTCTGGATGGTTACCACGGCCAGGTCGTGGTCGGCACCATGGGCCAGGGCGGTAGAGGTAACACCTTTTGGCAGTTTCAGGTCGGAGATGTGCAGGATTTGACCCGCTTCTACTTCAGCCAGATCTACTTCGATGAACTCGGGCAGGTCTTGTGGCAAGCAGGTGATGTCCAACTGGGTCAGGTTGTGAACAATTTTACCGCCCTGGGTTTTAACGCCCACAGAAGTTGCTTCGTTCAGGAAGTGCAGCGGCACGTTGGTGTGCAGCTTGGTTGTTCTATCTACACGCAGGAAGTCTACGTGCAGCACTGCTGGCTTGGATGGGTGGCGCTGCAGATCCTTCAGGATCACATCTTGCACTTTGCCATCAACATTCAGGCTGATGATGTGTGAGTAGAAAGATTCGTGTTCCAGGTGTTTAACCAGCTCTTTGTGAGCTACAGAGATACCTACAGGCGCTTCTGTACCGCCGTAGATGATACCTGGAACCTGATCAGCCAAACGACGCAGGCGGCGGCTCGCACCTTTCCCCAAGTCGTTACGGGCACTTGCATCTAATTTAAAGTCTTCAGACATGTTTACGTCCTCGATTAACCATCAAGATCCGCGACCAGAATCAGGATGGGTTGATAAAAACCCTGAAACTCAGGGCAGTGGTCTGAGGCCATGTTTCGCCTAGCGAAACATGGCGCTCAGGGATTCTTCATTGCTCAGGCGGCGCATGGCTTCGCCGAGCATTTTGGACAGGGTCAGCACGCGAATGCGCGGGCAGTCCAATGACGCCTGGCTCAGGGGGATGGAGTCGGTGACGACCAGTTCATCCAGCATGGAGCCGTTAATGTTTTCAATCGCGTTACCCGAAAGTACCGGGTGGGTACAGTAGGCAATTACTTTTTTGGCGCCGTGTTGTTTAAGTGCTTTGGCGGCGCTGCACAGGGTGCCGGCGGTGTCGATAATGTCGTCCACCAGCAGGCAGGTGCGGCCTTCCACTTCACCGATAATGTGCATTACTTCGGCGACGTTAGCGCGCGGGCGGCGCTTGTCGATAATGGCCAGGTCGGTGCCCAGTTGCTTGGCTACCGCGCGGGCGCGCACTACACCGCCGATGTCGGGCGATACAGTGATTAAATCTTCAAATTTCTGCTCTTCGATATCTTCCAGTAGTACCGGTGAGCCGTAGACGTTATCTACCGGCACATCAAAGAAGCCCTGGATCTGCTCGGCGTGCAGGTCAACGGTCAATACCCGGTCGACACCCACACCTACCATCATATCGGCCACTACCTTGGCGGTAATGGGTACGCGCGCCGAGCGCACGCGGCGATCCTGGCGGGCGTAGCCGAAGTAGGGCACCACCGCAGTGATGCGGCCGGCGGAGGCGCGTCTCAATGCATCCACCATCACAATCAACTCCATCAAGTTGTCGTTGGTGGGGGCGCAGGTTGGCTGCACCACAAATACATCGCGCCCGCGCACGTTGTCGTGCAGCTCTACAGCGATTTCGCCGTCAGAGAACTGCGACACAGAGACATTGCCCAATGGCATGCCCAGGGTGTCAACGATTTTCTTGGCAAGTTCAGGGTTAGCGTTGCCGGTAAAGACCATTAAGTCAGTCACGTCAGATACCTTTTAATAGCGCCTTGGATAAAGGAAGCCCTGGGTTAAAAGTGCCTTGGAGCGAGTGCCAGTGCCGAATATTGCTTGGCTGCATAAAAGCAGCTGGTTTTACCCTTTGGGAAAATCGCCCTGGGTTGGGGAATTTTGGGGGAAGGCTGGAAACCAGATTTGTCATTGGCGCACACGAGTATAGAGAAAGAATGGCAATGACGAGAAAAAATGGCAGGGGCGGAAGGACTCGAACCTACGAATGGCGGGATCAAAACCCGCTGCCTTACCACTTGGCGACGCCCCTGTATTGTGACTTTCTAAGCAAATTAAAAACTCGGCAACCAGTTGTAGAGCGGCGATTGATTGACGCCTCTAGCTACAAAACTGGGCAGTGTGCAGGGCAATTGCTGTTGCACTTGCTGCGCTTTTTCACTGCTGTCGAAACTTGCGAAAACGCAGGCTCCGGTGCCGGTCATTATTGCGGTTTGGCAAAATTTTTCAAGTGTTTTCAGTGCCTTATCTACTTCTGGGTAGAGTGCCCTGACTACAGCTTGACAGTCGTTTTTGCCACCCTGCTCAAGAAAGGCCGCCACTGTAATTGGCGCCGTGTCTCTTGTCAAACATTTATTGGAAAATATTGCTGCGGTGGATACATGGCATTCAGGTTGGATAACCAGGAACCATTTTGGTGGCATTTCGACAGCTAACAGCTGCTCGCCAACCCCCTCGGCCCAGGCGGTTTGGGCGTTGACAAACACAGGGACATCGGCGCCCAGGGTCAGCCCCATGGCCTGCAGTTGGGCGCGCGATCGCCCGCATTGCCAGAGTGCGTTAAGTGCCACCAGGGCAGTGGCGGCATTGCTGCTGCCGCCGCCAATACCACCGCCCATGGGCAGGCGCTTGGTGAGCTGAATATCAATGCCTTGGGCTGTGGTTTTATAGGGCTCCAGCAGGCGCGCGGCGCGCACTATCAGGTTTTGCTCGCTGGGCACCCCGGGCAATTCGGGGCTGAGGTTTATCGCCCCCGATTCATTGAGGGTGAAATCCAGGGTGTCGCCATAGTCGAGCAGCTGAAACAGGGTTTGCAGATTGTGATAGCCATCGGCGCGGCGGCCGGTAATGTGCAAAAACAAGTTGAGTTTGGCGGGCGAGAGCAGGCTCAGGCGTTGGCTCATGGCTGGTCGTCTCCCGCGAATTGCCAGCGGCGAATGATCAGGGTCAGGCGCAGGTCTTGGTACACGGCGACTATCTTGCCCGGTAATACCAGGGTTTCACCGCGATAATGTTGATTGGTGTAGTTGCTAAAGCTCAATTGCCAGTCGGACTGTTCCAGTTGGCCAATAAGCCCATCGGGGGTGAGCTGCAGCTGGGTGATTTTGGCCTTGGGCGCGGGAATGCCGCGCACCCAGTAACTGAGCTGGCTCACTGGCAGGGTCCAGCCCATAGCTTTTTGGATGAGGGCTTCGGCGCTGCGTGCGCTCATGGGTGGCTGGCCGCTCTGGTGCAGCTCTACCAGGTTGGGGCTGCCAATAATCTCCAGGTGCTTTTGCCCCAGGGGGGCGCTCAGCAGGATTTGGTAGGCCGCGGGTGACTGTTTCCAGTTGAGGCTGGCGCTGCCGCTGTCACCGGGGGCTTTTATGCCCAGCTTGCCCTGAATTTGCCATCGATCCAACTGGCGCACTTGGGCCTGGTGCGCCTGGAGGCTGGCGGGGGGCGTGATCGGGGTTTGATGGACGCAGCCGACTAGGGCCAGCAGCCCCAGCAGCCAGGTAATTCTCGGCATTAAAGTTCAACCTTGAGGCGGGTGAGGGTTTGTTGCAGGAGTTTATTGCCGGCGTCGCGCTTTTGGCACTTGCGCCAAATATCCAGGGCCTGCTGCTGCTGCCCGGCTTGCCACAGGG
>JBNLGJ010000069.1:0-30272 GCA_050305995.1 Cellvibrio sp.
ATTTGATCGGCGCCCTGGAAAATCCGGCGCAGATGCGTAAATCTGCTTGATTTTCCAGGGCTAGCGCCAGCCTTCAGCTGACGGCGGCACATCCCTGTGCCGCACTATTAATCCGACAATATTCATCGCCGGATTAATAGCTGCGGAAAACTAGCCGGCCCAGCCAAATAGCGCCTGGGCATTGGCGCTAGTTCGCGCCGCTATCAACTCCAGCGGCTCACTGCGCAATTGCGCCAACTGCCTGGCCACCTCCAGCAATTGCAAAGGGCTGTTGCGCTGCCCCTGGCTGCCCGCTAGCGGCATATCGGGTGCGTCAGTTTCCAACACCATAGCCTCAAGGGGTAGCCGCTTTACCGCGGCACGGGTTTTGGCCGCCCGCGCGTAGCTGATACTGCCGCCTATGCCCAGGTAAATCCCCCTGTCCCAATAGTGTTTGGCCAATTCATAGCTGCCATTAAAGCCATGGACTACGCCACCTGCCGGTAGCGCCCAGTGCTTTAACAGCACCTGAAGCTGACTGTGGGCGCGCACACAATGGAAAATCACCGGTTTGGCGAGCTGCTGCGCCAGGCCCAATTGCACTTCCAACAACTGTTGCTGCAGGCCAAGGGGCTGATCCAAGAGTAAATCCAGGCCAGTTTCGCCCAGGGCGACACAAGCTGGCTGCTGCAGAAAGCTGCGCACTTGCGCAACTAAACTATCGCCCAGCTCGCTGGTAAACGCCCGCCCTGCCAACCAGGGCGCTATCCACCAGGGGTGAAGCCCCACAGCAAAACTCACACCGGGCAAGGCTTGGGCTATGCCTTTGGCGCGGGCCCACTGCCCAGGCTCGGTGCCTGGGATGAGCAGGCGCGCTATGCCCTGGTTGCGACAAGCCCGCCACAGGGCCTCGCGATCACCGTCAAACGCAGCAAAATCCAGATGGCAGTGGGAGTCAATCCAGGTCAAGTGAGCACCGCCCTCAGTCATGGGGAGGTGCGGCGCTCAGCTCGCGTTCAATAGGTTTATCAGCTACCAACCACATAAGTGCAATCGCCTTATAACAGAGGTGCGCAGTCCAGCCGGCATAAAATGCCAAAGGAAACAAATGGAATGGACAGCGCGTAAATCACCAATGAAATCGCCCCCTAAAGTTGCGCCCCAGAGCACCCCGCCGCTAACACGACTGATACTGAGCGATATATGGTAATGATAACGGCCAGTACAGCGTCACCAAAGGCCTCAAGGCGATTTCCCCACCCACAGGTGACTTCCCGCTTGTTAAATTTATGATGAGCACAAGCCTATAATCAAAATTGGGGGCTACAAAAAATTTTGATCAACCCTTACAATCTCGCCACTTTTAATCTGATCGTTTAATCGCAGTACAACGAAACAACCATCGACCATCGGCGATTAATGTAGTTCAGCCTAGCGGCCTTGGCCGCAAAAACTCACGGAGTGTAGCTCAGCCCGGTAGAGCACTGCTTTCGGGAAGCAGGGGCCGGAGGTTCGAATCCTCTCACTCCGACCATTTTACGCCGCCCCAGGCTTAGATTATTAATAACAGCCGGGCGAAGTTTGCAGTAAGACAAGTGTTAGCATTCATCGCTACAATGCCGCACAATCCAACTTAGCTAATAAAGCCAACTTGGCCAAAAAATCCACCTTGTCTTCACTTTTCATCAGTAAGCTAGCACCCATGCGCCGAGCAGTGACAGGCGCCATTCATGGATTTGAGAGGACTTGCAGATAAATGCGAGACGAGTCGCTACAAAAATTTCAGTTTAATCTGGTTAATTTTTTTGCCATTTTAGCCACCTTGGGCATAGCCCCCTTTGTGGTAATGCGCTACCTGCACGGGCAATTGTCCCATGCACTGGTGGACCTGGCCATAGTGGTGGTCGCCCTGGGTAACGCTTTTATCGCCCGTAAATCTGGCCGGGTATCCCCGTTAAACCTAAGTATTACTGCCGCGCTTTACACCCTGGGGGCAGTGGCCGTAGCCTACCTCAACAATCCTCTGTTTGTGTTTTGGGTGTTTCCGGCCCTGCTCGCCAACGTATTTTTGTTACGCCCGCGCCGGGCACTGCTGCTAAACCTGCTCGCGGTTGTCGCACTGTTACACCTGGCCTATAACCTGCCCGACCCAGTGGATGGCATGGCGATGATCGCCAGCCTGCTTTTCGCCGCATGCCTGGCATACATTTTTGCGCTGCAAAACGAGCGTCAGCGCCAGCTTTTGGAGGAGTCCGCCACCCTTGACCCGCTAACCCGCCTGGCCAATCGCCGCGTGTTGGATCAAATGGTGTTGGAGTGCTTAAACGACTTTGCCCGCGATAACACCCCCGCCACCTTGATCGTTTTTGACTTGGATTTTTTCAAACAGATTAATGACGAATTTGGTCATAGTGTGGGCGATCAACTGCTGCAAAAGCTGGGTGAGATACTCAGCCTGCGCATCCGCAAAACCGATCGCGCTTTCCGCTTTGGCGGCGAGGAATTTGTGGTGCTGGCACGCAACACTAACCTCGCCGATGCGCGCCGTTTAGCGGAGCAGCTCAGGGTGAATATCAGCCTGGAGCTAACAGCACCCGAGGGCGATATTACTGCCTCCTTTGGTTGCGCCCAGCTACACCTAGGTGACACCCCGGACACCTGGTTTAATCGCGCCGACAAAGCGGTTTACCAGGCCAAAGAACGCGGTCGTAACTGCGTGGTCTGTATTGAATAGGGATCGATCAACCCTACCAGGCAATTCATCGCCGCCAGCTTACCTGGGGCCTAATCACAGTAACTACTGGCCAAATTAGTTATGCTTGCCCTAGGCACACCTACACGGATTCACTCAGACCTATGAAGGCGCTCCCCTTAGCTCTCGCCGCCCTTAGCTTGCTGGCTGGCTGTAGCCAGCTTCCGGATAAACCCGTCGCTCCCGGCCCCAGCCCAACCCCGGCCACCGAACACTGGGGCCAGCTTGAAGCGCGCGCAACCTTTGCCGCCGTGGGCGATGTGCTGATGCATGGCGATGTAAAAAAATCAGCGGCCGAAGCCGCCGCACAAGGCATTGCCAATCAAGGCTACGACGCGCTTTGGGCCGGGGTAAAAAATGAGATCCAGGGCGTGGACTGGGCTTTCGCCAATTTGGAAACCCCCATAGCGCCAGTGCACAATTTAGGCAGCAAAGCCTTTATGTTTAACGCCGACCCGGTAGTGCTTAAATCACTGCACGACACAGGTTTTGATATGGTGAGCTTCGCCAACAACCACGTGTTCGATCAGGGGCGCGCTGGCTTTGCTGAAAGCATCCAGCAACTTAAACAATCGCCGCTGGATTTTCTCGGCGCTGGCGACAACTGTGCTGAAGCGCGTGCGGCAAAAATTCGCGATATAGGCGGCATTAAAGTCGCTTTTATCGGGGCCTCCCAGGTATACAACAACCTGCTTAACAAAGGCGAAGACGAGCCCTGCTCGTTTGTCTACAACCGCGAACAGGCACTGGCCGCCGTTAAAGCTGCACGCGCCGCGGGCGCTGAAGCCGTAATCTTTTCTCTGCATTGGGGCATAGAGTACGAAACCGCCCCACAAACCTGGATGATCGAAGAAGCCCAAGCACTTATGGACGGCGGCGTCGATGTTTTTCTCGGCCACCATCCCCACGTACTCCAACCGCTGGAAGCTTACGAAACCAAAGACGGCCGCATAGCCGCTGCCATCTACAGCCTGGGCAATTTTGTCTCTAACCAAAGCCGCTTCTATCGCGACGGCATCAACCAAACCGAAGCCGGCGACCCGCGCGACGGCGTTATCTTACGCTTCACATTGCTGCGCAAAAATTACGGCAAAGGCGTGGTGCGCGTTGAGTTAAGCAACTTATCAGTGCAGCCACTCTGGACTGAAAATAACTGGAATGAGCGACAAAAAGGCACAGCTAAAAATACTTATATTCGCGTAGTCACGGACGATAGCCACATTAACGAATTGCGCGAACAGTTAAAACATGTCGCCTCCCCGGAACAGGAGTTAAAGCTGCGCAAGGAGCTGGAGATGTATGAGAATCGCAAAGCGAGAGCTCTGGGGATTTTGGGGGATGGCTGGGAGTTTAAAATTCGCTAGGTTTTTCTTTTTTTGTTTAGTAATTATTTATTTTTTAAAGATTGAATGCCTGCGGCACGCGTTACTTTCTTTGCTTCGCCAAAGAAAGTAACCAAAGAAAGGCGACCCGGCGAATTTCTGATCCTGCGCTTCTCGTGCGCCTACGGGTCGGTTTCACGTGACATCCCTGTCCCGTCAAACCTAAAACCGGCATCCTGCCCGTTTTACCCTAACGCACTGCGATGCTCGGGAAATTCGCAAGGGGGAGGAACATCAGGAGCAAAAGCAAAAAACAATTTTGCTTTTGACTTTGCCTCCCCTTATGAGCTCGCCGAGCACTGGAGGAAATTTGGTGGCAAACGGGCGGGATGCCCGTTTGAGTGACGTCGCGACAGGGATGTTGCGTCGGAACGACAGCGAATTTCCGAAGCGCGCAGGAAACACGAGCGATTAGGGTCGCCTTTCTTTTGCTTACTTTTCTTTGGCGACGCAAAGAAAAGTGAGTCGCCAGCAGGCGAAACCTGCACCAAAAATCGTCCACAAAAAAACAACCATTCTTAACCACGAATTGGACACCAAACCCCAATTTAATTCCCCCAACTTTGCTATATTCAAACTCTCAAGCTGTTGGGCATGATTGCCCAACCTACGCCAGATCAAACACAGAGCTCCCCATGCAGTCACTCATCAACAAAATCATCGATCAGGTCGATCAAGTTTTGCTCGGCAAGGACCAGCAGGTGCGTCTGGCGCTGGCCTGTTTATTTGCCAAGGGTCATTTGCTGATAGAAGACCTGCCGGGCATGGGCAAAACCACCCTGGCCCACTGTTTGGCCAAGGTGCTGGGTTTGAATTTTGAGCGGGTGCAGTTCACCAGCGACCTGTTGCCGGCAGATATCCTTGGGGTGGCGATTTTTGAGAAGGAGAGCGGCGCCTTTAAATTTCATCCAGGGCCGATATTTACCCAGGTGTTGCTGGCCGATGAGATTAACCGCAGCTCACCCAAAACCCAGAGCGCCTTACTGGAGGCCATGGAGGAAGGGCAAGTGACGATTGAAGGGGCGAGTCGCCCGCTGCCCTCGCCTTTTTTTGTGATTGCCACGCAAAACCCGCTGAGCCAAAGCGGCACCTTCCCCTTGCCCGAATCACAGTTGGATCGGTTTTTGATGCGCATCTCCCTCGGCTACCCCAGCCCCGCCTCGGAGCGCTTACTGTTTGAAGGGGTGGACCCGCGCGCGCGCATTCGCGCCATGGCGCCGCTGGTGGACGAGGCTCAGTTGACAGCAATTCAGCAGCAAGTACAGCAGGTTAAAGCGGCGCCAGCGGTATTGGATTATGTGCAGCGGCTGGCGGCCTTTACCCGCAGCGATGCCCAGTTCAGCTATGGCCTTAGCCCGCGCGGTGCCCTGGCGCTGGTGGCGGCAGCCAAGGCCTGGGCGCTAATTCAGGGCCGCGATTATCTGGTGCCGGAGGATGTACAGGCGGTAATGCCCTCCGTGGTTAGCCACCGGGTGCGCGGCAGCGGCCAGAGCCTGCAGGGCGAGCCCTTGGTGCAGCGACTGCGCGAGAGCGTGGATGTCATCGCTTAAGCCATGGTCACCCAGCTAAGGCAGCGATGGCGCGACTACTGGAAGCAACGCATGGAAGCCTGGCTCGACAGGCGCGCGCCTCTGGCTCCCAGCCATAAATTACATCGCCACAACCTCTATACCTTTCCCAACCTCCAAGGGCTGCTCTACCTGACGGTAATGCTGGTGGTTTGGGTGATGGGCACCAACTACCAGAACAACCTGATACTGGCGCTCTGCTATTTGATGGCCAGCCTGTTTGTGGTGGCTATCCTCCACGCCTACGCCAATCTGGCTGGCTTAACCATTAAGTTTATTGGCGCCGAGCCGGTGTTTGCCGGAGGCAAAGCTAGCTTTGTAGTGGAGTTGAGCAGCCATCACCCCAAGGGTGTGGAGAATATTTGCATTAGCTGGGATGGCGTTGAGGCTGAACCCGTTAGCCTAAGCCCGGGCGAACCCCTGCGACTAACCATTTGGATAACTGCCCATCAGCGCGGCTATTTACACCCGCATCGGCTGCTATTGGAAAGCTACTTTCCCCTGGGAATTATCCGCTGCTGGACCTGGTTGCGCCTGGACGCCAAAGCCCTGGTCTACCCCAGCCCAGTGCCCTTGGCAGAGCCAATGGCCGCCGCTGCCGATGGCCAGCATGAGGGCCTGGGCCAGTTTAAACGCGGCGAGGAGTTTCAGGGGTTGCGCAACTACACCCCCGGCGACTCCCCCAAACATATCGCATGGAAACAGTTTGCCCAGGAGCGAGGGCTGCTCACCAAGGAATATCAGGAGCCGCTTTCCAGCGAAAAATGGCTCGCTTGGGATAGCCTTAGTTACCCCCAAGAGGAGCGACTCAGCTGCCTCTGTTACTGGGCGCTGGAATACGAACAGCGCCAACTCAACTATGGCTTGCGCCTGCCCGGACTGGAGTTGCCACCAGATCATGGCCCTCGCCAGCGCGCGCAAGTGCTCGCTGCCTTGGCACTGTTCAATTTGCCCCAGGGCCAAGACCAATGATCAGCAAGCTAACCAAACCCATCCACAAGGTGGACTATTTACGGCGCGACAAGCTCGCCTGGCTGCTGGTCACCCAAGCGCTGGTAATACTGCCGCTGCTGTTTTATCTACCCAGCTGGCTATGGCTGGTGTGGGGCATGGTGGCCTATTGGCGGGTGCAAATGTACTTTGGCCGCTGGGGCGCGCCCGGATTTTTACTCAAGGGCGCTCTGGTTGGCGCAAGCGGCCTGGGCATACTGGTGAGCTTTCGCGGCGCGCTCACCACAGAGACTATGGTTAGCCTGCTGCTCTGTGCCTTTGTACTCAAATTGCTCGAAGTGCGCTCGCGGCGCGATGCCCAGTTACTGGTATTTATCGGCTTTATCACCAGCGCCACGCAGCTATTATTCAGCCAGACACCTGGGGCTGCACTCTATTGCCTGCTTTGCCTATGGCTACTGCTGGGCAGCTGGCGCGCCATTTACTTGCTTCAAGTGCAAAACCTACTGCTAGGCCTCAAGCGCAGCGGCAGCATATTCCTGCACGCACTGCCGGTGATGCTAGTGCTGTTTGTGGTGATTCCGCGATTGGGGCCACTTTGGGCCATACCTCAGCAAAAAACTGCTACCACCGGCTTTAGCGATAACCTTAGCCCAGGCGATATAGGTGATTTAGCCCAAAACAAGGCGCCGGCATTTCGTGTCGCCTTTGATGGCTCGCCACCACCACTGCGCGAGCTCTATTGGCGCGGGCTGATTATGGACAGCTTTGACGGCCGCCGCTGGCACCTGCGCAATAACTGGGAGCAGGACCAAACGCACGAGCGCCAGGGAAAAGCCAAGCGGCTAATCAATTACAACATTATCCTCGAACCCCACGGCCAGCACTGGCTGTTCGCCCTGACCACACCACTAAGCATTGATAGTGGCCACACAGCGACAGTAATAACTGACGACCACTTGCTGATGGCGCGCCAGCCAGTTACCCAGCGGCTGAGCTATAGCGTCCAATCGGCGCCTTCTTTTAACTATGACCATAAGCTGCAACTCAGCCAGCGTGAACGCTATATCAATTTGAAATTGCCTAGCGAGGGCAACCCACGCACCCGCCAACTGGCCCAAAACTGGCGCAATCAAGGCTTATCTGAAACACAAATAATCGCCCAGGCATTAGCGCTTTATAACCGGGAATTCACCTATACACTGCAGCCGCCGAAGTTGGGGGAAGACTCAGTTGACGAGTTTTTATTTGTCAGTAAACGCGGCTTTTGCGGGCACTTTGCCAGCAGTTTTACCTTTTTAATGCGCGCAGCGGGAATCCCCAGCCGGGTAGTTGTGGGTTATCAAGGTGGGCTCTGGAACGATTTGGAAAACTATCTGCTGGTGAGTCAATCCGATGCCCACGCCTGGGTCGAACTCTGGTCGCCCGAGCGCGGTTGGTATGCACTGGACCCAACCGCAGCCGTGGCACCCGAGCGAATTGAACAGGGTTTGGATATGGCGCTAAATGATGAAGACTTGAGCCTGGTACAAAGCCCCTGGGAAAGCTCCGAACTTATGCGCAACCTGCAGATGCGTTGGGATGCCGTCACCTACACCTGGCAGCGCTGGGTGCTCAACTATGACCAAAAGGCTCAGGATGGTTTGTTCCATCGCTGGTTTGGTGGCAGCGAACCCTGGCGCTTGACCCTGTGGTTGCTGGGCCTGGGGCTTTTGGGTGCAGTGATTTTTGCCTGGGCAATTAACGCCCGCTCCGACCAGCACAAGCTAACCGAGGAAACCCGGCTGATTCGCCGCCTGGAACGCAAGTTGGCAACGCGCGGTCTGGAGCGCCCAAAGGGTTGCAGCTTAAGGGAGTTTAGCCAACAACAGGACGCCAAACTGCAAAACAAATTATTGCAAATTTGCGATCTCTATGAAGCTGTAGCCTATCGCCAGGAACAGCGGCACTTAGCCGCATTGCGCAGGCTGGTACAGCAATTTTAAGGCTGTACTGGCGCTTAGCAAAATAAAAAAGCCTGCACGAAGGCAGGCTTTTTTATTGCTGGAAAAAGTGTTGCATTAAGCCTTGGCTTTACCGCCTTTGGCACGCAGTCCAACCAACCCCAGTAAACCGAGCAGTATCAAAAGAGCGCTATTAGGCTCTGACACGGTAACATGAGAAACATCCACAACTACGCCATCCAGAAAGTTACCAACGGTAGACGAATTGGTAGAAGTAAAACGCAACTCACTGGTGGTGCCTTGAGCCACAAAAGTACCGGTATAGTGATTCCAACTGCCAACAACATGGTCATTAAATAGCAAATTGAGATTGCCTACGGAAAAGTTAAACGCCTCATTGTTGTTTTCACGGGCACTGTAAAAGAAAGAGACATCGTATTGCTGACCAACCACAGTAGAGAAAGTTTGGTAAATGGAAAACAAACTACCTGTATTGGGGTGCGCATTCAACTCGGCGTGCTGGGTTCCCTCTGGAGCAACTACGCCATCTTTGGAGTCCCAAATCTCAATATTGCTGCCATCCCAGCCATTCACTGATGCCGATGAGAAGTAAGACCATCCTCCGGCAGCTACGTTGTTGTCCTCAAAACCGCCATTCACGATCAGATTTGCCTGCGCACCTGCAGCGAGAAACCCACTCAGAAATAGGCCGAGGGTCCACGAGAAAAATAACTTTAGTTTCATATATACCTAAACTCCCCAAACAGCCATTAAAAATAAAGATTTAAAATATCTTTGCCTAAAATCATACGACCAGAATACATTCTGATCTCTGACAACTATAACCTACAAAACCAATTAAAAACAAGCAATACCTGTGCCAATAAATAAAAATCGTTATTCATCAATGCATAAGAAAAAAATGCACAAAATAGGCATACACATATTGTGAATCTTTTCGACAGTCGCTTAACTCTTCGGAAAGTGCAAAAAACGCCAAGGATTGGTAGCTCTGGGGCGTCTAACTACCAAAGTAGCCTTTCCGGGAGCAGATGCCATTTTGATTGTTCAACCAACCCGCCCAGGATGCACATTTATGGATAGCCATGGGGTATTTTCCGCCCAGGTAGTAGAAGCGCAGCAGGCACTCATAAGCGCCGCCCAAGGCGGCGATGCCAATGCGTTTTCGCAGTTGCTGGAGGCACACTATGAGCAGATTTTCCGCTTTGCCTACCGCTGGTGCGGCAACCGCAGCGACGCCGAAGATGTCACCCAGAATGCCTGCATCAAACTGGCGCAAGCCATTGGCCAGTTCCGCTTTGAATCCGCCTTTAGCAGCTGGCTCTACCGCCTGGTTATCAACTGCGCCAAGGATTGGTTTAAAAGCCAGAGCCGCCATAGGCAAAACACCGAAGAATACCTTGATGATGAGCCGAGTCACTGCAATCAGGCGGCAGAAATCTCCGTCTATTTACGCCAGGTTTTACAACAGCTTGATGGCCTGGCTGATGGCTTTAAAGAGGCAGCACTGCTGGTTCACGGCGAAGGCCTAAGCCACGCCGAGGCTGCGCAGGTGTTAAATATCAAAGAGTCGACAGTGTCCTGGCGCTTGCATGAAATTCGCAATCACTTTAAACGACTAGGCCTTACAACTGACGCTAAGGAACCTCAGGGGGATAACCCATGAAACCAGAATCACCCAACCCACTGAACGAATTGGCTGCATTAAAGCCTGAGCCCGATCCTCAAACCCGCGCTCGCCACTTGGCGGCCGCCCGCGCCGCCTTTGAACAGGCAAATAGCAGCGAAGCTGTAGGCGATAAAAATAATTTCGACCCTACCCAAGGAAACAGCCATGCCCCTCGTCCTACCCCTGAAACCAACCAACAGGGGAACAAGGTTATGCAATTCAATCAAAAACACATGAGTCAAAAACGCTTCTGGCAAAACCCCGCCTGGCTGTCGGCTATAGCGGCCTCCAGCATTACTGTAGTAGGTGCACTATTTTTAATGCAGCGTCATATGATTGATGATTTCTCACTTGCTAACTCTGCCACTGAGTCGCGCACTCAAGTGCCTATGCCGGTAGCATCTCGACCCGAATTAAAAATGGAAAGCAGTGAGGAAGTGGTAGTAACGGGAGTGCGCGCCACCGCCAATGCCCCGCAGGTGGAGGGTTTGCAAGCTGAAGATATTGGCGCTATGCCAGACAACAACCTGGCCGAGGCGCTTCAGCGCGTACCGGGTGTGACAATCCAGCGCGAGCAAGTCGCCAATGCTGAGATAACCAGACGCTCTGCCGAGAAAAAAATGGCTATGGCCAAGGTCGCCCAACCTGCGCCCCAAGTGGTGGGCATGGCAGCACCCGCTCCCTCACCGAGTGACGCAGTTACACCTGCGGCACCCAAAGAATATCGCGATCGTTTTAGCGACTTTGAAGAGAGCCCGGTTATTGCCACCGCCGACAATGCCGTCAGCACCTTTTCAATTGATGTAGACACAGCAAGCTACAGCTTTATGCGACGCATGCTCAACCAGGGCCAATTACCGCCCAAGGATGCGGTGCGCGTGGAAGAGCTGATTAATTATTTCGACTACACCTATCCACTGCCCAAATCCAAAACTGAACCCTTTACAACCAATTTGGTAGTGAGCGATTCCCCCTGGACCCCGGGCAACAAGCTGGTACAAATAGGCATCCAGGGTTATCAGCTAAGCGCCACAGAAATCCCGCAATCCAACCTGGTGTTTTTGCTGGATGTGTCCGGCTCTATGAGCAGCCCGGACAAACTGCCGCTGGTAAAACAGTCGATGGAATTACTGCTGCAAAGCCTCAAGCCAGACGACACAGTGGCTATAGTAGTTTACGCCGGTGCCGCAGGCACTGTGCTGGAGCCCACCAAGGTTAAAGACAAGGCCAAAATTCTCGCGTCGCTCAATAAGTTGCAAGCGGGCGGCAGCACCGCAGGTGCCGAGGGCATTGCCCTGGCGTATCAACTGGCGGAAGCCAACTTTAACCCCAAGGGCGTTAACCGCATTATCCTGGCTACCGATGGCGACTTTAATGTCGGTGAGACTGGGGATGAGAACCTGCAGGATTTTGTTGAGCGCAAACGCGAAAAAGGTATTTATTTATCGCTACTCGGTTTTGGCCAAGGCAACTACCAGGACGCGCTAATGCAAACCCTGGCGCAAAACGGCAATGGCACAGCGGCCTATATAGATACCCTGAGCGAAGCGCAAAAAGTATTGGTAACTGAAGCCACGTCCAGCCTCTTCCCCATCGCCAAGGATGTAAAAATCCAGGTGGAATTTAATCCCGCCACAGTAAAAGAGTACCGCCTGCTCGGCTATGAAACCCGCGCGCTTAACCGCGAGGATTTTGCCAACGACAAAGTCGATGCCGGCGAGGTGGGCGCGGGCCAACGCGTAACGGCCATTTACGAAATTACCCCAGCAAACGCCTCAGGGTTGCTGGAGCCAAGCCGCTACCAACAGACCAAGCCCGCTAGCGACAGCAAATCCGACGAGTACGGTATAGTGCGCATGAGATACAAGCTGCCGAACGAAGATAAATCGCGCCTGCTGGAGCAACCCATTGCACTTACCAGCAAAGCCAATAGCCAATTACAGCGCGAAGCCAACTTCGCCACCGCCGTCGCCGGTTTTGCGCAACTGCTAAAAGGCAGCAAATACGCGGGCGATTTCACTTACGACAAGGTGATAGACCTGGCGCAAAAAAATAAAGGGGATGACCCTTACGGCTACCGCACCGAATTTATCCAGTTGGTGCGCAAAGCCAAGATTGCCAAAGCGCTTTAACTTTGCAGCCCATAAATTACCTAACCCAGAAAAACAATATCAACACGCTGGCGCCCCAAAACCCGGGAGCCAGCTTAATTTTTAGCTCATGCGCTCAAATTAAAGGCAATTCATTATTGCTTAAACGCCAAAGAAGAACTTTGTGCGCCATTAATTTTTATTGCCTCTTGACCCACAAAAGTTTTTGTTCGACTATGCCGCCGCTGAAGGAATTCAGCATAAGCTATTCGCCAGGACAGGAGTTTTGGCGATGGATTTAAAACGGACATTTTGAGAGCACCATCATGAACCTATCACTAGCGTTTATCCCTCCGTCTGTGCAATTTTTGCAAACTTCCGCCTATCGAAATTACTTCGCCACCTCCGGCCAGGTAGCTTTTATTCAAAAACTTTTTCCATACCGAAAAAACAGTTTTTGATGCTTAGCTAACTGTTAATACAACAGTAAAGCTTCACATTTATAACTTTACTTAACCTGAAATTGGATTAGGTTTTTGCCTGAACGGCAAAAGCTTTCAGGTGTTTATTGCACAAATTTCCGCTGCATATCAGCGACCTGTGCACCTGCACGAAGGATCATCTTTAACGCATTTTTAAGGAATTGAAAAATGAACCAGTCACCTCAAGTTGCCGCTGTAGCTCACCCTTCTGAACCCATTGCCATTATTGGTATTGGCTGCCGTTTTCCCGGCAAATCCTCTGGCCCCGAAGCTTTTTGGAACAATTTACTGGCCGGCAAGGACTGCATAGTCGATGTTCCCAGCAACCGCTGGGATGTAAAGCGCTTTTACGATGCCGATAAAGAAAAGCCGGGCAAAATGTATGTAAAAAGCGGTGGCTTTTTACACGAATCTATCGACGAGTTTGACGCATTATTTTTTGGAATTTCACCGCGCGAAGCAGCCGCGCTGGACCCGCAGCAGCGACTGCTGCTGGAAGTGAGCTGGGAAGCGCTGGAGGACGCCGGTATAGACCCGGAAAGCCTTGCCGGTTCAAGCACTGGGGTATTTGTCGGCGGCTTTATGCTCGACAACAAACTCACCCAACTCAACCCACTCAATCGCCACACTATCGCCAGCAATACCGCGGTGGGCATGACGCTCACCATGCTCTCCAACCGTATTTCCTACTTGTACGATTTGCGCGGCCCCAGTATGAGCATAGATACCGCCTGCTCTTCCTCCATGGTGGCACTGGATCAAGCATGCCGTTCGATATGGAGTGGCGACTCATCCCTGGCCCTGGTAGGCGGCGTAAATGTTATGCATCGCCCGGAAATTTTTATCGCCATGTGCAAAGGCGGCTTCCTCGCCCCCGATGGCCGCTCCAAAGCCTTTGATGAGCGCGGCGATGGCTATGGCCGCGGCGAAGGTGCGGGCCTGGTGGTGCTTAAAAAGCTCAGTGAAGCCGAGCGCGACGGCGACAATATTTACGCACTGATTCGCGCCACAGGCTGCAACCAGGACGGACGCACCGATGGTATTACGGTACCCAATCCGCAAGCGCAGCAGGCGTTGATTCGCAAGGTGACAGACAAGGCTGGCGTGGCCTTAAATCAAATTCAATATTTTGAAGCACACGGCACAGGTACAGCCGTGGGCGACCCTATAGAAATGTCCGCCATTGGTGGCACCGTGGGCCAAGCACAAGCCGAAGGCAAAACCTGTTTAGTGGGATCGGTTAAAGGCAACATCGGCCACTTGGAGGCTGCCTCAGGCATTGCCGCCGTTATTAAAGCCTCGCTCAGTTTGCAGCACCAGCAGGTGCCCCCGCAAGCCAACCTGATCAACCTCAATCCCAAGATTCCTTTTGATCAATGGCAACTAAAAGTACCGCGTCAAGTTGAACCCTTGAATGCCAATAACCAAGCAATTTATGCCGGCATTAACTCTTTTGGCTACGGCGGCACCAACGCTTGCGCGCTGCTGCAAAACTATCAAAAACCACTGAATGCTGAGCCCCTAAACGCACCCTTAGTTGTGAACAAAATGTTGCTGCTGCCGATTTCCGCCAAAAGCAAAAATGCACTGCTGGCCCTGGCACAGCGCTATCGCGACCTGCTGCAAAATCGCAGCGATTATTCACTCAGCGACATCTGCTACTCCGCTGGCGCCAAGCGCGCTCAGTTAAATTATCGTGTCTGCTTTCGCGCGCGCACTCGTGCAGAATTTATTGCGCAACTGGATGATTTTATCAACCAGCGCGGCAATGAAAAATGGGTGGAAGGCCAGCTTAACGAAGCGGATAAAAAGCTGGCATTTGTATTTACCGGTATGGGGCCACAGTGGTGGGCTATGGGCCGCGAGCTGATGCAAACCGAGCCGGTGTTTATGCAATCGGTTAAGGAGAGCGACGAGGTTTTCCAAAAAATCGCCGGCTGGTCGATATTGGAAGAAATGCTTAAAAACGAAGAGGAATCGCGCGTAAGCGATACGGTTATCGCCCAGCCCGCCAATTTTGTTTTGCAAAAAGCGCTGGTGGATTTGTGGCGCTCCTGGGGTGTTGAGCCTGCCGCCGTTGTTGGCCACAGTGTGGGTGAAGTCACCACCGCCTATGTATCGGGTATTCTCACGCTGGAGCAAGCGCTGCTGGTGAGCTTCCACCGCAGCCGTATTCAGAAAAAGGCAGCGGGTCAGGGCTCCATGTTGGCTGTTGGTATTACCGAAGCCGATGCACTTGCAGCCATTGCGCCATTTAACGGCAGTGTATCCATCGCCGCAATTAACGCACCCACTGCCATCACCCTCGCTGGCGACGACCAGGCCCTGGCAAAAATTGCCGAGCAATTAACCGCTAAAGAATTATTCAACCGCGCACTGCAAGTGGAGGTGGCTTACCACAGCCCCACCATGGACCCACTGCTGCCCGAGATTCGCACCAGCCTGGCGACGTTGTCACCCGCGCCAGCGCAACTGCCGAGCTATTCAACGGTTACTGGTGAGCGGATTGAAACCACGGCATTTGACGGCGAATACTGGTGTCGAAACGTGCGTGAACCTGTGTACTTTTTCCGCGCCCTGGAGCAGATGATCGCCGATGGCTACACCGACTTCCTCGAAGTTGGCCCTCACCCGGTGCTGTCATCATCTATTAAAGAATGTTTTACCAAGCACAAGCTCAATGGCTTTTTAACCACCTCGCTCAAACGTAAAACCGATGAGCAGGATGCCATCAAGCGCGCCTGTGCCGAGCTATACACCCTGGGTTACGGCGTTAATTGGGCGGAGCTGTCCAGCACCCAATTTATCGCTTCCGAGCAAAGCGCTACTCAGGTTCAGTGTGTACGCCCACAGTACGTGCGCCTGCCCAACTACCCCTGGCAAAAAGAACGCTATTGGAACGATGCCCAAACCTCGCTGGTGGATCGCATCGGCCAGGAGATTCCCCTGGCCGCGCTGGGCGCCGAACAGGAAGGGCCAGGCCGCAACTGGTTGAGCCAGGTGAACGACCACTACTTCCCGCACCTGCAGGATCACAAGGTGGAAGATCTGGTGATTCTCGCCGGCGCCACCTATGTGGAGGCGGGCCTGGAAATACACAAAGCCTTAACCGGCAGCGATGCCTGCCTGATTAGCAACCTGAGCCTGCACAATGCCATGGTGCTGGATGCAGATGCGGAGACCCTGATGCACGCCAGCTACGATGCAGCCACGGGTAACTTCAGTGTCGACAGCTACAAACTGGGCGACAAGGGCCAGACCCGTTTGCACGCGACGGGAACCCTCGCGCCGCTCAACCTGGTCAACCACAAAACCATCGCCCTGGAGGCGGTAAAACAGCGCTGCGATCAACAACTGCAAGCGGCCGACATCTACCGTGAACTCGACACGCGCGGCCTGCAATACGGCCCCTATTTCCAGGGTATTAAGCAGCTCTGGCGCCGTGACGCCGAGGTGCTGGCTTTGATTCAAGCCCATCCCGGCCTAGAGATGCCGAGCGCTAATTATCAGCTGCACCCCAGCCTGCTCGACGCCTGTTTCCAATCGCTGATTTCCGCCCTGCCCAGCGATAGCGAGCTGGTCACCCAGGTGTATGTACCGGTGAGTATTCGCCAGCTGCGCCACTATCAAAAAGTCGGTGCCAGCTTCTACTGCCTGGGCAGCCTGAGCCACATGAGCGGCGACACGATTACCGGCGATATCTTCCTGTGCGATGCCCAGGGTCAGGTATTGGTGGAAATTCGCGGCCTGCGCTGCCAGGCACTGCGCGCCGCGCAAACCAAAACCCTCGATAACCTTGACGACTGGACCTATCAACCCGGTTGGCAGCCACTCGAGGCCCTGCCCGAGGTGGCGGAAAACACTGACAAACAGCGCTTTGTGCTCTTCCTCAATGACGATGCACTGAGCAAATCCCTGCTGCACGAATTTACCCAGCGGGACCAGGCCGATGTCTGCGTGGTCTACTCGGGCAATCGTTTTGAAGTCTTGGGCGACAATGCCTTTAGTATCGACGGCAGCAACAAGGCACATCTCAATCAATTGTTTAAAGATTATCTGGTACATAAAGCGGCGGGCAAAGTCAGCCTGGTTTACGCCTGGGGCCTGGCGCAAAAGGATCTGGACCCGGTACACCTCAAGGCCACCAGCCAGCTGCTAGACATGCTGAAACAGCTGGACCTGCAGGAGGGCGCCAACCGCCTCTACCTGCTCACCCGCGATGCCGCACGCGTCAGCAACAGCGACAAAGTGCTGGGCTTCCAGCAGAGCCCGTTGATTGGCCTGGGCAGAGTGGCCGCCGTGGAAATGGCTAAACTGGAACCTACCCTGATCGACCTGCCAGCGGTGCCCAGCGCACAGGACCTGCATCAGTTGTATCTGGAAACCTACGCCCGTTCACCCGAGCTGGAGTTGGCCGTGCGCGACGGCCAGCGTTTTGGCTACCGCCTGCGCCAGATTTCCCTGGCGGAAAACTACCAGCCCAACTACGTCAATGCCAATAAAGCAGCTGCCTTTGTCCTGGCGCATCAGGGCTTGGGCCAAAACACCCGCACCGAGTGGCAAGTGGCCGAAGAGCCTGTCGTTGGCACTCGCCAAGTGCAATTGGCCGTCATGAGCTGCCTGGTCACTCCAGAGCAGGACTTTGGGGGGCAAGACCTGAGGGGGCAGCATCTGGTAGCCCCACAATGGCGTCAGGTGAGCGCCTGTGTCAGTGCGACGGGTGAGCAGGTTCAGGGCTTTGCCCCAGGCGATGAGATTATCGCCCTCTACCAGGGCCCCTTGGGCAGCCATATCAATGTCGACGACAACCAGTTGATCGCACTGAAAAAACCCGCCGCCTGGAGCCCAGAACAAGCAGCCCCGGCACTGCTGGCCTACGCCCTGGCGCACGAAGCGCTGGTGGAAACGGCGCACTTGAGTGCCGCTGACTCGCTGCTGGTCATTGGTGCCGACAGCGCGCTGGGCCAAGCGGCGGTGCAACTGGCAGCGCTGCGTCGCTGCGATACCCTGCAGGTAACGCGCGACTGCGACAGCTTCCCGCTCAACAGTGCAAGCCTGACCGAGGACCTGGCAGCGGCAATTTACCGCAAAGGTCATCCAGAGGGGTTTGATGTAATCCTCAACCTCTGCGGTCCTCAGCCCAACCTCAACCTGGATAAGTTGTTGGCCAAACGTGGCTGCTATATCGCCTTGGGTGAACAGCAAATGCCGGTGGCCCTGAGCGCCACCAAAACCCAGGTTTGTATAAGCGAGCAGAGCCTGCTGGCGGATAAACAAGCCTGGCAGCAGCGCCTCCCCAAACTGGAGGCAGAACTGGCCCAGCTGGGCGAGCGCGGCTTGTCCACCCTTAACTACAGCGCGGCGGAGCTTCACCCGGCCTGCTCGCATGAGGAGCCAATGCCCACGGTGGTATCCCTCTACAACCGCCACAAGCTGCAACTGGTCGCCAAGAACAGCGCCAGCTTCACCATTAACCCCAACGCCAGTTATTTAATTACCGGCGGCTTTGGTGGCTTTGGCCTGGGGATGGCCCATTGGCTGGTGGCTCAGGGCGCCAAGTCTCTGGTACTGGTGAGCCGCAGTGGCGCCAGCAGTACTCAGGCGCGTGCGGCTGTGGCTGAGCTGATCGCCAAAGGTGCCAAGGTCAAAGCGGCGGCAGTAGACATTGCCAAGGCCGATGCCGTGCACGAACTGTTGCAGGCTATCGCCCAGGACCTGCCGCCACTCAAGGGGATCTTCCACGCCGCCGGGGTGTTGGATGACCGCGAACTATCCAGCCTGGACGAAGCCAGCCTGGCCCAGGTTATGGCACCCAAAGCGCTGGGCGCCTGGAACCTGCACCAGCAGACTCACCAGTTAGATCTGGACTGCTTTGTCCTCTACTCCTCCATTTCGGCCTTAATCGGCAACCGCAACCAGGCCAATTATGTGGCTGCCAACCTGTTCCTTGACGCCCTGGCACAGCACCGCCAAGCCCAGGGCCTGGCCGCCACCAGTATCAACTGGGGCGCCTTGGCCGATGTGGGTATGGCGGCCGACCCCAATGTAATTGGCCACCTGGCGCAGATAGGCATCAACGCCTTCACCCAGGCCCAGGCGCTGGAAGCCTTCAGCTACCTGCTCAGAGCACCTGTCGCCCAACTGGGTATCTTCAATGTCGATTGGGCGCGCTGGAAGCAGTTTGAGGTTGCCGGCAAGGGCACTCGCTTTAGCGAGCTGGCCGGCGGCGAGGATGACAGCAGCGAAGGCGCCAGCTGGGCGCAGGTGGCAAGCCTGGGCAGCGAGTTGGCACTGCCACAAATTAGCACGCGCCTGGCCGAACTGGTGGCAAACACCCTCAAGCTGACCCTGGAACAAATTGATCTGGCCACGCCTATCAACCGCTTTGGCCTGGATTCGCTGATGGCCATGGACCTGCAGATGAAAGTGCGCGGCGAGTTCAAGGTGGACCTGTCGATTTTGGAACTCATGAAGGGCAACAGCACTGGCAAGCTGGCCGAAAGCCTCTTGGGTAAATTGCTGGCCCTGGGCGCCGAAGCGGCGTCCAAGGTAGAGGCAACTGCCCCGGCAGACACTGCAACCGGCGAGGAATCTGCCAAGTTGCACCAACTGGTGGACCAACTCAACCACTTGGACCAACTGTCCGAAGCCGAACTGGATGCGCTGCTCAAGCAAGAACTCAGCAACACCGATAAGGAAATCGAACTCAAGTAATCAACCGCCCTGGCCCGCACAAAATGCGGGCCAGGATTATTACCGGTAAAGGAAACTATCATGGAAACCCTAGTTAACAATCCAGCTGGCCTGGCCACTAGCGCCCTCGATAAAGACGCCAAGAAAGCCCTGCTGGAAAAGTTGCTGCGCCAGAAGCTGCAACAAAGCGAACAAATTACCCCTATGTCCAAAGGCCAGGAGTCGCTCTGGTTTGTTCACCAAAGCGACCCTGAGGCCTCGGCTTACAATGTCGCCAGCGCCATTCGCCTGTTTACCCCGGTAAACCTGGAGGCCTTTGAACGCGCACTTAACATTTGCGTACAGCGCCACGCCGTACTGCGCACTCGCTACGGCATTAAGGATGGGCAGAATGTGCAAATTATTCAGGCCGATGCCCCTATTCAATTGCTTAAAACCGATGCCAGCAGCTGGAGCCAGGCGCAACTTAAGGCCCAGGTGCAGGCGGACTACCGCCAGCCCTTCGACTTAACGCAACTGCCGCTGATCCGCGCCCATTGGTATAGCCAGGGGCCAGCGCAATCGGTATTTATGCTGGTGGTTCACCACATAGCCCTGGACGCCTGGTCGCTGTGGGTGATGATGGAGGAGCTGAGCTCTGCCTATCAGTCTCTCAGTCAAAACCGACCTTTAGATTTACCCCCCGTGCCCCCCAGCTACAGGGATTACACCCACAAGCAGCAAGCGTTTTTAAACAGCCAGGCTGGCGCCGAGCACAAAAACTATTGGTTGGAACAGCTTAAGGGCGACCCGCAGCCGCTTACGCTAAATATCAGCCGCCCGCGCCCGCGCGTGCAAAGCTATAAGGGCGCCAGTCACTACTTTCAGCTGCCATCGGACTTGGCACAGCGAGTCAACGCACTAGCCAAAAACCAGGGCGTCACCCCCTACACCCTGCTGTTAACAGCTTTTTACACCCTGCTCTACCGCCACTCGGGGCAAGAGGATATCTGCCTGGCATCGCCCACGGCCGGGCGCCAGCAGGCGGAGTTTCAGCGCAGCCTGGGCTATTTCGTCAACCCGGTCATTCTGCGTGCCAACCTGGGTAACAACCCCGGTTTTAGCGACTTGTTGCAGCGCGTAAACGACAGGGTGCTGGAAGGATTAGCGCATCAGGAATACCCTTTCAGCGCTTTGATTGAAGCGCTTAACCCCAAGCGCGACCCCAGCTTTACCCCGCTCGCACAGGTATCCTTCGTGTTCCAAAAACCGCGCGAAGACGAGGGCATGAACGCCGCCTGGGTACCCGGCCAAGAGGGCCCGCGCATCAGCTGGGCCGGCCTGGACATCGCCCAGTTCCCCCTCGACCAGCAGGAGGGTCAGTTTGAGCTGGAGCTGGAGATTGTCGATACCAAAGGCAGCTTCTACGGTATTTTCAAATACAACACCGACCTGTTCAGCGCAGCGCAGATGGCCCAACTGAGTGGTCACCTGCAGCAATTGCTGGAAGCCATAGTGGCCGCACCACAAGCAGCTATCGGCCAACTGCGCATGATCACCCAGGGCGAGCTGGAACAGCTGGCACAGTGGAACAACACAGCCGTCAATTACCCACAACACACCAGCTTGCACCAGTTGATAGAAGCCCAGGTGGCGCGCAGCCCCGAGGCTATAGCGCTGAGTTTTGAAGGCGCAGAACTGAGTTACGCCCAGCTCAATCGCCAAGCCAACCAGCTGGCTCACTACCTGCGCGCGCAGGGTGTGCACCTGGAGACCAAAGTGGGCGTGTACATGCAGCGCTCGCTGGAGATGGCGGTCGCCCTACTTGGCGTTATCAAAGCCGGTGGCGCCTATGTACCGGTCGACCCCAATTACCCGGCAGCGCGGGTGGAATTTATGCTCGGTGATATCAACTCACCGCTTCTGCTTACCCAGGCCCAGCTGGTTGACCAGGTGCCCGCAACCAGCGCCCAAAAAATCGCCCTGGATACCCTGGATTTATCGGCTTACCCGGACACCAATCCCGAGCTGGACATAGCGCCGGACAACCTGGCCTATATGATTTACACCTCCGGCTCCACCGGTAACCCTAAAGGCGCCATGAACACCCACGCCGGCATCTGCAACCGCCTGTTGTGGATGCAGGCCGAGTACCCATTGGATGCGAGCGACCGGGTTCTGCAAAAAACCCCGTTTAGTTTTGATGTATCTGTATGGGAGTTTTTCTGGCCGCTGATGACCGGCGCGCGCTTGGTAATTGCGCGCCCCGAAGGCCACAAGGACACAGGGTATTTAATCGACCTGATCCAAAGCGCGGGCATTACCACCCTGCACTTTGTGCCCTCGATGCTGAGCCTGTTTGTCGCCGATGAAAAGTCCAGCCAGTGCACCAGCATCAAGCGCGTCATCTGCAGCGGGGAGGCCCTGAGTCACGACCTGCAAACTCGCTTTTTTGCACGCCTGGACACTCAGCTGCACAACCTCTACGGCCCCACCGAGGCGGCCGTGGACGTGACCTACTGGGCCTGCCGACGCGACTATCCAGCCAATGTGGTGCCCATTGGCAAGCCCATTGCCAATATCCAGATCCACATACTCGACAGCTTTATGCAGCCGGTGCCGGTGGGCGTTAATGGCGAGTTGCACATTGGCGGCATAGGCCTGGCGCGCGGCTACCACCAGCGCGATGACCTGACGGCCGCCAAGTTTGTCGCCAACCCCTTTAGCCGCGAGCCGGGCGCACGCCTGTACAAAACCGGCGATCTGGTGCGCTACCTGGCCGATGGCAATATCGACTACCTGCAGCGCATCGATAACCAGGTGAAGCTGCGCGGCTTCCGTATCGAACTGGGTGAAGTGGAAGCCATGATGTGCAGCTGTGACGGTGTGCGCGAGGCGGTGGTAGTCAAACGCACCAACACTACGGGCTACGACTACCTGGCGGCCTATATCACCCGCGACCCGGCCTACCCTGGGGCAATACCCAGTGAGGCTGAGCTGCTGCGTGATGCAGCGCAAAAAATGCCCGCCCACTGCGTGCCCAGTGCCGTAATAGTACTGGATGCTATTCCGCTAACCCCCAATGGCAAGGTCGATTTAAAAGCCCTGCCAAATCACAGCTTTGCCAGCCAGCAGAACTCACAACTGCATCCGCCGCGCAACCAGACCGAGCGCGAACTGGTGGCACTCTGGTGCGAACTGCTCAAACTCGACCAGGTTTCAATTGAGGACAATTTTTTCGACCTGGGGGGCCACTCGCTGCTGGCGGTGCAACTCATGGCGCAGATTGAAACCCGCTTTGGCCAAAAGCTGCCACTCTCGGCACTGATTAAAGGCCCCAGCGTGCGCGAATTGGCGGAGCTGATCGACAGCCGCACCGGCAGCAGCTGGAAGCCTTTGGTTGCCATACAAACCAAGGGGACTAAAACGCCCATGTACTTCATCCCCGGCGGCGGCGGCAACGTGCTGTATTTCTACGCCCTGGCCCAGGCCCTGGGTAACGATCAACCCTTTTACGCCATGCAGGCCATAGGGCTGGATGGCAGCACCCCACCGCTCAGCTCGGTGCAGGCCATAGCCGCCGCCACCCTGGCTGAAATCAAACAACAGCAGCCTCAAGGCCCCTATGTGATTGGCGGCCACTGCGTGGGCAGCCTTATCGCCTACGAGCTGGCGCAACAGCTGTTGGAAGCCGGCGACCAGGTGGAGCGATTGGTGGTGCTGGATGCACCAGCGCCGCAGTTTTTTAGCGAGCCTAAACACCTGCCGCTGACTGACGCGGAATGGATTGGCGTGCTGGTGCAAACCATCGCACAAATGACCGGCCAACCACTGGCATTGGACCCAACAACCTTGACCGAAGCTGATGAGCAAGCACAGCTGGCCGCCCTGCGCCAGCTGCTGGCCCAGGCCAGCATGTTGCCGCCCGGCACCCCGCTCAGCCAGATCAAGGGCTTGCTGGACGTGTTTAAGGCCAACGCGCAATTGCACTACCCGGCGCGCGCCCATAGCCAGCCGGTAAAAATCAGCTTGCTGCGCGCCGCCGGGGTCAACCCGCACTACGACTACAGCGGCTACGACGATGCCAATACCAGCATGGCCAAGTCCAGCCTGGGCTGGCGCGACCATGCCTTGGGCCAGGTGCAGGTGGCACTGGTGGGCGGCGACCACATCACCATGCTGGCGCCCGAACAGGCCAGCGGCCTGGCGCATCAGTTAAACCAAGTTCTCTAACCCGTTTCACTTTTAACCTGGCTCCAGCTTTTACCCTGGCTCCAGCCCTTAACTCGAAAGGAGCATAAAAATGCTAAAAAACTACGCGCGCTGGATAACCCATCATCCCCTGTGGGTGATGGTGTTTTCCCTGCTGGTGGTGGTTATTGCCTGTGCTGGCATGGGGCGTTTATCGTTTAACTCCGACCTGCGCATTTATTTTGATAAACACAACCCGCAAATCGCCGCCCTCGATCACATGGAAGAGACCTACACCAAGGTTGACAATGTGTTATTTGTGTTGGCCCCCAAAGACGGCGTGTTTAATCGTGAAACCCTGAGCGCGGTGGAAGACCTGACTGCGCGCGCCTGGAAGATTCCCTTCTCCAGCCGCGTGGATTCCATCACCAACTTTAAACACAGCTCAGCCGATGGCGACGATGTGGCGGTGGACGACCTGGTAATTAACGCCGCTAAATTGCGCAACGACCAGCTTGCCGAAGTGCGCCAAATTGCACTGGCCGAACCACTGCTGGTGAACCGCGCCATAGCAGCAGATGCCAAGGTTACAGGTGTTAATGTCACGGTAAATATCCCCAAAGACAAAGCCCTGACCAGCACGCCCCAGGTAGTAAAATACGTGCGCGACCTGGCGGCGGAAATGATGCAGAAATATCCCGATATTGAAATTCACCTCACCGGTGTGGTGATGATGAACAACGCCTTTGCCGAATCCTCCGAGCTGGATATGAAAACCCTGGTACCGGCCATGCTCACCATAGCGCTGATTATCATGGGCATTATTATGCGCTCCTGGCTCGCCAGCAGTGCCGCGCTGGTGGTGCTGAGCCTGGCCATAACCTGTGCCATGGGTTTTGCTGGTTGGTTTGGTATTTTGCTCAACCCGGTCAGTTTGAACGCCCCCAATATTATTCTCACCATTGCAATTTGCGATTGCGTGCACCTGCTAATGGCTTACCAGCTGGCGCTGCGCAAAGGCCAGAGTAAACAGGAGGCAATGGCGCAAAGCCTGTGCGATAACTTCGGCGCGCTGCTGATCACCTCACTCACCACCTGTGCGGGTTTTATGACGCTCAATTTCAGCGAGGCGCCACCCTTCCGCGACCTGGGCAATATCACCACTCTGGGTGTGGCCCTGGCATTTTTGTTTACCGTGAGTTTTTTGCCTGCATTTATGATGTTTTTTAAAGTGCGCGCACAAAACACCAAGGGCGACAGCAAATTGCAGCAAACACTGGACAAGCTCGCCGACTCCATTATTGCCAAACCCAAAACCTATATATTGGGCTCGCTGGTGTTTGTCGCCATCGCCAGCGCCGGCATTTTTAATAATGTATTGAATGATGAGTTTGTAAAATATTTTGATAAGAGCGTGAAATTCCGCCAGGACACAGACTTTACGGCAGAGCACCTCACCGGTATCTACTACATAGATTACGAACTGGCAGGCAGAACTTCCAGCGGTGTCAATGAGCCAGCTTATCTACAAACCCTGGGTGAATTTACTGATTGGCTACGCGCGCAACCGGAAGTGCTGCACGTCAACAGCATCAGCGATATTTACAAGCGTTTAAATATGAACATGAACGGCGACGACCCTCAGGCTTATCGCTTGCCCGACTCGAGCGACCTGGCCGCGCAATATTTATTGATGTATGAAATGTCCCTACCCTATGGTATGGATCTGCGCGATAGAGTGAATGCCGATAAATCAGCAACCCGTGTCACGGCTACATTAAAAAATCTGTCGAGCAACCAAGTATTAGGTTTTGATGGTCGCGTGCAATCCTGGCTTAAAGCCCACGATCAGGCAGTCGCCCGTAGCGACGGCACAGGCCTCACCATCATGTTCGCCCACATTGGGCTGCGCAATATTAAAAGCATGCTGCTCGGTACCTTCATCGCGCTGGTGATTATCTCCGCGTTGCTGATGGTAATTTTCCGCTCGTTTAAATACGGTTTTATCAGTTTGATTCCCAACCTGCTGCCGGCGGCTATGGCCTTTGGTGTGTGGGGCCTGTTGGTGGGGCAAATTGGTTTGGCGCTGTCGGTGATGTCGGCCATGACCCTCGGCATAGTGGTAGACGACACAGTGCACTTCCTTAGCAAGTACCTCAAGGCGCGCCGCGAGCAACAGCTCAATGCCGCCGAGGCTGTGCGCTATGCCTATCACAGTGTGGGCGAGGCTCTGACAACTACCACCATCGCCTTAACCGCTGGCTTTGCGGTACTCGGCTTCTCCAGTTTTGAAGTCAACTCCGGCATGGGCATACTCACCGCACTGGCCATCGCCCTGGCGCTGGTATTGGACCTGCTGCTGTTGCCAGCGCTGTTGCTGCTCATCGATTCGCCACAAACTGCAAAAGCCAATCAAACTCAAGCCCTGCCCGATACCGCGGCGGATATTGTTTCCAACTAATTGGTTAAAGAAGGAACCTGATATGAAAAACTTCAGTTTACTCATCGCCCTGTTAAGCCTGGGCACAAGCGCAATTGCACAAACTTTTGACCTTGACGCCATCAGCGATCCAGCCGCCAAAGGCTCGGCAATCGCCAAAGAAACCGAGCGCCGCGACACGGGCTTTAAAGACTATATCGCCAACGCTGAAATGGTATTGATGCAAGGCGACAAAGAAGTCAGCCGCCGCGAATTTCACACCAAGGTGCTCGAAGTAGTTGGCGACGGCGATGAATCGGTCAATGTTTTTAGCAGCCCCAAGGATGTTGCCGGTACCGCTATTCTTATCCACGCCCACGGCCTGAGCCCGGACGATCAATGGCTGTACCTGCCCGCACTCAAGCGCGTTAAACGCATTTCCACCCGCAGCAAATCCGGCCCCTTTGTCGGCAGTGAATTTGCCTACGAAGACATATCCACCTGGGTGCCCGAAAAATATACCTATCGCTTTTTGGAAAAAACCAAACTCGATGATAACGACTGCTTCCTGGTGGAAAACACCCCAGCCTATAGCGACTCGGGTTACAGCAAGTTGCACGAGTGGGTAGATGCCAAAATTTTCCGCCCACGCAAAATTGAATACTACGACCGCAAAGGCGACTTGCTCAAAACCCTGGTGTTTGAAGGTTACCATCAGTACCTGGACAGTTACTGGCGCCCCGCCAAAATGACCATGATTAACCACCAGACAGGCCGCAGTACGCAACTAATCTGGAAGGAGTATCAATTTGCGACCGGCCTGAGCGAGAGCGACATTACCCAGTCCAAATTGAGCAGCATGAATTAATTCACTCGCAGCAATTAATTCAACAACTCATTCAAAATCCGGGCGCACCGGGATGTGCGCCCAATTGGAATCACTTAAGTCCAAACACGTCAACTTAAAGGAAACCGCGTAACTTCCATGAAAAAGTTTTGCTTAAACCCCTTAGCCGCGCTAGCGCCCTTTGCCCTTATCAGCCAACTGCATTGCACTTCGGTATTGGCCGATAATATAAATTTTGAACTCGGCACCAGCGTCCAGTATTTTCCCAATAGCCCGAGCGCCACAAGCCAGGAAGATTACCACCTGGATTCCAATAGCTACGCACGTATCGATTGGGATAAGGATTTCGCCGAGGGGAAATTCCGTCTCTTGATCGATGCCAACGCCCATTACGACCGCTACGACAGCAATCGCCGCCGCGCCGATTTTAGCGAATTGGCGCTCACCTATTTTCAGGATGACCTGGACATCAGCGCTGGCGTGCTTACCGAATTTTGGGGGGTCACCGAATCGCGCCATCTGGTGGACATCATCAACCAAACCCATATTGCCGATAATATTGACGAGGAGACCAAGCTCGGTCAGCCGATGATAAAAACCCAATGGCACCAAGGCTGGGGAAGCCTGCAGTTTTATTGGCTGCCATTATTTCGCGAGCGAGTTTACCCCAGTGACAGCGCGCGCCTGGGGCCAGGCGATGAGATTCGCTACGGCCACGCGCGCTATGAATCCAGCGATAGGGATCATCACCAGGATTTCGCGCTGCGCTACAGCAAAACGCTAGACACCTGGGACATAGGTCTAGCCCACTTTAACGGTACCAGCCGCGAACCGCTATTGCTGATCAACCCCAGCCAGTTGCCCAGCATAAGCTTCACCCCCTACTACGAACAAATTGAGCAGACCAGCCTGGATATGCAGCGCACCAGCGACAGCCTGCTGTTAAAGCTCGAAGCCATTTCCCGCTCCAGTAAATTGCAGGGGCGTTACGCCGCTGCGGTAACCGGTTTTGAATATACCCAGGTGGGCATTTTTAATTCCGCCATGGATTTAGGGTACCTGGGCGAATACCTGTACGACGAGCGCGGCGATAAAGCCACCACGCCTTTTGCCAATGATATTTTTCTCGGCTTGCGCCTGGTAGCCAATAATATCGCGCAGACCACTTACCTGTTGGGCGCCTACTGCGATGCAGATACCCGAAGCCGCGCCTGGCGCTTTGAAATGAATACCCGCTTGCGCGATGGCTTAACCCTGAGCATAGAGGCCCAGGCATTTACGCACCAACCAACTACTGATCTTTTGTACGGCCTGCGCGATGATGATTATTTAACCCTGGGATTACAGTGGTATTTGTAAAACACTATCCGCTCGCCCAACCAATACCTATAGCTATTAATCCGGCGATAAATATTGTCGGATTAATAGTGCGGCACAGGGATGTGCCGCCGTCAGCTGAAGGCTGGCGCTAGCCCTGGAAAATCAAGCAGATTTACGCATCTGCGCCGAATTTTCCAGGGCGCCGATCAAATATGTCAGGACGATATATTTGATCGGCGGGTTAATAACAGCACTTGCGATTCGGCGGCCAACCGGCCTGGGGTTGGCCCAGTATTCACACCTTTTATATTGCACCCCAAAGGAAACTGAGATGCACAACTCACGGCAAAGCCCGGCACTGCTGGAACCTATTCCCAGGAGCCAAGCCACAGGCATTCAATTAATTTGTTTTAGCCACGCGGGCGGTAGCGCTGCGCTATATCGTCCCTGGGCAAAACTGCTTGACCCCAGCATTCAACTGGTTCTCTGCCAACTGCCAGGGCGCGCCAATCGCCTGTTTGAATCGCCCTATGAAAATATGGCCAGGCTAGTCGAAGATTTACTGGAGGCGATGCAACCCTTTAACAATAAGCCCTTTGCGTTTTTTGGCCACAGCATGGGCACCAAGGTCGCCTACGAACTAGCCCTAGCTTTACAACAGCACTGCAACGTCAAACCCGTACATTTTTTTGCAGCGGCCTCGGCAGCGCCTTTTCATACGCGCAAACGCCCAGACATCCACACCCTGGATGATGCCGGTTTTATAGCCGCGATTAAGAAACTGGGAGGGACGCCCAGTGCCGTGCTCGACAACACCGAGTTAATGGAACTCTGCCTACCTGCGTTGCGCGCCGATTTTAAATTGGTGGAGACCTACCTCAACAGCAGCCGCACCCGCGTGGATTGCGACCTCAGCTTATTGGGTGGGGTGATGGATGACACAGTTACCCCCTCAGAGTTAGCAGATTGGAGCAAGGTGTTTAGCCGCAGCGAAAAACCTCAGTGGTTCCCCGGCGACCACTTTTTTATTAATCAGCAGGCCAACGCAATAATCAACACGATTCACCACAAATTACTGCCGCAGGGACAATCGCTCAATATCCCTGAGCCCTTGTCCGAGTATATTCACCGCGCCTAGCGGCTTGTTTGAATGGCGATGAATAAAAAACAAAGCCGCAAAAAATTGCGGCTTTGTTTTAACGCACTGTCGGCAATTAATCCTTGTAGGGCATTACACCCAGGTAATCTTTTTTACCCAAATCCACACCATTGTGGCGCAAAATAGCGTAGGCAGTGGTGACATGAAAATAAATATTGGGAATCGCGTGCTGGAAGGCAAACTCGGCGCCGGTTAGGTATTTACCCTCCCAGCGCTGATGGTAAATTTTGCGCTCCAGCGCGCCGTCAAAGTCAGCCGGGTTAAAACTGGACAGATATTCCTGCACCGAGCGAATACGCATCTGCAATTGCTCCAGCGTGGTTTCATTGTCCTCGTGCTTGGGCGCCTGCTCTACTTTATTGGTCAGGCGCGCCACACCCAGTTTGGCGGTATCACAGGCAATTTGTACCTGGCGAATTAAATTGAACTGATCAGGAGCCAGACGCGAATTGAGCAGTACTGACACATCTATTTTTTTACTCTCGGCAAAGGCCTCACCTTTACCGAGAATGGCGCTTAGGTTGGTGAGCATTTTGCTGAACTGAACGCAGGTAATTTGGTACAACATTTTTTGGCTCCTTATTTCCAGATGTGCAAATCACATCAGATTTTACCTGGCGTACATTAGCCTATGCAGATAATGCTTACCCGTAAAATTTTGCACCCGGATTCAACTATTAACCCGGCGATCAAATATATCGTCCTGACATATTTGATCGGCGCCCTGGAAAATCCGGCGCAGATGCGTAAATCTGCTTGATTTCCCAGGGCTAGCGCCAGCCTTCAGCTGACGGCGGCACATCCCTGTGCCGCACTATTAATCCGAC
>JBNLGJ010000070.1:0-1488 GCA_050305995.1 Cellvibrio sp.
CCTTATAGATCACAAAATTGATCTCTCTGCCTTCCACGACAAATATAAAAATGATGCCGGTGGTCGCGCAGCCTATGATCCGGCCATTCTGTTAAAGATTATTTTGTTCGCTTATGCCAAAGGTGTCACCTCCAGCCGTGAAATTCAGTGGCAGTGTGAGCACAATGTGCTGTTTAAGGCGCTTTCCTGCGACAGTGTTCCTCACTTTACCGGCATCGCGAACTTTGTCAGTAGCTACCCGGATGCGATTGAGTCTGTTTTTGAACAGGTTTTATTGGTTTGCGATCAGCAGGGCTTGTTGGGGCATGAACTGTTGGCAATTGATGGCTGCAAAATGTCATCCAATGCGGCCAAGGAACACTCCGGCACTTTTGATGAGCTGGCGCAAAAGCGCGCTAAAATCCGCAAGCGCATTCGTGCCTGCATTAAAGAGCACCGCACTCTGGATAAACGCAAGCCGCGAGAAAAGGAGCGCAAAGAGCGTCTGGAGAAATCGCTCGATACCCTCAACAAACACTTTGATAAAATTGACCAATTCCTAAAGACTGCCAGCCCAAGGATGGGCCAGGGGAAAAAGCCCAAGGAAGTGAAAAGTAATATCACCGACAATGAGTCGGCCAAAATGACCACCAGCAAAGGCACGATTCAAGGTTACAACGGCATAGCTACTGTCGATAAAAAACATCAAATTATTGTCGATGCGCAGGCCTTTGGCGAAGGCTCAGAGCATCACACATTACAGCCTGTTTTAACCTCGGTAGAGTCCCGCTATCAAAAGCTGGGCATTCACCCTGACCTTTATGCCAGCGATATAGTGGTTACGGCCGACACCGGTTATTCCAACGAGGACAATAACGCCTATTTAAAGCAGCGCCAGATTAACGCCTATATTCCCGATAACAGGTTTCGCTCACGCGATAAAAACTTTAGCCAGCAAAAACAAAAGTATGGCAAGCGCCATCAGGCGGAAGTAAAAGGCGTAATGCAAGTTATTCCCTCCAGCGAGTTTGAATTTAATACCCAGCAAAAAACCTGTATTTGCCCAGCGGGCAATACTATGTGGCTAAAGAATGAAATTTTGGAAGCCAACGGAAAACTGAAATTATTTTTTGAAGGCAACTTAACCGACTGCCGTCAATGTCCGATAAAAACGCAGTGCATGCGCAACCCCGCCTCTGCGGATAGACGCGAAGGCCACGGTCGACAAGCCTCCATCACGCTCAACACCAAGAAAACTGCAACCGACTGGATGAAGCGACGAGTGGATAGCAAACTCGGAAAGTTCTATTACAGCCACCGCATGTCCACGGTTGAGCCTGTGTTTGCCAATATCGGCACCCAGAAACACTTAAATCGCTTCTCCTTGCGAGGAAAAGCTAAGGTGCAAGGCCAATGGCAGTTGTACTGTTTGGTGCATAACATCGAAAAAATAGCGAATTACGGTAATTTAGGAAAGCAGTAGCCAATATATCGACTTGTCCACAGATA
>JBNLGJ010000071.1:0-62580 GCA_050305995.1 Cellvibrio sp.
GACGGCTACGCCATTGGCGGCCTCTCGGTAGGCGAACCCAAAGAGGATATGCTGCGCATTCTCGATCATATTGCCCCGGAGATGCCGGTGGATAAGCCGCGCTATCTGATGGGGGTGGGTAAACCGGGGGATCTGGTGGAAGGCGTGCGCCGCGGTATAGATATGTTTGACTGCGTGCTGCCCAGCCGCAATGCGCGCAACGCCCATTTGTTTACCCGCGCCGGGGTGGTCAAGTTGCGCAATGCCAAGTATCGCGAGGATACGGGCCCGCTGGACCCGGAATGCAGCTGCTACACCTGTCAGAATTTCTCGCGCAGTTATTTACACCACCTGGATAAATGTAACGAAATGCTCGGTGCCCAGCTGAATACCATCCACAACCTGCACTACTACCAGGACTTGATGGCCGCTATGCGAAAGGCACTGAGCGAAGACAGTTTTGACGCGTTTTTAGCGGACTTTTATGGTCGCCAAGGCTTGGAAGTGCCGCCCTTGACCCCATGATGTGAACGCTTATATGCCCAAAGCGGGTGCGGATTTCTTGTTGTAAAACGCAATAAAGGTATAATCCGGCGCCCTTGACCATACCGCATGGCGGCCAACCGCTGCTATGTGAGCAAGAAATAAACAGAGCTTCCCCCGCAGGAGGCTGAAAAAACGGGAAACCCCTATGTTAAATCGCTACCCGCTATGGAAATACCTGCTGCTGATCTTTGTCACAGTCATCGGGTTTGTCTACTCCATTCCCAATATTTACATCCCCGATCCGGCCGTTCAGGTTTCTGGTGACTCGAGTGCCAAAATCATTGACGCGCCCGTGCTCAAGCAGATGGAGTCAGCACTAACCCAGGCCAACATTGAGTTTTTTGGCGGCGTGGCAGATGGCAAGGCAGCGATGCTGCGGGTAAAAGACCGCGAACAGCAGATGCTGGCGCGCAAACTTATCCAGCAATCCCTGGGCGATGGCTATGTGGTTGCCCTTAAAAACGCTCCCACCACACCCCAGTGGCTGCAATCTCTGGGCGCCGAGCCTATGAAGTTGGGCCTGGACCTGGCCGGTGGTGTGCACTTCTTGCTGGAGGTGGATACCGACTCGGCTATCGCCAAGCGCCAGCAGATCGCTGCCGATGACATTAAAGACAAGCTGCGCAAAGCCAAGATTCGCTACAGCGATGTGGACAGTAATCAAAATAATGATGTGGTTGCCAAATTCCGCAGCGTTGAATTGCGTGATCAGGCCATCAGCGAAATCCGCGGCGACTATCCGCAGATGCTGTTTAATAAAACTGATGCTGAGGACGGCACAGCATCCTTTACGGGCCACCTGAGCGAAGCGGCGATTAAAGGGATCGAAGACGATGCACTGAGCCAAAACCTGATTACGCTGCGCAATCGCGTCAATGAGCTGGGGGTGTCAGAACCCATAGTGCAGCGCCAGGGCCGCAATCGTATTATTGTGCAATTGCCCGGTATTCAGGACCCTGCCGAAGCCAAGCGCGTAATCGGTAAAACCGCCAACCTGGAGTTCCGCCTGGGCGCCAATCAGGACACCCTGGTGTCCAATCGCGAAGAGTTCCCCTACAAAGACGATATCACCCAAATGCAGCGCGGTAACGCGGTGCTGGAAAAGCAAATTATTGTAACCGGCGACCATGTTGCCAATGCGCGCAGCTCATTCGATTCGCAAACCAACCAGCCAGAAGTGAATATAACCCTGGACGGTTTTGGCGGCGAAAAAATGCACCGTGTGACCTACAAAAATGTGGGCCGCCAAATGGGCATTTTGTTTATCGAGTATAAAAACCGCACCCAAATTGTTAAAAACGCCAAGGGTGAAGAGGTTGAAAAAAATATTCAGTACATAGAAAAGAAAGTGATCAGTCTGGCGACCATCCAGAGTGCACTGGGGGTGCAGTTCCGCATCACCGGTTTGGATAAGCCTGGTGAAGCCTCTGAGCTTGCGTTGCTGCTGCGCGCTGGTGCCCTGGCTGCACCTATGCACTTTGTCGAGGAGCGCACCATAGGCCCATCACTGGGCGCTGAGAATATCCGCAAAGGCGTGCAGGCAACCTTCTGGGGTATGGGGGTAGTGGTGCTGTTTATGCTGGTGTTCTACCGCGTGTTTGGTATCTTCGCCAATGTCGCCCTGGCGCTTAACCTGCTGCTGATTATGACTGTGCTGTCTATGTTTGGCGCCACGCTTACCCTGCCGGGTATTGCCGGTATAGTGCTTACCATAGGTATGGCAGTAGATGCCAACGTACTTATCTTTTCGCGAATACGAGAAGAGCTGAAAAACGGTTCCTCGCCACAGCAGGCTATTTATGCCGGTTACGAGCGCGCCTTTATCACCATTCTCGACTCAAACCTCACCACCCTGATTGTGGCGGTAATTTTGTTTGCCATAGGCACAGGCCCGGTGAAAGGTTTTGCAGTAACTCTGTCGGTGGGTATTTTGACCTCCATGTTTACCGCCATTGTAGCCAGCCGCGCCCTCGCCAACCTGGTGTACGGCGGCCGCAAAAACTTACAAAAAATTTCCATCTAAGGGGCGATACCCATGGCTCAGGAACAGAAAATTATTAACTTTATGGGCGTGCGCAATATCACGTCCGGTATCTCAATACTCTTGGTAATTGCCTCAGTTATCTCCCTGGCAGTTTTGGGTTTGAAAGGTGGGCTGGACTTTACCGGTGGTACTCAGCTGGAGGTGTCCTTCGATCGCCCAGCGAATATTCCCCAGGTGCGCGACTTTTTGGAGAAAGAGGGTGTAACCAACCCTGTGGCGGTACTGTTTGGCTCCGACAGTGAGGTGATGATTCGCACCCAGGATCAAATGGTTGTTAAGGGCCAGGATCAAGTGGCGGCGAGTATCGCCAAAGTTGGCGGTGCCAAACTGGTTGAAGTGCGTCGCCCAAGCCGCGAGCAGGATGGTTTCGCCAGTGTGCTGGTGGTGGCCGGTGCCGATGCCCAGGCGCTGCAACAGGCAGATGTATTCCCAGAGAGTCGTTTTGGCCGTGTGCTCTATTCGGTAGAAGATGGCAACACTCTGGTGGCGGTGGAAAAGGGCTTGGATGTGGTATTTGTCACCGATCTGCTCGGCCGTTTGGAGCAGGAAACCGGGGCCAAAATTCAACTGCGTTCCAGCGAGTTTGTCGGCCCGCAAATTGGCGATGAGCTGCGCGACCAGGGTGGTTTGGGCCTGTTGTTCGCTTTTGCTGCGGTGTTTGTTTATGTGGCTTTCCAGTTTCAGTGGAAGTTCTCAGTGGGTGCACTTATCGCTCTGGTGCACGACGTGACCATTACCCTGGGGGTTTTCTCGGTATTCCAGTGGGATTTTGACCTGACGGTACTGGCGGCAATTCTCGCACTTATAGGTTACTCAATTAACGACACTATCGTAATTTACGACCGTATCCGTGAAAACTTCCGCGTGCTGCGTAAAATGGATCCGCTGGAGGTTATCAATATCTCCATCACCCAAACCCTGGGCCGTTCAATCATGACCTCAGCAACAGTATTCCTGGTGCTGGTGTGTTTGTTTGCGTTTGGCGGTGAGCTGCTGCGCGGGTTTTCCACTGCGCTAATTGTGGGCGTCATCGTGGGTACCTATTCATCCATTTATATCGCTGCCAACATTACCGTGGTGCTGGGGATCGCCAAAGAGGATCTGATGCCCAAACCCAAAGAGGGCGCCGAAGTCGATTCCATGCCTTAAGTGATATTGACGTTAAACAACAACAGCGCCTTTTGGCGCTGTTGTTGTTTTTACCGTCCGATATGGCGGGTGGTTATTCTCAATCAACTGGTTTATTGTCTGCGCCAAGCCAATTTTGTTTTTCCGTCGCCTATGATCGAGCACATCAGTTTTAACCCCTCACTTACCCGCAGTGATAACGTCGAGTTGTTGCGCCAGACGGTGGGCCGTTTCCAGCGCATCTTTAATGGCAGTGGTTACGGATTTTGGGAATGGGATATGCAAACCCAGCATATCGAGTGGTCGGGCGGTTTCTGGGAACGGCTGGGCTATGGCCAGGCTGACGCTGAGACTATTTGCGATGCCAACAAAATTGCCGATTTTATTCACCGCGATGATATAGAGGTCGCCCAGGAGGCGGTGCGCCAACATTTCCGCTCGGCTATTCCGCTGGATGTCTGCTACCGCATTCGCGCCAAGTCTGGTGATTACATCTGGACCCAAGTGCGTGCCGATTCAGTGCGAGATGCTAACGGTCGGGTTTTGATTCTCTCGGGTGTAAATTTCGACATCACTGAAATGAAGCGGGTGGAAGCTGCGCTGCGCGAGAGTGAGGCGCGCCAGGTGCGAATTATTCAAGCATCCAGCGATGGTATCTGGGAGTGGTATGCCGATCGCGGCGGTTTTCACTTTTCCCATCGCTGCTGGGAGCTGCTGGGTTATGAGGATCTGGATGATGTGCTCACCCAGGGTGAGGATCGCCTGAAAATTTGGCGCCGTCATATTTACCCGCCCGATCTGAGCAAGTTTGATGATGCTCTGCGCGAGCATCTGGCTGGTCGCGGCGCCTTTGATGTCGAATATCGCCTGGTGAGTTGTACTGGCGAGCTGCGCTGGATTCGCGGTCGCGGTCGCGCCGTGTTTGACGACTCTGGCCAGCCGCTGATGATGTCCGGCAGCAATATGGATATCACCGAAGTTAAGCGCGCCGAGGAGCGGGTTATTCAAGCCAAAGAGCTGGCGGAAAAAGCCAATCAGGCTAAGTCGGCGTTTTTATCCAGCATGAGCCACGAGTTGCGCACGCCGCTCAACGCTATCCTCGGCTACACCCAATTATTTGAATACGACGGTAATCTCAGCAGCCAGCAAACCGACAATATGCGTGAAATCCGCAAGGCCGGGGAGCACTTGCTGCAGTTGATTAACGATGTACTGGATCTGGCCAAAATTGAATCGGGCAAAATGACTGTGTCGCTCGAACCGGTATTGGCATCGCGGGTAATTGCGGAGTGTTTTACCCTGGTGCAACCCCAGGCGGATGCGCGTGGTATTCGCCTCTCTGTGACTTTGGCCGATCAGCAGTCGACCTATGTGGTGGCTGACCACGTGCGTTTTAAGCAGGCGCTGCTCAACCTGCTTAGCAATGCCATTAAATACAACCAGGTGGGCGGCGAGGTTGAAGTGCGCCTGGAGCCGCTGCCATTGGAGCGGCTGCGCATTTTGGTGCGCGATACCGGGCGCGGTATTCCGCAGGAGCGCCAAAGCGAAGTATTTCAGCCGTTTAATCGTTTAAGTGCCGAAAACTCCAATATTGAAGGTTCGGGTGTGGGCCTGGTGATTACCAAGCAGCTGGTGGAGATGATGCAGGGCAAGCTGGATTTCACTAGTGTTGCTGGCGTGGGCACCAGTTTCTGGATTGACTTGCCCACTGCCGGTGAGTGGAACCTCGCCTCGATGACTAGCTTAAGCTCTGAGCAAGGAAGCGATTTCTCGCCTGTCAGCCTAGTGGTTAAGCGCCAGTGCAAAGTGCTTTATGTTGAGGATAACCCGTCCAATATTCGCCTGTTGCAGCAAATTTTTGCGCGCTACCCGCAGTTGACCCTGGAGATCGCCGAAGAGGCATTTTTGGGGATTTACAAAGCGCGCAACCAGCTGCCGGATTTAATTATCCTCGATATCAACCTGCCGGGCATGGATGGTTACGAGGTGCTGCGCGTGCTCCAAAGTGACCCTCTGGTTAAATCCATTCCGGTCATTGGGCTCTCGGCAAACGCCATGCCTTACGATATAGAGCGAGGAAAAAATGCCGGCTTTTTTGATTACCTGACCAAGCCGGTGCAAATTAATCAGCTTCTGGCTGTACTCAACCAGTTGTTGGGCGATTAACGGTGAAACAAACGCGTTAATTCCGCTGCGCCGGTCTCCTGCCTATCTCGGAAGTGGAGTGGCCTGGGTATAGACTCTAAGGCGTTCGCGCAAAGTGAACGCTAAGGCTTTATCCACCAACTTTCAGGACATGTATATGAAGCCAATTTATTTTCTGCTCGGTTTATTGGTCGCTCTAACCGCTTGCTCAAAAGAGGAGTCCAGCGCAGTTACCTCTGTTAGTTCCAGTGCTGTGGCAACTATGCTGACAGTGGTGACAGATTCAAGTGCAGCAGCAGCTACAAGCGCCGACGATCACGCTGCTGGCGATGATCAGGGTGATGATGAGGGGGCAGATGCTGGCGCTGCGGACTCAGGTGATAGTGATACCAGTAATAGTGATACAGGTGCTGCGGATGACGGCAGTGACGAAGATGCTCCTATGGATGATTCGGACACATCTCAGCAATAATGCCAGGTACTGAATTTACCCGGCCCCTGGTTGCAAGTAGCCGGGGGCTTTTTATTTGCGGAGTTGGTTTAAGGTAAAAAAAATCCCCAGGGCTATGCCGCTGGGGCTTTTTGTTTGCCAATATCGGCTTATTTCAAATGGCCCAAATTTTTCTGCACCACCTGTAATATCGGCTTAAACACCTTGGGTGAGCCGGCAACTATATGGCCGGTGTCCATATAATCCACGCCGCCGTTAAAGTCGCTGATCAGGCCGCCGGCTTCTTTTACCAGCAGGGCGCCGGCGGCGAAGTCCCAAATATTCAGGTTCATTTCCCAGAAGGCGTCAAAGCGGCCGGCGGCGACATAGGCCAGGTCCAGGGCGGCGGAGCCGCAGCGGCGGATGCCGGCGGTTTGGCCGGCAATTTCCTGTACGCAGGCCAGGTAGGGGCTGATGTGATCCAGGGCGTAACCGCTAAAGGGAATGCCGGTACCGATCAAGGCGCCTTCCAGGTTGCGACGGCTGGATACGCGAATACGGCGGCCATTCAGGGTCGCGCCACGGCCGCGGCTGGCGGTAAATTCTTCGCGATTGATGGGGTCGATAACGACGGCATGCTCGAGCTGGCCGCGGTATTTACAGGCGATGGAAATAGAGAAGTGGGGGAGCCCGTGAACAAAGTTGGTGGTGCCATCCAATGGATCGATAATCCATTCGTAGTCGGTGTTTTTACCGACTTGTACGCCGCCTTCTTCACCGCGAATACAGTGATCCGGGTAGGCTTTGCGCAGGTGGTAGATGATCTCTTTCTCGGCGGCTTTATCAACTTCGGTAACAAAGTCGTTGCGGCTCTTGGTTTCAACGGTAATCAAATCGACACGCTCAAAGGCGCGCTCAATTAACTCAGCGGCTTTGCGCCCAGCGCGCAAAGCAATATTCAGCATGGGTTCCATAAAGCACCTAACAAAAAAGCACGGTAATAGGTAGGGCCGGCGCAGGGGCGGCCATACACGGAAAAACCAAGACTGGAGAACACCAGTTCAGGGGCAAATTGTATAAAGAGCAGGGGCCGCAGGTCCTCGTCCGAGCCACCCTCAATGTCTTATCCGCAGTGCGTTGCATCAGGGCGGCGAGAGGCCTCTCGCCAAGGCGGCGCAGTATACAGATTGTACTGGCTGGAGGCTAGCGGTAGTTGGCTGGATGAGTTGGCGGTATACTGCGCGCTTTTTTTCATCGCTCGGTTTATCCGCCCAGTTTATCCGCCCGGCTGCCAGCAGAGTTCAGGCAGCGGGCCGCAAGAGGTTAACCCATGTCCAGTGCTCCCTTCGCCAATATCCGCATAGTTCTGGTGAATACCAGCCACCCAGGCAACATAGGTGGGGCCGCCCGCGCCATGAAGAATATGGGGCTGGATCGCCTCTATCTGGTGGAGCCCAAGGATTACCCCTCGGACAAGGCGGTGTGGCGCTCCGCCGGTGCCACCGATGTGCTGGATAAGGCGGTGGTGGTGGAGACTCTGGATGATGCCATTGCCGGCTGCTCGCTGGTGGTGGGCACCAGTGCGCGCGAGCGCCGCATTCCCTGGCCGCTACTGGACCCGCGCCAGTGCGGCGAGAGCCTGTGGGCGGAGGCGCGCAACCACGAAGTGGCCATTGTATTTGGTCGCGAAGATCGCGGCCTGACCAACGAGGAGCTGCACAAGTGCAACTACCATGTGCACATACCCGCCAACGCGGACTACTCCTCGCTTAATTTGGCTACCGCGGTGCAGGTGCTCTGCTACGAAGTGCGCATGGCCTATTTGAGTGCTGAAGAGGGCAACACCCTGCCGGGTCACCAGTGGGATATGCCGCCCGCCGATGCCGGCGCCCTGGAAAACTACTACCAGACGCTGGAGCAAACCCTGGCGGGCCTGGGCTTTCTCGACCCGGAAAACCCCAAGCAGACCATGACCCGTCTGCGCCGCCTGTACAACCGGGTGCGTATGGATCAGATGGAGCTGAATATTCTGCGCGGGGTGCTTACCGCCATGCAGAACTACACCTACTACACCGGCAAGGTGTTGGCGCAGCAGGGTATGAAGGGCGATATAGAGTCGCTGCGCAATGCCGCCAAAGCCCTGGGGGAGCGGGCAGAAGAGCCGGAAAAGCCCCAATAAGCGCCTATATCCCATTGATTGATTTGGGAAATCAATCGGCTGCTTAGCGTTTGTCCGTTGGAAAATAGGTAATACTTGAGTAAAATACTCGGGATTAATTGGGCGTCTGTTCTTTTGCGGGTTTTCACTGAGCAGGCCATAACCCCAGCCGCAGGATTTTGCTATGAGACTCACCACCAAAGGCCGCTACGCCGTCACCGCCATGCTGGATCTGGCGCTGCACAGCGAAAAGGGGCCCGTTAGCCTGGCAGATATTTCCACGCGTCAGGGGATATCCCTGTCCTATCTGGAGCAGCTCTTCTCCCGCTTGCGCCAATTCAAACTGGTGAAAAGTGTGCGCGGCCCAGGCGGCGGCTATCAGCTGATGACCAGCACCGCAGAGATTTCTGTGGCCCAGGTGGTGGATGCGGTGAGCGAATCCCTGGATGCCACCCGCTGCGAAGGGCAGGGTAACTGCCAGGAGGGCGAGGTGTGTTTAACTCATCACCTGTGGCAGGACCTGAGTGCCCAGATCCACAGGTTTTTAAGCGGTATCAGCCTCGCTGACCTGGTGGCGCGGGCCGATATCCAGGCGGTGTGCGAGCGTCAGGACCAGCAGCTGAACCAGCGCGTCGCCGAAGGACATATTGCCCTTAGCGAGATTTTGTAATTCTTTTAACGCCAGCTTTTTATAGGTTATTGCGTGTCCCAACCCATCTACTTGGATTATGCTGCCACCACCCCGGTGGCACCCGAAGTCGCCGCCAAAATGGCCGAATGCCTGACCCTGGATGGCACCTTTGCCAACCCCGCCAGTCGCTCCCACGGCTATGGCTGGCAGGCGGAGGAAAAGGTAGAGGAGGCGCGCGGCCAGGTGGCCAGCCTGATTAACGCCGACCCGCGCGAAATCGTCTGGACCAGCGGCGCCACCGAAGCCAACAACCTGGCATTAAAAGGCGTTGCGGAAACCTATCGCAGCCAGCACCCCAGCGGCGGCCATCTGATTGTCTCCGCCATTGAGCACAAGGCCGTACTCGACCCGGCTGCCTGGCTGGAGGCTCAGGGGTTTGCGGTCACCCGGTTGCAGCCGGATCATCAGGGCATAATCAGCCCCGAGAGCCTGGCGGCTGCACTGAGGGAAGATACCTTTTTAGTCAGCCTGATGCTGGTCAACAATGAGCTTGGCAGCATTAACGATGTCCAAGCCTATAGCGGCTTGTGTAAGCCGCGCGGGATTCTGCTCCATGTGGATGCGGCCCAGGCAGCGGGCAAGTTGGCGCTGGATGTTAAGGCCCTGGGCGTGGATTTGCTCTCGCTCTCGGCGCACAAGTTTTACGGCCCCAAAGGCATAGGCGCGCTCTTTGTGCGCCGCGCGCCCGAGGTCAAAATCGCCGCGCAGATCCACGGCGGCGGCCACGAGCGGGGCATGCGCTCGGGCACACTGCCAACCCACCAGTGCGTGGGTATGGGCGAAGCCGCCGCCATGGCCCAAGCTCTGCTGGAGTCAGAGCCGGCGCGCATTCGCCAACTGCGCGAGCGCCTCTGGCAGGGGCTGCAGGATCTGCCGGGCATTAAGCGCAACAGCCCGGAGCAGGGCGTGTGCGGCATTTTAAACCTGGCCTTTGGCGGCTGCGACGGCGAGATGCTGCTCATCTCGCTACGCGAGCTGGCGCTGTCGAGCGGCTCTGCCTGCAACTCGGCGAGCCTCTCGCCCAGTTATGTATTAAAGGCAATCGGCCTGTCCGATGCCGATGCCCAGGCCTCGCTGCGGCTGAGCCTGGGGCGCTACACCAGCGCCGATGAAATTGAATTTGCGATTGAAACACTGCGCACCTGGGTAACCAAGTTGCGCAAGGCCTAACCCCGAGGTTTGCCATGTCTGAACAAGTTGAACGTCTGATTAAAAAAGAGTACGCCGCGGGCTTTAGCACCCAAATCGACTCGGAGACCCTGCCGCCTGGGTTGAATGAAGACGTAATCCGTTTTATCTCCGCCAAAAAGAAGGAGCCAGAGTGGCTGCTGGAATGGCGCCTCAAGGCCTATCAGGCTTGGCTGGACATGAAAGAACCCAAGTGGGCCCATGTGAAGCACGATGAAATCGACTTCCAGGCGGTGTCCTATTACTCGGCGCCCAAAAGCATGGCCGACCGCCCCAAAAGTCTGGACGAAGTCGACCCGGAGCTGCTCAAAACCTACGAAAAACTCGGCATCCCTCTGCATGAGCAGGCGGCGCTCGCCGGTGTGGCCATGGATGTGGTGTTTGACTCGGTTTCCGTGGTCACCACCTTCCGCGAAAAACTGGCCGAAGTGGGCGTTATTTTCTGCTCCATCAGCGAAGCCGTTGAAAAGCACCCAGAGCTGGTCAAGCAGTATCTGGGCTCAGTGGTGCCGCAAAAGGACAACTACTACGCCGCGCTTAACTCGGCGGTGTTTTCCGATGGCTCCTTTGTGTATATCCCCAAGGGCGTGCGCTGTCCTATGGAGTTGTCCACCTATTTCCGCATCAACGAAATGAACACCGGTCAGTTCGAGCGCACGCTGATTGTGTGCGATGAGGGTGCCTATGTGAGCTACCTTGAAGGCTGCACCGCACCCCAGCGCGATGAAAATCAATTGCACGCTGCGGTGGTGGAACTGGTTGCGCTGGACAACGCCGAAATCAAATACTCGACGGTGCAAAACTGGTACCCGGGCAACGAGGAAGGCAAGGGCGGTATCTACAACTTTGTGACCAAGCGCGGTGTCTGTCACACCAACGCCAAGATCTCCTGGACCCAGGTGGAAACCGGTTCGGCGGTCACCTGGAAATACCCCAGCTGTATTTTGCGCGGCGACAACAGTGTGGGCGAATTCTATTCGGTGGCGCTGACCAACAATTATCAGCAGGCCGACACTGGTACCAAGATGATTCACATCGGCAAAAATACCCGCTCGACGATTATTTCCAAGGGTATTTCCGCCGGTCGCTCATCCAACGCCTATCGCGGCATGGTGCGTATGAACCCGGGTGCAGATGGTGCGCGCAACTACACCCAGTGCGACTCGCTGTTAATCGGCGACAAGTGCGGCGCGCACACTTTCCCCTATATCGAAAGTAAAAACCCCACCGCGGTAATCGAACACGAAGCCACTACGTCAAAAGTGAGTGAAGACCAAATGTTCCTCTGCCAGCAGCGCGGCCTGGACGCGGAAAAAGCCGTCTCCATGATCGTCAACGGCTTCTGCCGCGAAGTGTTTAAAGAGCTGCCCATGGAGTTCGCCGTGGAAGCGGGCAAATTGTTAGAAGTAAGCCTGGAAGGTTCCGTAGGCTAAGAATACTGGCACCAATAATCCCCATATGAGCTCCCCGAGCATTGGAGGAAAATGGGTGGCAAGCGTACAGGAGGTACGCTTGAGTGACGTCGCGACACAAGGTTGAGCCGGAGTCACTAAAGCTACAAGTAAACGCCTCGCAATCAAAGACAAAAATGCCAGGAGCATTTTTGAACGCCGAAGGCGGCCCAAAGGGCAAAGTGCATGGATGCACTTTGTAAAAGTAACTCGCCAAGAGGCGAAACAAGATTTTTGAAAACACATGATTGTTGAGTCATGTAAAAAAGTAAAAATTTGATTACTTACCGTATTAGCAATTTTCGGATTTAAAATTTATGTTACGCATCACCGACCTTCAAGCCAACGTGGAAGACAAAAACATTCTCAAGGGGTTGAATCTGGAGATTAAACCCGGGGAAGTTCACGCCATCATGGGCCCCAATGGCGCCGGCAAAAGCACCCTGGGCAATGTGCTCTCGGGCCGTGAAGGCTACCAAGTCACCGGCGGCAGCGTCGAGTTTAATGGCAAGGATTTATTCGAGCTGGAAATTGAAGAGCGCGCCCGCGAAGGACTGTTTCTGGCGTTCCAGTACCCGGTGGAAATACCCGGGGTGAGCAATATGGAATTTTTAAAAGCGGCGGTGGATGCCAAGCGCAAGCATCATGGTGAGGCGGAGCTCTCGGCGGTGGAATTTATGAAGCTCGCCCGTGAAGCCAGTAAAAAAGTTAACCTGGATCAGGCGTTTTTGAAGCGCGGTGTTAACGAGGGCTTCTCTGGCGGCGAGAAAAAACGCAACGAAATTATGCAAATGATGTTGCTAGAACCCAGCCTGTGCATTCTCGATGAAACCGATTCAGGTTTGGATATAGACGCGCTGCAAGTGGTGGCCAATGGCGTTAATGCCATGCGTTCACCCGAGCGCAGCTTTATTGTGGTTACTCACTACCAGCGTCTGCTGGATTACATAGTGCCGGATTATGTTCACGTGCTGGCCAACGGCAAAATTGTTAAAACCGGCGGCAAAGAGCTGGCGCTGGAGCTGGAAGAAAAAGGCTACGGCTGGCTTGAGCAGGTGGCGGCGACTGATCAGGTGGTGGTGTAAGCCATGAGCGAGTTTCAACAACAAGCCCTGCGCCTGGCGGCGCAACAGCAGAGCCTGCCCTGGCTGGACGCGCTGCGCGCGCAAGCGGCGGACAGCTGGCTGAGCAGTGCCTGGCCCACGCGCAAAACCGAGCACTGGAAATACACCCCGCTACAAAGCCTGCAAAAAAATATCCCCCAGGCCTGGAGCCAGGCGGGGGATGTGGATGCCGCTGCGCTGGATTTAATCCCCTTGGATGCCACCCGCCTGGTCTTTGTTAATGGCGTATTTTCTGCGCAGCAATCCTCCGCGCTGCCCGCAGGCGTAACCTTGTTTTCGCAAGCAGATAGCGCGCAACAAGCGCTGATTCAACAGCATCTGGGCAAGGTTGTCGCGGGCGAACAGCATTTGTTTGCCACGCTCAACAACGCCTGGGTCAACGAGGGTGTGCTGGTGCATGTGGCGCGCAATCAGCAGTTGGAAAAACCCATTTATCTGGTGAATATCACCAGCGCTACGGCGGAGCCGGTGAGCAGCAACCAGCGCCTGCTGGTGGTGCTGGAAGACAGTGCCAAAGCGGAAATCGTCGAACATTTTTTATCGACTGATCAAGCGCAAAACGGTTTTGTAAATGCCCTTACCGAAGTGGTGGTGGGCGATAACGCCAGCCTGCAACACTATCGCTTAAATCTGGAGCAAGAGGCGGCTCAGCACATAGGTGCGGTGCATGTGAACCTGCTGCGCAATGCGCGCCTGCGCGGTTTTACGCTGTCCCTTGGCAGTCAGCTCAAACGCATCGACTATCAGATTAACCATCACGGCCAGGGCGCCGAGCTGGATTTGCAGGGCGTTTACTTGCCGCGTAAGCAGCAGATGGTGGATTACCACACCAATGTCTGCCACTGGGTGCCGCACTGCACCACCAACGAAGTGTTTCGCGGCATAGTGGGAGATTCCGCCTTGGCGGTTTTTAATGGCCGCATTTATATTCACGAAAATGCGCAAAAAACCCTGGCGGAATTGAGCAACAAAAATCTGCTTACCTCCAACAAGGCCGAGGTCAACACCAAGCCGGAGTTGGAAATTTACGCCGACGACGTCAAGTGTGCCCACGGCGCCACTGTGGCCCAGCTCAATGCCAATGCCCGCTACTATTTGCAGAGTCGCGGCCTGTCGCGCAGTGAGGCTGATGTAATGCTGAGCTTTGGTTTTGTCAATGAATTGCTAGAGCAGATCGCCGAGCCAGTGGTACACGATTATTTGTTGCCGCGCCTGGCGGAGCTGTTTGGCCGCGAACAATTTTTGCTGGAGCTGGCGACTGAGTCCCAGGCTCCGGGCGAATTTTAATAGAGACAATTATGACTGCAGCTACCACCGCCACTATTGAGCGCAAGCCTTTTGATGTGGAGAAGATCCGCGCGGATTTTCCTATTTTGCATCAGCAGGTGAGTGGTCAGCCGTTGGTGTATCTGGATAACGCCGCCACCACGCAAAAGCCCAATGTGGTGATTGATGCAATCAGTGATTACTACCGCACCGATAACTCCAATGTGCACCGTGGCGCCCACGCCCTGGCCGATCGCGCCACGGTAAAATTTGAAGCCGCGCGGGACAAAGTGGCGCAATTTATTAATGCCCCCAGTTCCAAACAAATTATCTGGACCCGCGGCACCACCGAGAGCATCAACCTGGTGGCCAGCAGTTGGGCGCGCAGTTTTTTAAAGGCCGGTGAGCGCATTCTGGTGTCGGCCATGGAGCACCACTCCAATATAGTGCCCTGGCAAATGGCCGCCCAGGCAGTGGGTGCCAATGTTGAGCCAATCCCGGTGGATGCCACTGGCACTATTGACCTGGATGCGTTTGCCGCACTGCTCGATGACAGAGTCAAACTGGTGGCTGTGGGCCATGTCTCCAACGCCATGGGCAGTATTAATCCGGTGGAAACGATTATTGCAAAAGCCCACGCCATTGGCGCTTTGGTGTTAATCGATGGCGCCCAGGCAGTCAGCCACTGGCCGGTGGATGTGCAAGCGCTGGATTGCGATTTTTACGCGTTTTCCGCACACAAATTATTTGGCCCCACAGGCCTGGGCGTGCTCTACGGCAAAGAGGATCTGCTCAACGCCATGCCGCCTTACCAGGGCGGCGGCGAAATGATTGAAACTGTGAGTTTTGCCGGTACTACTTACAATCAGCTGCCCTATAAATTTGAGGCGGGCACACCGGATATCGCCGGTGCGATTGGCTTTGGCGCTGCTATAGATTATTTGAATTCCATCGACCGCAAAGCCGCTGCCGCGCACGAGCAGGCGCTGCTGGCCTATGCCGAAGAAAAAGCGCGCGCAACGCCGGGTATTAAACTGGTGGGCACCTCAGCCCATAAAACCTCGGTGATGAGCTTTTTAGTGGAGGGCGCACATCCGGCCGATGTGGGTGTCTTATTGGATAAGCAGGGCGTTGCAGTGCGCACCGGCAACCACTGCGCCCAGCCGATCATGGATCAGTTTGGAATCCCAGGCACAGTGCGCGCCAGTTTTAGTTTCTACAACACCTTTGCCGAAGTCGATCGCCTGTTTGCGGCTATCGAAAAGGCAAAATTATTTTTACTTTAAGTTGGTGTTTTTTGCTCTAACGAGCGTGATTTTTTTGGAGGCATGCCATGAGCGTCTCTGCTTTTGATCCCAGCCAGCAAACTGTGTCGGTAACCCCGGCGGCAGCGGCACACTTTAAACGGCAACTGGACAAGGCCCAGGAGGCCAAAGCCATTCGCCTGAGCGTCAAGCAAAGCGGCTGCACCGGCTGGATGTACGTGGTGGATTTGGTTAACGAAGCCAAAGCTGAGGATCTGCATCTGCCCCTGGATGGCGGTGTGGAGTTATTGGTGGATCCGGCGGCTGTTGCTGTGGTGAGTGGAACCGAAATTGATTTTGTCACCCAGGGCGTTAACCAACAGCTGATCTTTAACAACCCGCGGGTAAAAGATTATTGCGGCTGCGGCGAAAGCTTTAGCGTAGATTGATCATTACCGGCGAGCCGGTAATGGGCGACACATCCCTGTGTCGCAGGTGCCACAAATTGATGTGCATTATTTTGGTAGAGAAAACATATGTCAGAAAGACGAATGGTAGTTGCCCAGGCCGATTGTCCGGCGCGCCGTGTGCCCGACGGTACACCCCTGACAATTCCCGAGGGCACATTTGTCACTATCACCCAGGCTCTGGGTGGTAACTACACGCTCACCTACCACGGCCAGATGGTGCGCGTGGATGGCACAGACGCGCATTTGCTCGGCCTGGAAGCGGAAGTGATTCAATTCCCTGAACCGGTCGATGAGCTGATCCACGAAGATCAGGTATGGCAGGCACTGGGCACAGTATTCGACCCGGAAATTCCGGTGGACCTGGTCAACCTGGGTTTGATTTACGCGGTAAAAATTGATCAGGCTGCGAAACAGGTGAATATCCAAATGACCCTCACCGCACCCGCCTGCGGCATGGGCCCGGTGTTAGTGGGCGATGTCGAGTACAGGGTGCGCAAAGTACCCAACGTTAAAGACGTAAAAGTGGAACTGGTGTTTGATCCACCCTGGCAAAGGGACATGATGAGCGAAGAAGCTCAACTGCAGACGGGGATGTTTTACTAATCCTGTTTCCAATAAAAAAGCCGACTCTGATGTCGGCTTTTTTATTGGAATTTGTTGCTGGCAACCACTGCCCGCTTAAGGCTTAACACCAGTTTTGTGCATTGTTGGCGGTGTAAATTTAACAGCTGAGACGACAACTGGCTTGAAAAACGCCGGACTAGTCCTGGGGATTTGCGGTTTTGTTCTGGCTCCGGTTAGCTATAAGCCATACAATGGCGGCCCATTTCGCCGGGCTTTGGGCCTGTGTGCCAGTTGTATGAACTTGCCTCTGGGGCAGCTAGTAAGCGGAAGATCATGTAATGACTCAATTTGGTGTAGACGTAAGCGCAGAAGATATAGTGGATACCCTCGGTTTTTTTGATAACTGGGAGGAGCGCTACAAGTACATTATCGACCTGGGCAAGGAGCTACCGCCTATGGCTGACCAGCTTAAGACCGATGAGTCCATAGTGCGCGGCTGCCAGAGTAAGGTATGGTTGGTGGATGAAAACCGTGAGGGCAGGTTGTTTTTTACTGCCGACAGCGATGCGTTTATCGTTAAGGGTCTGTTAGGCGTGGTGTTGGCTGCGTATAACGGTAAAACCCCCGGTGAAATTCTCGCCTTTGATGTGGATACCTACTTTGACAAGCTGGATCTGATTCAGCATCTTAGCTCCACCCGTGGCAATGGCCTTAAGTCTATGGTCAAGCGCATTAAGGATCGCGCCACTCAGCTCAGCTAATTGCTTTGCGAATCCCTACTGATTTTGTTTATTTATCAAGGGGCTAGCATATAAAAATCGTGCCGACCCGCGTATAATTCGCGGGTTTTGTATTTTGTGGGCCAGCGTTAGCCGAAAAAAGGCAAAAAATGGCCTGCTTACACTTGAAATTAGGGTATTGGAGTTTCCATGGCAGTTGAACAGACTTTATCGATTATCAAGCCAGATGCGGTAAGCAAAAACCACATTGGCGAAATTGTGGCCCGCTTTGAAAAAGCCGGTTTGCAAATTGTCGCCCAGCGCATGATGCAATTGAGCACTGCCCAGGCTGAGGGGTTCTACGCCGAGCACAAGGGGCGTCCCTTCTTTGACGGCCTGGTTAAATTTATGACTTCTGGTCCGGTGGTTGTCCAGGTACTGAGCGGTGAAAATGCTATTGCGCGCAACCGTGAATTGATGGGCGCCACTGACCCAGCCAAGGCTGAAGCCGGCACCATCCGCGCTGACTTCGCCACCGCCATTGATGCCAATGCGGTCCACGGTTCGGATTCCCCGGTATCCGCCGCGCGTGAAATCGCCTATTTCTTCCCCAGCAATGAGGTTCTGGTTCGCTAATTGGCGAACTGGCGCTCTGTTTTCAGCAGGTACCGAAAATGACTGAGCAATTTAATCCAGACGCTGAACCGGTTTCCGCAGCGGAGGCGGTTCAAGCGGGCAACACGGATGGCTCAACCAAGGTTAACCTGCTGGGTTTGCCAGAGGCCAAACTCATCGCGTTTTTTGAATCCATTGGCGAAAAGAAATTTCGCGCGATTCAGGTGATGAAGTGGATTCACCAAATGGGCGCCGACAACTTTGATGACATGACCAACGTCAGCAAAGACCTGCGCGCTAAGCTGGCCAAGTGCGCCGAAATCAAAGCGCCGCTAGTGGAGCAGCAGTTTGACTCCGCCGATGGCACGCGCAAATTTCTTATCCGGGTCGCCGGTGGCAATCTGGTGGAAACGGTATTTATTCCCGATGGCGATCGCGGCACTCTGTGTGTGTCATCGCAAGTGGGGTGCTCGCTGGACTGTAGCTTTTGCGCCACCGGCAAGCAGGGTTTTAACCGCGATTTGTCCACTGCTGAAATTATCGGTCAGGTGTGGATCGCCGCTAAATCTTTTGGCCAGCTGCAGCCCAATGGCCCGCGTCGTGTGACCAATGTGGTGATGATGGGGATGGGCGAACCACTGCTCAACTTCGACAATGTGGTCGACTCCATGAACCTGATGATGCACGACAACGCCTATGGTATTTCCAAGCGTCGCGTCACCTTGAGCACCTCGGGTGTTGTGCCTCAGCTGGATCGTTTAAGCCAGTATACCGATGCCTGTTTAGCGATCTCACTGCACGCGCCCAATGATGAGCTGCGCAATGAACTTGTGCCCATCAATCGCAAGTATCCCATTGCTATGTTGCTGGATTCGGCTAAGCGCTATATAGCGGCAATGCCCGATACCCATCGCAAAATTACTATTGAGTACACATTGATCGATCAGGTCAATGATCGCCCTCATCACGCTAAGGAGCTAGCTGAACTATTGCGCGATGTACCGGTCAAGATCAATCTTATCCCTTTTAACCCTTTTAATTTATCCACCTACAGGCGCGTGAGTAACAATGCGCTGCGCAAGTTTCAGGATATTTTGATGCAGGAGGGATATATCACCACGGTGCGCACCACCCGCGGTGACGATATAGATGCAGCTTGTGGCCAGTTGGCCGGCAGTGTGAACGACATTACTCGTCGCAGTGAGCGCTACCGCGCACAGTTTCAAGAAGAGCAGGTGGTTAAAATCCTGGGGCAATAGCCATTCAAACTGATGGAGACGAACAATGAATAACCAATGTATTGCGCAGCTACTCAGATTGTTCACCCTGATACTTCTGGGCAGTTTGCTTGCTGCTTGCGTTTCCAATATCACTTCGCCAACCCGAGAGCACGCCGATAAGCAAAAGGCGCTGGATTTGCATATCAACCTGGCAAAAAATTATGTTGCGTCCGGCAATCGTGAGTCCGCCCGTTTACATTTGCGCAAAGCCTTTGATATAGACAAAAAGTCGCCAGAGGCAATCGATACACTGGCAATGCTTTATGAATTGGAAGGCGAGCCAGTGCTGGCGGAAGAAACCTTCAAAAAAGCCATCAAAATGAAAAAGGCTTTTACTGAAGCTCATAACAATTACGGTATTTTTCTGTTCACCGAAAAACGCTATGAAGAAGCGCTGCGTGAATTTGAATTGGCTGCCGCCGACCTGGATTATGACGGTCGCCCCGAGGCATTGGTCAACGTGGGTCGCACGGCGCAAAAATTAGGTAAAAATGAGCGCGCACACGCGGCATTTGAGCACGCGACCATATTGGACCGCAATTTGGCTGCCCCTTATTTAGAGTTGGCAGATATGACCTTGCGCGCGCAAGAGTATGCCGAAGCCAAGAAGAATTTGGATCGCTATATGTCTCTGGCACCTGCCAATCCACGTGCGCTACTGATTGGTATTCGCCTGGAGCGTATTTTTGGTAATAAAGACAAGGAGGCGAGCTACGCTCTCCTGTTAAAAAATCGCTTTCCCTATTCCAAGGAGTATCTGGAATATAAAAACACCCAGCAGCATTGATGGCAGAGCCACGGCTTTTTTAATCCAGAAATAATTGGGCACCCAATGACGACTGACGAGCAAAACTCCCGATCTGTAGAAGTGCACCAACAAACGCCGTCCCCCGGCAAAATGTTGGCCAGCGCCAGGATGAGCGCCGGAATGACTCAGGATGAAGTGGCAAGCGAACTTTATATGACCGCGGGCAAGGTGCGCTTACTGGAGCAGGATGACTTTGAGCATCTGCATTCGGATACGTTTATTCGCGGTTATTTGCGCGCCTATGCGAATTTATTAAAAGTGGATGCGGGGCAAGTGATGGCCGCCTACGATGAGTGCGCCAAAAACATGGGCTGGATTGCTGAGCCTAAGGTTGAGGTTGTTGCAACGTCTAATGGCAAAATTTGGCGATTCGCTCTGCTGCTCTTATCTTTGCTGTTGGTGGCCTGGCTGATTTCCATGTGGTTTTTGGGCAACAAAAAAGAGCCGCAGTATTTGCCTTCTGATGCATCGGCAGAATTGTCTAAATCTACAAAGGTTTTGCCTCAGTCGGAGGGCGTGGATGCTGAAGTTGCGCCGGCAGCAACGACAAAACCGTCTGCTAGTGCTGCAGAAAATGTAGCTGTTCCCGACGCGGTTGCCACCTCAGTCGAGGGTGTGGGTAGCGCAGATGCTGCAGACCTTAAACAGGTCGTTGCGCCGGATCAGGAGCCTCAGGTTCTGCCTGTCCAGACGAGGGGGCAGCAGGGGCGAACACTTGATGAGCTGCGCCTGGAGTTTGCCGACGAATGCTGGCTGGAAGTGAGCGATGCCAATGGCGACGTATTGGTTACGGAGCTGGAGCGCGCGGGAGCCAGCTTGAATCTTAAGGGGCAAGCGCCATTCAATGTAAAACTGGGTAACGCACCCAGCGCAAAAATTTATTTAAATGGCCAGTCGGTAGATGTGCCAGCTACGCGCGGCACCAATGTTGCAACTTTGAAAATCGGTCAGTGATTTTCGCTTTAGAGTAGGAAGTTAAATTATGCATTGCGAGTCGCCGATAGTACGCCGTAAATCGCGTCAGATTATGGTGGGCAATGTGGCCGTGGGTGGTGGTGCGCCCATCTCCATTCAGAGTATGACCAACACCGAAACTACCGATGTCGAAGCTACAGTAGCGCAAATTCGTCGTATTCAGACGGCGGGCGCCGATATAGTGCGCGTGTCTGTACCTAGTATGGAGGCAGCGGAGGCTTTTGGTGCAATTCGCAAGCAGGTGGATATTCCTCTTGTGGCCGATATTCACTTTGATTATCGCATTGCTCTGCGCGTCGCGGACCTGGGTGTGGATTGTCTGCGTATCAACCCAGGCAATATTGGTCGCGAAAAGCGGATCCAGGCCGTTGTTGACAAGGCACGCGATCTAAATATTCCGATTCGCATAGGCGTAAATGCCGGCTCGCTGGAAAAAGATCTGCAAAAAAAATACGGCGAGCCAACACCTGATGCGCTGGTGGAATCGGCGCTGCGCCATGTGGAAATTCTCGACTCACTGAATTTTCAGAACTTTAAAGTCAGTGTTAAAGCGTCAGATGTATTTATGGCGGTGGCAGCCTATCGCAAGCTGGCGACCTTGATTGAACAGCCGTTGCACCTGGGTATTACCGAAGCGGGTGGTTTGCGCTCGGGCACAGTTAAATCTGCCATAGGCTTGGGTGCACTGCTGATGGACGGTATTGGCGATACGGTGCGCGTATCGCTAGCAGCCGATCCGGTTGAGGAAGTGAAAGTCGGCTGGGATATGCTGCGCAGCCTGCGCTTGCGCTCCAAAGGTGTGAACTTTATCGCCTGCCCCAGCTGCTCGCGTCAGAATTTTGATGTGATCAAAACCATGAATGATCTTGAACAGCGCGTGGAGGACATTACCGTGCCTCTGGATGTGGCGGTTATCGGCTGTGTGGTCAATGGCCCTGGCGAAGCCCGCGAGGCCGATCTGGGTTTGGCTGGCGGTACGCCCAGCAATTTGATTTATGTGGATGGCGAGCCCAGCCACAAATTAACTAACGACAATCTGGTGGATAATCTCGAGCGATTGATTCGCGAAAAAGCCGCGCAAAAACAAGCGCGCTTGGATGAAGAAGCCAAAAATATTATTGCTAGAGCCTAAGGGTTTATTTTGAAGAAAATACAAGCAATTCGTGGAATGAATGATCTGCTGCCGAGCGACTCCGCTCAGTGGCAGTATGTGGAGGGCGTTGTGTTCGACATCCTCCAGCGCTACGGCTATCAGGAAATCCGTTTCCCCATAGTGGAAGCCACTGAGCTGTTTAAGCGCTCAATTGGTGAAGTGACCGATATAGTTGAAAAAGAAATGTACACCTTTGCGGATCGCAATGGCGACAGCCTGACCTTGCGCCCTGAGGGAACAGCCTGTTGCGTTCGCGCCTGCGAAGAACATGGCCTCTTGTACAATCAAACCCAGCGCCTTTGGTATATGGGGCCAATGTTTCGTCACGAGCGTCCGCAAAAAGGCCGCTATCGCCAGTTTCACCAAGTTGGTGTCGAGGCATTTGGTTTTTTGGGGCCGGATATAGATGCCGAGGTGCTGTTACTCAGTGCGCGTATTTTGCGTGAGCTGGGTGTAGCAGAGCATGTGCAGCTGCAAATAAACTCGCTCGGCAGCGCCGAGGCGCGCGCGGCTTACAAAGATGCCTTGGTTGCCTATTTATCATCAGTGCAGGAGCAACTGGATGAAGATAGCAAGCGTCGCCTCGCGACCAACCCCTTGCGTATTCTCGATTCCAAAGATGCCAATACCCAGGCGCTGTTGAACGATGCCCCGGTATTGCTCGATTATCTGGATGAAGAATCGCGTGTGCACTTCGAGGGCTTAAAAGCACTGCTCGATGCTGCCGGTGTGAACTATCAGGTCAATTCGCGTCTGGTGCGCGGCCTGGATTACTACGGCAAAACCGCGTTTGAATGGGTAACTGACAAGCTGGGCGCGCAGGCTACGGTTTGCGCTGGCGGTCGCTACGATGGTCTGGTTGAACAACTGGGCGGCAAGCCAACCCCGGCGGTGGGATTTGGTATAGGGCTTGAGCGTTTGGTGCTCTTAGTGCAAGCTGCCGGCGCTATGCTGGAGGGGCTGGAGCAACAGGCAGATATCTATTTGGTTGCCGTGGGTGATGTACAGCAAGCGGCCATGCAGTTAGCCGAGCGTATTCGCAACGAGCTGCCTTTTGTTCGCCTGTTGACCCACTGCGGTGGCGGCAGCTTTAAAAATCAGTTAAAAAAGGCCGACAAGTGCGGTGCTGATATTGCACTTATCCTCGGCGAGGATGAGGCCAAAGAAGGTAAGGTGGCGATTAAATTCCTGCGTAAAGAAGTGGCTCAGCAAACCTTGGGGATTGATGACGCACTGCAGTATTTGCAATCGTTTGAGTAAAACAATAATTTTTTTTGCGCGTCGCGCTTAGTTCTAACAGGAGTCAATTGTGAGCATACATTTAAGCGAAGAAGAACAACTAGAAAACCTTAAACGCTGGTGGAAAGACTACGGTAAAAGCATCATTGTTGCTGCTATTTTAGCCATAGCTGCCTACTTTGCTTACACCAGTTGGGAAGATCACAAGCGTCAACTGGCGGAGCAGGCCTCGGCAACTTACGAAGAGTTGCTTAAGTTGGTCGCTGTTGATGCGGGTAAAGCCTTGACTGAAGAAAATCGTACTAAAGCGAGGGTTTTGGCCGATCAACTGAAAACTAATGATCCGCAAAGTCTGTATGCCTATACCGCCGCTTTTTTTATGGCTAAATTGGCGGTGGAAGACAATAAACTGGATCAAGCGGCCGCTGAACTTAATTGGGTTTTGTCTGCCAAACCAGATGCTGGAACTGCCCAGGTTGCGCGTTTGCGCCTGGCTCGCGTACTCGCTGAGCAAAAGCAGTTTGATCAAGCCCTAGCTCAACTTGATACCGCGCCAGATGCCGCCTTCGCCTCTGAATACGATGAAGTGCGTGGCGATGTACTTAAACAACAGGGTGTATTGGATGCAGCTCGCACTGCCTATGAAAAGGCGCTGGCAGCTACCTCTCCCCAACAACAAGAGCGCTATATGCTGCTGCAAATGAAAATTGATGATTTGAAATCTCCGGACGCGGTGTCTGCTAAGCAGACTGAAGCTGCAGCCGATGCAGCAGTTGCCGCGCCTGAGGAGAAAGCTCAATGATGCCAATCTCGGCAAAAGCTGGTCGTCTGTTGCTTCTGGTGGGGCTTATTAGCCTCTCCAGCTGCTCAATATTCAGTAAAAAAACCGGCAATGAGCCAATGGAGTTGGTCGACTTTAAAGAGACCATCAAGCTCGATAAAGTTTGGAGTCGTGGCATAGGTGATGGTCAAAGTAAAAGTTTTACCTCGCTGGAACCAGCTATAGATGGCGATAAGATCTACGCCGTTGACTACCAGGGTTTACTGGTGGCAATGAATGCTGAGACGGGCAAAAAGCTTTGGTCGCGCAAAATTAATCAGCCAAATTTAGGGCCCTGGGCCTGGATTAAAAGCTTTTTTGCCGAGGGCGATGCCAACTATCAAATTGTTGGTGGTATAGGTGCCGAGCAAGGGCTGCTGATGGTGGCCACCTATGCCGGTGAAGTGCTGGCACTGGATGAGAACACAGGTGACGAGCTCTGGCGCCATCAGGTTGCCGGAGAAATCCTGTCGGCGCCGCACACCAACGGCTCTGTGGTTGCGGCACAAACAGTCAATGGCAAACTCTATGCGTTTGATGCCAAAACCGGTGAACAGCTGTGGTTTTACGACAACCCACCGCCGGTATTGACGCTGCGTGGAACCCCTTCGCCAATAGTGACTGATACTGCGATATATACCGGTTTTTCCAGCGGCCGCATGATGGCGTTTAACCCTAACAATGGCCTGATATTGTGGGAAAAACGCATTGCCTTGCCCAAGGGACGCTCAGAGCTGGAACGCATGGTGGATATTCACGCAACCCCTCTGGTGGCTAGCGGTATCCTCTATGTCGGTACTTACCAAGGGCGTATTGAGGCCTTGGCGCGTGGCTCGGGTAGCCCAATCTGGGGGCAGGATGGTTCAACGACAGAAACCATGACTGTCGCAGGGGGGAAGTTATTTGTGTCCACCTCGGAAGGCAAGTTGCTCGCTTTAAACTCTGCCAGTGGTGAAACCCTGTGGAGCAACGAAAAAATGTTGCGCCGCAAGTTGGGCGGGCCACAAACATTTGGCGACTACGTCGCAGTGGTAGATTTTGAAGGCTATATGCATGTTCTGGATCAGGCATCCGGTGAGTTTGTGGCTAGAACCCGTGTCGATCGCAAGGGGGCCCGTGCGCCTCTGTTAACTACTGGCGATACACTTTATGTATATACCAATCGCGGCAAGCTTATGGCTTTTAAAATAAAGGCCAAAAAGTAAGTTTTCGCACAGATCTAAGCCGCTGCCTGGATACCTGGGCAGCGGCTTATTTCTTTCATAGCGCGCCTCAATTCACTACAATCTCACTCTGTGCTGCGTATTTTGTTCGCGGTGATTGTTTTTTAGCCAATTCCCTCGCTGATATTTCTATGATTCCAGTAATTGCCCTAGTAGGTCGCCCCAATGTGGGGAAATCCACGCTGTTTAACCGCCTGACCATGTCTCGTGATGCTTTGGTAGCTGACTATCCAGGCCTAACGCGAGATCGCAAATATGGCGAGGGTACCCTGGAGAACCGGCGCTATATCGTTATAGATACTGGTGGTATCAGCGGTGAAGAGGAAGGTATCGATAGCGCCATGGCCGGGCAGTCGCTGCTCGCCATTCAGGAGGCCGATATAGTCTTATTTATTGTTGATAGCCGCGTGGGCCTGAACCCTGCGGATCAGCTGATTGCCAAACACCTGCGGGTAAACAATAAAAAGACCTATGTAGTAGCCAACAAAATTGATGGCATGGACCCGGATATAGCGCTTGCCCCATTTTATGAATTGGGGTTGGGTGAGGTGCATCCGACTACGGCCACTCATGGGCGCGGTGTCAGATCACTGATGGAGGAGGTTCTGGCGGAAATTCCAGAACTGCCTGAAGACTATCAGGGGGAAGAGGCCACGGGAATCAAGATTGCTATTGTCGGCCGCCCCAACGTCGGCAAATCGACGCTGGTTAATCGCCTGCTGGGCGAAGATCGCGTAGTGGTTTACGATCAGCCAGGTACCACCCGCGACAGTATTTATATCAATTACACCCGGTTTGATAAACCCTATACCATCATTGATACGGCGGGCGTGCGCCGTCGCAAAAATATCGATCTTGCGGTGGAAAAGTTCTCCATAGTTAAAACCATGCAAGCCATCGCCGATGCCAATGTTGTGGTGCTGGTCATGGATGCCAGTGAAGGTATTGTGGAGCAGGATTTACATCTGATGGGCACCAGTATTGAAGCGGGTCGCGCACTGGTTATTGCCTTGAATAAGTGGGATGGTTTGGAAGAGTCCCATAAGTTTTATGTCAAAAATGAAATCGAGCGACGCCTGCGCTTTGTTGATTTTGCCAAGATCCATTTTATTTCCGCACTGCATGGCACGGGTGTAGGCAATCTCTACAAATCCATTGAGCAAGCCTATCAATCCGCAACGGATAAATTCTCCACCAATTACCTCACGCGCATTCTGCAGGATGCGGTGCGTGAGCATCAGCCGCCGATGATTAATGGTCGCCGTATCAAATTGCGCTACGCCCACCCAGGTGGCCACAATCCTCCAGTCATTGTTATTCACGGCAATCAGACCGAGGATGTGCCTGGACACTATGTGCGCTATCTGGAAAAGACCTATAGGCGCGTGCTGGATTTACATGGCACTCCAGTGAAGATTGAATTCCGCACCAGCGACAACCCCTATGAGAATCGCAAAAAAACCATGACCCGCAAGCAGTTTATTCAAAAGAAACGGGTTGAAGAGCGCCACAAAAAGAATCCGCGTAAAAGCTGATGCGCGTTCAGCCGGGGTAAAGTAAAACTTGCACGGGGTGATATGAAGGAGTAGTGTTACGCGCCTAATATTACAACTCCTATCACAACTCCGGGCAGTAATCCCAAAGTGCACATGGCCGATCAGATGAGCAATCTTGTGGGCAGAAAGCTACTGGTTATTGACGATGACCTGCTGGTGCGACACAGCATAGTCACTTACTTGCAAGACAGTGGCTTTCTGGTATCGACAGCGGGAGAAGCCAAGGCTGCCCTGGCGCAATTAGACACAGGAAATATCCCCGATCTCGTCATCACTGATCTGCGCATGCCTGACATAGACGGCCTGCAGCTACTGCAAACGCTACACGAAAACCATTCTGATCTTCCTGTCATAGTTATTTCCGGCGCTGGTGTAATGAGCGACGTGGTCGCGGCTTTGCGCTTGGGTGCCAGGGATTATTTGATTAAGCCCATAGTCGATCTGGAAGTTTTGGTTCACTCGGTTAATAAGGTGTTGCAACAGCGGGAGCTGGAGCGTGAAAACCAGCGCTACCGCGATCAATTAGAGCAGGCCAATCGGGAGCTCAAAGAAAATTTGCGCGCTCTGGAGAGAGATCACATAGCGGGTCGCCGCGTGCAGCGGCGTATGATGCCATCGGGAGTGACCACTGCAGAGGGTTATTCCGCCGCGCATACTATTGCTCCTTCATTGTTTCTCAGTGGCGACTTTGTTGATTACGCTCACATCAAGCAGCGCTATCTCGCCTTTTACCTGGCCGACGTTTCCGGTCATGGTGCCTCTTCCGCGTTTGTTACTATATGGCTTAAATATCTGGTCAATCGCATGGTTCGCGATGAGGGTTTGTTTGGTGATCAGGAGTCCTTCGAGCAGGGCACTAATCTCATGTTGCAACAGGTTAATGCTGAACTGCATGAGACACGGTTAAGCCATCATTTAACGTTTTTTGTCGGCGTGATTGATACCTTTACCGGCCAAATGCGTTACGTTGTTGCTGGCCATTTGCCCATGCCTATCTTAAAGACTGATGAATCGTCTGTTTTTTTGGATGGTTGTGGTAAGCCCGTAGGGATCTTCAAAGATGTACAGTGGACTGTATATCAGCGCCAGTTGCCTGAACGCTTTAGTCTGGTGTGTGTTTCTGATGGTGTTTTGGAAATATTGCCGGATGAGACGCTTGAGGGAAAAGAGGCACATTTACTGAGCCTGGTAAGTTCTGCTACTGGCACTTTTGATTCGCTCTGTAATACTTTAGCGATTAAAGAAATTCGCGATAATCCCGATGATATTGCCCTGTTGGTTATCTCCCGAGGTTTGAGTTGATGAGGCTTGGTCAAATTCTGGTTGCTGACCAACAAGGTGTGTACGTGATAAAAATGCTGGGTGATGTTCGCCTAACATTTTGTATCTCCTTTGATCAGTTCATTGATGCTATGTTCAATGATCCCAAGTTTTCCTCTGTACTCTTTGATCTCTCCGAAGCGGAAGCTATAGACAGTACAACGCTGGGCTTGATGGCGAAGATATCCTTGATGGAACAGGAGCGCTTTAATCTTATGCCGATTGTTTTGGCAACTAACCCTGGAATTCAGCGCATACTCCAGACTATGGGCTTTGGCGATATTTTCACCATAGTTGATCAGTTAGAATCACCGCAATTGGAGCCAAAGCCTTTGGAGTGTGTGGGGGCTAGCGAAGAGCAGGTCAAGGAGAGGGTGCTGGAAGCGCATAAGATACTGATGGGCTTGAATGAAAATAATGCTGAGGCTTTTCGCGACCTGGTCAATATGTTGCAAAATAGTTAAATATTCTGCTCTAGCTTTACTGCCTAGCTTTTACCTGGCTTTTGGCGCGAATAAAATCCGCATGGGAAACATAAATTAAATCAGCCACTTTGCGGATTGTGTAATCCTCGTATTTATCCAACTGACCGTCAGCGTAGGCGGTTTCCCACATAGCTATTATCAAATCAAATTTTTCCTGCGCTGAGCAAGAGTCATTGATCAACTGTGTAAATTGGTGCAGAGAGACGGCATCAGAGGATTGGCGCTGGGCGTTTTCGATTAATAATTCTATTGCTTGATGGCTCAGGCTAAAGCGTTCGCCCAAGGTTTCTGCCAGTTTTTCTCGCTCAGTCAAACTAAAGTCCTGGTCCGCGAGAGCGACCTCCACCAACAGGGCGGCAAAGGCTAGCTGCTTTTGCTCCTGGCTGAGGGGCGCACCAGCGTCACCTGCATGCAGGTGACGCTCGAGATAACTTGCAAGCTTACTGAGCACGGGACTTCAGCAGGTTCTCAAGGTTGATTTGGTCTTTCACAAATCCGCGAATACCTTCGGCCAGTTTTTCGGTGGCCATTGCATCCTGGTTGACGCCAAAACGGAAGCTGGCTTCGCTGTCGAGTACTTTGGCAATAGCCTCACCCTTGTTGTCTGGCGAGAGTGCGCGTTTCAGTTCGCCTTTGTCCTGATCCAGCTCTTGCAGCAGTTGCGGGCTGATGGTCAGGCGGTCGCAACCGGCCAGGGCTTCAATTTCACCCAGGTTGCGGAAGCTTGCGCCCATCACCACGGTGTTGTAGCTGTGCTGTTTGTAGTAGTTGTAGATGCGACGAACGGAAACCACACCTGGATCTTCTTCTGGCGCATATTCTTTTTTGTCAGTATTGGCTTTGTACCAATCGAGGATGCGACCTACAAATGGGGAAATCAGGAAGGCACCGGCGTCGGCACAGGCGCTGGCCTGGTTAAAGCCGAACAGTAAAGTCAGGTTACAGTTGATGCCTTCCTTTTCCAGAACTTCGGCGGCGCGAATACCTTCCCAAGTGGAGGCCAGCTTGATCAGCACGCGCGACTTATCGACACCGCCCTGGGCGTAGAGGTCGATCAGTTGGTGGGCCTTCGCAATACTGGCTTTGGTGTCGAATGACAGACGAGCATCGACTTCGGTAGAAATGCGACCGGGAACAATTTTGAGAATCTCGCGCCCAATGCCAACAGCCAGGTGATCACAGGCGGCGCTCAATTGTTCGGCGCTGTTGGCTATGCCTTTTGCGGCTTCAATAGAGGCGATCAGCAGATCCTGGTACTGAGGCATCTGCGCCGCTTTGTATACCAGCGAAGGGTTAGTGGTGGCATCCAAAGGTTTGTAGAGGCGGATGGCCTCGATATCACCGGTGTCGGCTACTACATCGGTAAACTGCTTAAGTTGTTCAAGTTTGCTAGTCACTGTGGTAATCCTGTCTCAAATCCAAGTGGTTGATTTATCGGCTTGAATTGCCGTTGGAATCCATTATAGTCGTTTTGACTCTTAGCGAAAAGCTGTCGCTTTACAGCGGCTGCAGGCTTCAAGGCAAGCGTTTATTATTGGTGGCTTATGTTACCTCATTTAGGGCGGCCAAGGCGCGCTTGAGTACCTCTATTCCGGCGCCAGGTTTGTGGGCTTGCTCGCTAATTACCCGACGAAAGGATCTGGCGCCTGGCTGGCCTTGATAAAGCCCTAAAATGTGGCGAGTTATATGGTTTAGACGCGCGCCCTTGCTCAGTTGCTCCTCGCAATAGGCTAATACCTGCTCCATTACTTCGGCGCGACTTATAATCGGGCGAGCATCACCATAGATAAGCTGGTCAACTTCAGCCAGTAAATAAGGGTTGCTGTAGGCCTCGCGGCCAATCATCACGCCGTCCACCGCTTGCAGTAGCGTCTTGGTTTGCTCCAGGGTGGTAATGCCGCCATTGATAATAATATTCAGTTGGGGGAAGTCCCGCTTGAGCTGCACCACCTTGTCATATTGCAAGGGGGGTATTTCGCGGTTTTCTTTCGGGCTCAGACCTTTTAGCCAGGCTTTGCGCGCATGGACAATAAAGGTGTCGCAGCCGGCAGCGGCGATAGTAGATACAAAATTTACTAACCCGGCGTAGTCTTCCATATCGTCAATGCCTATTCGATGCTTGACGGTTACCGGGATTTTTACCGCGTTTTGCATGCTGGCAATACAGTTGGCGACTAACTCAGGTTCGGCCATCAGGCAGGCGCCAATCATGCCATTCTGCACGCGGTCACTCGGGCAGCCGCAGTTGAGGTTGACTTCGTCATAGCCCCAGCCTTCGGCGATGCGTGCGCATTCGGCCAAGGCTTTAGGGTCGCTGCCGCCGAGCTGTAGCGCCAGCGGGTGCTCCACAGCATTGAAGTCCAGGAATCTGGCTCTATCACCGTGAATCAGCGCGCCGGTAGTGACCATTTCGCTGTAGAGCACAGCGCGGCGGGTCAACATGCGCCAAAAAGTGCGGCAATCAGAGGTTGACCACTCCATCATGGGGGCGAGGGTAAGGCGTCGGTCGAGTTTGGCGGCAGTAGGGGTGTGAGTCATGCAGTAAATTACTAGTCAAACAGCTAAAAATTGGCTTTTACAGGCAGCCTGGGTGGCGGGTGCAGTATCATAACCTTAATGGGGGGAACTTGCATAACAGCGATAACCCTCCCTATTTAACTAATGCCAACATGTGGAGTTCTATGAGTCTTACCCATATTGATGCCCAGGGGCACGCCAGCATGGTAGATGTTAGCGATAAGTTGCCCAGTGTTAGGGAGGCCCGCGCCCAAGCGCGGGTGCGCATGGAGCCGGAAACCCTGGCGCAAATTCGCAGTAACAGCTTAAAAAAAGGCGATGTGCTAGCGGTGGCGCGAATCGCCGGCATCCAGGCGGCTAAAAAAACCTCGGATCTTATACCTCTGTGTCATCCCTTGGCTCTGTCTAAAGTTGCGGTGGATTTTACGATTAACGACAGTGAGTCGGTGATTGAAGTAAACAGCTTTTGCAAACTCACTGGTCAGACTGGGGTGGAGATGGAGGCCTTGACTGCGGCGAGTGTGGCGGCGCTGACTATTTATGATATGTGCAAAGCCATTGATATGGGGATGGTTATAGAATCGGTTTGTCTGCTGGAAAAATCCGGTGGTAGGCGAGGGCACTATAAGCGTGGGCAGGTTAGCCAATGACTGGGAAAATTAACATATTATTTTTTGCGCAGCTGCGAGAGGATTTGAATTGTGCTGAACTGCAACTGGATGCCGCTGGATTGGCAACGCTTGCTGATGTGAAAAAAGCCTTGCAACAGCAGCAAGAATCTTGGGCTGCTATTTTACAGCGCCCCAATTTATTGGCAGCGGTAAATCACGAGTATGCAAAAGCGGAAACAGCCGTAAAAGCTGGCGATGAGGTTGCATTTTTTCCACCCGTTACCGGAGGCTAAGCGTGTTTAGCATCTCAGTACAAAGCCAGGACTTCGATGTTGGGCAAGAGTATCAAGCGTTAATCGCCGAAGATTTACAAGCTGGTGCGGTAGTGTTTTTTGTGGGGCGTGTCCGAGATCTGAATTTGGGCGAGTCGGTTACCGGGTTGACCTTGGAACACTACCCTGGAATGACCGAAAAGGCCTTAAAAAATATACTGGAAGAGGCTCGTTCCCGCTGGAGCTTACAGGGGGCGCGCATTGTTCATCGCATTGGCAGTTTGACCTTGGGTGAGCAAATAGTTTTTGTCGCTGCGACAAGTGCGCATCGCGAGCAGGCATTTGCAGCGGCAGAATTTATGATGGATTTTCTTAAAAGTCGCGCCCCCTTTTGGAAGCGTGAAGAGCGAAAGCAGGGTGAGGCGGTTTGGTTGGATGCCAAGGGGGCTGATGCGGAGCGAGCTAAGCGTTGGTAGCTACATGACTCTTGCTTATGGCTTAATTGGCCAGATATCTTGGCAGCTTGTTTAAATGCCACCTGCGTTGCAATCGCATCGTTAAAAACAGGTTCGAAATGCCCATTTATTGGAATAAATTCGCTTTTGAGCTGCGCTGCCCTTCGCGCTGGCTGTTATTACCTTGTATTACTGCCTCGAAAACGGATTATAACAAGCTGTTAGCTAGCCAAAATAAAATCAGTTAAATAAAAAGAGACATTCTGCGTTGCAAAATGTCTCTTTTTTTATGCTTGGCTTGCGGCTAGTGGTTGGTTGCCAGTTCAGAAACTTCATTTACGGCGACTGTGCTCCGCGCACTAAGGGCAAATACGCAGAGGGCTAAATAGCAAAGTGCTGGAACAATAAACGCAGTTACATAGCTGCTGTGGCCGGAAACTGCACCCACCAGCAGTGGCACAAAGGCGCCGCCTATGATAGAGGTGCACAGGAAGCCGGAGGTTGCTTCGGCGCTGGCACTGGAGCGCTCCAGTGTCAGGGTAAAAATTACCGGGAACATGATGGAATTAAATAAGCCGATTGCCAGGGCGATAAAGCCTGCGCCCACCCCGCCCACTGCAAATACATAAAAGCACATGCTGGCAGCTGCGCCGGTAAATACGGCAAGCAAATAGGCTGCATTGACTTTGGCCAACAGGGCCGAGCCAATCAAGCGGCCAACCATGGCGCCACCCCAGTAAAGCGCGGTAAAGGCCGCTGCCTCCTGCAGTGAAATGCCGGGCACGCCATCTGAAGTAAACAGCCAGTTGATCAGTGGAAATTTAAAGGCGGCGTCTGATTGACCCCAAACTGAATCGGCATTAAGAAAGAATGCCATTTGAGTTCCTATAGAAACCTCTGCACCTACATAAAGGAAAATCGCCAAGCCGCCGAGCAGTGCCCACTTGGCTGCAAGGGCCTCTTTGAACATATCGACAATACTTTTGTGTGACGTTGGCGTTGCGGTTGTTGCCGCTGCTTCGCCCACCAATTTGCGGCTTAAAAAGAAAAATACGAAAAGTGCGACAATCATTCCGGCAAGCCAAACATAGGCGGTATCGATTCCGGTGAGCGCTTGGGCGCGAACTTCATCGGTAATGACAGTGCCTTCCTTAACCTCTACGCCTTTGAGGAACATGGATGCACCAATAAATGGCCCGATAAATGTTCCCAAGCTATTAAAGGTTTGGCTAAAGGTAAGGCGAAAGTGGCTGCCTTCGGGAGAACCCAGGGCTGCAGCCAAGGGATTGGCTGCAACTTGCAGCGCCGTGATACCGGAAGCCAACACAAAAAGCCCGGCTAGTACCAGTTCGTAAATTTCAATGTTAGCGGCAATCAGCATAAGCAGGCAGCCAGCAATCATCATGGTTAGTGCAATTAAGATGGTGGGAACAGATTTAAATTTGGCCAAAAGGGTAGCGGCGGGAAAGCTCATAATTCCGTAGGCGATAAAAAAAGCAAATGCGCTCAATTGAGCTTCCAGATCACTCAAGCTGAAAATGCCTTTTACTGCAGCAACCAGCGGATCTATGAGAGAGGTAATAAACCCCCAGGCAAAAAACAGGGTTGTCACGGCTGCGTAAGCTGGGCCGTATTTGGATGATGCGCGCATGTTATCCTCGTTATTTATAAATGCATATTTGTCGTGGTGGAGTGGTTAATTGGCGCTGTCAGGTTGTAATTTTACTGAAACAGTGGGTTGTTTTAGGGCGCCAAGTGCGGGCTACTATAATCCAAGCATAAAATGCTGTCACACGAATTATCCCCCGGTTTCAATAATCGCCTTAAAAGACAGATAGAAGCTACTTATGGTAAATTTGACACTATTGGAAAGTTGTCGCTTTTTTGCGGGGAATCGATTTCAGGTTTGCCGAGCATAAAACTGGTTAAGTTGGATAAAAATGGCAAAAGCAACAATAGATGATGTGGCAGCGTTAGCGGGTGTCTCCATCAAGACGGTATCCCGTGTCGTTAATAATGAGCCCAATGTTCGCCCGGTAACCCGTGAAAAAGTGGAGGCGGCAATCGCCAGTCTCAATTATCGGCCCAATCTTTCGGCGCGCAGTCTGGCGGGTAATCGCTCCTATCTATTGGGTTTGGTTTATGGGCATCCCGGTGCTCATTATGTGCTGGATATTCAAGAGGGGGTATTGGAAATTTGTCGCCCTCAGGGTTACGAATTAGTGGTCCACCCCGCCAGTCATCGCGATCCGCAACTGTTAAATGAAGTCTGCGAGCTTATTTTGGAGAAGCGGGTGGACGGCGTGATGTTGACGCCTCCTATTTCCGATAATATGGAAGTAATAAATAAGCTGAGGAGCTTAAATATTCCCTTTGTCCGCGTTGCCCCCACCGAAGAAAAACATCTTTCACCATTTGTTGAAACCAATGATGAAGAGGCTTCCTATGATATGACTTGTCAGCTCATCGCACTGGGGCATAGACGCATAGGTTTTATTTGCGGTCACTCGGATCACCGCGCAATTAGCTTGCGTTACGAAGGCTATAAAGCCGCTTTGGTTGAAAACAAATTGGCGTTAAATGAATCCCTGATTGCACTCGGTGATAACTCCTTTGAATCGGGTGAAGCTTGCGCTCGCGCACTCTTGCAATCCAAGCAGCCGCCCACAGCCATTTTTGCAGCGAATGATGATATGGCAGCAGGCGTGATAATGGTGGCGCATCAGATGGGCATAGAAATTCCCGGCCAACTATCGGTTGCTGGCTTTGACGATACACCTGTCGCTCATCAAATATGGCCTTCGCTAACGACGATTCGCCAGCCAATTCGGCAAATGGCCAAAAAGGCTACAGACTTGTTACTAAAACAATTGCGCGGTAAAGATATTCAGTTGCCTGCGAGTTTACTTAGTTCCTGCATAATTGTGCGCGCATCTACGGGGGCGGCAATTAAAATGCAGCCAAAAATACCGGCAAAAGGGCAGGGCGCTAAGTGCAAAATAGAATCCGCACGCGTGTCAAAGTAACTATTTTGAAAATGCGCTGCGCTGGTTTTTGGGGCCATTTGCAATAAAAAAGGGAGCCGTAGCTCCCTTTTTTATTGCAAATATTTTAGGCTGGCTTTAATTCAGGCGTGTTGTGAATTAGCCAGGCGGCAGAGCCAACCAGTGCTGCTTTGTCATTTACGATAAGGCGGATAGAAATGTCGCTTACATAACCTGCCATGGGCCCCTTGTTTTTGTAGCGCTCCAAAAAGTGCGTGTCTTGCAGAATTTCTACCAGCTTTGGTGTGATTCCACCACCGATAACTACACCGCCTTTAGCACCCCAGGAGAGCGCCTTGTCGCCGGCCACTTCGCCCAAAACTTCGCAAAAAGTGGTTACCGCTTCGCGACAAATTGGGTCTTCATTGCTTAGCCCCTTGGCGCTTACATCGGCGGGTGAATAGGGTTTGGCATCCTGCTCATAAATATGGGTCAGCGCGCGATATAAATTAACCAGGCCAGTACCAGAGAGAATGTTTTCTACCGAAACATGGCTTTGCTCTTTAAGCAATACCGATTTAATTGCCATCTCTTTTTCATTGGTAGGTGCAAAGCTGGCGTGCCCACCCTCGGTGGGTACGATTTTCCAATTGTCTTGTGTTGGAATTAACCCTGCCATGCCAAAACCTGTACCAGGTCCCATTACCACAATGGGGGCGTTGGCATTGCTTTTTCCGGCATAAAGCGTAATCAGCTCATTGGGTTGAAGAAAGGGTACGGCATAAGCGAGGGCGGCAAAGTCATTAATCACATGAAGCGTACTCATGCCTAATTGATCGCGAAGGCTGTCGATAGAAAACTTCCAATTGAGGTTGGTCATTGATGCCTGACCGTTCTCTATGGGGCCGGCAATGGCCAGGCACGCATGTGCTGGAACGGCAATGCCAAACTCACTGCAGCAGGCTTTAATCATGCTGGCCATGTCTGGGTAATTGGCGCACTTGAGAGTGATTTGCTGGGTGGCGGTATAGTTTATTTGACCAGAAGTTGTGCTTTTGGCGGGGTCGTAATCGACCAGTCCAAAGCGGCCATTGGTGCCGCCGATATCTGCAACCAGTAAAAGGCTCATGGGGGGTCCTCGAATTCTTCTAGCAAAGAAGATTAGCGTTGGTGGTAAGTTTAGTTTTGTAATAGTTATGTGCGCGGAGGATACCACATCTTGCGTTTTCCTTAAGTGGGAAGTTGGGCGCTTAAAAGGGTTTGCTTTCTGTTAAGCTGCCATACAATTGATAGCGCTGTCATTTTGATGTAGGTTGTGCGCTCTTAATCTGCCGATTGAACCTGCTAATCTCGCTTCAGCTTCGCTAAATTTTCCTGTTTGCCTTTAGCGCGGGCGTTAATTATTTTGTCGATTGCGGTGCTTGGTTAAATCCGGCAGCGCCCATATTTTTCGCCCCTGTGGGGGGTGCTTGGAGGTAAGACGTGTTGTGGCCCAAAGTCACCAGTAAGCTAAAGCCAAATCCTGCCCTGGAGCAAAAACTGGATGAGCTGCTGGCGCAAATGAGTCTTGAAGAGAAGGTTGGGCAGATAATGCAGCCCGAAATTCGCTATTTAACGCCGCAGGATGTCAAAGACTATCATGTTGGATCTGTGTTAAATGGCGGTGGCTCGGTCCCCAACAATAATCGCTATGCCAAAGCTGCAGATTGGCTGAAAATGGCCGATGCCTATTATCAGGCCTCTATGGATGATAGTGATGGCAAGCTAGCTATTCCTCTTATCTGGGGGACTGACGCCGTCCATGGTGTGGGCAATATCGTCGGCGCCACTCTTTTTCCTCACAATATCGCCCTGGGCGCCACGCGCAATCCAGCACTCATTGGCAAAATTGGAGAGGTTACCGCGACAGAGATTGCGGTAACCGGTTTGGATTGGGATTTCTCGCCCACAGTCGCTGTGGCTCGCGATGATCGTTGGGGGCGCACCTATGAGTCCTACTCTGAGGAGCCCTCCCTGGTGCGCGATTATGCGGCGCAGATGGTGGAAGGGTTGCAGGGTGAGGCTAGGGGCTCAAGCTTTTTGGCGGCGACCAAGGTGGTTGCTACCGCTAAACATTTTCTAGCCGATGGCGGCACGCTAAATGGTATCGATCGGGGCAATTGCGTGGCCACCGAAGAGGAGTTGTATAGGGTTCACGCCGCTGGTTATTACGCCGCCATAGAAGCGGGTGTGCAAACGGTAATGGCTTCATTTAATAGCTGGCATGGCGAGCACATGCATGGCCACAAATACCTGCTGACTGATGTACTAAAAGACAAGATGGGGTTCGATGGCGTTGTAGTTGGCGATTGGAACGGCCATGGCTTTGTCCAGGGTGCTAGCGTATTGGATTGTCCTCAGGCCATAAATGCTGGTTTGGATATGTATATGGTTCCAGATTCAGATTGGAAAACTCTGTATCACAACATTCTGGCCCAGGTGAAGTCGGGGGTAATTGCTCAGGCGAGGCTCGATGATGCTGTTCGCCGTATATTGCGGGTAAAGCTGCGCGCTGGTCTGTGGGACAAGGGCTTGCCATCTTCGCGCCCATTATCAGGTCGAGATGAACTTTTGGGGGCGCCAGAGCATAGGGCGGTGGCGCGTCAGGCGGTGGCTGAGTCGCTGGTAATGCTAAAGAACAGCAATCAGCTCTTGCCGCTATCACCAAAGGCGAAAATTCTTGTAGCTGGCGATGGCGCCGATAATATCAGCAAGCAAACCGGTGGTTGGTCCGTCAATTGGCAGGGAACTGGCAATACTATGGCTGACTTCCCGGGCGCCACCACACTGTGGATGGGGATTGAGCAGGCGGTAAGCGCAGCGGGTGGCCGAGCCGAGCTAAGCCCTGACGGGAGCTATACGCAAAAACCTGATGTTGCTCTGGTAATTTTTGGTGAAGATCCCTACGCAGAGATGCAGGGCGATATTCAGCATCAGCTGCTAAAGGCTGGCGATACGCGTGATCTGGAGATCTTGCAGAAATTAAAAGCCGAGGGTATTCCGGTGGTTTCGCTGTTTGTGACAGGTCGCCCCATGTGGGTCAATCGCGAGCTGAACGCATCAGATGCCTTTGTTGTAATTTGGCAGCCGGGTACTGAGGGTGCTGGTGTTGCCGATGTGATATTTACCCGGGCAGATGGTCAGGTTAACTTGCCGATGACGGGCAAGCTGGGTTTCTCCTGGCCCAAGCGGCCAGATCAGGGGCCGCTTAACTGGGGTGATAAAGATTATGATCCGCTGTTTGCCTACGGTTTTGGTTTGGCATACGGCGAAACAGGCTCATTAATTGGCTTATTAGATGAAGAGGGTTTGGCGCAGGAGGCGTCGGCGGCCCTGCTTGAGTTGTTTAATCGCCGACCGCTTGGTCAATATAGCGTGCTATTGCAGGGTAAAAATAATGATCGCACCATTTTGAATGGCAACTTTGCCGAAGTGTCCACACTGGCGGCCTTCACGATGGATAAGGATGTACAAGAGGATGCGCGTCGCCTGGTATGGAACGGCACGGGGGAGGGGCTTGCTGGTTTGTCCACGGCAAACCGCCAGGTGTTGAGTGATTATTTGGAGGCAGATTCCGCGTTATTTTTCGAGGTGAAACTGGATAAGCTGCCAAGTGACGAGGTTTTTGTGCGTATTGGTTGTGGCCCATCCTGCCACTCAGATGTGGCAATTACACCCTTGTTGCGCGAGATAGTAGGGCGGGGTTGGCAAACGCTCAGGGTGGATTTGGAGTGTTTTCCTGAGGCGGGAACAGACTTTGGTTTAAGGCGCTTGCCGCACGAGCTCTTTGCCTTAATTCTTGAGCCCTTTTGTCTGGTGACCAAGGGTGAACTTGATATTGCATTTGCCCGGGTCTATATCGAAAAAAATTGTGCTCAGGCAGCTTCGATTGGTATTGTTTAGCTATTAGAAAATTGAAAAAAGGGTCGCCGAAAGGCGGCCCTTTTTTTTGGGGGTGATTTTATTTGGTGCAAACTAAAAAGTGGCTGTGCAGTATGTGGCCCCAAAATGGGGCTGTGCAGAAATTTGGTGTGGGTAAAAATGGAGCGATAATTTTATTATCTCACCAAAGAGGTGCGATATAAAAAATGATTGATTTGCTGAGTTCAAAAAAAAAGTTCTATATATCTTGTTGATTTTAAAAGTTTTATTTTAATTGTTTGGTTAATGATTTTTGTTTGGCATAGGCCTTGCTCAAGGGGAAATTGATCGTTATCGCAAAGTGCATGGATAAGTTAACTTTTAATTTTGTGCATAAAAATTGGAATTTTTTTCTAAAAAACGCGAACGACTTTTTAAACCATACGCACACATCTCTGGAGTTGGTCCTATGAAAAAACATGTTCCTCATCTCGTTGCCGCCGCGGTAAGTACATTGGTTTGCGCAAGTCCTGCAACTTTTGCAAAGTCCTTAACTGAGTCGCTGCAAACTGGCAGTGTGGTAAAAGTAAATTTTCGCACTCGCTTTGAAGATGTGAGTGAAGATGGTTTGACTGACTCCAGTGCGCTAACCACCCGCTCGCGTTTGTCTTATCAGTCTGGCAGCTGGAACGGTCTGGGTTTTACCGCAGAGTTTGATGATGTAACTGAGTGGAATAGCGTTGATTATCGTGCGTATCCTGGTGATACCAGTAACCCCGGTACAGCAGTGATCGCTGATCCCGAAGGAACTGAAGTTAATCAGGGTTTTATTTCGTACACTGATTTTAATAATCAGGCAAAGTTAGGGCGCCAGCGTTTAATTTTGGATAATGCTCGCTTTGTTGGTAATGTCGGCTGGCGTCAAAACGAGCAAACCTACGATGGTTTTTCCTATACCAATAAATCTGTTCGCTATACCAATTTTACTTATGCCTACATTCGCAATGTGAATCGCATTTTTGGTGATGTGGCTGCCCAGCCGGATCATGAAATGAATAGCCATATCTTGAATGTAAGCTATACCGGTTTGGATGCTGGAAAGTTGGTTGGCTATGCCTATTTGCTGGATAACAAAACTGCGCCAGCACTATCCAGTGACACCTATGGGGTGCGCTTCCAGAGCGCTGCGTTTGGCAATTTCTCATTTAACCTGGAATACGCCAAGCAAACGAATGCGGGTGCCAATGAGGCTTTTGATGCGGATTATCTGCTCGCAGAGGCAATATTGAATGTGTCAGTTGTTAAAGCAACGCTTGGCTATGAAGTTTTAGGTTCTGACGGTGGCGCCTATGGTTTTGCAACGCCATTGGCTACCGCGCACGCCTTCCAGGGTTGGGCGGATAAATTCTTGAATACTCCTGCTATGGGTATTAAGGATAAGTATCTCAATTTGGGTACCAAGCTGGTCGGCGCTGATTTGTTGCTTAGCTACCATCAGTTTGATTCTGACGAAGGTAGCTTGGACTATGGTAGTGAGGTGGATTTTGCTGCGACACGTAAAATTGGCCCGGCTGTTTGGACCTTGAAATATGCCAATTACTCAATGGGTGATGTAGCCTCGGTTAAAGATACGCAAAAGTTTTGGTTGATGATGGATTGGAGTTTCTAATCTAATTTGGTTTGTGATGATCGGCCCGCACATGAATATGTGCGGGCTTTTTTATTTGCAGTATCAATGCTTGGGGTAATAAAAAAATGGCCGCATTAAGCGGCCATTTTTTTATGGTGTGGCGAACAATTACTTGGTGGGGTAATCGCGCTTAACACTGCCAGTATAGCGCTGGCGTGGGCGGCCAATTTTGTAAGGTGCGCTCACCATTTCGTTCCAGTGGGAGTACCAGCCAACGGCACGGCCCAGGGCGAATATAACCGTAAACATCTCAGTTGGAATACCCATGGCTTTCATGATGATACCTGAGTAGAAATCCACGTTTGGATAGAGCTTTTTAGCAACGAAGTATTCATCTTCCAGTGCGATTTGCTCGAGGCGCTTGGCGATGGCAAGTAATGGCTCATTTTCCAAGCCGAGTTCACTCAATACTTCGTCGCAAGTTTGCTTCATCACTTTGGCGCGAGGGTCAAAGTTTTTGTAAACGCGATGGCCAAAGCCCATCAGGCGGAAGCCCGAAGTTTTGTCTTTGGCGCGAGCAACACAGGCTTCAATGTTCTCAACTGTGCCAATTTCCTCAAGCATGTTGAGTACGGCTTCGTTGGCGCCGCCGTGAGCAGGGCCCCAAAGTGTTGAGATGCCGGCGGCTATAGCGGCAAAGGGGTTGGTGCCAGATGAGCCGGACAGGCGCACGGTCGAAGTTGACGCATTTTGCTCGTGATCGGCATGGAGGATAAAAATGCGATCCATGGCTTTTGCCAGGGTCTGGCTCACTTTGGAGGCCTGGCCCGCAGTGCCAAAGGTCATGTTCAGGAAGTTTTCGGCGTAGTCCAGATTGGCATCCGGGGTGATGAACTCTTCGCCTTTGCGGTGCTTGTACACCATGGCAGACAGGGTTGCCATCTGGCCGATCAGGCGATAGGCGGTAACTTTGCGGCTTTCGGCATCAGTGATGTCGATCTCATCGTTATATACCGCAGCCAGGGCAGCGACAGCGCTGCACAGAATCGCCATGGGATGGGATTCAGGCTTGAAGCTCTTGATGATATTGGCAACCGAGGCGTCAACTACCGAGTGCTTTTTAATCTCTGCGATAAATTCAGCTTTTTGCTCGGGGGAGGGGAGTTCGCCGTTGAGGAGGAGGTAGCAGGTTTCGAGGTAATCAGAGGAGACAGCCAGTTGTTCGATTGGGTAGCCACGGTGAAGGAGAATTCCCTCGTCGCCGTCGATAAACGTAATCTTGGATTCGCATGAGGCGGTGGACATAAAGCCCGGGTCAAACGTGAAGAAGCCATTCTTGGTAATGCTGGTGACGTCAATAACGTCAGGGCCGATGGTGCTGGGATAGATCGGAAGTTCAATCGCTGCGTCAATACCATCAATCTTGATATGTGCTTTCTTGTCAGTCATTACTGACTCCTATGCTTACAGATTGGGACTAAATAAAGCGAGAGTTGAGCATGTTTCGCCCTACTCATCGAATCTACTACTCGTGTAGCCGTTTGTGGTTGCTACTTATTATGGTCTGGATACTATCAGTACAGGTAGATCCAGTGAGTTGCCAGCGCTTGTAGGTGCTGGCCCCGCAAATGCGTGCGGCATTATAGATGAGTTATTTATCAGGGCGAAAGTTTTTGAGGCATGTAATCGGCTTTTTGGGCGTACTTTTTACAAAAGTTCTTTGCCTGATGGGGAAATGGTGCGCAGCGGTTCCTGGTGCGGGCAATTTTGTGCCTGGATGTGGTGCTGCATGTTGATTTGTGCGCAAATTAAGTGCGCTTTTGGTTGGGTATCTCTTAATAAAATCAGAGGCTTGCAGGAAATTTAAGCGACTCAGATTTTAGTTGTGTTTTGAGCGTAAATTCATGCCAGTAAAGGCAATTTTGGTGCGGCAATTTGTTTGTGTTTCTAAGGTTCAATCTCTATAATGCTGCGCGACTTGCAGGATGCAGCCTCTTTAATTGTCTGTGGTTTGGGCCTTTTAAAGGGGTTGCTAAAGCTGATAACCATGTTTGCCATGGGCTAAGGGTAATCTCAACTGTGAAAAAAAATAGACCTGTCAACCTCGATATATCAACGATCAAACTTCCTATTACCGCCTACGTTTCCATTCTTCATCGTGTTTCCGGCGTATTTCTCTTCGCAGGCGTTGCTGTTCTCCTGTGGATGCTTAGCACCAGTCTCTCTTCTCCCGAAGGCTTTGAGCAAGTTAAAGCTATAGCTGGCTCCCCAGTGTGCAAGGGGGCGCTCTGGGTGGTTTTGGCGGCCTTGGCTTATCACATGGTGGCTGGTATTCGTCATTTAATTATGGACTTCGGTGTAGGTGAAGGCCTTGAAGGTGGTCAGTTGGGGGCGAAGCTGGCAATAGCTATCGCTGCTGTATTGATCGTGTTGGCGGGGGTTTGGGTATGGTAACTTCAATTACAAGTTTCGGCCGTAGCGGTCTTTACGATTGGTTGATTCAACGTGTCGGCGGTGCGGTAATGGCTGCCTATGTTGTATTTATTGTGGCTTATTTGCTGTGTAACCCAGAGTTGACTTTTGAGCAGTGGCAAGATTTATACAGCCAGCTTTGGGTTCGTGTTTTTAGCTTGGTAACTCTTCTTTCATTTATATCCCATGCCTGGATCGGCCTTTGGGCTGTGCTCACCGACTATTTGACCATTCGTCTACTCGGTGCCAAGGCAACCTTCCTTCGTATATTCGCACAGATGTTGTTGGGTGCCGTAGCGGTTACCTATTTGGTCTGGGGTGTTCAGGTTATTTGGGGTATTAATTAATGGCTACTCTTCGCACTATTTCCTTTGATGGTATTGTAATTGGCGGCGGCGGCGCTGGCATGCGTGCCGCACTGCAATTGGCGCAATCTGGCTATAAAACGGCGGTAATTACCAAGGTTTTCCCAACCCGTTCACACACTGTTTCTGCTCAGGGTGGTATTACCTGTGCGATCGCCAGTTCTGACCCGAATGATGACTGGCGCTGGCACATGTATGACACCGTAAAGGGGTCCGATTATATTGGCGACCAGGATGCGATTGAGTATATGTGCTCTGTCGGCCCGGAAGCGGTATTTGAGCTGGAGCATATGGGCCTGCCATTCTCCCGTACCGAAGAGGGGCGCATTTACCAGCGTCCTTTCGGTGGCCAATCCAAAGGGCCGGATAATCCAACGCAAGCGGCGCGCACCTGTGCGGCTGCGGATCGCACCGGTCATGCACTGCTCCACACCCTTTACCAAAACAATGTAAAAAACCAGACCGTATTCCTCAATGAGTGGTTTGCGGTTGACCTGGTGAAAAATCAGGATGGCGCTGTTGTCGGTGTGATCGCCATTAATATTGAAGATGGCGAAACTGTTTACGTAAAAGCCAAGGCGACTGTGTTGGCGACTGGTGGAGCGGGTCGTATTTACGCTTCCACCACTAATGCTCACATCAACACCGGTGATGGTATTGGTATGGCGTTGCGCGCTGGTATTCCAGTGCAAGATATTGAAATGTGGCAATTCCACCCTACCGGTATTGCGGGTGCAGGTGTGCTGGTTACTGAAGGTTGCCGCGGTGAAGGCGGTTATCTGATTAATAAACACGGCGAGCGTTTTATGGAACGCTATGCACCTAACGCCAAAGACCTGGCCAGCCGCGACGTAGTGGCTCGCTCCATGATTCTGGAAATTCTCGCTGGCAATGGCTGTGGCCCAGACGGCGACCATGTAATGCTCAAGCTGGATCACCTGGGTGAAGAAGTGCTGGAAAGCAAGCTGCCAGGTATTTGTGAGCTGTCGCGCACCTTTGCTCATGCCGATCCTGTCTATGTGCCCATTCCTGTGGTTCCTACCTGTCACTATATGATGGGCGGTGTGGCCACCAACATTCACGGCCAGGCATTGACTCAAGATGCCGAAGGCAATGATATTGTGATTCCTGGTCTCTACGCTTGTGGTGAAGTTGCCTGCGTATCTGTTCATGGTGCTAACCGCCTGGGCGGCAACTCTCTGCTTGACCTGGTGGTATTTGGCCGTGCGGCTGGTCTTTATATTGAGAAGGCGCTTCGTGAAGGTGTGGATATGCGCGATGCAACGCCTGCCGATGTGGATAGAGCCATGGCGCGTCTGAATCGTCTCAACAGCGCTGAGAGTGGTGAGTCAGCTGCTAGTCTGCGTAAAGAATTGCAGACCATCATGCAAAACTACTTTGGTGTATTCCGTAAAGGCGAGTACATGCAGCTGGGTATTCAAAAGCTGGCCGAGTTGCGTCCGCGTATTGAAAACGTGGCCATCACCGACAAGAGCAATGCGTTTAACACGGCGCGTATCGAAGCGCTTGAGTTGCAAAATCTGCTCGAAGTGGCTGAGGCAACTGCTATTGCTGCTGAAAATCGCAAAGAGTCTCGCGGCGCCCATGCGCGTGATGACTTTGAAGAGCGTGATGATGAAAACTGGCTGTGCCATTCACTCTATTTCCCCGGCGAAAAGCGCATTGCCAAGCGTGCGGTTAATTTTAAACCGCACACCATGGATGCCTTCCAGCCCAAGAAACGCACTTATTAATAGGGGAAACCAGAATGTTGAAAGTCGAAGTTTATCGCTACAACCCTGAGACTGATGCAGCACCTTATATGAAAACCTATGAGGTGGACACCCAGGGTAAAGACCTGATGGTGCTGGATGTGCTTGAGCTGCTCAAGGCGCAAGATCAATCCTTAGCCTACCGTCGCTCCTGCCGTGAAGGCGTTTGCGGTTCTGATGGTATGAATATCAACGGCAAAAATGGTCTGGCCTGTATCAAGCCTTTGTCTGAGTGTGTGAAGAATAATAAGCTGGTATTGCGCCCACTGCCAGGTTTACCAGTGATCCGTGATCTGGTTGTCGATATGACCCAGTTCTACGATCAATACAAGAAAATTGAGCCCTACTTGCAAAACGATACGCCTGCGCCCGCCATTGAGCGTCTGCAGTCGCCAGAAGATCGCGCTAAACTTGACGGCCTTTATGAGTGTATACTTTGCGCCTGTTGCTCAACCAGCTGCCCATCGTTTTGGTGGAATCCCGATAAATTTATCGGCCCGGCGGGTTTGCTCCAGGCCTATCGCTTTTTGGCTGATAGCCGCGACACAGCTACCCAGCATCGCCTGGCTAATTTGGATGACCCCTTCAGTGTATTCCGCTGCCACGGTATCCAAAACTGTGTTGCCGTTTGCCCTAAGGGTCTGAACCCGACCCGCGCGATAGGTCATATACGCAACATGTTGTTACAGAGCGCTACCTAAAGGTGGCGCTTTTCTGTATCTGCGCTAGTGGAATTTAGAGTCGGCCTCCAGGCCAAGCATCTGGTGGCGAATCAAATCTGTTAACCAGGCTTGCCCTGGAAAACTTAAAAGCGGCGTCGGCAATCACAAGTTGAAGGCGTTTTAGTGTAGCTAATTGCTAGAAGATGGCAGGGGAGCAGGATCGCGGCTCAGGCTTTTGCGGCGGCTTCTTTTTGATTAAGGTGGGTGGAATGCAAGACAGCATTATGGAGCATTTTTGGAGCACTTCTCACATCTCCGGTGGGAACGCATCCTACGTCGAAGAGCTCTACGACACATATTTACACAATCCTAACGCTGTTCCTGAGGAGTGGCGTAACTACTTCGATCAGTTGCCCCGTGTAAACGGAGTGCTGACTCAGGATACTCCCCATTCCGTTATCCGCGCTCAATTTGAGCTGTTGGGTAAAAGCCGTGTGCGTACTGTCGCTGCAACTGGCGCTAGTGCGTCCAGCGACCACGAGCTGAAACAAATCAAAGTCCTGCAATTGATTAGCTCCTATCGTTTCCGTGGTCATCAAAAAGCTGATTTGGATCCACTGGGGTTAATGCAGCGTGAGCCTGTGCCCGATCTTGATCTGAGCTTTCATGGCCTAACCAGCGCAGATCTGGATACTACATTTAGTACTGGCAATCTGTTTATCGGCAAAGACCACGCTACTTTGCGTGAAATTATTGAAGCTCTCGAAAATACCTATTGCGGTCGTATTGGCGCCGAAATAATGCATATTACCCCACTGGCTGAAAAGCAGTGGCTGCAGCAGCGCCTAGAGAGTGTTCGTTCCAAGCCAGAGTTCAGCACCGAACAGCGCCTGGCATTGTTGGAGCGTCTGACCGCTGCAGAAGGCCTTGAGCGCCATTTGGATTCCAAATATCCAGGTACAAAGCGCTTTGGTCTCGAAGGTGGCGAAAGCTTTATTCCACTGGTTGATGCCCTGGTTAAACGCGCCGGCACCTATGGCGCCAAAGAAATTGTTCTGGGTATGGCCCACCGCGGTCGCCTCAACACTCTGGTTAACGTATTTGGTAAGAATCCTGCGGACCTTTTTGCCGAGTTTGACGGTAAGCGCTTGGTAGATACCTCCGGTGACGTTAAATATCACCAGGGTTTCTCGTCCAACGTGATGACTCCCGGTGGCGAGCTGCACATGGCGATGGCCTTTAACCCTTCTCACCTGGAGATTGTATCGCCAGTGGTTGAGGGCTCGGTGCGCGCCCGTCAGGATCGTCGCCATGATACGACTGGTGCGAAGGTTGTGCCTATCGTAGTCCACGGTGATGCTGCTTTTGCTGGTCAGGGCGTGGTGATGGAGACTTTCCAAATGTCTCAAACCCGCGCTTATGGTACCGGCGGCACCCTTCACCTGGTCATTAATAATCAGGTTGGTTTTACCACCAACAAGCGTGAAGATGCTCGCTCTACTGAATACTGTACCGACGTGGCGAAAATGATCGAGACTCCGATCTTCCACGTTAATGGCGATGATCCGGAAGCTGTGCTGTTTGTTGCCCAATTGGCAATGGACTATCGCTACGAGTTTAAGAAGGACGTAGTCATCGACCTGGTGTGCTATCGCCGTCGCGGTCACAACGAAACCGATGAGCCTTCGGCAACTCAGCCGTTGATGTATCAGGTAATCCGCAGTCTTAAAACTACTCGCACACTTTACGCAGATAAGTTAGTGGCTGAGTCTGTGCTTACACAGGCGGCTGCCGACGAAATCGTCACCAACTACCGTGCGGCGCTGGATCGCGGTGAGCATGTCGCCAGCGGTTTGGTTAGCGAACCAGATCGTTCACTGTTTGTGGATTGGACCCCATACTTGGGTCACGACTGGCAGACTCCGGCAACGACTGGCTACGATATGCAAGCACTGCAAAATGCCGCCAACAAAATGTGCGAAATGGCCGATGGTGTGGTGCTGCAAAAGCAGGTTGAAAAGATTTACGAAGACCGCCGCAAAATGGCTGCTGGCGCACTGCCGCTCAACTGGGGTATGGCTGAGACCTTGGCCTACGCCACGCTGCTGGAGCAGGGCTACTCTGTGCGCATGACCGGTCAGGACGTGGGGCGTGGGACCTTCTCGCACCGTCACGCGGTTATCCATAGCCAAAAAGACGGTTTGGCCTATATACCGCTGCAAAACATGAAGCCGGATCAGCCAGTCTTTGATCTTTACGACTCCTATCTGTCGGAGGAGGCAGTACTGGCGTTCGAATATGGTTATTCAACAACCTCGCCCAGTGGCTTGGTGATTTGGGAAGCGCAATTCGGTGACTTCGCCAACGGTGCCCAGGTGGTAATCGACCAGTTCATTACCAGTGGTGAGCACAAATGGGGTCGCCTGAGTGGTTTGACCATGCTCTTGCCTCACGGTTACGAAGGTCAGGGCCCGGAGCACTCCTCCGCTCGCCTGGAGCGCTTCATGCAATTGTGTGCTGAGCACAATATTCAAGTATGTGTGCCCTCAACCCCTGCGCAAGTGTTCCATATGCTGCGCCGTCAGGCGATTCGCCCTATGCGTCGCCCGCTGGTGGTGATGAGCCCCAAATCGCTGCTGCGTCATAAATTGGCAACCTCCACGCTGGAAGAATTGGCTAACGGCCAGTTCCAGAACGTCATTACCGATACGGCGGTTGATCCTTCCAAGGTTGAGCGTGTGATCCTCTGTAGCGGTAAGGTCTACTACACCCTGCTCGAAGAGCGCATTGCGCGCAACCAGGAAAATGTTGCCCTGATTCGCCTGGAGCAGTTGTATCCCTTCCCTGAGCAGGAGTTGAAGGATGCACTGGCGCCATTTGGCAAGATCAATAGCATCTTCTGGTGTCAGGAAGAGCCTATGAACCAGGGTGCCTGGTACAGCAGTCAGCACCATATGCGCCGCATCGTGCACGATCTTTATCCAAGCCTTTATCTGGATTATGTCGGTCGTGATGCATCGGCAGCGCCGGCATGTGGTTATATGTCTGCGCACTTGGAAGAGCAAAACCGTTTTGTCAATCAGGCCCTGAGTGTGTAACACTCAGCCGCTTTAAGTTGCCAGTTTAATTGTCGAATCCCAGCGAGATAGAGAAGGACAAAGAATGAGTATCGAAATCAAAGCCCCCACATTCCCCGAATCCGTCGCCGACGGCACTATTGCAACCTGGCACAAAAAGCCGGGCGAGCCTGTTTCCCGCGATGAACTGATTGTCGATATTGAAACCGATAAAGTGGTTTTGGAAGTGGTAGCGCCTGCCGATGGTAGCATCGCCGAGATTTTGAAAGGCGAGGGCGATACCGTCCTGAGCAATGAAGTTATTGCCAAGTTTGTTGCGGGTGCCGTAGCCGCCGCTCCAGCTGCAGCGCCTGCAGCGGAAGCAAAACCTGCGGCCGCAGCGCCAGCTGAAAAGCTGGTTAATCCAGCCGCGCGCAAGATGGCAGAAGAAAACAACGTAAATACTGCTGGCGTTGACGGCAGTGGTAAAGGTGGTCGTGTTCTCAAAGAAGACGTTGCTAACCACTTGAAATCTTCTCCAGCCGCTGCGCCAGCGGTTGCCGCTCCTGTTGCGGCGCTGCAAGCAGTGGGTGATCGCGTCGAAAAGCGCGTACCTATGACTCGTCTGCGCAAGCGCATTGCCGAGCGTCTGCTCGAAGCATCCAGCACTACTGCCATGTTGACCACCTTCAACGAAGTCAACATGAAGCCTGTTATGGAGCTGCGCGCCAAGTACAAAGATCAATTTGAAAAAGCCCACAATGGCACTCGTCTGGGGTTCATGAGCTTTTTTGTAAAAGCGGCTGCAGAAGCGCTGCGTCGCTTCCCCGTGGTTAACGCCTCTATCGACAACAACGATGTGGTTTACCATGGTTATCAGGATATTGGTGTGGCTGTATCTACCGATAAAGGTTTGGTAGTTCCCGTATTGCGCAACACGGAGAACATGAGCCTGGCCGGTATCGAAAGCACGATCCGCGATTTCGGTCTGCGCGCGCGCGATGGCAAACTGGGTATCGAGGAGATGTCTGGTGGTACTTTCACCATTACTAACGGTGGTGTATTCGGTTCGCTGCTCTCTACCCCGATCCTGAACCTGCCACAGTCAGCCATTCTGGGTATGCACAAAATTCAAGAGCGCCCCATGGCCGTTAATGGCAAGGTGGAAATTCTGCCGATGATGTACCTGGCACTTTCTTACGACCACCGTCTGCTCGATGGTAAAGATGCGGTGCAGTTCCTGGTCACCATTAAGGATTTGCTGGAAGACCCAGCGCGCATGCTGCTGGAAATCTAAGCAATCGTCATCTTCGACTCCCTGCTTTAGACCAAAGCAGGGAGTCTTGTTTTAGTAAATGGCTGCTGCTCACAAGGCCGCCGCCGACCTTAAATAACTTGGGATAAATGTTATGTCTGAAAAATTTGATGTGGTCGTTATCGGCTCCGGCCCTGCGGGTTACGTAGCGGCTATACGCGCTGCCCAACTGGGTTTGAAAACCGCCTGTATCGAAAAGTGGCGCAACGACGAAGGTAAGGTTGTAAACGGCGGTACCTGTTTGAACGTTGGCTGTATCCCATCAAAAGCTCTGCTCGACAGCTCCTACAAATATCACGAAGCCAAAGACGATTTTGCAGTTCACGGCATCACCACCAGCGGTGTAGAAATCAATGTGCCTTCGATGATCGCGCGCAAAGCGCAAATCGTTAAGCAATTAACTGGTGGTATTGCTGGCCTGTTTAAAACCAACGGTGTAACCAGTGTGCTGGGCACCGGCAAGCTGCTGGCCGGCAAAAAAGTTGAAGTGACTGACTTTGACGGCAAGGTGTCAGTGCTGGAAGCCAATCACGTCATTCTGGCAACTGGTTCCAGCCCTATTGATATTCCTCCCGCGCGCGTTGATACCGCCATCATTGTTCACTCTACAGGTGCTCTGGAATTCCAGGAAGTGCCCAAGCGTTTGGGTGTAATCGGTGCTGGTGTTATAGGTTTGGAACTGGGCAGTGTGTGGAACCGCCTGGGTTCCAAAGTGGTTGTGCTGGAGGCGCTCGACAGCTTCCTGGCCATCATGGATCAGCAAATTGCTAAAGAAACCAACAAGATTCTCACCAAGCAAGGCCTGGATATTCGCACCAGCTCACGCGTGACTGGCTCTAAAATTGAAGGCAAAGAAGTTACTGTTACCTACGTTGATAAAGACGGTAAAGAGCAGCAGGAAGTATTCGACAAGTTGATCGTGTGTGTTGGCCGTCGCCCATATACCGAGAACCTGCTTGCCGCTGACTCAGGTGTAAACCTGGATGAGCGCGGTTTCATTTTTGTGAACGAGCACTGTGAAACCAACGCCCCAGGCGTTTGGGCAATTGGTGACGTTGTCCGTGGCCCCATGCTGGCGCACAAGGGTTCAGAAGAAGGCGTAATGGTAGCCGAGCGTATCGCCGGCCAAAAAGCCCAAATGAACTACGACATTATCCCCAGCGTTATTTACACTCACCCGGAAGTCGCTGCGGTTGGTAAAACCGAAGAGCAGGTTAAAGCCTCGGGTGAACCCTACAACGTAGGTACTTTCCCCTTCGCCGCCAGTGGTCGTGCTATGGCTGCCAACGAGAGCCACGGCCTGGTGAAAATTATTGCGCACGCCGAGACTGATCGCATTTTGGGTTGCCACATTGTCGGCCCAAGCGCGGCGGATCTGGTGCAGCAAGTTGCTATCGCAATGGAGTTCGGTTCCAGCGCGGAAGACTTGGGTATGATGGTGTTTGGTCACCCAACCCTGTCTGAAGCCATCCACGAAGCAGCATTGGCAGTACATGGCCACGCCATACACATTGCCAACAAGAAGAAGCGCTAATTCATTAGCGAATTTTTAAAGAGCACCGCAGAGTCCTCGAAATTTTTTGGCGGCTCGGCTCCCACAAGGGGCTGGGCCAACGACAACCCAGTTGGCGTGTTTCTTAATTACATGACCAACCATCGTCAAATGGAACAACACCATGAATTTGCACGAGTATCAGGGTAAGCAACTGTTTGCCCAATATGGTTTGCCTGTCTCTAAAGGCATTGCTGCCGCAACTGTTGAAGAAGCTGTTGCTGCTGCAGATCAAATCGGCGGCGACATGTTCGTCGTTAAAGCTCAGGTTCACGCCGGTGGCCGCGGTAAAGCGGGCGGTGTAAAACTGGTTAAGAGCAAAGAAGAGATCAAGGCGTTCGCCGAAAAGTGGTTGGGCAAGAACCTGGTGACCTACCAAACTGACGAGAAAGGCCAACCTGTTAGCCGTATCCTGGTAGAAACCTGTACCGACATCGCTAAAGAATTGTACTTGGGTGCAGTAGTAGACCGCTCTTCACGTCGCATTGTGTTTATGGCGTCTACCGAAGGTGGTGTGGAAATTGAAAAAGTTGCCCACGAAACCCCCGAAAAAATCCTTAAAGCCACTATAGATCCATTGGTAGGTGCTCAGCCTTACCAAGGTCGCGAACTGGCCTTTAAACTGGGCCTGGAAGGCAAACAAGTTAACCAATTCGTTAACATTTTTGTAAACCTGGCCAAACTGTTCAAAGAAAAAGACCTGGCACTGGTTGAAGTTAACCCACTGGTAATCACCCCAGAAGGCAACCTGCACTGCCTGGATGCCAAACTGGTTGTAGACGGCAACGCTATGTACCGTCACCCAGAACTGAAAGCCATGCAAGACCCATCGCAAGAAGATCCACGTGAAGCTCACGCGGCCTCTTGGGAGCTGAACTATGTTGCCCTGGGTGGCGACATCGGCTGTATGGTTAACGGCGCTGGCCTGGCCATGGGTACCATGGATATCGTTAAGCTGCACGGTGGTCAACCCGCTAACTTCCTCGACGTGGGCGGTGGTGCGACCAAAGAGCGCGTGGTTGAAGCCTTCAAAATCATCCTGTCTGACTCAGCCGTTAAAGCCGTATTCATCAATATCTTCGGCGGTATCGTTCGCTGCGACATGATCGCAGAGGGCGTAATCGGCGCTGTGAAAGAAGTTGGTGTAAAAGTGCCTGTGGTTGTGCGCCTGCAAGGTAACAACGCTGAGCTGGGTGCTAAAGTGCTGGGCGAAAGCGGCCTGAACATTATCGCTGACACTGACTTGACTGGCGCAGCCCAGAAAGTTGTTGCAGCTGCAGCTAACGCGTAAGGGGTGAATAATGAGCGTTTTAATTAACAAAGATACTAAAGTTATTTGCCAGGGTTTCACCGGTTCGCAAGGTACTTTCCACTCCGAACAAGCCATTGCCTACGGCACCAAAATGGTTGGTGGTGTAACTCCAGGTAAGGGTGGTCAAACTCACCTGGGCCTGCCAGTGTTCAACACTGTGAAAGAAGCCGTAGAAGCGACTGGCGCTGAAGCCTCAGTAATCTACGTTCCGGCCCCTTTCTGTAAAGATTCCATCCTGGAAGCGGCCAACGGCGGTATCAAACTGATCGTTTGTATCACCGAAGGTATTCCCACCATGGATATGCTCGACGCCAAAGTTAAGTGCGACGAGCTGGGCGTGCGCCTGATTGGCCCTAACTGCCCAGGTGTTATCACTCCAGGCGAATGCAAAATCGGCATTATGCCAGGCCACATTCACAAGCCAGGTAAAGTCGGTATTGTATCGCGTTCCGGTACTTTGACTTATGAAGCCGTTAAGCAAACTACCGATTACGGTTTCGGCCAATCTACCTGTGTTGGTATTGGTGGTGACCCAATCCCAGGCTCCAACTTCATCGACATTTTGAAGTTGTTCCAAGCGGACCCACAAACCGAAGCCATCGTAATGATTGGTGAAATTGGTGGTTCAGCCGAAGAAGAAGCGGCTGCCTTTATCAAAGCTAACGTGACCAAGCCTGTTGTGTCTTACATCGCCGGTGTAACTGCACCTGCCGGTAAGCGCATGGGTCACGCCGGTGCGATCATTTCTGGCGGTAAGGGTACTGCAGACGAGAAGTTTGCCGCCCTGGAAGACGCCGGTGTGAAAACCGTAAAAAGCCTGGCTGATATCGGCAAGGCGTTGAAGGAAATTACTGGCTGGTAATCATCTGCTGGATCTCTTTCAAAAGGGCGGCCTCAGGGTCGCCCTTTGTTTTTTGTAGTCCCATAGATATTGGCGCTTTGTGTTCACATTGACAGGGTGAAGGCTGCGACTGGTGTGAATTATTGACTTAAACCGCTAGACTCAACGGCAAGCAAATTTTCAAGTGACTTGACTCATGTTGGATATTACTGAGTACACCAAATTTTTAGTTGGTCTGTTGGCAATTGTCGACCCTTTGGGCGCGGTTCCTGTTTTTATAATGCTTACCGCCAACCAAACCTACGAGCAGCGCCATAGAACTGTGCGCTTGACGGTCGTCTCGGTATTTTTTGCGTTGGTTGTTGCGCTTTTATTTGGCGAGTGGATTCTCTGGGCCTTTGGTATCAGTATGGATGCCTTCCGCACCGCCGGTGGCCTGGTGCTGCTGTTTATGGGATTGGATATGCTTAAATCCCAGGGCAACAACAATGAATTAACCCAGCAAACCGTTCACGACGAAACCCTGGCGCTTATCCCCTTAACCATGCCCTTGTTGGCTGGCCCAGGTGCCATGAGTACGGTGATTGTGTACGCCCATAAATCGGCAAGCCCCCTGCATTATCTAATGATTACCCTGGTTATTTTTATGATTGGGCTTAGCCTGTGGGTGTGTTTGCGTATGCTGCCCTGGTTGAGCCGCCATTTGAGTGCACGAAGCATCATGGTGTCCACGCGTGTTATGGGAATACTGTTGGTGTCCATCGCCATGGAGTTTATTGCAGGCGGTTTGCGCGGCCTGTTTCCCAGTTTGAACGGATAGAAACTTTTACCCAAATGGGCCATCTGTTTGTCTATGCCTACCCAGTCACAGGCAATCAAGTCACTGGTAATGAATATTACCGGCCGCAGAGCGGCTGGCCAGCGCCTGGAAGCATTCCAAAATTACCACGGCAATGCCACTTTTGATAATGATGATGCTAGCGCTGAGGCGTTAGTGTTTTTGCTGCGCCTGTAGGCTGTGTTTGTAGGCTGAACTCTGGGCCATCAACTATCACCCGGCGCGAGCATCAAAAAATATGGCTAGGTTTATAGCCTGTTTGCCATTGCAAAAGCACTGATTGACCTGGCATTAATTTCTACCCACAGGAGATTAATGCTTTATTTTTCACACAAAATATGGACAATTGCCGCCTATTTTTGTTTTTTGGCCCCGGGGACTCGCGTCATCCGGGGCTTGTCGTTTTACCCTGTGGGATCTCGCCCTGTCTTCCCGCAGCCGCACGCAGGACAGACTATTGAATACACCCGAGCAAACCGAGACCTGGTCCGCACGCAAATCCGCCGAGCTTTATGGCATTGACGAATGGAGCAGTGGCTATTTTGGCGTTTCCCCCCAGGGGGAAGTGGAAGTGCGCGCAACTTTCACCGAGGGTGAAGTGAGCGTGTCGCTGATGGAAATTGTCGATGGCTTGCAGCAGCGCGGCTTGCAAATGCCGGTGTTATTGCGCCTGGAAAACCTGGTCGATAAACGCATCAGCACCCTTAACGACTCTTTTGCCATGGCCATAGAGGCCAGTGGTTACCACGGCCAGTATCGCGGTGCCTTTCCCATCAAGGTCAACCAGCAAAACCATGTGATTGCCGAAATCGCGCGCTTTGGCGAGCGCTATAACCACGGCCTGGAAGCGGGCAGCAAGGCGGAGCTAATGATCGCCCTGGCGACTTTGCAGAATCGCGAGAGCCTGATTATCTGCAACGGCTACAAAGACTCCGAATTTATTACCCTCGGCCTGCAGGCGCGCAAACTCGGCTTTAAATGCTTTTTTGTGGTGGAGACGCTGGCCGAGCTGCCCCATATTATCGAGCGCAGCCAAAGCTTGGGTATTGAGCCTTTGATAGGTGTGCGTTTAAAACTGTCCACCAAAGTGGAAGGCCACTGGAGTGAAGACTCGGGCGATCGCAGCCTGTTTGGTTTGAACACCAACGAACTTATCACTGTAGTGGATGAGCTGCGCAAGGCCAATTTGCTGCACTGCTTCCAGTTGCTGCACTTTCACCTGGGCTCGCAAATTCCCAATATCCGCAGTATTCGCGCCGGTGTGCTGGAAGCCTGCCGCTACTATATAGAGCTGGTGGGCGAGGGCGCGCCACTAGGTTATATCGACCTGGGCGGTGGCCTGGCAATCGACTACGATGGCACCTCCAGCACCAGCGGCCACAGCCGCAACTACAGTGTGCAGGAATACTGTATAGACGTGGTGGAAGCCATTCAGGAGTGCATGGATGCTCATGAGATCCCGCACCCGACTATTGTCACCGAATCCGGTCGCGCCACAGTCGCCCACACCGCAGTGCTGCTGTTTAATATTCTCGATGTCACCCACTTTGAACCCACCGAATCACTCAGCGAATTGCCCTTAGACTGCCACGAGATGATTGAAAATCTCTGGGGTTCACTCAAGGATATCAAGCCTGCCAACTTGCAGGAGTCCTACAACGATTTGCTGTACTACCGCGATAAAATTCGCGATCTTTTCCACGCGGGCGATATCAGCCTGCGCCATCGCGCCCTGGGTGAAAACATCTACTGGGCGGGCATGCAAAAAGTTGCGGCATTGATTCCGCACATGAAACGGGTGCCGCCGGAGCTGGAAACCCTGCAACAGCAAATTGCCGATATTTACTACGGCAACTTCAGTGTATTCCAATCGCTGCCGGACTCCTGGGCGATTCAGCAGGTGTTCCCGGTGATGCCGATTCATCGCCTGAATGAAGAGCCGACCCGCCAGGCGATCATTGCCGACCTCACCTGCGATTGCGATGGCAAACTACAAAAGTTCGCCGGCCCAGAAGGTGAGTCTTCGACCCTGCCGCTGCACCCGGTAAAAGTGGGTGAAGAGTATTACCTGGGCGTATTTTTGGTGGGTGCCTACCAGGAAACCCTGGGCGATTTGCACAATTTGTTTGGCGATACCAACGTTGCCAGTGTGCGCATCAACGCCGATAGCAGTATTGATTTTGTCCACGAAATTCACGGTGACAGCATTGCCGATGTGCTCAGTTATGTGGAGTACGAGCCCAACGCGCTCTATCAACAGTTCCGTCAAACAGCGGAAAAAGCTGTGCGCGACGGTGTGATCAGCGTGGCAGACCGCCAGCAGATGCTCGCTGCCTATTCCGAAGGGCTGCGCGGTTACACTTACTACGAAAAGTAAATTTTAATTTTGGGTTGCTGCAGTTTTGCAGCCAGCTTTTTCTATTTTTTGGAGTCCTGAAATGGCAAAAGTATTAATCATTGGCGCCGGTGGCGTGAGCGGTGTAGTGGTGCACAAATGTGCGCAACTGGCCGAGGTTTTTAGCGAAATTACTCTGGCCAGCCGCACCGAGTCCAAGTGCAAGGCCATAGCGGCGCAATTAAATCGCCCCATTAAAACCGCGCAAGTGGATGCCGACAATGTGCCGGAACTGGTGGCTTTGATTAAAGCTGAGCAGCCAGACCTAGTGGTGAACGTGGCGCTGCCGTATCAGGACTTGCACATTATGGATGCCTGCCTGGAAGCTGGCGTAGATTACTTGGACACCGCTAACTACGAGCCGCCCGAAACTGCCAAGTTTGAATACTCCTGGCAGTGGGCCTATCAGGATAAATTTAAAGCAGCGGGCTTAACCGCGCTCTTGGGCTCGGGTTTTGACCCCGGCGTAACCAATGTTTACACCGCCTATTTGAAAAAACATCACTTCGATGAAATCCACTATCTGGACATTATTGATTGCAATGCTGGCGATCACGGCAAGCCTTTTGCCACCAACTTCAACCCGGAAATTAATATCCGCGAAGTGACCGCTAAAGGCCGCTACTGGGAAAACGGCGATTGGGTGGAGACAGATCCGTTGTCGGTAAACCAGGAGTTTGATTTCCCTGCCGAAATTGGCCCCAAAAAAATCTACATGATGTACCACGAAGAGCTGGAGTCTATCACCAAGCACTTCCCGGAGATCAAACGCGCGCGCTTCTGGATGACCTTTTCCGACAACTACCTCAAGCACCTAGAGGTGCTGGGCAATGTTGGCATGACTGGCATTGAGCCGGTTATGTTTGAAGGCCGCGAAATTATTCCGCTGCAATTCCTCAAGGCGCTGCTGCCCGACCCCGCGAGCCTCGGCCCCTTAACCAAGGGCAAAACCTGTATCGGCTGCCTGGTGCAGGGCGTTAAAGACGGTCAGCCCAAAACCCTGTTTGTGTACAATGTCTGCGATCACGAGGCCTGCTATGCCGAGGTGAAATCCCAGGCGATTTCCTACACCACCGGTGTGCCGGCGATGATCGGTGCCAAGATGATTCTGGAAGGCAAGTGGAAAAAGCCGGGCGTGTGGAATATGGAGCAGTTTGACCCGGACCCCTTTATGGAAGACCTGAACAAATACGGTCTGCCCTGGCAAATCGTTGAGATAGACGCGGGCGCAATGAAAGCCTGATTTATTTATGTGAGTTGAAACGAGCGGCCCTGGTTTAATCATCCTGCCGCTCGTTTTTCTTTTACCTTCCGCTCGTTTTCTTTTAAGAGTGCAAAAATTTTAAGCGCAGATTCCCGCCATGCCCAACTTAAACAGCTTTCAACACTTTGACCCCAAGCGCGTGCCTTCGCCCTGTTTTGTTATCGACAAGGCTGCAGTCGAGGCCAATTTGCAAGTGCTCAATCGCGTGCAGCGCGAGTCGGGGGCAAAAGTATTGGGCGCGCTTAAGGCGTTTTCCTGCTGGAACCTGGCGCCGCTGTTTAAACAGTATTTGTCCGGCACCTGCGCCAGCGGCTTGCACGAGGCGCGCCTGGGGCGCGAAGAGTTTGGCGGTGAGGTTCACTGCTATTCGGCGGCCTATAAAGAATCTGATTTGCTGGAAATTTTAAAAGTCGCCGACCATGTACTGTTTAACTCCATGTCGCAGTGGGCGCGTTTTAAAAAGCTAGCCTTGGCTGCCAAAGCTGAGCGTCCAGAGCTGGAATTTGGTATTCGCATTAATCCCGAACACTCCGAAGGTGATGTGCCACTTTACGACCCCTGCGCACCCTGTTCGCGTATGGGCGTGCCTATCGCCAAATTTGAACAGGCGCTGGCAGAGCAGGGCGATGTGCTTGAGGGAATTTCCGGCCTGCATTTTCACACCCTCTGCCAACAGGATCTGCCGCCCTTGGCGCGCACCCTGGCGGTGGTGGAGCAAAACTTCGGCAAATTTTTTGCGCAGCTTAAGTGGATCAACTTTGGTGGCGGCCATCACATCAGCCGCGAGGATTATCAGGTGGATGATTTAATTCAACTGGTAAAAGATTTTATGGCGCGCACCGGCCTGCAGGTTTACCTGGAACCGGGCGAAGCTGTGGCCATTCACTCGGGCGTGCTGGTGGCGGAAGTGCTGGACCTCACCTGGAACCATATGCACCAGGCAATCCTGGACACCTCCGCCACCTGCCATATGCCCGATGTTTTGGAGATGCCCTACCGCGCGGAGGTATTGGGCGCAGGCATGCCCGAAGAGTTCGCCCACACTTATCGCCTGGGCGGTATGACCTGCCTGGCAGGAGATATTATCGGCGACTATTCGTTTGCTCAGCCTTTGCAGATTGGCCAGCGCTTAATGTTTGACGATATGTCCCATTACACCATGGTAAAAACCACCACCTTCAATGGTATTAATTTACCGTCCATTGCGATTTGGGATTCGCGCAGGGATCAACTGCAAGTGATCCGTCAATTTGGCTACGAAGATTTTAAAACCCGTCTCTCCTAGGTTTATTGGGTTAGAAAAGCTAGGTTTATTGGTTTAGAACAGATAGCCACTGCAAGTCACAAAAGCCCCATCGCAAATTCCCACCTAAAAATTAACCACCTGGCGTTTGCCGCAGCAAGCCTTAAGCGCCAGGTGTGTTTTTACTCCTGCAGCTGCCTGGTGCCGCTGCTATCGCTTTATTTTCTTTTGCCTGTACGGCAGGGTTAAATGCAACAGGGTTAAGCGCAATAGGGTTAAGCGCGCAAAACTTGATTGAGCGCAATGAGTTTTTATTGCAAATGCCAATGATAATAAATATCATTAACGAAAATGTTGCTTGAAAGCATTGGTGACTGTGTCCGCAGGTCACTAATGTAAGTGGAGGCCAGCCAGCAGCAACGTTGAATACTTAATCTATGGCAAAAGCCGCCCTAACAGGAGACGCAAATGAAATCGTTCAAACCTCTATCCTTGAGTTTGGCTATAGCAGCCATCAGTGCTATGCCGGCTTTTGCCGATGAAGCAGCGCTGCAAGCAAAGGTGGAGCAGCTCAATGCCCAACTCGAAGCATTAAAAACTGAAATTCAACAGCTGCACACACAGACAGATGCGATTGCCAATCAGCAAGAATCTGTTGCTGCTCAAGTCGTCGCTTCAACTGCGGCAAGTGAAAGCGCGGCAGGTGAATTGGGTGCAAGCCTTTGGGGTTATGGCGAAATCAATTACAACCACCCGACCAAGGGCGAGGCAGGGCAAGCGCAAATGGATTTGCGTCGCGCGGTATTTGGCATTGGCTATAAATTTTCGGATAAAACCCGTTTTGTTTCTGAGTATGAAGTGGAGCACGCTATAGCTTCTGCTGACGATGAGGGCGAGGTAGAAGTAGAGCAGTTTTATATCGATCATCAGTTGGGTGACAAGCTGCACCTGAAGGCGGGTTTGTTCCTGATTCCATCGGGTTTGCTCAATGATAGCCATGAACCTACAAGCTATTACGGTGTAGAGCGCAACCTGGTCGAAACAGCGATTATTCCGACAACCTGGCGTGAAGGTGGCCTGGCAGTTTACGGCTCAACGGATGCGGGCTTGGCTTGGGAAGTGGGTGTAACTACCACCGTTGATTTAAATGGCTGGGATGCAAGCTCGGATGAAGGCCGCGAGTCTCCTTTGGGCAGTATCCACCAGGAGCTGCAATTGGCCAGCGCCAGCGACCTAGGCACTTACGCTGCACTCAACTACCGCGGCATTCCCGGTTTTACCCTGGGTGCATCGGTGTTTACCAGCGCTATTGCACAGGACAATCCAGAATTGGATATGGCGAAAGATGCACGCTTGACGCTGTGGGATATACACAGCCGTTGGACACCGGGCAATTGGGATCTTTCCGCCGTTTATGCTCGCGGTAGTATCAGTGATACGCGTGAGTTAAATATCTCCTTTGCGGGCGAGCCTACCCCGGTTCCTGAAGATTTCTACGGTTGGTATGCCCAGGCAGCTTACAAAGTCTGGCAAAATGGCGATTACTCGCTGTCACCTTTTGTGCGTTACGAGCGCGTTAACACCGCTGCCGGTTATGCTTCTATGCCTGAAGGGCTTGGGCTGAATGCTGCCACGGCCGAAACCCTTAGCACACTGGGTGTGTCTTTTTATCTAAACCCGAATGTGGTTTTTAAACTGGATTACCAGGATTTTGCAGAAGATGATTCATCTAACCGCGTTCAGCTGGGCCTGGGGCTATCGTTCTAAGCCCGTGCAAAACCTCAAGGCTAAAACCGGCTCTGCCAGCCGCTGCCCTAAGGGGCAGCTGCTGTGCAGCTGGCTGTTAATCGCCAGCGTGTTTTGGACTGTATTGGCTACCGATAACACTTATGCCGATACTCAGTATCAATCGCCAGCAGATTTTGTGCAGCAGGTATTCAATCTAAATGCGGATGATGCATCCTTAACCCCTTCCGTTATCTGGCTGGACAAATCATTGCAAGAATCCATTAGCGCTATTCTTGGTCACCCCTATCCGCAAGCGCGACTGAGCTACTGGTGTAAAGCGGAAACCTGCGTGTGGATATTGGATGAAATAGGTAAAGAGTTTCCAATCACCGCCGGTTTTGTTGTTCAGGGTGATACGCTTAGGCGCGCACAAGTATTGATATACCGTGAAAGTCGGGGCATGGAAATTCATTTGCCTCGCTATCTTGATCAGTTTCGCGATTTGCACAGCGCCAACAACCAGTTATCGCGCAAAATAGATGGCATTTCCGGTGCAACCTTGTCTTGTCGTGCGATGACAAAAATGGCTCGTCTTGCGTTGTTTCTTAACCAACAAGTTAGCGATAAGGCGGGACACTATTAACCCGGCGATCAAATATATCGTCCTGACATATTTATCGGCGCCCTGGAAAATCCGGCGCAGATGCGTAAATCTGCTTGATTTTCCAGGGCTAGTGCCAGCCTTCAGCTGACGGCGGCACATCCCTGTGCCGCA
>JBNLGJ010000072.1:0-7164 GCA_050305995.1 Cellvibrio sp.
GTCGGATTAATAGTGCGGCACAGGGATGTGCCGCCGTCAGCTGAAGGCTGGCGCTAGCCCTGGAAAATCAAGCAGATTTACGCATCTGCGCCGGATTTTCCAGGGCGCCGATCAAATATGTCAGGACGATATATTTGATCGGCGGGTTAATAGTATGGTTCATAAAATCTAATTAACTGCATTTATTAGGGCACGCGATGAATCTCAACCAGGTTACTCTCCCAGTAAAAAATATAGCCGAGGCTAATACCTTTTATTTAAACATGGGCTTCACCCAAATTGTCGATTCGCCCCACTACGCCCGCTTTGTTTGCCCCCAGGGCCAGGCAACTTTTTCACTGATGTTAGAAGAGGGCGATTTCTGTAACGGAGCGATTATTTATTTTGAATGCGAACAGCTGGATAGCTGGTATCAAAGCCTGCTGGACAAGGGCTTTGTTTTTGACCAGGCACCAGAAGATCAGCCCTATCTGTGGCGGGAAGCCGTTTTACACGACCCCTCAGGTAATAAAATCAAACTCTATTGGGCAGGGAAAAACCGCATCAATCCACCCTGGCGGGTGGAAAAGCGCCTTTAATAGCAAATTATAGTGGCAGAAACTTTGCGCAAAAATTGCGCTGGGGCCACTTATAATTGCCTTAACCAAATGCAACCATCGGCGGCGAAACCATAGATGAACACACAGATAGATTCTACCAATCTCGCCCTGGGGCTGGTATTTGGCGCCATTGGCCTGGGCTACTTTATTTACGGCAAGCGACAAAAAAATGCGCTGGTACGCTATAGTGGCGTAGCGCTTATGGTGTTCCCCTATTTTGTCGAGAGCAACCTGGCCACCCTGGCAATTGGCTGCCTGTTAATGTTTGCGCCCAAGTTGCTTGAGCGATTTAGCTAAATTCGCTCAAGCTCCCGTTAAATTACTTCAATAGTGATATGCGCCAGCTCAGGATACTGAGCTAATCCCTGGCGAATTTCTTCTACAGCCAGATTACCTTGATTGCTCAGGGTAAGTACGCAAGCGTACTGGCCGGCGTTAACACGCCAGAGATGCAAATCCACCAAATCCCCCGCCACCTGATCGCTGGCCATATGGGTGCGAATTTTATCCACCAGCGGCGCATCCATTTCCGCATCCAGCAAGATTTTTCCACTTTGTTTTAATAAACCAACTGCCCAAACAGCCACTAACACACCGCCGATAATACCCATCACCGGGTCGAGCCAAATAAAGCCAAAATACTTGCCGCCCAAAAGCGCGACAATTGCCAGTACTGAGGTCAGCGCGTCGGTGAGTACATGGATATAGGCCGCGCGTAAATTGAGGTCTTTATATGGCTGATGGTCGTGATCGTGATCGTGATCGTGATCGTGATCGCCGTGATGATGGCGGTGATGAGCATGCGAGTGTGCGTGACTGTGAGCATGATGATGGGAATGACCATGCTCATCACCCTGGCCCTGGTGCAGCCAGTAAGCGCAAATTAAATTCACCAGCAAGCCCACCACCGCAATGGCAATTGCCTGATCAAAATGTATAGCGCTGGGATTAATCAGCCGCAGTGTCGACTCAAACAACATGGTGCCCGCAATCAGCACCAACAGCAATGCACTGGTATAGCTGCCGAGGATTTCTATTTTCCAGGTGCCAAAGGCAAAACGGCCATCCTGCGCATAGCGCCGCGCCAACACATAAGCCATAAGCGCCAAGCCCAATGCCAGCAGGTGCGAGCTCATATGCCAACCATCGGCCAGCAGCGCCATGGAGTTGTAGTAATAGCCCCCGGCAATTTCCAACACCATCATCACCCCGGTGAGGATCATCGCACGGCGGGTATTTTTTTCTGCTGCCGGGTTGGGCGGGGTTTGAATTTGGTTATTGCACAGGGGGGAGTAGGACATGGGCAGCTCAACGACTATCTAACAATGAAAGAAGGTTTTGACAAGTATAAGGCTAAGCTCCGCTGGCCTCTAATTTTTAGTATCTATCTACTATATAGCGAATAAGAGGACTGCAGAGCACACCCTCAATTAATCTAGCGAGATATCGCTCTAGGCCGAAAGCTGAACTTCCCGAAAGGAAATAATTTTGGCGCCTAGGTCCTCCTGTCGCAGTTTTATCATTTACTAAAAAAAATAGTTGTGGTTAGATGGGTTTTTTAAAATTTCACATCTGGAATTTTTTATTCCTACCAATGACGACATGGATTGACCGCTATGGTTAGTTGCCTACCTTCAAATTCGAGCATTCCTAACAGTTTAAGCCTAGGCAGAGCTTTTAATGCTTGCTTGAAAAATATGACAATTAAATTAAATTGTTCAAATAGCGGCAAAATTTATCTCTTCTTTTGCTATTCGCAAAATTCCAAAAATCCACCCGATATGTTTTCTCTGTGATCGCGCTTAGCCTTTCAAGTATGGATATGGGAATACAAATTAAGCATGAAGGCGGGCGTTATTTGCTTGGGTTTTTTGGGAAATGATCGCTTACTGTATTACGACTACGATTTTGTACGCGCGCCCGAAAACGGTTTTCCACCAACCGCAGTGAAGGTATAGGCATCACCCGTTTGATTATGCTGTTTGCCAACGTACCATAAATTCGCGATGTATTGCTCTTCCCGCATATGCGGCCAGAGTAAACAAATTTTTTAAAACTTACCCCTTATTAAAAGGAGATTTTCCTTGCGTTACTTTATAGCAATTAGTTTGTTATGTCTGTGTATAACTGCTTTGGGGGAAACCGAAAGGTTTTCCCCTTTCACTGTTGGCTGGACGGTTGATTCAACCTGTAAACCAGGTGAATTATATTTTGTAAGCACTTTTAACGATTTTGAGGCGTATCAAAGCAAAGCGAATTCTATTTGGAGCTCATGGTTTGATGATTGTATGTCTAAACCTGAACCTCGCGCCTGCGCAAAACGTGAAGTGCTCGGGAAAGTGCCAAATCCTTATAGTGCCAGCTCTGCGGGTGGCGAACCCGTTAATTTTCTTGTGAATGTGCAGCAAACCAATGTATTAGTGGATGGTAGTAGTAGTACTTCTGTTTTTACTTGTGCTGCAGAGCGTATTGTTGATTGTCCTACAGGCTCTTATAGGGGTTGGATTGAGAGTGAAGCATTTTGCTTATCTAATGATACTCCGGAAAGTAGTCCGTTTATTTGTCCGCGCTCCGAATTTGGTAATCCTATAAGTGCGTCCACTGGCACAAAGCTTGAGTCAGCAATTGACTATAGTTCCGCTGATGGCAGGTTGAAAGTAGAGAGGTTTTATGCTGGCCAAAAGCAAGGTTGGAATTTTTTAAATATTCCAAAGTTAGTGGATTTAACCGGAAGCATTCAGCAAGCGCAGTGCGCAAAATCAGGCATTCTAAAATATGACGCTTATGATGTGGCTGCACAAAAAATAATTGAATTCAAAAAATATGTTTGTATTAACTATGCTCCCACAGCATCCCCCGAAGTTATAGTCACTTTTTCAAATGGATACAGGTCCACCTTTAACGGCACCGCAGGAGAGTTTAGCGGTCTTTATGGGGAGCGTCTGTTTTTACATGATGGCGAGGTATTAAAGTGGGAATTTGAAAGCAGCCAAAAAATTAAGTATTACTTTAATGCTGCTGGTGTGCCAGTTAAATCAGTTTTTCCCGATGGTGACACTATTTATTTCGGGTTTGATGGTGACCAATTGACCTCCATCTCGGATGCATTTGGCAGAACTATTTCTATTAAATATCAAAATGGCAATGCCTTTCCAGACTATATCGAATTGCCGGATGGAGGGGTGATCGACTACCAATATTCAAATTTCCCTATACCAAATACGCTAAGTAAAGTTTTATGGGCGGATGGCAGCTCCATTGAGTATTTGTATAACGAGCAAGGTTTATTGGGGTCAAGTGACCTCTTTTTGAGCGCTTTAACAGGTAAGGTAGATAGTTATAACAATAGAATTGGATTTTACAAGTATGATTCAAGTGGCAGGGCTATATCTACAGTAGGACCGCTCGGTGTTAATAAGTTTGAATTAAGTGGCTTTGGCTCGTCTACGTCTGTAACTGGTCCACGAGGTTCGATTAACTCAATAAACTTTACTACCTTGTCTAACGGTACAAAAGTTATATCCTCTCAATCACAACCTGCTGGTAGTGGCTGCGCGGCAAGCACAAAGAATTTTCAATACACAACAGATGGCTTAGTTGAAAAGAAAACAGAATTTAATGGAAATATCACCCTTTATGGTTACGAAACTGCAACCAAGTTGGAAAATCGGCGCGTGGAAGGGTTGCGTGGTACGGCTGACACCTCGTTGTTAAGCGATAATGTAACTTTGCCCGTGGGTAGTCGAAAAATCAGTACTCAATGGCATAATCAATTTCGAAAAAAGACTAAAGTCGCTGAACCAAAACTTATTACTTCTTATATATACAACGGTGATTTGGATTCCTTTAACGGAAATCAAATAGCCAATTGCGCACCTGCTGAGTATCCTTCCATCTGTCATAAAGTTGTTCAGGCAACAACTGATATCAATGGGGCTCAAGGCTTTAACGCGGAACTCGATCAAAATTATCAACCGCGAGAGGAATATTACACCTACAACCAATGGGGTCAGCAATTAACCTTTGCTCGCTCTGTTGGTGCGGTTAATGAGGTTCGGGAATATTATCCAGACACTACTGCAAATTGGACTAAGGGTGACTTAAAAAGTGTTACCAATGCTTTAGGACAAAAGACCGAATTCACTCGTTATGATGCTAATGGGCGTGTGTTGGCTTTTGTCGATGCCAACGGTATTGAAACCAGTCTGACCTACGATGCAAGGGGGCGATTACTTACGCAGAGCCGAAACGGGGATGCTACTAGTTACCATTATGATCTAAATGGCAATAAAACTGGTGTTGATCTGCCTAATGGTGTTTCTATTACCTATGTGTATGATCTAGCTAAAAGGCTAACGGATGTAGTTGACTCAACCGGTAATAAAATTAGTTATGAATATGATGTGGAAAATAATCTTAAATTCCAGCGCATATATAACGCGAGTGGAGACTTAAAATATATTAAGGAAAATGTCTATGATGCTTTGTCGCGCGTACAACAGAGCTTAAATAGCGCCAGCCAAGGCTCCACTTTGTTTTATGATGCAAATGGCAACCCGACCGGTGCGGTAGATGCCAAACAACAGCAGACCACCAATACCTATAATGCGTTGGATCAGCTGGCAACTTCTGAAAACCCTCTCAATGGCACAACGACCTTTGGATATGATGGCGCTGGAAATCTGGCAAGTGTTCAAGACCCAAAGGGAAATACAACCTCATATACCTATAACCCCTTTGGCGAAATAGAAACCCTGGTAAGCCCAGATACTGGAGCCACCAGTTATACCTACGATGCGGCAGGCAATCGCACCAGCAGTACCGACGCCCGCAGCGTAGTGGCAAATTATCATTACGATGTACTAAACCGCCTTACCTCTGTTGAATACCCTGCATCGCCTGCTGAAAACATCACTTACGGTTATGACGCTACCGCCAACGATAATATGGGTGTGGGGCATTTAACCAGTATTGTAACTACCAAAGTGCGATTGGATTATGAGTACAACTACCAGGGTTTGGTTAGTAAAAAATACACTCAGGTAGCCAATAGTTTTAACTCTACATCCTACCATTATGATGCGGCGGGCAACCTGAGCGGGATAACCTATCCATCCGGCAGGGAGGTAAGTTACGAGCGGGATTCCACTGGGCGCATAAGCGCTATAAAAACAAAGGCTGATGCGGGTGCTGCGGAGCAAACACTGGTTAGCGCAATTACCTATATGCCCTTTGGCCCGGTTAAGGATTATGTCTACGGTAACGGCCTGAGTATGATCAGCCAGTACGACCTGGATTATCGCCTTACCCATATAGATGTAGGCAGTGTGTTTAACCGCGATTATGGTTTTGATGCGGTCAACAACATAACCAATATTTTGGACAACCTGACTACCAGCAATCAGGTTTTTGGTTACGATGCACTTAACCGTTTAACCAGTGCCAACGGTACCTACGGCGATTTGGGCTATACCTACGATGCGGTAGGCAATCGATTAACGGAAACACGCAACAGCCTTACAGATACCTACAATTATCCTGCCACCAACAATCGTTTAAGTTCTATTACCCGCAGCCAAGGTAATCGTGATTTTACATATGACGGCGCCGGTAACCCAACGGCGCGCACCGCAGAAGATGGCAGCAGCCAAACCCTCAGCTTTAACAATGCCAATCGCTTGGATTCTATTAGTGTTAATGGCAACCTGGCTGCAACTTATATCTATAACCCGCTCGGTCAACGCATTGTTAAAGAGCTGGCGAATGGCAGCAAGGAAATTTATCACTATGATGAAGCCGGGCAGTTAATAGCTATATCCAATGATTTGGGTGAAACGCTACGTGAATATATTTACTTGGGCAACCAGCCAATTGCATTGGTAAGCAACACCCAACAAAGCACTATTTCCGCACAAACGTTAGACGAAGCGGGGGTCAGCTTTCAAGGCAGTCACCTAATCGCCACTAATCACCCAGGCTATTTGGGTACTGGTTTTATTGATTATGTAGGTGAGGGTAGTACAAGTTGGTCGGTGAATATTCCTGAATCCACCAGTTACAACCTTGTTGTGCGCTATGGGCTGGTTGGTGCAAATCGCCCCTTAACACTAAAACTGGATGGCGTTACTCAGGGTACTATTAATTTTTCCGGTGCTAGCGCCTGGACAGTTTGGAATACTACAAGCTTGGCTGTTACCTTGCCAGCCGGCCAGCACACACTGAGTTTGCACACTACTGGAAAAAGCGGCCCAAATATAGATCAGCTAGAGCTTGTGGCAACTAATCCTGTTACTACCGCCACATCAACGCTCTATTACATCCACAGCAATCATTTAGATACGCCGCAAGTAGTGACCAATCAAACCCAACAAGTGGTGTGGATGGGCAGCTACGAGCCCTTCGGCAAACTCACTGAAAGCCAAACAAATTCGATTGAACTATTTAGCCGCTTTCCGGGGCAGTATTTGGATAAAGAGTCTGGTCTGTATTACAACTACTTTCGGGATTATGATCCGAGTATTGGCCGGTATATTGAGAGTGATCCGATTGGGTTAGAGGGTGGGAT
>JBNLGJ010000073.1:0-55393 GCA_050305995.1 Cellvibrio sp.
TTAATCCGACAATATTCATCGCCGGATTAATAGTTGCCAAAACCCTGTAGCCGAGGCATCAGGCTTCGGCTACAGCCCCCTTTCAGGCCTCGGCGATAGCCCCTTTATTAATGCCCTCAAAGGCTTTAACCCGGATTTTGCTATGCGGGGCTTGTTGTTTGGTTTGCAGGGCAAAATGCTGTGCAATAAATTCGACGGTGGAGTCTGTATCCATCAGATAGCAGCAGCGCTGGGGCAGGGTGAGTTCAAACGGCCCCTGGGCCGAGGTGTAGGCAAACTGGTAATAGGCTTTACCGGCAATGTTGGGTTGAGCGCAAATATCCTCGCGTGTGCCCACGTAAATATCCCGCCATTTTTCCGCCCACTGTCGCTCTAACAGGGGTGACTTGTCGCCATCAACCCAAATGTCGATGCGTGAGCGGTGGCCGTGGGCAATGCGCTGGCAGTTGCCGCCGTGTTTTTTCAAACCGTGGCTGTAGTGGTAGTAGGCGCCGTCCATTGCCTCGAGGCTAAAGTCCAGCTCCAGATTGGCGACAGATTCGGGAAAGAGTTGCTTGAGTTGGCTAATACACCAGTTGGCCACAGACTCCGCCGTAAGAACCTCCGCATCCACCAGGGCAATGGCGTCGCGCGGTGAACGGGTGTGAATAAATTCACCTTGGTCGCCAAAGTAATATTTCAATTCAATAAAGTCACCGTCTTCTAGCAGGCTCAATTGCGGTGAGCGGGCCGGAATAGCCAGGCGGTGGTCGAGCTCTGTGTCCAGCCAGTGGCGCAACAGTTTTTTAACGGTGCCAAAATCGCACACCATTCCCTGTTCATCCAAATCACCCTGCAGGCGCACATTGGCCAACCAGGTCTCGCCCAAGAGCCCGCGCTGCGGGTCGAGGAAACTGAAATCGACATTGGTGAGGTTGTCTACAAATAACAGCATGGATTAAGCCTGGATAGTTCACTCGGGGCGGCATAATAGCATTATTCCCGGCTGCTCATAGGTTTGCGGATGGGCGCTGGCGCAGGCTGCCAAAGGGCATTTTTAGGGAGCCTCTGAAAATTGCTGGGTTGCAATCAGCGCCCAAGGAGTTCATCCGCAAAGCGCGCGACCTGGATTCCCGCTACCTCAATTATCAGTGTGGAAAATGGAGCTGGAAAATGTCGGGTGTCTTCCATGGTAAGCGATATAACCCGACACCTAGAGCGCGCTGGGTGAATTGGATCGCTATTTTGTTTTTGCCAGCCAGCTGCACGCTTAGCCTGAGCTTTGCGGCAAAAAATTTATGTGGTCAAAGCTACCAGACTCCCGCTCGGGGAACGGGAGTGATAGAGGGGCAACCCTGGGTGCGAGTTGCGCCTTACGTTGGATTGGAATTTTTAGCCGTTTAGAGTGCTTGGCTTTTTGTTGGCAAACTGCTGGCGTAGCACTCTGGCCGCACCAACCATCTCGCCAAGGGCCACTTGGGTTTCTGCCCAATTGCGGGTTTTTAAGCCGCAGTCTGGGTTTATCCACAGACTCTGCGCAGGCAGCCGCTGTGCGGCTCGCTCAATCAAATTCACCATTGCCTCTGCCTTAGGCAAATTGGGTGAGTGAATATCGTAAACCCCAGGGCCTATATCGTTGGGATAGTTAAAGTCCTCAAAGGCCTGCAGTAAATCTCCTTGCGAGCGCGAGGTCTCTATGGTGATGACATCTGCATCCAGATCGGCGATAGCCTGGATAATATCGTTGAATTCCGAATAACACATATGGGTGTGAATCTGGGTTTCATTGGTAACGCCGGAGGCACTTATGCGAAAGGCTTTTACCGCCCAGTTCAAATAGTCGCGGCGGGCCTTTTCCCGCAGGGGCAAGCCTTCGCGAATAGCCGGCTCATCAATTTGAATTATGCCAATCCCCGCCTTCTCCAAATCTACGACTTCATCGCGAATTGCCAAGGCTATTTGCAGCGCCGTTTGCTCACGGCTTTGATCGTCGCGGACAAACGACCAGCACAAAATAGTGATTGGCCCGGTGAGCATGCCCTTGACCGGCTTGCGGCTTAGCGACTGGGCAAATTGCGCCCAGCCAACCGTCATCGGCAGGGGCCGTGCGACGTCGCCAAAAATAATCGGCGGTTTAACACAGCGCGAACCATAGCTTTGTACCCAGCCAAAGTTGCTAAAGGCAAAGCCATCCAATTGCTCGCCAAAATACTCCACCATGTCGTTGCGCTCAGCTTCGCCGTGAACAAGTACATCCAGGCCTATTTGCTCTTGCCGGGCGATGCACTGGGCGATTTCGCTTTCAATACGCTGTTGATAGTCGGCGGCGCTAAGTTGGCCCTGTTTAAACTCGCGGCGGGCACTGCGAATTTCTTGCGTTTGCGGGAAGGAGCCAATGGTGGTGGTGGGGAATAGCGGCAGTTGTAATTTAGCCTGCTGTTGGTCGATGCGCGTGGCAAAGTTCGAGTGACGCTGCCAGGCAGATGGCGTTAACGCCTTGAGTCGATTGCGCACCTCCAGATTGTGGATTTTCGCCGAGGTGGCGCGGCTTTGAACTGCTCGATCACTTGCGGCGAGAAATTCTGCTGCGGCTAAAGAGCTGGGCGCAACCAGGAGTGTTTTGAGTTGGGCAATTTCCTCGAGTTTTTGTTTGGCAAACGCCAGCCAGGCGTAAAGGTCTTCGGGCAGCTGGGTTTCGCGCCCGAGATCAATAGGGCAGTGGAGTAGCGAGCAGGAGGGCGCCAGCCAAAGCCGCTCGCCCAGGCGCGCGTGAGCCTGCGCCAACAATGTGAGTGATTTGCGCAGGTTGTTGCGCCAGATATTGCGACCATCAACTATGCCAAGCGACAAAATTTTATGGGCGGGCAGGCGATCAAGCAGGCTGGTTAGCTGCTCTGGCGCACGCACCAAATCCACATGCAAACCGGCAACCGGCAGTTGCACCGCGGTGGAAAGATTATCCTCCAAGCCGCCAAAGTAGGTGGCGACTAGCAGTTTGAGCCCCGGCGTTTGCAAGCGGTTGTAGCAGGATTCAAAAGCGCGCTGCCAGTTGCTGGGCAAATCCAGCACCAAAATTGGCTCATCAATTTGCACCCAGGTTGCGCCAACTGCCTGGAGTTCGGCTAAAAGCTCGCGGTAGGCGGGTACAAGTCGGTCAAGCAGTTCCAGGCGATCAAAGCCCGGCTGTTTTTCTTTACCCAACCAGAGATAACTCAATGGCCCGAGGATCACCGGTTTGGTTTGATAACCCAGGGCAATGGCTTCGCGCGTCTCCTCGATGATTTGCCGCCAGCTGAGGGCAAACTCTTGGTCGCGATGAAACTCAGGCACTAAATAGTGGTAGTTGGTATCAAACCATTTGGTCATGTCCGAGGCACTGGTGCTCGTGCCGCTGGGTGCCTTGCCGCGAGCTACACGAAAGAGCGTATCCAGGTCCACCTGGGTGCAGGCTTGCGCGCAGAAATCACTAACTTCCTGCGACCCCGAACAACAGTGATCGCCAGAGTGGCTGGGCGCCAAAGTGCTATCCGCCCTGTGTCTGGCGGGAATATTACCCAGGGTCGCCGAGAGCGTCAGTACCTGGTCGTACCAGGCAAAATCACCCGTGGGTATCCAGTTAAGGCCAGCGTCAGCCTGAAGCCGCCAGTGGCGCTCTCGCAAGTTGCGACCGACTTGCAGCAACTGAGCTTGATCGATATCACCGCGCCAGTAAGCTTCCAGCGCTTTTTTAAGTTCTCGATCCGCACCTATACGGGGGAATCCGAGGTTGTGGGTTTGTAGATCAAGGTTCATCTATGGCTCCAAAGCAGAAAATATGAAAAGACTGGCCCGGTTAACTCTGGGTGTCTGGCTTAGGCAGCTATTGTTAAAAAATCATTAAAATGAATCAAACTAATAATTTTCAGTATTAAGATGAAAAATATTAATGATAAGCTGGGGCATCTAGTTTGGGGATCGACCATGATTGAAATTCGACATCTGAAAACTCTGCAGGCATTGCGAGATACTGGCAGCTTGGTAGAGGCGGCAGATCGCGTCTGCCTCACCCAATCGGCACTGTCCCATCAACTTAAAGAATTGGAGGCGCGCCTGGACTCTGAACTTTTCGTGCGCAAAAGCAGGCCACTGCGCTTTAGTGAAGCGGGCAAGCGCCTGCTGCAACTGGCCGATGATGTTATGGCCAAGCTGGATGAGGCCGAGCGGGATATCAAAAAACTGGTGCAAGGTGAAGCGGGGCGGCTGTTTATGGCGATTGAGTGCCACAGTTGTTTTAATTGGCTACTTCCCACCATTGAGCTTTATCGCAACCAATGGCCTGGTGTGGAGATGGACTTTTCTGCTGGTTTTACCTTTGAGCCATTGCCTGCGCTGTTGCAGGGGGAAGTGGATCTCGTAGTCACCTCGGACCCGCAACCGCTCAAGGGGGTGGATTACATCCCATTGTTTGGTTACGAAATGCAATTTGCCTTGGCCAATCAGCATCCTCTTTGTACTAAAGCCTTTGTTCAGCCGACGGATGTGAGTGATCAGGTGCTCATTACCTATCCGGTGGAGCGCGCTCGTCTGGATGTGTTCAAGCAGTTTTTAACCCCGGCAGGTGTAGAGCCCAAAAGCCTGAGAAGCGCCGAGTTGACACTGATGATGGTGCAGTTGGTTGCCAGCGGGCGAGGTATTTGCGCGCTACCTAATTGGGTGTTGGCGGAGTATGTCGAGCAGGGATTGATTAGCGTCCGTCCCGCGGGGGAGAGTGGTGTTTTTGCCGTGCTTTATGCTGCCGTACGCAGTCTGGACCTGCAACAACATTTTGTGCAGGATTTCATCCAAGTGGCGCGGGTTCAGTGTTTAAAGCGCTTAAAAGGTGTTAAGCCTGCACTTTGAGCGAGGTTTCAGTGTTGCGTGGGTGGAAGTGATGTTTGCTCATCGGTTAAAGGTGAAATACCCCAGTGTTCAAACAGCGGGATCAAATCATCAGCAGGCAGTGGTTGCGAATAGCGATAACCTTGAAAAAGTTCGCAGCCGCGCGTTTGTAAAAAGTGTTCCTGTTCCTGGGTTTCTACACCTTCCGCGACTATGTGCATAGGCATTATTTGGTTGAGGCCGATAATGGCTTTAACCATGGCATCGTGCTCTTCGCCTGTACCTATCTGCTGCACAAAGCCGCGGTCGATTTTTAAATAATGTGGCGCAAAGCGAATAATATAGCCCAGCGAAGAGTAGCCTGTGCCAAAGTCATCCAGCGAAATTTTTAAGCCCAGCGCCTTTAGCTCATTAATTTGACGAATATTATCCAGGGTGTTGTCCAAAAACATTTGTTCGGTAATTTCCAAACGCAGGTATTTAGCGTCTAATTGGCTTTCTTTGAGTGCGCGCTGGATAACCTCCAATAGATTATTGTGATAAAACTGCCGGGCGGAAATGTTGATGGCGACTGGAATCTCGTAACCCTGGGAACGCCAAAGCGCGGCCTGGTGGCAGGCTTTATTGATGACCCATTCGCCAAGTTTCACTATCAGCCCACTCTCCTGCGCGTAACTAATAAACTCATCGGGAGGTACCATGCCTCTTGTCGGATGCTTCCAGCGAATAAGTGCCTCTACCGATTCCATCTTCTGACGCTGAAGATTAATTACCGGTTGGAAGTGAAGTTCGAATTGATCATGCACAAGCGCGTTGCGTATATCTGCATCGAGCATCAGCCGGTTGTGCACATATTCGGTAAGCTCTTTGCGATATAGCTGGTGGCAGCCGCGGCCTTTTTTCTTGGCATCGTAAAGTGCGCTATCGGCGTTGCGCAACAGTGTCTTGGCGTCGTCCCCGTCGGTAGGGTAGAGGGCAATACCAAAGCTGATGCCTACATGAACTATATTTTTGCCCAATTTAATGGGGCGTTTAATGCGCTGAATCAGTTTTTCGGTAACTGTCACTACGGCTTCAAACTTACTCACATCCTGCATCAAAATAACAAATTCGTCGCCACCCAGGCGAGCCACACTATCGCCGCGGCGCAGGGATTTTTTTAAGCGCTTGGCTACTATACGCAGCAGCAAATCGCCAGCTTCGTGGCCGAGCCCATCATTGATTTCTTTAAAGTGATCCAGGTCGCCAAATAGGATGGCAAAGGGCGCTGAGATTCGCGCCGATTTATTAATGAGAAAGTCGATTTCCTCATAGAGTTTGGCGCGATTGCCGAGGCTTGTAAGCGGGTCGTAGTGGGCTAGGTGTATAAGTTTTTCCTCATAGCGTTTGCGCTCGGATAAATCGTAAAACTGGAAAAGATAGCAGGGCGACTGGCCTTCATCACTGATGAGTGCAACGCTAACCTGAGTGTGAACTGCGTGCATGTTTTTGGCAATCAGGCGCAGTTCAAATTGCACGAAGGCGATGTTGTTTTTTTGCAGGTCGCGCAATTGCTGCTTTACAGTTTCTATGTCGTCGCTGTGACTAATTTCAAGAATATTTTGGCTTAATAGGTTGTGCCCAAAACTTGCTTCATCTTGATCATGGCCTAGCAGCAATTGAAGCGCCGAGTTGGCCTGTAAAATAGTGCCGGCCAGATTGACCAACGCCATACCTAAGGGCGCATAATCAAACGCGGTGTGAAAACGTTTTTCGCTGCTCGCCAGCGCTTGGTGGGTGAGTTCGATATCGGTAATATCGGTGTTGCTGCCCAGCCAGCGTAAAATATTACCTGCTTCATCGCGCTGTGCTGTGGCGCGGGTATCGAACCAGCGGTATTCCCCCTGGGCGCTGCGAATGCGTAAATTAATTCGCAGCTCTTCACCTGAGCTTATGCACTGATGCCAGGCCTCGATAAACTTGTCCTTATCGTCCGGATAAACTTGTTCCAGCCAGGCGTAGCCCAGCTGGCTTTTTTCGTCCTCGCCCGTGTATTCACACCAGCGGCGATTGAGAAAATCAAAGCTGCCATCGGGCGTGCTGGTCCACACCATTTGTGGCAGCCCTTGGGTAAGTTGGGTTGCGCGCGTGCGTTGTTCCTTTGCATGGGATTCACTTTCGGCCCACTTTAAACCGTTGCTCAAGGTGTGGAATAACTGCTCGGCTGCAAGCGTGCGTTTTGGTAGATAGTCGAATACGCCGTCGCGCATTAAATTGGCGACAACACGCTCATCGTTATTGCCACTTACCATAATGATGGGAACTGGTTCGGGGTTGTGCTTTTTAATGCTCTCTACCAGCTCTGAGCCAAGCGCGTCTTTTAATTGATAGTCGAGGATGACGCAGTTGAATACTTCATTGTTGATGAGGAGGAGTGCATCTTGAGCTGAGCTGCCTTGGGAAATAGCCATGTTCAGTGGAACCCGGCTTAATAACCTCAGTATCTTTTCTCGATCCACATCATCGTCGTCAATTACCATGACCCGAATGGGCGATATTGGCAAAGATTGCATAGACTGTATCTCCGATACCTAGCTGGGTAGTTTTACCGCATCGCGGTAGTTTTCCAGTAGTGATGCCAATTTGGAAAACTGTGGCCCTACGGCAGATTTAACCATATAGCCTGCAATATTTTCCCGATAGGCTCGACTGCGATCCAATTCATTATCGGAGGTCGTCAGCACAAATATAACGCTGTCGCACAGCTGCTGATCTACGCGCACCTCTTGCATAAACTCAAAGCCATCCATACGTGGCATATTTAAATCCAGTAATACCAGATAGGGCTTGGCAATTTGTTGTTGCGGGTGTTGGTTGCGCAAAATTTCAAGTGCCTCCTGGCCGTCCTGTGCGTGCACAATCGGCACACTTATAGAGTATTTGCGCAGGCTGCGTACGACAGCTTCGGCGGCGACATCGTCATCCTCAACCAACAGAATATTCATTTGCATGTTGACCTCCTACTCGACAGTGTCTTTGCGTGGAAAGCGCGGCCAAAGCACTTCAAAGGTCGCTCCACGCTCATCCTGGCTGTCGATTAACTGAATTTTTCCGCCATGACTTTCCGTCATGCGTTTGGCAACGGCCAAGCCTATGCCGCTGCCTGAGGTTTCTGCGTTGGAAAGGGTTTGAAACAGGCGAAATACGCGCTCGCGCGCAGCGCTGGGAATGCCGGGGCCGTTATCCTTGACAATAAAGCGGCCAAAGTTCCCCTCCGCTTCGGCACTGATAATAATTTGAGGTGAAACACCGTCGTGGTGTTTTAATGCGTTGGTAAATAAATTGCGCAGCACTGTCTCCAGGGGCGTGCGCGCGGCGGTAAGTTGATTAAGCCGAATATCGGTTTTAACCTCAAAGCCGGGCGGTATGGGGTGCATTTCGATAATGCCTTTAACCAACTCGGTGATGTCCACCGGCGCTAATTCGGTGTTGCGCTTGCCTGCCCGTGCATAGAGCAGAAGGTCTTCCACCAACCGCTCCATTCGTTTAATGCGCACTTGCGTTCGCTCCAGATTTTTACGCACCGACTGCGGCGTGTTTTCATCCAGGTCCTCGCCAATCCATTCCACCAGATCGGCAATGCCGCGCAGCGGTGATTTTAAATCGTGGGATGCTACATAGGTAAATTCTTCCATATGTGCATTGGCCTGTTGCAGGCTCAGCTCCAGGCGCTTGCGTTCGCTGATGTCGGTAATTACAGCAAGTGTGAGCGTGCCTTTTTCTGTTTCGACTGGATTCAAGCCAATTTCAATAGGTATCTCCGTGCCATTTTTGTGGCGTCCGGTGAGATCTCTGCCAAGTCCCATGGCGCGCAAGCTGGGCTCGGCTATGTAACCGGCGCGCAGTTTGTCGTGATTTTCTCTATAGCGTTCGGGTAGCAGTAAATTCATGGATTGGCCGAGCAACTCGTCGCCCGTGTAGCCAAATAATTTTTGCAAATTGGGGTTGGTAAGTTGTATTAAACCTTGCTCATCCACCAACAGCATGCCGAAGGGAGATGCCTCAATAACTTTTGCAAATCGGGTTTCCAGTTGTTTGCGCGCCGAGATATCCACAATGGTTGCGATAACCCAGTTTTCATTGCCCATGCTCAGCGGGCGCAAGCCAACTTCAAGAGGAAATTCGCTGCCATTTTTGCGGCGCCCAAACAAATCGCGGCCGGCGCCCATGTGGCGTGTGCTGGGACTTTCGTTAAAGCTTTGGCGATGGCTCGCATGTTTTTGGCTGAACCTGTCGGGCAAAAGCATATCCACGCTCTCGCCCAACAGCTCATCAAGACTGTAGCCAAACAATCGCTCGGCTTCGCTATTGGCATATACCAGCAAGCCGCGCTGGTTGGTAACTACAATGCCGGTGGGGATGGTATCCAGAAGGGCACCCACAAACTCCGGGTTGGTTGTGTCTGCCTTTAGAAAATCGATTTGAGACATCCTATCGCTCCTAAGCTCGTCTATGTGCAGGAGTGAACCTCTCCATTTCAGGTGTACACCTGAAATATTTTTCTAATGGAAATGATTTTCCATTCATGTGTCTCAATGATTATAGGCAGATAAATTCTGTAGTGAGACTTATAAAAATGTGAAAAAGTGTTAGTTTCCAGAGTATTTGAGAATAAGATTAAAAAGTTAATGCCAAAAATCTAATTATTGCGCCATTTAATTTAAATGGACTTAGTTTTTGTAAGGGAATAGGGCGGCGTTAATAGTTGGGGCTAGCGCCTGGGGGAAATAAGCAGCTTTAAAAAATAAAATTCCAATGGGTACAAATTATTATTGATAAAAATACCGGCCCGCACAGGTCGGGCCGGTGTGTGCATTAGGCCAGGGCTTTCAGGGCTGCATCATAGTTTGGTTCATGGGCAACTTCGCTCACCAATTCTGTGTGCAGTACTTTGCCGTCTGTGTCCAGCACCACAACGGCGCGCGCAGTTAAACCAGCCAGAGGACCGTCCACTAATTTTATGCCATAGGCGCTGGCAAAATCGGAGCGGAAGGCTGACGCGGGGATAACATTGCTCAGGCCTTCGGCGCCGCAGAAACGACTCAGGGCGAAGGGTAGGTCTTGCGAGGCGCAAACCACCACTGTGTTGTCCAGTTTGCTGGCCTCGGCATTAAAGGTGCGCACAGAAGTGGCACAGGTTGGCGTGTCGACACTGGGGAAAATATTTAGCACAACGCGCTTGCCCGTCAGGTCCGCCTTGCTTACTTCGGACAGGTCGGTTTTAACCAGGTGGAAATCTGGCGCCTGGCTGCCAGCGGCGGGTAGCTCGCCGTTGGTGTTGAATGGATTGCCTTTGAGGGTAACTGTAGCCATGGAAGACTCCTTAATTAGCTGAGTGAAGTAAAGGGTGGTCAGGTCTGCGCCTGTAAAGCCTTGTCGTCGAGGCTAGTTGATGGCGGCTCGGGCCTAAATTACAAGGCGGCAATTGAAAATAAATTTCATTTGCACAGCTTTTGTACTGCCGAAGGCTAATGCGGGATAAGCCTTGCAATCCGGGGGCAAAGTCATGATAATGCGCGCCTCTTGCGCTGGCCGAGCTTCTCGGAACCAAGCAAGCCGCTATGGTGATCTAGCCGGTCCCCTCGCAATAATGTCCTGTGAACCCCGCCAGGCCCGGAAGGGAGCAACGGTAGCAGTTAGTTATGTGCCGGGGTGTGGCTGGTTAGGTCGCCACCCAATCTTCTCAGTTTTACCCCCCGCTCGAATTATCTCGATCAAATCTTCGCCAATTTCCTTTTTGCTTTGTAAATCAGTCGCTTTTTAGTGTCCTGCACAGGTCGCACTGGCTATAATTGCTGCCTTTCTCACTTAGCAGTGATGTTCCTAACAGGTAGCGATTGGCATGAGTTATCAAGTTTTGGCGCGCAAATGGCGCCCGCGCGTGTTCCGCGAGATGGTCGGCCAGGAGCATGTGCTCCAGGCGCTGATTAACGCGCTGGACCACAATCGCCTGCACCACGCCTATCTGTTTACCGGCACCCGCGGGGTGGGTAAAACCACTATCGCGCGCATCCTGGCCAAGTGTCTCAATTGCGAAACCGGGGTCAGCTCTGAGCCCTGTGGCCAGTGCGCCGCCTGCCGTGAAATCGCCGAGGGCCGTTTTGTCGACCTGATTGAGGTGGACGCCGCGTCGCGCACCAAGGTCGAGGACACCCGCGAGCTGCTGGAAAACGTCCAGTACGCGCCGACTCGAGGCCGCTACAAGGTCTACCTGATCGACGAAGTCCACATGCTCTCCAATTCCAGCTTTAACGCCCTGTTAAAGACCTTGGAAGAGCCGCCACCCCATGTGAAGTTTTTGCTGGCCACCACCGACCCGCAAAAGCTGCCGATGACCATCCTCTCCCGCTGTCTGCAGTTCAACCTCAAAAACATGAACCCGGAGCGTATCGTCCAGCACCTTAAATTCGTGCTGGAACAGGAGATGGTGCCCTACGAGGAAAGTGCGCTTTGGCATCTGGGCCGCGCCGCCGATGGCAGTATGCGTGATGCCATGAGTCTTACCGACCAGGCCATTGCCTATGGCTCGGGCAAGATTGCCGAGTCGGAAGTTAGCGCCATGCTGGGTACTATTGATCAGGCGGCGGTTTTCGACATTCTCACCGCGCTGGCCTCGCTGGATGGTCGCGCGGTATTGGGCGCCATTGAGCGTATGTCCGAGCAGGCGCCAGACTATGCCAGTGCCCTGGCGGAAATGCTCTCGGTGCTGCACCGCATCGCCATCGCCCAGGCGCTGCCGGAGGCGGTGGACAACAGCCAGGGCGACCGCGAGCGAATTATGACCCTCGCGCAGCAAATCGCTTCGGAAGATGTGCAGTTGTTTTACCAGACCGCGCTGCTCGGCCGTCGCGACTTGCCATTGGCGCCGGACCCGCGCGCCGGTTTTGAGATGGTGCTGCTGCGCATGCTTGCCTTTAAGCCTCAGGGCGTGATTGAAATGCCCACCCAGGCGCTGCCACAATCCAATTCTCCTGTTCCTCAACGTGCGAGCCAGGGGCCGGGTGCTCAGCCAGTTGCGCCTCAGGTGCCTCAATCTGCGGCGCAAGCTGCGGCCCAGACACCTGCGTTCAATCCATCTGCTGCGACAGTTGCACCAGCTCAAGCTCCCATTGCTCAGGCAAGTGCACCAGCGCATCCAGCAGCAGCCCCTGTTGCCTCAGCTTCTGTCGCGCCTGTGGATCGAGTACAAGCGTCGCGTCCACCCTTTGATGGGCCATACGACAATGCCCCCTCGGCGCCAGCGATCAGCGCTAACTCCCTGAACCAGGCGCCGAACCAGGCTCCACACATGGAGTCGCCCCCGGATTATGGCGATATCCCCGCCGATGATGATTACGAGGACTATGCGCCGGCCCCCGCTTACTACGAGTACCCAGGTGAAACGCAAGAGGTAAATCCCTCAAAAAAGCCTGAAGCGGCACTGCCGCCTGAATCCAGCCAGCCAGAGTTGCCCACAGCTCTGGCGCTTTCGCCTGCACCTGTGGTTGAGCCTGCAGCAGTGGTTGAACCGGCTCCGGTTCCCGAGCCTGTGGCGCGCAAGCCGATTGAAAAGGTCAGCTACGATGCTGCCAGCCCGGCGAATTGGACCCAGGTCTATCTGGGCCTGGGGGTTACCGGCATTCTGCAGAGTACTGCCTCCAATGCCCAATTGGTCAGCCGCCAGCAGAATGAATTTCATTTTGTGCTGGATGAAAACAACAGCACCTTGTACGACCCTAGTCATCAGCAGCGTCTGGCGGATTTACTCAGCGTCTATTTTGACGCCCCCATCCGCGTAGTGATCAGCCTGGGTAAAATTACTGCGGACACCCCGGCGGCTATGGCGATTCGCCTGAGGGCCGAGCGCCAACAGGATGCCGTTAACGCCATTCACAGTGACCCGATTGTGCAAAAACTGATTGCCCATTTTGATGCGGTAATCCGCGAAGACTCGATTCAACCTGTTATCTAGATATAGAGAAATAAGCGAGGAACCCATGAAAGGCCTTGGCGATTTGATGAAACAAGCCCAGCAGATGCAAGCCAATATGCAGAAGATGCAAGAGGATTTGGCTAAAGCAGAGGTGACCGGCCAGGCCGGCGCCGGGCTGGTGTCGGTGGTGATGACCGGTCGCCACGATGTTAAAAGCGTGAGCATCGACGACAGCCTGATGAGCGAAGACAAGGAAATGCTCGAAGATCTGCTGGCTGCGGCGGTAAACGATGCGGTGCGCAAAATTGAAACCCGCAACCGCGATGAAATGGAAAAAATGACCGCCGGTATGGGCATGCCCCCCGGTTTTAAAATGCCGTTTTAATCCCCCTATATTGAGTCTGGTGCATGTTTAGCCCTTTGATTGACGAGCTTATGTCCTCCCTGCGCTGCCTGCCGGGGGTTGGCCCCAAGTCGGCACAGCGCATGGCGCTGCACCTGCTGGAGCGCGACAAGGTCGGCGCCGAGCGCCTGGCCAAAAGCCTGCAGCGCGCCATCGACGGGGTAGGGCGCTGCACCCGCTGTCGCACCCTTACCGAACAGGCGCTGTGCGGTATCTGCCGCAACGAGCGGCGCGACCCCGGTCTCTTGTGCGTAGTCGAGACACCCGCCGATGTGCTGGCGATAGAGCAGGCGGGTACCTACCAGGGCAAATACTTTGTGCTGCTCGGTCATTTGTCGCCCATCGACGGTGTGGGCCCGCAAGACATAGGCGTGGATCAGCTGCTGCAACTGCTGCAGGATGAACCGATTAAAGAAGTGATCCTGGCCACCAACCCCACGGTAGAAGGGGAGGCCACGGCCTTTTATATCAGCGAGCGCGCCAAACCACTCAATGTGGTGGTGTCGCGTATCGCCCATGGCGTGCCCCTGGGGGGCGAGCTGGAATTTATTGATGGCGGGACTCTGGCCCACGCCTTCTCACTGCGTAGAAGTATTTAAATCTGATGTTGATTCCCACCGAACCTATCTGGGTTGATCAGGACGATCAACTGGCCGAGCTTTGTCAGCGCTGGCGGCAACAGGCATCCATAGCTGTGGATACCGAGTTTATGCGCAGTGAAACTTTCTACCCCATCGCCGGGCTGCTGCAAATTGGCGATGGCCAGGGCTGCTATTTAATTGATCCTCTGGCGATTCGCGCTACCCAGCCGCTTAAAGATTTGCTGTTGGATGAACAGGTCACCAAGGTACTGCATTCCTGCTCCGAGGATTTGGAAGTTTTCCAGCGCTGGCTGGAGCTGGTGCCTTCGCCCATTTTTGATACCCAGGTGGCCGCCGCCTTTGCCGGCCTGGGCTTTGGTCTGGGCTATGCCAACCTGGTGCGCGGCCTGCTCAGCATCGAAATTCCCAAAGATGAAACCCGCTCCGACTGGTTGCAGCGGCCCCTGAGCCAAGCCCAGCTTAAATATGCGGCGCTGGATGTGGCCCATATGCTGGTGGTTTACGGCAAATTGCTGCAGCAGCTCAAGGCCAGTCATCGCCTGGAGTGGGTGAAAAGCGACTGTGCCGATCTGGTGAGTGCAGCCCGAGCGCCTAGTAACTTCAGCGAGGCCTACACCAAAGTGGGCTTCGCCTGGAAACTTTGGCCGGAGGAATTGGCCATACTGCGCGAGCTGTGTATCTGGCGCGAAACCGAAGCGCGCCTGCGCGATCTGCCGCGCAATCGCCTGATTAAGGAGCCAAGTTGCTGGGAAATCGCGCGCAAAAAGCCGCGCGATCTGGCCGCCCTGCAGCGTATTGCCGATATTCCCTCGCGCACGCTCCGCCATGATGCCCAGCATATCTTGGCTATAGTGGAAGAACAGCAGGGCACACTGGAGGCCAGCTGGCCGCCGCGTGTGAACCCGCCCCTGGCGCAGAGCGAAGGGCCGTTAATGAAGGCCTTAAAACAATTTGTGCGCGCTAAAGCTGAGGCCGAGGGGCTACCGCCAGAGGTGCTAATTCGCAAAAAGGACTATGAGTTTATTGTCCGCTCAGGGATGGAAAACGGCGGCTATCGCTTACCCGAGCGGCTTAATGGTTGGCGCTACCCCTTGATTGGCGAAGGCTTATTGAAAATAGCCCAAGCCCATGGGGCTGAGTCCACCAGCGAATAACTCAATCCGGTAACCAGTTTATGAAAATAATTTGCCAAATTTTCCGCAGTCCAAAAGAAGAGGGTATGTACCTCTACGTCAAAAAAGAAGAGGGCCTGACAAGGGTGCCGGATGATTTGCTCAAAATGTTTGGTACACCCCAGCCAGCCATGGTGATACTGCTCACCCCGGATAAAAAACTGGCGCAAACTTCGGTGGAAAAAGTTGCGGAAAGCCTGGAGGAAAAAGGCTTCTTCCTACAGTTGCCCCCGCGCAATCAACTGGATGAAGAGCAGCGCCATTTGCGCGCACTCAACGCCAAACTCTCTGGCCAGTAATTGCCATGGCACAACAAGTATTCTGGCTCGCCAAAAAACTGGGCGAGATGTCCAAAACTGAATTTGAAGCTCTGTGCGATGGCTGCGGCAAATGCTGCCTGCACAAGTTGGAAGATGAAGATACAGGTGATGTTTACTACACCAAGGTCGCCTGCCGCTATCTGAATCACCATAGCTGCCGCTGTGAGGCCTATGAGCAGCGCCAGCAGCTGGTGCCCGAGTGCGTGGTTCTCACCCCGGAATCGGTAAAGGATACTTACTGGCTGCCAGAAACCTGTGCTTATCGTTTAATCGACCAGGGACTGCCGCTGTTTGATTGGCATCCACTGATCTCTGGCGATCCCGATTCGGTGCACAAGGCTGGCATGTCGGTAAGCGATCAGGTGATGCACGAGAAGGACGTGGCTGAAGACGATTTGGAAGACTATATAGTTCGCTGGGTATAGCCCAAAGCAGCTATCTACTATTGAAATTAACGCGTTATTTTTTTGGAGTTTGGCTGTGGAAAATATGACGGAACTGGAATACGCCTGGATGATTTATCTGGTGGGGGCAGCGGGTTGTTGCTTGGCAACTTGGCTGCTGTTCCGCCGTGCAGGTCGCGCTTGGGTACATTTTTTTGTGATTACTGTAGCGGTGATTTTGTTCACGCCCTTCTCGCTTAACATGCCTGAGCGTCCAATGCTGATGGCCCCTGCAGTATATGCCATTGCCTTTGGTTTTATCGAACATGGGGTGGATCATGTGAAAGAAGTCATCAAATTGATGCTGGGGCTCTGGGCCTTCTTTCTTGTGCTCTCCTTAATTTATCAGTTGCTTACTCGCCGCAGCTATCTCGCAAAGCTGGGTGCTGGCGAACAAGCTCAGGCTAAAACAGTGCGCGAGGATATAGTGCCGCCTCAGGTCAGGTATTCATCAGCGGCGCTGACGCGTGAAGAGCGTCAGGCGGAAGAGGAGTTATTAGGGGAGCCGATTCGTGCCCAGCGTTAACTGGACCTGGTTTTTGATTTTTGCAAAAAGCCCGTTGTGCGCAAGCTAACGGGCTTTTTGCTGGGGTTCGCTCTATATTTTTCTGCTACTGAGCTAATAAAAGGTTATAAGCCGTGGCCTAAATAGCGAGGAAAATGGCAGCTTTCGTCAAAGCTGCTACAACTAAAAGCAATATTGCCAATAAAAAAGTGTAAGGCCTTAAGATTCCAATCAGGTTTTACCGTTTCAACGCTCGGAGAAATGACTCAATGCGTATTTGGATACTGCTTGCCTGCTTGATGGTTACGCCCGCCTGGGCAGAGTCGCCAGCCAAACCTCTGCCAGCTGATGTGCGCATGATTATCGATATTTCTGGCAGCATGAAAAAAACCGACCCCCAGAATCTGCGCCGCCCAGCTATCGACCTTATGGTGCGTTTGCTGCCGGATACTAGCAGAGCGGGAATTTGGACCTTTGGCCAGTCAGTAAATATGTTGGTGCCGCTGCGTCAGGTAGACGACAGCTGGCGCAGATCAGCGGCGGCCAGCGCTGGCACAATTAATTCCATCGCACTCTATACCAATATCGGTGAAGCTTTAGAAAAGGCCACTGACAATATAGCTCGCCCCGATCAACACTATCGCCACAATCTGGTGCTGCTTACCGATGGTGTAGTGGATATTGATAAGGAAGCGGTGAAAAACCTTAAGGAGCGTCAGCGGATTCTCACCCAGGTACTGCCCAAACTTAAACAGGCGGGCTATATCATTCACACCATTGCGTTGTCAGATGCCGCCGACCAGGAATTGATGAAAAAACTTTCACAGTCGACCGATGGTGTTTTTGTGGTGGCAAAAACGGCAGACGAACTGATGAACACTTTCCTGAAAATATTCGAGCAAGCCGTACCTGAGGAGCGGCTGCCGCTGGAGAATAATGGCTTTTTGGTCGATGCCAGTATTCAGGAGTTTACCGCGCTTATCTTTCGTAAATCGGATGTGCCTGCAACCATTATTATCGCCCCCGATGGCACTGAATTTAGCGGCACTGACCCAGCCCACAATGTCAATTGGTATAAAACATCTGCCTACGATTTGATTACGGTGCAGCAGCCCAACGCTGGCCAGTGGCAGGTTAAAACCGAAATGGCGCCAAATAGCCGCGTGACGGTAGTGAGCAATTTACAGTTGGTGGTGCAGCCGCCAAAAACCAATATTCGTCAGGGGCAAGATTTAGCGCTCAGCTATTCCTTTAGCGAAAGTGATGAATTGATAACCAAGCCGGAGTTTTTGCAACTGCTCACCGCCAGCGCACTGGTTGCCCGAGATGAAGACCCGGCGGGTAATACCCAGGATTTAACGCCTGCACAGGTGCCTGCCGATGGCATTTTCCAGACGAGCCTGCAGGGCTTTGATGAGCCCGGAAATTACGATATTCGCTTGAGTATCGATGGCAAAACCTTCAAACGTGAATATGTCCATCATTTACAGGTGGGCGGTTCGTTGTTTAGGTTGGAGGTTGACCAGCAAACGCAGCCCAGGTTGACCAAGCTTTATAAGCTTACGCCTGACCCGGAAGCGGTAGATATCGCCAGCGTTAAAGTCACCGCAGTGATCGCCAATTCATTGGGATCAAACCTGGAGCGAGATTTAAGCCTGGTTGGCAGCGATCACTGGGAGTTTTCCTTTGCGCCGGTTGAAACTGCAAAGTATGTGCTTAATTTGCACGCTGTTGGTAAAGCGGTAGACGGCTCTCCCTTGGATGAATGGATTTCTGCCGGAGACTTTTTTTTTCCCGATGAGGCCAGTGTAAACGCTACGTTAAAACCCGCGCATCATGAGGAGGCCTCCAGCGCCGCCCCGGTCGAAGCAGAGGCGCCTGCCGAGGCAGAGGCACCCCAAAAAGAGGTTTCTCGCTCGCTGCTATATATTGGTTTGGGGGTCGCTAATTTATTGATTTTGGTAATTGGCTTTGTCATTTATAGATTGATTGCCGGTAGCAAAAATAAGCAGTCATTGGACGAGATAGAGGCAATCTTAAACACTGATGTCAGCAGCTTGAAAAAAGCACCCGCTACACCTAATCAAAAACCTCAAACAGACACTAAGGCTGACACCATCGATATCGCCGATGATGAGCAAATAGCGGATATCCCCATGCAGGATTCGATGATGTCTTCCGAGGATCAGCAAATGGCAGATAACCTCTTTCCCCTGGATAATTTGGAAGACCCCGAAGACGAAAAATAGGCGAAGTTTTTTTGCCCTTGGGGTGCATTTTGCTCTGGCAGGTGAGGAGGGTGCTGGCGTTATAATTTGCGCTTCACCCCAGATATCAACTTATGACCAGTCCAACTGCCGTGCAATCCTCCAGTGATATACAAGCTATTGCTGAACTTACGCAATTGCAATTCCCCTTGGCCGAGGCCTTTTATCGCAGCCATAAATACAAAATCCGCCTGGGGCGACAAGAGCGGATCTTTATTTTGCGCTTGTCGGCGTCTGGCGAAATAATTGCTGCGGTGCGCCTGTTGTTGGTAGGTGAGCAAAGTTATTGGCTGCGCAATTTGCTGGTTGCTAAACCCTATCGGGGACAAGGGCTAGGGCGCGAGTTGATGTTGCAACTGCTGGCTACAATATCGCCCAATCCTTGCTTTTGTTTTGCGCTGCCTGATGTGCAGGAATTTTATGCTGCATTAGGGTTTGTACGTCCTGCACTGGATGTGTGCCCGGTGGACATCCAGCAACAATACCTTAAGTATAAAAGCCGCGCCCGCGACTGGGTGCTAATGGCTGCGGCGCTTTAAATTTGCCAATCACTAAACTTTTTGCCAGCCGATAAACTCTTGTCTTGCGTCAAGTCTATAGCGGCCATAGTCAAAAATTACTGTGCCCTCGTGGATAATTTTTTTATAGTAAATACAACGCTGTAAGGGCATTTTTTTTATAAGCCAACCCAAAGGAGAAACTATGAATATCGATATTGGTATTTCTCAGCCCCACCGTGAGGAAATCGCGCAGGGTTTGTCGCGACTTTTGGCAGATACCTACACGCTTTATTTAAAAACCCACAACTTTCACTGGAATGTCACTGGCCCCATGTTTCAAACCCTGCATTTGATGTTTGAAACTCAATACAATGAGTTGGCACTGGCGGTGGATTTGATTGCAGAGCGCATTCGTTCGCTGGGTTTTCCTGCGCCAGGCACATACCAGCAATACGCCAAATTGAGCAGCATTAAAGAGGAAACTGATATCCCCAAGGCTCAAGATATGATTCGCTTATTAGTTGAGGGGCAGGAGGCTGTGGTGCGTACGGCGCGCTCACTTTATCCTGCGGTTGGGGCTGCTGCTGATGAAGCCACAGCTGACTTGTTGACTCAGCGCATTCAGCTGCATGAGAAAACAGCCTGGATGCTGCGCAGCCTTCTCGAATAATTCGTGGGAGCCTCTGAAAATTACCTAGGCTGCAATCGCGGCGTTAAAAACAGGCTCACAAAAGGCCATAGACCGTTGAACACCCGAAGGGTGGCTCTGGCAGGGGCGAGCGGAGCGAGTAAAATGCTCATTTATGACGTATAAACTCCGCTTTTGAGCGGCGCTACTCTTCGAGTTGCCTGTTTTTGCCTTGTGCTTGCTGCCTCGCCTAGATTTTTCAGCGGTTCCCTTGGCGTAAAATGAGTTAAAAAAGCCCGCGTTCTATTAACCCGCCGATCAAATATATCGTCCTGACATATTTGATCGGCGCCCTGGAAAATCCGGCGCAGATGCGTAAATCTGCTTGATTTTCCAGGGCTAGCGCCAGCCTTCAGCTGACGGCGGCACATCCCTGTGTCGCACTATTAATCCGACAATATTCATCGCTGGATTAATAAAAGAATCGCGGGCTTTTTTGTGATGATTTGCAGTTTTCGCTTTATTAACTTTGCGGCGCCAGTTTAAGTGTCCAATCACTCAGTGCTACGAGTAAGTTGCCTACATTGGTTTGAATTTTTTCGTCGATAAGATCGCCATTTTCGTTAAAGCTACCACTAAAGGCATTGGCAAAAACTTCGGGTTTGTTAAGCATATGTAAGTTGAGAAATACCGCAACCTGACGCAAATGGTATTGCGCTCGTGAGCTGCCCATGCCACCGGCAGCGCCCATAATGGCGGCGGGTTTACCACTGAGCAAGCGATTGTCGGGTTCGCGAGAGGCCCAATCCAGGGCGTTTTTTAGCGCGGGCGCTATCGAGTAATTGTATTCGGGGCAGGCAAATAAAATGGCGTCTGCAGCTTCAATTGCCTCTAACAGTTGCTTCACCGCAGTGGGGCGCTCGCTAATATCGGCATTGTAAAAGGGCACCTCAAGCAGGTTGGCGATCTGAATATCCATGCCTTCAGGCGCGTTGGCTTGGGCATAGCGGGCAAGCCCCATGTTGGTGGAGAGTTTACGTAGGCTGCCGCAGATAATAAGAACCTTCATAGTGTTACCTTTAGGTGTGCAGCCAGGCGTTTGCTGCGCGGATTAGGGGGTGAGTAAGGGGGGTGCCTGTAATTGTGAAAGTAGGCCGAGGGCGGGGTCTGTGCTGCCAATAAACTTATCAAGCAGTGTCTCATAACTTTGCTGGGCTTTTACTTTGCGCAGAGCCGCTTCATAGGATTTTAAATAAACTGCGCCAGCTTGCGTACTAAAAGTTGTGTAAAGATCTATGGTTTCGCTGGTATTGGGGATAATGCGGATAAGTTTGCGCTTTTTGTATTTTTTAGCCTGGTACTCCATCGAGTAGCGGTCTGGGCTGTAAAACGCATCGACGTGACCTTTGACAACTGAATCCAGGCCTTTGGCCGCGACATTGGCGCCACCCATACGAATCAGCTGATTGCTGCAGTTGGCGAGAGTCCTGGAAAAATAACCACCTTTCCACACGCCAATTTTTAATCCGTGCTCGCTCGTAATATCAGTGATTTTTTGCAAGGACGACAATTGGCTGACAACAAAAATAGGCTGGGTGCTGATAATAGGCTGCTGCGGATAGCTGAATATTTTTTCGCGCGCTGGATTGCGCGCTAAAAACAGTATCGCATCCAGTTGGCCGGTTTCCAGTAGTTGCAACAGTTGGGTTAAAGGGTAGGCTTGATAATTAACCTGGACGCCCATTTCCGCAGCGATTTGATCGAAGTATTGAATAGCGGCACTGGATTTGGCCGCCGTGTTGCTGGATACATGGGGCGGCAAGTCGAAATAGCCCACCTTAAGGGTTTCAGCCTGAGCTGGTAACCAGCTAAAGAGGGCGCAGGTGAAGCAAAGTCTGAGCAAGTGGTGCATAGCAATAGCTCTATCCGGTTGATAAATCGCCTTTACCTTAGAGCTTTAGAGCGTGCTGGTCAAAGAGATGGATCAACAAATTTCACATTTGGTGAAAATTGTCTAACAGGCAAAATCTGACAATTTTTTTGTCTAAAACTTTTGCCAAGTTGTGATGTCGACCCAAATTGATACGGAGCTTTAATAAGAAAACCTGGTGGCTTGAAAATTTTTTACTGAGTAATTCTTAAAAAATGCCTGCGGTAGATTAAAAACTATTACTCAACTGGGAGGCTTTGCCTCCCAAAATACTATATCGTTTATAAGTATTAGGCCGTCAGCTGAAGGCTGGCGCTAGTCCTGGAAAATCAAGCGGATTTACGCATCTGCGCCGGATTTTTCAGGGCGCCGATCAAATATGTCAGGACGATATATTTGATCGCCGGGTTAATAGTTGATTAACTCGCCGCTGCGATAGTCCTGAATTGCCTGCTCTATCTCCTCTACCGAGTTCATGACAAAGGGGCCGTACTGCACAATCGGTTCTTTAATTGGCTTGCCTGAAATCACTAAAAAGCGAGTGTCTTCCTGAGTGGCCAAAACGGCAAGCTGATCGCCTTTGCTCAATAGGCCGGCGTTGCCTTTGGCGAGTTTGCGCTTGTCTTCGCCTACCGCCAATTCGCCCTCGTACACATACAAAAAGGTATTGTGGTCCTCGGGCAGCGCATGATGAAACTCACCAGCATGCGGCAGTTGCACATCCCAATAAATCGCATCTGTCGTTAACCCCTGGATGGGGCCAGAAATAATTCGCCCAGCCACAAACGCGCTATTGGCGATAACCTTGATACTGCCACCGTTGGCCAGGGGCGCTACGGGAATCTCTGTGGCGGGAATATCCCGGTAGTGAGCTGGCTTCATTTTTTCTGCGGCAGGAAGGTTGAGCCACAGTTGAAAACCGCGCATTAACCCCTGCTCCTGCTGCGGCATTTCCGAATGGATAATGCCGCGGCCAGCGGTCATCCACTGCACATCGCCGTTGCGCAAATGACCTTTGTTGCCCATATGGTCTTCATGCAACATGTGGCCATCGAGCATATAGGTTACTGTTTCAAAGCCGCGGTGTGGGTGCGAGGGGAAACCGGCAATATAGTCGTCGCGGCTTTCACTGCCGAATTCGTCCAGCATTAAAAATGGGTCGAAGCGCGCGTGCTGGTTTTGGCCCAGGCTGCGCTTAATGCGAACACCAGCGCCGTCGCTGGTTTCGCGGCCGGGGAGAATCTGTTGTAGCTGGCGTTGCATAAGGTTACTCCTGTTATTAATAAACGGTTGCTGGGTTGATTGCAGCAACCGCTTGTGGTTGCGGATATTGGCGGCCGTTAAGCGGCAACTTCCTGTTCAATTTCGGTTTTGGCCGCGGCAAACGCCTGGTCTTTTTGGCCCATGTTCAAGCCTTCGGCGTAAATGATATGCACGTCTTTCAAGCCGAGGAAGCCCAGGAAGTTTTTCAGAAATTGCGATTGGGTATCGCTGGGTTGGCCTTTGTGCACACCGCCTCGGGTGGCAATAACGTACACGGGTTTATCTTCCAGCATTCCCACCGGGCCTGTCTCTGTGTACTGGAAGGTTACGCCAGCGCGAGCCAGGTGATCAAAATACGCTTTCAATGTGGAGGGCACACCAAAGTTGTACAAGGGTACACCTATAACAATCGTATCGGCTGCTTTCACTTCGGCAATCAGTTTGTCCGAGTAATCCACTACGGCTTGCTGCTCGGCAGTGCGGCCTTCTTCTGGGCTAAATAATGCCTGTACGCGGGTGGCATCCAGGTGTGGAACCTGCTCAGTGGCAAAGTCGTGAACAATCACCTCGCCAGTTGGGTTTTGCGCTTTCCAGCGCTGTACAAATTCACCAGTCAATTGACTGGAGTTACCGCTTTCGCCAAATAAGCTGCTGTTGATTTGCAAAAGAGTCGCCATGATCATTTTCTCCTAAGGGAGGCTCTGGGGTGGGAGTAAGAGGTTCTGGGTTTTAATTTGGCTCAAGCTGCCCAGGTTGGCATGGCTGCTGGCCGTGTTGCTATTAAATGATTTGACGAGCCAATGATAAACAGGGATATTTTGCTTGTTTTAATCTCATTTTTTAATCATTACGAGGTTGGTGCCATGCCAGCAGTTAACCGCCACAGCGTTTCCAACCTTATGGCTGAAAACAAAGTCACTCTGGAGCAATGGCGCGCACTGCTGGCGGTGATTGATGCCGGGGGCTATGCGCGGGCAGCAGAAATGCTTAACAAGAGCCAGTCGTCTGTGTCCTATGCCATAGCCCAACTGGAGTCGGCGCTGGGCGTTAAGGCGTTTCAGTTGCAGGGGCGCAAGGCGGTGGCATCAGCCGCTGGCGAGTCGCTTTATAGGCGTGCCAAACAGTTGCTGGAGCAGGCGGAGCGACTGGAGCGCTCGGCGGGCTGCCTGTCGGTGCAGGTGGAGCCGCTGATAAAAATCGCTGCGGATCTGATTATCCCGCCGAAATACATCCTTAAGTGCCTGGATATTTTTGCCCGCGAATTCCCCGATACTCGGGTGGAGATTTTTGAGTCGGTACTCAGCGGCACCGAGGATGCGCTGTTGCAGCGGCAGGTGGATTTGGCCATAAGCGGGCGTGTACCCCCTGGCTTTCTCGGGGAGAAGTTGGTGACGGTTAGCATGCACGGTGTCTCCAGCGTCGATCATCCATTGCAGCATTTGGGGCGGCCAATCAACCTGGAGGATATGCGCCAGCACCGGCAGATTATTGTGCGCGACTCGGGTTTATATCGTCGTCGCAGCGAGGGCTGGCAGGAGGCCGATCAGCGCTGGACCGTCAGCCATATCAAAACCTCGGTGGAAGCTATTCGCATGGGCTTGGGTTATGCCTGGCTCCCGGATGCCTATACCCAAGAGGATGTGGAGGCGGGGCGCTTGAAATATTTGCCGGTAGAGGCCGGCTCGCTGCGCGAAGTGCCCACCTATCTCATCTTTGCCGACCGGGATTTTGCTGGGCCGGCAACCAAGCGCCTGGCGGAAATACTTAATGCAGAGTTGCCAGCTCTCGTTTCTGTTTAAACCGGCACAGCGGCGCCTTGGCGGTAGCATTCACTTATCTGTGTTGGCTTTGCATTCATGGTTATTTAAGTCATCATAAAAATTAAAACATTAAACAAAATTCATTTTAGGGAGAGTCAAATTGAACGGCCTGATCAAAGTCCTCGTAATTCTGTTGTCCTGTGCTTCTATTCTGGCCTGCTCCAGCCGCCAAATGGTGTACCAGCAGGGCAGCGAAGGCAGTCAGGCACCTGTGTGGGTGCAAAAAGTTAAGCCGGGAGAAACTCTGGAAGTTACGCTTATTGGCGAGTCAAAGCCGCAAGTGCTAAAACTGGCCGAGGTTAACGAAACCTCAATTTTGGGCACTGAGGGCGAGCAGATAAGGCTAGCCCAGGTTGATAAAGTCAAAACCAAAAAATTCAGCTGGAGTAAAACCCTGGGTTTAGGTGCGGGCATCGGCTTGACCATTCCTCTTATCTACGCAGCGGTGATTATCGCCTCCTTACCCTAAGGTGCGGCGAGGGCGGAGCGCGAAGGGCGCGGGTGTCAGCCGGTTTAACTGCTAGGCTTTAACGCACAGGATTTGCAAAGGTATTCCCCGGTGGCCCTGGCATACGCAGACTATTCCATCTATCGCGATGTGGTTGCGCAACTTATGGCGGATAACGAGCAGTTGCCCAGCCTGCCCAGTATTACCCTGGAGATTCGCCAGGCACTGAGCAAGCCGGATATCTCCTTGGTATCGCTGAGTAAAACCCTGGCGAAAGATCCCTCCCTTAGTGCCATGCTGCTCAAGTATGCTTCCAGTCCCATGTGTCATCATCCGCAGACACCGGGTTCGCTGTTGGATGTGGTGCGGCTATTGGGCCTGGCGCAAATTGAGCGGATCACCATGCTGCACTCGGTTAAAAGCCTGTTTACCCTTCACTCTGTCACCCACAAAAAACTCTTTGTTTCCGCTTGGAATCGCATGGTACTTAAAGCCAGTGTGAGCGCCTTTATTGCTAAACAGTTACCCCAAATTTCTGTGGACAAAGTATTGCTGGCGGCACTGTTGAGTGAAATTGGCACCCTCGCCGTGCTCTCGGCGTTTAAGGATCGCGAGCGCACGCCGCCGCAGGAATTGTATATATCCCTCTGCCGCGAATACTCTAAGTCGCTCGGCGTCATCATGTTGAAAAAGTGGCAGGTGAACGAGGAATTTATTCAGGTGATTCGCCGCACTGGCGAGTGGTTTGTCGGCTGGGAGGAGCCCTTGGGGCTGGCGGATGTTGTCAACCTGGGGCTCTACCACGCGCTCCTGTTTCGCCGCGCCGGGCGCGATCTTCCGCCCATTACGGGCCTGGCTGCTTACTTAAAATTGGCGGAGCCTTTTAATCGCCTCAACGAGCGCGGTGGCCTGGCGCTGGTGGCTGGCCACGCCGATGAAATACGTGCATTTGCTATAGATTTATTTAAGGTGTCCGCGCACTAATGCCCTGTGTGGCCTATTAAAGCCCGCCCTGGGTCAGCTTGTGGGGCGCCAGCAAAATCTCCAACTCCAAGCGGCTTTTGCCAGTTTCCTCCGCTGCCACATCAATAATCGGGCGCTGTTGCGCATAGGCTTTTTTGGCGATAGCGGCGGCTTTTTCGTAGCCGATAATTGGGTTGAGCGCCGTCACCAAAATCGGGTTGAGGGCCAGCGTCTTATCTACATTCGCCTGATTAACCGTAAAAGGGGTGATGGCTTTATCCGCCAGTTCGTTGCAGGCGTTGCTTAACAGCTCTATGGATTGCAGCAGGTTGTGGGCCACCAGCGGCAGCATCACATTTAGCTGGAAGTTGCCCGACTGGCCGGCGATGGCGATGCTGGCGTCATTGCCAATCACCTGGGCGCAGACCATACACACCGCCTCGGGGATTACCGGGTTGACCTTGCCCGGCATAATCGAAGAGCCTGGTTGCAGGCTTTTTAAACTGATCTCCCCTAAACCGGCGAGGGGGCCGGAGTTCATCCAGCGCAGGTCGTTGCTGATTTTCATCAGCGCCACCGCCAGGGTTTTTAACTGGCCGGAGAGGGCGACGGCGGTATCCTGGCTGCTCATCAGTGCAAAAAAGTTTTTGCCCGGGACAAAGTTGAGGCCGGTAAATTCGTGCAGGTGCTGGGTGACCTTATTGGCAAATTCTGGATGGGCGTTAATCCCGGTGCCCACCGCAGTGCCGCCCTGGGCCAACTGCAGTAAACCCGGCAGCGCCTGCTCCAGGTGTTTTTTGCAGGCGAGTATCTGCGCTGCCCAACCGCCAAGCTCCTGGCCCAGGGTGATGGGCATGGCGTCCATCAAATGGGTGCGACCGGTGGTGACGACATCGGCCAGCTGCTCACTTTTACTCAGCAGCGTTGTGTGTAGTTCTTCCAAGGCAGGGAACAATTGCTGTTTAAGGGCGAGGGCGGCGCTTATGTGGATGGCACTGGGGATGGTGTCGTTGCTGCTCTGGCCCATATTGACATGGTCGTTGGGGTGAACGCTGACACCGTCGGTGGCCTGGTTGTGATTGGCCAGGCGCGCAATCACCTCGTTTACGTTCATATTGCTGCTGGTGCCCGAACCGGTCTGGAACACATCCACCGGGAACTGGTCGGCAAACTGGCCGGCGAGTATCTGGTCTGCCGCTGTGCTTATGGCCTCTGTCTGCATGCAGTCGAGCAGTCCCAGCTGGTAGTTGGCCAGGGCGGCGGCCTTTTTGATGTAAGTAATTGCCTGGATAAAGCGCGGCGGCATCACCAGGCTGGAGATCTCGAAGTTGTCCAGCGCGCGCTGAGTTTGCGCGCCGTAGAGGGCGCGGGCGGGCACTTGCACCTCACCCATGCTGTCGTGTTCGGTTCGGAAATCACTCATCACACACCTCCGGAGATTGGGTGCTGCTGACGTAACTTGTCAGCCCTTGGGCTTACACTGCTGAACTTGGATTGCTGGGCTAGGTGTTGCAGGGGCTTAATAGTGCCGGACTTGATGCTTGTATAGTCTAGCCCCATATCCCAGGAAAATACTGATCCAGGTCAGATTTAGGTAGAATCTCCTTTTAGCCTCAGATGTAGTAATCAGCCCATGTCCCCATCCAGCAGCAAACCAATTGCTAACAGTAAACATTTTTCGGTGCACAGTGATTTTGCCCCCGCCGGCGATCAGCCCACAGCCATTGCCGGCCTGGTTGAGGGCTTGGAGGCTGGGCTGTCGCATCAAACCCTGTTGGGAGTGACCGGCTCGGGCAAAACCTTCACCATCGCCAATGTCATTGCCCAGGTGCAGCGGCCCACGCTGATCATGGCCCACAACAAAACCCTGGCGGCGCAGTTGTACGGCGAATTTAAAGAGTTCTTCCCCAACAATGCGGTTGAATATTTTGTCTCCTACTACGACTACTATCAGCCGGAAGCCTATGTGCCTTCCTCGGATACCTTTATCGAAAAAGATTCAGCGGTAAACGAGCACATAGAGCAGATGCGCCTCTCGGCCACCAAGGCATTACTGGAGCGCAAAGACGCCATTATTATTGCGTCTGTCTCGGCGATTTATGGCCTGGGCGACCCAGAGGCCTATATGAAAATGCTGCTGCACCTGGTGCGCGGCGAAAAAATTGATCAGCGCGATATTTTGCGGCGCCTGGCGGAATTGCAGTACACCCGCAACGATATGGATTTTCACCGTGCCACTTATAGGGTGCGCGGTGAGGTGATTGATATCTACCCGGCGGACTCTGATATAGAGGCAGTGCGGGTGGAATTATTTGACGACGAGCTGGAGCAGCTTTCTATTTTTGATCCGCTCACCGGTGAAGTACTGCGCAAGGTGCCGCGTTTTACCGTCTACCCCAAATCGCACTATGTCACCCCGCGCGAACAGATACTGGCCGCCATTGATAACATCAAAGAGGAGCTGCGCACGCGCCTTGAATACCTGCGCGAAAATAACAAACTGGTCGAAGCCCAACGCCTGGAACAGCGCACCCGTTACGATTTGGAAATGATGCAGGAGCTGGGCTACTGCAACGGCATCGAAAACTATTCGCGCTATTTGTCGGGGCGCAATCCCGGCGAAGCGCCGCCCACCTTATTTGATTATTTGCCCGCCGACGCCTTGCTGGTTATCGACGAAAGCCACGTTACTGTGTCGCAAATTGGCGCTATGTACAAAGGCGACAGGTCGCGCAAGGAAACCCTGGTGGAGTACGGTTTTCGTTTGCCCTCGGCGCTGGATAACCGCCCCATGCGCTTTGACGAATGGGAGCGGATTTCGCCACAAACCATTTTTGTCTCGGCCACACCGGGTAAATACGAAGGGGAAAATCAGGGCCAGGTAGTCGAGCAGGTAGTGCGCCCCACCGGCCTGGTGGACCCTATAGTCGAAGTGCGCCCGGCGGGCGCCCAGGTGGACGATGTGCTCTCGGAAATTCGCCTGCGCGCGGAAAAAGAGGAGCGGGTGCTGGTGACTACGCTCACCAAACGCATGGCCGAAGACCTCACCGAATACCTGGCCGAACACGGCGTGCGCGTGCGCTATTTGCACTCGGATATAGATACGGTGGAGCGGGTGGAAATTATTCGCGACCTGCGCCTGGGCCAGTTTGATGTGCTGGTGGGGATTAACCTCTTGCGCGAGGGCCTGGATATGCCCGAGGTATCGCTGGTGGCGATTTTGGATGCGGATAAAGAGGGCTTTTTACGCTCCGACCGCTCGCTGATTCAAACCATTGGTCGCGCCGCGCGCAACGTGAATGGTAAGGCGATTCTCTACGCCGATCGCATTACTGGCTCCATGCAGCGCGCGCTGGATGAAACCGAGCGCCGCCGCGCCAAGCAAATTGCCCACAACGAAGCTCACGGCATTATCCCTAAGGGCATTCGCAAAAATGTCAGCGATATTCTTGAGGGTGCGGTGGTGCCGGGTGCCGGTGGCCGCAGCGCGCGCAACAAGGCCATGGCCATTGCTGAGCGCTCGGGCAAGTACGCGGTTGAGGCAAATCCCAAAGATATCTGGAAAACTATTGAAGCCATGGAAAAACAAATGTTCCAGGCGGCAAAAGACCTGGAGTTTGAAGTGGCGGCCAAACTGCGCGACCAAATCGAGAAGCTTAAGCAGCAGGCGATTTAAGTAATTTGCGCGATCACTAATTTTTTTATAACCACCCACTGCGGGTGGTTTTTTTTATTCAATTTTTTCAGCAAAACATATCAGCAAAACATATCAGCAAAACCTTTCAGCAAAACCTTTCAGTAAAACCTTTCAGCAAAACCTTTCAGCAAAACCACAGGCAATTACACACTGGGAACGCCTGGCCCGGCGGAAGGATATTTTGTAAAGGCTTCTGTCTGCTCCATTGCCTGTGCAAGATTTTCCAGTACCGGGCAATCGTAACTGGCCACTAAAGGCGCACACAATTCCTGCGCAAAACCCCAGGCGATGGCCGCGCTAATACAAGCCTGGCTTGCGGGCTCGCTCAGTAATTGCGGGTATTTTTCCAACTGCGTTTCCAATCCCTCAAAGGCTGCTTTTATTTGCCCTTCCACTCGCGCTAACCAGGGCGCGTATTGCGCATCCTGCGGGCGCAGGTTTTTTTCGTAAACCCACTGCACACCCTTGTCGCAGGCCGCCAGTGCCAGGCTCACCGCGCGCATTTGCTGCTGCAGTAGCTGGGCATCTTTAGCCCAAAGGGATTTGCCATGGCTCAACGCGGCTTCGGCAAACTGAATAATCAAGCTGGAATCCATCATCACCTCGCCGTTATCACACACCAGGCTTGGCGCCTTAACCACAGGGTTAAGCTGCTGGAATTGGGCAAAGGTAGTAAATACCGACAGCGATTGATGTTCAAAGGGCACGCCAAGCAGCTCCAGGCTGATGGCGGTGCGGCGCACATAGGGGGAATCGAGCATACCGATTAACTTCATGGCTATTCCTTGGGGTGGATAAATAAACCTGGGGGAGGGGCTAATCTGACTCAGACGGGCTTTTGCTGCAATCCCCAAATAGGGCTTGCGTTTCGGGTGCTCTGCTAGTAATTTACCAAAAGGTTAATTAACTAATTGGTTAATTTAGGTTTAGGCCAATTCAAGAGATACAAATCCGCTATGGCAGTTGATCAACTCAGTGCGACTTTCGGCGCCCTGGCCGACCCCACCCGGCGCGCCATACTCGGCCGCTTAAGTGAGGGCGAAGCCTCGGTGCAGGAGCTGGCCCAGCCCTTTGCCATGAGCATGCCCGCCATTTCCAAGCATTTAAAAGTGCTGGAGGGGGCAGGGCTGATCGAGCGCGGGCGCAAAGCCCAGTTTCGCCCTTGCAAACTCAATGTCGCGCCGCTTAAACAAGCAGTGGATTGGCTGGAAGAGCACCGCAAAGAATGGGAGGCGCGCTTTGATCGCCTGGATGCCTATTTGCAAGAGCTGCAAAAGGCTCAGTCAAACCCGCCCGCCACTGAGCCCCCTAAATCAACCCCATAACCCCTATTTGTCAGGAAAATCAAAGGAGCCATCATGATCGCCGTCAAACCTTTCAGCTATTCACGCCGCTTCGCCGCCCCTCGCTCGCTGGTGTGGGAGGTACACACCAAACCCGAACATATCAGCCAATGGTTTGGCCCCGCTGGCACCCAGGTTAAAAAATTTGAGATGAATTTTTTTGAAGGCGGCATGAATCACTACTGCATAGTGGTGCCGGTGGATGTGGAGATGTGGGGCCGCCAGGTGTATCAGGAGATCAGCCCCCAGGAGCGCATTGTGCACATTCAGAGTTTCTCCAATGCCGAGGGTGGCATTAGCGCTCACCCCATGGCGCCAACCTGGCCCAAAGAGATGCAGGCCACCACCAGCTTTGTCGATGATGGCGAGGGCACCCTGGTAACAGTAACCTGGCTGCCCTATCAATCTGATGAAGAGGGAAATACCACCTTTGATCAGGCGCGCGACAGCATGAGCGGCGGCTTTAAAGGTATGTTTGATAATTTGGAAAACTATATTGCCGATGTCACCGGGCGCGACCAAGCCAGCTTCCCCGATGCCACCAGCATTAAATTCACCCGCACTTTTAATGCGCCGCGCAGCCTAGTGTGGCGGGCCTGGGCCGAGGAGCAACACCTGGCCAACTGGTGGGGGCCGGAGGGCTTTACCTCCACCAGCCACTCGCGCGATTTCCGCTCCGGCGGCCACTGGCAACTCACCCTGCACGGCGCCGATGGCACCGACTACCCCATCTATATCGCCTATCAAACTGTAGAGGCGCCAGCGCTGCTCGAGTATGAACATGGCGCCAGCCAGGGCGATGACAAAAGCTTTCAAGTAGTCACACGCTTTATTGACCTGGGCGACAAAACCCGCATAGAAACCCTAATGACCTTCCGCACCCAGGAGCAGCGTGATATCACCGCCCAGTACGGCATACCGGGTCACGCCTCCACTATGTCGCGTTTGGAAAAACTCTTGGCGACACTTGTTTAAGCTGGGGTTAAAGCCATTGTTAAGCTAGAGCTATTCGCGCTCTGGGAAAAAGGGAGATGAAATTGCAAAAAAAGTTTTCGGTTTTTTTAAAAAGGCTTGGCGAGTTTTTAACCTTGCTAATGCCCATCTTTTTTCCCTCCTGGCGATTTTTTAGCAGCATTGGCCCCAGCCCGCGGGTGGACTATTGTCTGCTTGCGGCGGAGCCGGGTGGCGCGGATTCCCCCTGGCAGGAATACTCAGCCCGCGTGCCCAGGCTGAGTATTGGCCAGCAGCTCAGGCGATTGGTTTACAACCCCCTGTGGAACCAGCAGCTCTACCTGAATACCTGCGCCGAGCAGTTAATGGAATCCCCTAGTGAATTTCACGCGCAACAAATTGCCGAAATTATTTTGCGCCGCTGCGCCATCACCCCAGTGGCCGCACAAGATGAATGGATAAAAAATTCACGCGGGATAAAATTTCGCATTCGCGCCCTGAGCATGGAGCAGGGTGAGGTTGGTGAGGTTATAGAGGAATTGGTATTCAGCTCACAGGAATACCCGTTTGAACCCAGCAAAAAAATACAAGCTAGGCAGGAAGCCATAAATGCAAATTGAACTTGCACTTCGCCTTAGTGAAGCACTGCTCGGCCTGGCGATGCTGGTACAAAGCCTGGAGTTTTTTTGCAGCGGCGTATTTACAAAAATTTCGCTGGTGCGCGCTGCGCTCTCCGGCTCGCTTATCGCCTGCAGCTTTTTTGCAATTAATCCAGTGCTGCCGGAAACAATTTTGATTGCCTCCAGCCTCTATTTGGTTTGGCGCTTTCGCGGCCCCTATAACGGCGGCAGCGACACCATGACCCTGCTGGTACTCTTCAGCCTCTGGCTTGCGCGCCTTGCGCCCAATCATTATTGGCAGGAAATGGCGCTCGGCTATCTCGCGCTGCAACTTGTCTGGTCCTACTTCCAATCCGGCTGGGTAAAAGTCACCAACCCCCATTGGCGCAGCGGCCAGGCACTGCACCAAGTCTTCGCAATCTCCGCTTATCCTGTAAGCCAACACACCCGCCGCTGGGCGCAGCAGCCTAAGTTGTTATGGCTAATGGGTTGGCTGGTTATTTTATTGGAGCTGGTTTTTCCGCTGGCGCTACTAAATAAAACTGCGCTGCTAATTGCGCTCGCGCTCACCTTTAGCTTCCACCTCGCCAACGCTTGGGTGTTTGGTTTGAACAGATTTTTTTGGATATGGCCAGCGGCCTATCCAGCGGTAATTTGGTTGCAGGGGAGGTTGGTGGTAATAAATTAGCGGCAGTTATTTTTAAATAAAAACGGCCGCAGTGAGTGGATTCAAAGCCATAGCAGCCAGGTGCATGCAGGGTGATATGAGTCTCTGCGACTGTTTTTTCGATTTAAATAAATTGTGAGAGAGCAAGCTAAGTTGTTGACGAGCCGAACTTTTTTGCTTAGTTTGAGTGCTTTTAAACCAAGAGATAACGGCCTCGGAGATATTGATCTTCGAGGCTACTATTAAAATGTTATGTGTCTTATCTGAGTTCGGTACAACTTTTATCATCTATGTTAGGTGGGATATATAGTGTCGTTTGAGAAAGAAACCCTCGGAAGGTTATATTTGTGGCAAGTAGCAATTAATAGAATTAGTGATCTTTTGGAATTGAGACTACGAGTTGATCGTTTCTGTGATTCTGGAAGGCCACAGAATATCACTGAACTATATGATGAAGAGCGTGCAAGGTTAAAAATTGGTGTGCGACTTGAAGGAGAGGCGTTAGATAACTTTGAAGCTAAGCATGGCTCTCTATTCCCAGACATTCATGATGTTCACCTGATTGATGAATTAATAACTGAAGAAATAGTAATTAAATTCTGTACTATTTTTAACGATGGTTATGGGAAGGCTGGTGTTATTTCTGGCAATAAAAAAACGTTCTGGGAACCGATTCTTGATGATGTGATTTCTGAGGCATTTTCAGGAGATGTTCGAGAAAAATTTTACCGGTTTGTCGAACAAGCTAGAGCATATCGTAACCAGCAGGGAGCCCATTATGACCAGCAAAGCTTTTACGTAAAACATGGTGATAAACAACCTAATGAAGACGGGATTATATCTCAAGTGGGTTGGACTAGTGCTTTGCTTAGCTTTAACTGGGATTTTGTAGCTGAAACCATTCCTAAGTTTAATAAATCTTTAAGTAGTTATATTAGAAAACTACAGCAACAAGCTAATCTCATTGTATAAGAAGAAAAATCACGATAAATGGGTCAGAGCCTGACGTATCCCCACAAATTTTACGCAAACTCATGATTTTTAATCGCCAGAGTAATCAACCTCATCGCTCGCTTTATTTCATACAGGGTAATGAGTTTGTATAGCCCGCAGTGTATCAATAGACAAGCCAGATAGTAATAAAGGGGTCAGAGCCCTTTAAAAGAAAGATGATTAAATGGGTCAGTATATGCTTATGGGTAATCTCTGAAAGTAAGAGGTAAATTTGTGGATAGAGAGCATAAAGTCTTAGTAGTAGGGGCTGGCCCAAGCGGTATGGTGTGTGCTCTTTCGCTAGTCCAACAAGGCATTCCTGTTCGAATTATTGAAAAACGAAATGAGCGAGGGGGAATAAGCAAGGCTACTGGTGTCTCTCTTGGCACAATTCAAGCGTTATCTGGCCTTGGCATATCTCAAAAAATTACAGAATCAATGGGGCAAATGAGTAGGTTTGTGTTCTATGAAGATGACAACCTAATTTCCAACCTGCGTATCCCCCTTCTGAAGGGCAAGCCACCAGCTTACCTTTTTCCTCAATTAAAACTTGAAATGATCATTGAGGAAAAACTAAATAGTGAGGGTTGCTTTGTAGAATATGATACTTCGATTGAAAGTATAAATAACGAAAACAGTCAATTTTCATTGGCTCGGATAAAACTACCAAACGGAAAAACTAAAGAAGGTAAGTTTGAGTGGGTTATAGGTGCCGATGGTGCCCACAGTACAGTAAGGGAAAGTGTAGGCTTTGATTTTATAGGTAAAACATACCCTGAGGAATGGTCAGTATCTGAAATAGAAACGGATCAATGGAATTCCGAGATCCAAGCCAAGCTATTTCTGGGCTCTGATGGTATTGGCTTATTTTTATCGAATCCAGAACCGGGTATTATTCAAGGGATTCTTAACGGGCCCAATGTGGGGAGCCGTTTGTTAGAAAAATTTCCAAATGCAAAAGCCAACTACGAGCGCAAATTTAGGGTATATCTTAAAAGAGTTGTGACCCCAAGATTAAATAGAGTATGGCTTATTGGAGATTCTGCTCATGTCCAATCTCCAGTAGGTGGGCAAGGTTTGAATTTAGCAATCGCTGACGCCGTCATATTATCAAGGTGGTTGTACTCTAATCCAGCCTATGCAGAACGTAGGTTATCATCTCAGGCAAAACGTACACTATTTTTTACTGACTTTGACTACAAGATGCTTGCAACCCGTAATGCTACGGTTCGAGTATTAAGGAATTTATACTGGGCTAGTGCTGCTAAGCTTCCTGCTATATCTCGGTGGTTCTTTTGGTCAATATCGGGGGTTAAGCACTACAAAGGTACAGAAAGAAAACCAATAGCACTAAAGGGGTTTTCAGAGCCCTTATTACCCCCTAGAAAGTAAAATGCAAGCGCACTGCGTAGTGTGGCTTGCCAGTAAGAGGGGTTGTTGCCATTATTGGCAGCAACACAAACGTGCAGCACCTTACGCTTCGCTTTACTCGGCAGTTTGGCGTTATGGCAAATTCCCTGGCGGAATCCAGCTGAGATAACGGCGGGAAAAATCCGTAATGGATTGGTTAAGCATTTTGAGCGGGTTAATGTTTTTGATTGGTGGAGCACGACCTGCAGAAAAATAAGGCCGTCATCGTAGCGTTTTCGCGAGAAAATAAAACGCCCGGCGATTTCTCGATTAAAGTCGCAGGGCGTTGATAGGTTAACATGATTTTTAGGGTGCTAACTTAGGGGTGGCAGAGTGGCTGGTTTTCTAAAGTCCAGTTTTAAAAAACTGATTTATCTATTTTTAATTACGCTTCCATTAGGTATATCAACAATGTGTAAAGATAAAAATGAGGAAGTTACTTTTATAAAAGTCAACTCAAAAATAGATGTCAATTTGTTCTTTAAATTAAAGGAAATACTGGAAACTGCTGTTCCAAAACCGACGTTGTTGAGGATCAACAGCGTTGGCGGAACGGAGCTGGCAGGTGAAGCCATTGGAAAGTTGATAACCGAAAATGAAATGGATGTAGAGGTAATGTCGTATTGTATTTCTGCATGTGCTAACCAGGTTTTTTTGAGAGGCAAAAATAAAATATTGAGCGCAAATGCTTTGGTGGTATTTCATGGGGATGCCACTCAGGAAAATATCAATCAGCAGTTTTCGGAGCTTAAAGATTCATTTGAGAATGGAGGTTCAGCAAAAGGGGAGGGAAAGGAAGTCGTAGTGTCCTATTCGATTATGGATGAAAGAACCAGGGAGATGGCTGACTACATTAATTACAAGCCTCCAACAAAGAGTTTTAGCGAATTTAGCCAATATCAAATAAAACGATGGTTTGCCTATTTGGATGGTTTGGGAATTAATAGAGAAATAGCAGCGTTGGGGCAGAGAGGGAAATACAAGGGTATTTACGAATCCAGGAAATTCTGGGGCTTCTATTACTCCCCGGAAACTTTGGCAAAGTTAGGGGTCGAAAATATCATATTGAAAGACGGAACCTGGGACCCTCAGGGTAACCCGTTGATTGCTGATTTTTATGAAGTAAATGTAGATTAAAAATACTGTGAGTCTTTCGATAATTGGACTTTAGAATCTCGGAGCTAAATATTTCAAAAAAACTTGACAAAAATGCGGCAATAAAGTTGCCGCGCCTTGCTTTGGCTTTTCCATGAGGTGATTTTCTACAGTTTCGTTAAGCAATATACGAGAGTCTTTATGTTATCTATCTTCACAAAATTAGCTGATTGGCTGGTTTATTCGGTATTGGGTTTTGTGCCGGGCTCAAAACTAGGTGGGGCGATTCATTTTTTTATCGAAGATACAACAAAGATATTCTTTCTGCTAGTCGTAATGATTTATGTTATTGCTATTATCCGAGCATCACTTAAGGTTGAGAGAATTCGTGACTTTTTGGCGGGGAAAAATAGATTCTTTAGCTATATTATGGGATCGGTTTTTGGTGCTATAACGCCTTTTTGTTCCTGCTCAAGCATACCAGTTTTTCTTGGTTTTACATCGGCAGGTATACCTGTTGGCATTACAATGTCATTTCTTTTAACCTCGCCGTTAATTAATGAGGTTGCGGTATTGCTTTTATTAAGTTTGGTTGGATGGAAGATAACCATTATCTATGTAGCAATAGGTATGATGGTGGGAATAGCTGGCGGAATATTTCTTGACCTTATCCGTGCTGAACGTTTATTGCAACCCTTCGCTCTTAAGGCATACCAAAATGCGCAAGTCTCTAATAGTGAACCCAGCGTCAATACCAGCCTATCAATTATAGAGCGACATAAATTTGCTAAAGCTGAATTATTGGATATTTTAGGTCGCGTTTGGATTTGGGTATTTGTTGGTGTTGGATTGGGTGCTGGGTTACACGGTTTTATACCAGAATCATGGTTTGAAGATAACTTGGGAAGTGGGCAATGGTGGTCAGTACCCTTGGCGGTTCTTGCTGGAATCCCTCTTTATTCAAATGCCACTGGTATTATCCCTGTAATGGAAAGCTTAATCATTAAGGGGCTTCCGCTCGGGACAACATTGGCATTTTGCATGAGCACCGTTGCTGCGAGTTTTCCCGAATTCATATTATTGAAGCAGGTAATGACGTGGAAGTTGCTTTCTATAATTTTTGTAATTTTGTTGGCGTCATTCACCATACTTGGTTGGTTAGTAAATATAATATACGTGATCTAAAGGTGTAGATATGAAAGAAATCAAAGTGCTTGGCAGTGGTTGCTCTAAATGCGTCAAGACTGCTGAGCTTATTCAACTGATTGCAAATGATTGTGGTGTTTCCGTGAGCGTAATTAAGGAAACCAATCCCGAAGTCATAATGAATTATGGCGTAATGAGTACCCCCGCAGTTGTCGTTGACGAACAATTGGTGCACTCGGGGTCTATACCTGATGAGAAAAAAATTCAATCGTGGTTAAAGTAGCTCGCCACAATATGCTTAACAACAAGCAGCCGGACAATGATTCGCTAGCACACCTAGGGTGCAGCGACGGACGTTATGCAAGTCCATTCATTAATAACCTTTTTTATAAATTTTCCGCATGGGTTGGTATTAATGTCTGCCTAGACATTAAAAGATATTAAAATTGCTAGAGATTTGAGCGCCAATCATCCAGATAGGCGCTCATGGCTTCCCCATCTAAGACACTCGGCTCATTTTAGGTTGTTACGATACATTTTTTACCTCAATAAGGGTAAGGTCTTTCTTGTCGGCATCATCGATTAATCCGTCAATTTTTCTCATGTTTTCGAGCTGGGCCTGGAGTTTTAATGAAAGCTCGCTCAGCTCAGCGGCAGAGAGGGAAGTCTCTTCCGAAGACGCTGCCGTCGAGTGAGTCACCTCATCAATTTCTGACATACCCTGATTTACCTGACTCAATCCCAACGCCTGACTTTGCGATGCATTATCTATTTCTTCGATGGTATTGGAGATGGTTGCCACGTGCTTAACAATCTCACTCAATGCGCTCACACATTTTTGTGATATTGCACTTCCCTTTTCGACATTTTTTACTGATGACTGAATATACTGCGCCGACTCACTGGCGGCTTTTGTACTGCGCGCAGCAAGTGTTCTTACTTCATCTGCTACCACAGCAAAACCACGCCCCATTTCGCCTGCCCGAGCAGCCTCAATGGAAGCATTAAGTGCAAGTAAATTAGTCTGAGATGCTATATCATCAATGACCTTAATAATGTTACTAATCGCTTCGCTTGAGCGATTAATTTCCTGCATCGCTTGCTCAAGTTCTTTTATTTCATCGGAGGCCATGGTCGCAGCTTGTTGCGCCTTAGACGAGTCTGCGCTGGCCCTTGATGCGCGCTCGGCATTGTCATTGGCCTGGGCAAGAATCTCATTGAGCGAGTTGCCGATTTGGGTAATAGAAGCCGCTTGCTGAGTTGACCCTACTGTCAGGGCATGGCTGGCAATCTTAAGGTCGTTTGCCCCTGTTGTTAGGTTTTCACTAATGGCATCCACATCTTTGTACACGGCTTTTAGTGCAACCTTTTCTGATACTTCCTGTACATATTCAACATGGCCTATTTTGTTGCCATCTAATCCATTAATGTAAAAAGAGTCTACACGGAAATCTTTCCCCCACTGGTTAAAGAAAGTGATCGGTTTGCCTTTTCTTAAACAGTTCACACCACAGTCTTCGGTGTTACAGATATTTGCTCCCCAATTTGAACAGTGCTGTCCGAGTACGTCCTCACGTTTTACTCCCAGTGGGTCGGTAGCAGCTCGATTGACAAACGTCCACTTCATATCCATGTCGGTGACAGAGAGTGGATTTGGGATAGCATCAAGAATCTGTTCATAAAAGTTGAATTGCTCTCTTGCCAAATGCTCCATTTTTATCAGACAACCTAACAACCCCGCCATTGCCACAGCCAAAATCAGCAGGTTTGTGTTTTCTATTGCGAATAGTAATGCTGCTGCTATAGATACAGCGTTGATACCTAGTGCCAGACGGTAGTACTTTTTCATGTTCTTTCCTTTATGGCCTAATCTCACAATAATGATAGGTTAAATTGTAATCTACATTTGCGATAATTAGTAATAATTAGGCAAATCGACAGGCCTTCTCTATAAACTTAATTGACATACAATTGAATGTTCCGAGGAGGAACAATGAGTCAACGATTTGCTGAGAATTTAAGATCCAAACTGTCAAACAGTTGACGGTGTAAGGTTGCTCCGCAGCACCTGGATCGGAGTGCTTAGGGATGTTCAGGTGTTTAAAGTTGATCGCCAGGGGAAATCCCCAAAAGCTAAGGGGGCATCCAAAATCAAATCTATAGCGCTTAGCGGCGTGACTATTCTGGCTGTGTTAACTTACTACTTTAAGTTCCATCCTGTTGGTTATGCCCAGCACCCAACTAATGGTGAGTCTGTTTGGGGAAATATTAAAGATACGGATATTATTAGCACCGACAGCCATTTTTCATGCCAAGGTAAAACCTATTGCTCGCAAATGACCTCCTGTGAGGAGGCCAGATTTTACTTAAAGCATTGCCCGGATCAAGCTACTGATGGTGATGGAGACGGTGAACCATGTGAGAGCCAATGGTGTAATTAAATGCGTGGTTTGCTGGTGAGGATTGAATCGCACAAATGCTAAAACTTTAGATGATCATCAATTTTGGAAAAAATAAAGCACATTGCGGAGGGTTGTTTGCCCATGTTTAAGGAGCGTAAAATTGAATAAAATTAAAAACGGTTTGCTGTGGCGTATTAGTTGGTCTGGTTTTTCTATTATTCTTGCAGTCTTATCATTGGCGGAATTTATTAATAATAAAAATTATATTCATCTGATGTTTTCTTTGGCTTGGTCATTGCTGGCTATTTCGTATTTTTTGAATCCTATAGTATTAAATTGGAACACTAAGCTCTCTGAAGTTAAATATGCTTCAGCGGGGTATGCAATTGGGCCGCTGATAATTGTAGGTCCTTGTTTTTTAGTCGCTGGCGTACTAATGCTAGTTGCTGGTTGTTTAAATGTTTCCAATATGCTTGGCTTGAACTTATAAACATCTCTAGCTTCATGGTGAAGCTTAACGACTGGCTGTGGTAAAAACTCAATACCTGCAATGCCTATCCTGCCTAAGCTGTTGAGTTGAGTTACTCTTTGAGTTGCCTGTTTTTGCCTTGCGTTTTCTACCTAGCCTACATTTATCAGGGGATGCATAGGTACACAAGTAAGGCTGAAATATGAAAATTAAAAAAGTTTTGAAGTGTGGAATAGGAATTTTAGGCGTTATTTGCTTGTATTTAGTTGTCGTTGGAATTTGGGCATCGCTTTCTGTTGCTGAGCTATTACCCAATTCATTTGCAAACAATGGCCAGTTATTCCTAACTAAAGAGCAATCAGATATTTTGCTGAAAATTGAAGATCCTACATTTTACAATCACGCCGGAATTGATTTGTCATTAGGGCAGGGGCTAACAACAATCACATCTTCACTGGCATTTAATGTCTTTCTATCAGGTAGAAAGCTTGATGGCGTAAAAGGTGGCTTCCAGTCATTTTACGGTGCTGTGTTTGCTTGTTGTAAAAAAGTAGATTTTGGCAGGGATGTTATGGCTTTGGTCCTAAATAAACATCTTTCGAAAGAAAATCAGTTACACCTCTTTATTTCTACTGTTTATATGGGACGGTATAATCGTAAAAGTGTTGTCGGTTTGCCTGCGGCAGCGCATGTCTATTTTAACAAAAATATTTCAGAGCTCTCGAAAGATGAATTTATAATGTTAGTGGCAATGTTGGACGCACCTAACTATTACAATCCTATTCATGGTGTTCAGCAGCTAAATTCACGAATTTTAAAAATTAAAAGTATATTGTCTGGTGCCTGCAAGCCGAAAGGCTGGTTTGACACAGAGTATAAGCAATGTAATGTTTGATTTTCCAAGGCCCTCGCCCAGCTTCAGTAGGCGGCGGCACTTCCCTGTGTTGCGTTATTAATCTGGCAGGATTAAAAATGCCCCTGAAAACCTGTGTGGTTGGTGGTTAGGGGGCCTGAAATAGCCCGTGGCCAAAGTCAACTCCAGCTTGCACACACCAGATGCTAATACCGTCCATGCGATCGAGGTCGCCGTTTTTCAGCTTGACAGTAAAGGTTGCATTGTTAAGTGGTTTGCCAAACAAATTTGTACCGATTTTAAAGCCATTGCTATAGCTATTGTTTAAGCCACCGTAAATATATACATCAGGTAACCCGCCTCCATCGTAATTAAAATTGCTAAATTCCAGGGTGCAATCATCAATTACTTTTACCTGCCCACTCACTTGGTGGGCGAAAGTCATGAGGCTGGCTATTTGGCCTACTTTGGCGTTGCTGGTTGAACAGCTGCTGCCCAGCCCCTTGGTTAAATTGTTTTGAGCAAGAGTGGTACCTATCAATGTGGTTTGGGTTGAGCCGCTATTGGCAAGCACGCCGGCAACCAAATCGCTAAATTGATTGCTGCTGAAATCTACCGATATCCCGGTGGCTGCAGTATGAGCTTGCGGGCTAATGTCGATGCCATTATCGAGGTCGCCATCCGTATCAAGGCTTTGCAGAAAGCGCGCGATATTAATCACTTGCTGGTTGTTGATGTCAGTGGAATCTGCAAGGGTGTAGGGTGTGATTCTGGCTTGCGCCAGCACCTCTGGAAATAGAATATCGCCGATACTAAAGGTAATGGTTTCTCCCTCCACATAATTAAATTCGCCTTGTGCGTTGGTATACCCCGTTTGCGATTGGGTGGTGTATTTTATGCCGATTACAGGGCTGTCAATCAAAACCCCGGTAAGCTCGGCAGTTGAAGATTGTGATGAGTTTGAGTTTGAGCTTGAGCTTGAGCTTGAGCTCATAGAACTGATGGCGCTTGAACTGCTGAGGGAGCTGATAGATGAGGTGTTGTTGGTGCTTGTGCCGCCTCCATTTCCACCTCCGCCACAAGCGTTGAGCATGAGTATTAGGCCGGTGCAAAGCAGGGTTTTGGTAAACCGTTTAATGACAATTGGGTTCATGGCGATTTCTCACAAAAGGATTCGTTGGCAGGCGCGCACTCAGTTCCGCGGTAGTTATCGAATGTAGTGAAGACAGACTCTACCCTAGCATATTGAATCCATTGAATTATCACGAAATTATCACGGGATAGTCATGTGTGCAGCCTGGTGAAAAAATTGCTGGCTGTTGCTGTGAAATCTCCGCTCAATTTACGCCGGGGCCTTTATAATGGGCGGCCCTTAACAGGGGGTTTTTAATCTGGCGTTTGAGGTGTGCATGGCGGACTTGGCGGCTTATCAATATGTGTTGATAGCCTTGATTTTTGTGTGGAGCGGTTTTGTCCGCTCGGGTTTGGGGTTTGGCGGTGCGGTTATGTCGCTGCCATTTTTGCTGTTGATCGATAACCAGCCGCTGGTGTATCTACCCATTATTGCCGTGCACCTGCTGTTTTTCTCCTCCCTGACAGTGTGGCAAAACTCGCGTAAACATAAGCAGCTGGCAGCTGCTGGCGATGTGCAAGGGCAGGCTGGTACTGTGGATTGGGCTTATTTGAAAAAAGCCCTGGGCATAATGATTGTGCCTAAATTGATTGGCGTGTTTGGCCTGCTGACCCTGCCGGCAAGCCTGATGACCGGTATTATCTTTGTAATTGTGTCGGTATATGCCGTGACTTATATACTCGACAAGCCATTTAAAAGTAATCACCCGGTGTTGGATGTAACCTTCCTGATGTTGGGCGGCTATATCTCCGGCACCTCGCTGATAGGCGCACCGCTGATAATCGCGGTATTTGCCACCCATGTAGCCAAGCAACAGCTGCGCGATACCCTGTTTGTGCTCTGGTTTATTTTGGTGTCTATTAAAATGAGCGCCTTTATTTATGTCGGAGTGGATTTGCAGTTAATCCATCACCTGTGGCTGTTGCCAGCGGCAGGTGTTGGCCATGTGATTGGCCTTAAATTCCATCAAAAAATTATGAGTGGCGATACCCGGGTGTTTTACCGGGTACTGGGTATCGCTCTGTTGCTGGTGAGTGTCACTGGCCTAGTGAGTGTGTATTTAAAATGAATTCAATAGTTTCCCCCGATTGGCCGGTGTTGATAGAACTTTGGCGCAAATACCTGGCCGAGCCGCAGTTGCCGTTTATCGACCGTTGGTTAAAGCAACAATTTAGGCCGCCGGTTGCTAGTGGTAGAAAAAGGCCGGGCGCCGGTTATGGGGCAGACGCAGTGGCGCAGTTGCCGCTCGCTGAGCAGTTGCAATTAAGCCGTTGTTTAATGGCCGCCACTGGCCTGGCGCAACTGGCCAGCGCCCTGGAGTTGGCCTATACCCGTGCTCAAGCCGGAGAGCCTGCCCCCGACTGGGAGCGCTGGGATCTGGACTGGCACCCGGCCGATTTAATCAAGCTGGATGCGCGCGCCTTTTGGTTTTGGATTGGCCTGCGCCTGGGCTGGGACCTAAGCCAGTTCCGCTTTGCCGATGTCGCGCAGCGGAGCGAGTTTTTTGCCCAGGCCGAGCCTCAGGGCTTGAGTGATCTGGCGCCTTGGGCTCTGTTGTGGCAGGGCATGCGCCCTCAGTGGGCGGCCATGCTCGAGGAGCGCAGTTGCTCCTGCGGCTGGAGCGCGGCGCAGCTGCAAACCTTTATTCGTCAACAGCAGCAGATGCCACCGCTGTGGCTGCGCGCGCAGCAGGCAATTAGCCCAGATTTGCTGGCGGCCCAGTTGCGCGCTGAAGGTGTAGAGGTTGAGCTGGTTGATGAACATTTGCAGGCCAGGGGCGGCAGGGGCATAGCCAATACCCAGGCCTATAAAAATGGTCAGGTAGAAATTCAGGATTTGGCCAGCCAGATGATTGCCGATGCCGTTGCGGCCAAGCCAGGGCAGAAGGTATGGGATGCCTGTGCTGGTGCTGGCGGCAAGAGCCTGGCTATTGCCAGTAAGCTCAACAATAAAGGCATGCTGCTGGCCACTGACCTGCAGGAATATAAACTGAACGAGCTAAAGCGCCGCGCCAAGCGCGCTGGCCTGTTTAACCTGCGCAGCTTTACCTGGGATGCCAGCGCCCCGCTGCGCCTGCCTAAAGAGGTGGCCCAGCAGCAGGGGTTTGACTGGGTGCTGGTGGATGCCCCCTGTACTGCAAGCGGCACCTGGCGACGTAACCCGGATGCGCGCTGGCGCTTTAGCCACAGCGATACCCGTGAGCTAATTGGTATACAGCAGCAAATATTGCAACAGGTGGCTCCCGCTGTTCGCCCCGGTGGGCATTTGGTGTACGCCACCTGCAGCTGGCAGTGGGCGGAAAACGAGGGCCAGGTGCGCGATTTTTTAGCGGCTAACCCACAATTTATGCTCAAGCACCAGCAAATGCTGGGGGCGCCTGAGTATGATGCGGATACTATGTTCGTCGCCGTGTTGCAGTTGCAGGCTTAACGCTGCTGCCAAAATCTTGATAAAGCCTGGTTAGTCGGAATCTTGACTAGACTCAAATGCCAAGCGTAAAACCAATAGCCACGCGTAAAGCCAATAGCCAAGTGCTCAATCAATAGCTAATCATTTGCTCAGCGAAAATTTAGGCCCTTGAATGTTAATGACGATTTCAGGGGCTTTTAAGCGCCACAGGTCGGTAGGAATCGCCAATGAAATATGACGTTGTAGTGGTGGGTGCCGGAATTCAAGGTGTAGGCGTTGCCCAGGCGGTGGCCGCCGCTGGCTATTCGGTGTTGGTGCTGGAGCAGACGGCGCCAGCTGCAGGAACCTCGAGCAAATCCTCCAAGCTTATTCACGGCGGCCTGCGCTATCTGGAGTCCATGCAATTTGGCCTGGTGCGCGAGAGCCTTAAGGAGCGCGCACTGCTGCTGCACTTGGCGCCAGATCTGGTCAAGCTGCAGCCTCTGCATATTCCCGTCTATAAACAATCCAGCCGCTCGCCGCTAACCATTCGCACCGGCCTTAGCCTTTATGCACTGCTTGCCGGTTTTAACGGCGATTCAGTGTTTCGCCAGCTGCCCAAGCGCCAATGGGAGGAGCTGGTTGGGTTGCGTCAACAGGATCTGCGCGCCGTATTTCGCTATAGCGAAGCGCAAACTGATGATGCCGCGCTGACCCGCGCGGTGCTGCACTCGGCCATTGCCCTGGGCGCCGAGCTGCGCATGCCCGCGCGTTTTGTTGCCGCTAAACGCAATGGCCAATGTTGCCAGGTGGACTATAGCGATGACCAGGGTGACCATTCGGTGAGTTGCCGGGTACTGGTTAACTGCGCCGGGCCCTGGGCCAACCAGGTGTTGGCGGCTATCTCTCCGGCGATGACTATCCCCGCCGTTGAGCTGGTGCAGGGCAGCCACCTGTTGCTGCCGCCACTGCTTGATCAGTATTTTTATTTAGAGGCACCACGCGATAAACGCGCTGTCTTTGTCTTGCCCTGGGAGGGCAGGTTGCTAGTGGGCACCACCGAAAAAATCCACACAGAGGCGCCGGAAAAAGCCCATTGCAGCCTTGAGGAGCAGGCCTATTTGCTGGAAACCCTGAGCTATTACTTCCCGCAGCTGTCCATTCCCCAGGAGGTAGACAGCTTTGCCGGCCTGCGCGTGCTGCCCCAAAGCGACCAGCGCGCCTTTGCCCGCCCGCGCGAGGTAATGTTTATGCTCGATGACCAGGCGCAGCCGCGCGTGCTGTCGATTATGGGCGGCAAGCTCACCACCTATCGCGCCACTGCTCAGCAGGCACTGGCGAAAATTCGCCGCTCGCTGCCTGCGGCTAGAGCCCAGGCAGATACCGCACGGCTACACCTGGAGCCAGTTCACTAGGCGCCATCTGATCCAGCGCAACAGGCCTTAGAATAAATCCTGCCGCTGGGTTATTTTTGGGTTTTACGGGGGGCGCTTTATCTTTAAAATAGCGCCGCTTTTTTCCAGCTTTTTGCTGGCCCTTCCTTGATAGCCTTTTTGATAGCGGTAAGCCGCTAAGGACCTGACGTGAACTTCACTGGCGCCCATATTTTGTCCATTCAGCAATTTCAGCGCGAAGATATCCTGCGCATCTTTGATGTGGCTGATTCTATGGAGCCCTACGCCCTGCGCCGCAAGGTAACGCGCGTGCTGGAAGGCGCCATCCTCGGCAATATGTTTTTTGAGCCAAGCACCCGCACCCGGGTGAGCTTTGGTGCCGCCTTTAACCTGCTGGGCGGCAATGTGCGCGAGACCACCGGTTTTGAAAGCTCCTCGCTGACCAAGGGCGAATCCCTGTTTGATACCGCGCGGGTGCTCTCCGGCTACAGCGATGTGATCTGTATGCGCCACCCACAGGCAGGGTCTGTAGGGGAGTTTGCCGAGGGTAGCCGAGTCCCCGTTATCAACGGCGGCGATGGCCCCAACGAGCACCCCACGCAAGCGCTGCTGGACCTTTACACCATTCGCAAAGAGATACGCTCCAAAGGTCGCACCCTCGATGGCTTGCGCATCGCCATGATCGGCGATCTCAAACACGGCCGTACCGTACACTCGCTGAGTAAACTGCTGTGTTTGTTCAGCAACATCAGCCTCACCCTGGTCTCGCCCAAAGAGCTGGCCATGCCCGAATACATAGTGGAAGACCTGCGCAAAGCTGGCCACAAGGTAACAGTGACTGAGGACTTGCCCACCAGCATCTCCAGTATTGATATTGCCTACTCCACCCGTATCCAGGAGGAGCGCTTTGCCAGCAAGGAGGAGGCGGATATGTATCGCGGCCGCTTCCGCTTGAACCAGTCGATTTACACCCAGTTCTGTGAGCCCAATACGGTAATCATGCACCCGCTGCCGCGCGACTCCCGCGCCGAGGCCAACGAGCTGGACAACGACCTTAATACCAACCCCAACCTGGCTATCTTCCGCCAGACCGATAATGGTGTTTTGGTGCGTATGGCGCTGTTCGCCCTGGTGCTGGATGTGGCTGACCAGGTGGATAAATACGCTCAGGAAGTGCGCTGGTTTAACTCGCTGCGCAATCAGTAACCTCCGACCCGGAAAAAAGCCGCTGCAAGTTTCGCCAGCGGCTTTTTTGTTTTTTTAAGGATAAAAATCATTATGAATGTTCGCCAAACTCAGGTTCAGGATGCGCAGGTACTGTTAGATTTTTATCAACACAATCGTCAACATCTGGAGGCCTGGGAGCCAAAGCGCGATGCCAGTTTCTATTCCTTGGAATATTGGCAAACCGAATTAAACCGACGCCTTCGCGAAACTGCTCAAGATCGCGGCTACTGGTTTGCCGCTATCAATTCCCAGGGGCAAGTCGTCGCCGTCTGCTCGCTAACCAATATCGCTCGCGGGGTGTTTCAGGCGGCTTATATGGGTTATGCCGTAGCCCAGGCCCAACAGGGGCAGGGCGTTATGACCCAACTTTGCCAAGCCGTTTTAACCTTTGCCTTTGAAGAATTAAAACTCAACCGCGTAATGGCTAACTATCTATCGGAAAACACCCGCTCAGGTGCATTGCTGGAGCGCTTGGGTTTTGTGCGCGAAGGTGTGGCCCAGCGCTACCTGAAAATAAACGGCCGCTGGCGCGACCATGTGCTTACTGCATTGGTTAGCCCGTTATCGCGGGATGATGAATAGGGGGTGCAGTAGGTCGGATAAGCCTTGTAGGGTGGGGCTTGACCCGCGCTGCCCCGGCCTTCCCATCACATAATCCATAATTGGCGTTAAATTTTTTGAAAAACGCCCCAATCAATCCACCAGCTGATTAATCCGATTCAGCAAACAAGCCCCGGTTAATTTCTTTTCTAAATGAAGGCCTATGTCCCAGGGATTGTCTTCGGGGTAGGGGTTTTGTTCGGCCATTAACACCAAGGGGATGGCGGCGGTGCGGGGATTTTCTTTGAGTTCTTGGCAGAGCAAATTGTTGTTCGCCTGGGCCAGCTCGGGGGAGAGCAAAATCATATCTGGGCGTACATCCAATGCCAGCTCCAAACACTCATCCGGTGATTCGCAGTGGAGCAAATTATAGTGTTGTTGCAACAGCAGGCTGAAGTGGCGGCTGTAGTCGCCCTGGTTATCGGCAATTAACAGGGTTTTGTGGATGATTACTTCATCAATTAAGGCGCGATTGCGGCCGCTGCGTTTAATTTTATACAGGGCGCGGTCGGCGCTTTTAATCAGCTCCTCCAAACTGTGGCCGGTGGTGCGCACGCAGGTGGCACCGCCGATACTGGCGCTGACTTTATTGCAAGTGGGTGATACATCGTGACGAAGCTGCAAATCGGCAATGGCCTGATTAATTTGCTGGGCGACATGGAGTGCACCCTCGGTATCTGCCTCAGGCAATAAAATAATAAACTCTTCACCGCCGTAGCGGCCGAGTAAATCGCTGGTGCGGTGGAGGCAGGACTTTATTGCCTGGGCGATTTGTTTTAGGCAGACATCGCCTGCCGGGTGGCCGTAGTGGTCGTTGTAGAGTTTAAAGTGGTCCACATCAATCATCAGTGCGCTTATTGGCTGCTGATGGCGCTTGGCATTGGTCCACTGTTGTTCGGCTAATTGGTTAAAGGTGCGGCGATTGTAGATTTGCGTCAGGCTGTCCAGTTGGCTAATGGCTTCCAGCTCGGCGTTGAGCCGGTGCAATTGGTTGCGCATTTCGGCAATCCGCTCCATGGCGCGGATTTTAGCTTTGATAATCATGGGGCTGACCGGTTTGGTCAGATAGTCATCGCCGCCGGCTTCTATGCCCTCGCGGTAGTTTTCGTCTTCGTTAAGGCCAGTGACAAAAATAATGGGTATCCAGTGGTCGCCCAGCCACTCACGGATCAGCCGGGTCGTTTCAAAGCCGTTTAACCCGGGCATCTCCACATCCATGATGATCATATCGACAGGGGTATTTTCCAGCATTTGCAGGGCTTCTTCACCGCTGCGGGCAATGAGTGGCTCGTGGCCGGCGTCGGTAATATAGCCGCGCATGGCATGGCGCAGAGTGGCGCTGTCTTCTACCAACAATATTTTCATAGTTTTCTAGTTGTGCCCGCACTCAAAACGTTGAACCGGCTGGGTGACATTTTTCATATTTGTCACATAATTCAACCGATTTTACGAAAAATCAAGAGCTTGAGTGTAGCCGTTTTTGCCGATTGTGTTATTTATTTATGCTGCATTTTACGGCTAAGGGGCGGGTAGGTCGAATACATTTGGCGCCTGGAGGCGGGCTTTTGTCAGCCTTGGCGTATAGGTCACAAACTAGGTGGAAGTGGATCACTAGTACGGCAGCTGCGGAGCCAATTAGTGGTAACAGGCCCTAGAGTTGGTCCAGATAGCGCCACAGGCCCTGCTCGCGAACAAAGCGCGAGATCTCGCGGTGCTCCTGGGTTTTTCCTGCTTGGCGGAAGCGGGCAATAAAGCTGACTATGCCCTCCTGGTCCTGCTCGCTCCCCAAATGGGTGGTAACTATCTGCAAGCCCAGCCATTCACAGCTTTGCGCCCAGGCGCGCACTTCCTCTGGCGATGAGTTGGCGCGGCCAGCAGCAGCCCAGGTTTGCCAAAGGTAATCTATGGCCAGTAGCACATGGGCTGTATAGCGGGAGCGCATAAGCGCTTCGGCGGTTGGAGCGGGCTTTTGGCCCTGAATATAGGCCAGGCAACAGGCTTGCAAATGCGCGCCGCTGCCGCAGGGGCAAGGGCTTAATGGGCTAGCCGCTATGGGGGTGGCGCCAGTGGCGAAAGGGGTTTTTAGTGGCATTTTCGGGCTCTTTTCGGTATTTTGTGCGGCTATTTTCGCCGGCCATAGGCCGTGTCGCAAATCCTCTTTGTTAGACTCAGGTGTAATCCAGACCCCGCTATGAACGATTTTGATGATATTCGCCCCTATAACGATGACGAAGTGCGTCCAACCCTGGACCGGCTGGTAGCTGACGCGGAATTCAGCGACGCTGTGGCGCGCCTGCGCTTTCCCAGGCTGCACGCTTGGCTTGGCTGGCTGCTGCGCCCGCTGGTAAAGCAAAAGCTCGCCAGCCAATTTGCCAATATCCATAGCGTGGACGATTTCCAACACCTGGTGGAAAAGTACATGTCGGAGATGATGAGTGCGCGGGTGCGCAACCTTACCACGTCCGGCCTGGATAAACTCGACCCGCAAAAGTCCTATTTATTTATCAGCAATCACCGCGATATCGCCATGGACCCGGCCTTTGTCAACTGGACGCTCTACCACAACGATTGCAATACCCTGCGCATTGCCATTGGCGATAACTTGCTGACCAAGCCTTTCGCCTCGGACCTGATGCGCTTGAACAAGAGTTTTATTGTGAATCGCTCGGCCAAGGCGCCGCGCGAAAAGCTCAAAGCGGCCAAGCATTTATCGGCCTACATTCACCACTCAATCGTGAATGAAAACTCCAGCATCTGGATTGCACAGCGCGAAGGGCGCGCCAAAGACGGTTGCGATAAAACCAACTCGGCGGTGCTGGGTATGCTGGGTTTGAATAAACCTAAAGCAGAACCGCTGGCAGATTACGTGCGCGAGCTGCGCATAGTACCTGTGTCTATCTCCTATGAACTGGACCCCTGCGACGCGGCTAAAGCGCGCGAGTTGTACCTGCATCGCACCCAGGGTGGTTATCAAAAGGAAGAGCACGAAGATGTAAAAAGCATTGCTATGGGGATTGCGGGCGACAAGGGCAATATTCATCTGGCTTATGGTGAAGTGCTGCAGGCCGATTACGAAGATACTGATCAGCTGGTGGAAGATATCGACCAGCATATTCTGGGCAACTATGTGCTGCACGCGACCAACTGTTTTGCCTATGAAATGGTGTACGGCAAAGCGCCGGCGGTAGTTTATAGCGCGCAGAATATTCTGTTTGACGGTGCTGCGCTCGCCGATGAAAAAGCGGCGTTTGTCGCGCGTATGGAGGCAATTCCTGCGCAGTACCGCGATATTGCCCTGAACATTTATGCCAACCCGGTGGTGAGCAAACTCGCCGCGCTGCAACAGTAATTTTCACGCGGGCACCTATGTTTGCTCGCGCATTGTTTGCCCGCGCATTTTTTATCAAAGGGCGCGCAATCCGCTGCGCCCATATGTCCAGCCGTAACGGCACGAGCCCATGCTAACTGACGCCCTGAAAAAGCAAATTCAATCCGCCTATAGCCAGTTTTTGGATAGCAAAGGTTTAAAACCGCGCTACGGCCAAAAATTGATGATTGCAGAAATCGCCAAAACCCTGGGCAATATCGAGCTGGACGATGAAAATAATCGTTTGCCTAGCGAGCAGGGCGGCGCGCATATCTGCGTGGTGGAGGCGGGCACCGGCACGGGTAAAACCATCGCCTATTTGCTGCCAGCCTTAGCGGTGGCCAAATACCTGGGCAAAAAGCTGGTGGTGTCCACGGCGACTGTGGCGCTGCAAGAGCAAATCGTAAATAAAGATTTGCCTGAGCTGGCGCGTCACTCGGGGCTGCATTTTTCCTTCACCCTGGCTAAAGGTCGCGGCCGTTATTTGTGCTTGAGCAAGTTGGATAATTTGATTGCCGAATACGAGAACGGCCTTAATCCCACTCGCGCACTCTATGAAGATGAATACCCCAGCGTGACAGCCCAGGGCATCAAACTTTATCAATCCATGGTGGAAGCCCTGGCGGCTAACAAATGGAACGGTGAGCGCGATACCTGGCCCCAGGCGCTGGAGCAAAATGATTGGCAAATTATCACTACCGATCACCGCCAGTGCACCGGGCGACGCTGCTCCAATGTATCTGTGTGCAGCTTTTTTAAAGCGCGCGACTCTATGCACTCGGTGGACTGTATAGTCACCAATCACGATTTAGTATTGGCCGATCTAGCCTTGGGCGGCGGCGCCATTTTGCCCGCACCCGAAGAGGCAATTTACGTTTTTGATGAAGGCCATCACCTGCCGCAAAAAGCGCTGAGCCACTTCGCCCACCACAGCCGCATGCTCAGCACCAGTAAATGGCTGGACCAGTGCAATAAAGCTCTGGGCGCTATCCTTGGCCATATCAGCGGCGCTGGCAATGTCGACCGCTTTGCCGAGCAGTTGCCAGCGCAGTTAATGGAGACCAAGCAGTCGCTGGATAGACTCTACCCGCGCTTTGATGAACTGGCACAAACCATCGCCTTTGATGATCGCCAGTCCCACTACCGTTTTCCCGGTGGTGTGGTGCCCGATGAGCTAATTATTCCCTGCCACGAAATTTATAAGGGCTTTGATCGCCTGACCGAGCTGCTTAAAAAAGTCTGCGATGAGTTGAGCGAGGCGATGGAGGATGCCCATTGCCCGGTGCCCAAAATTGATCTGGAAAACCACTATCCGGTGCTTGGCACCTGGCAGGCGCGCGCCGAGGCCAATCGCGACCTCTGGTTTAGTTTTGCTACGCCCGATAAAGATACTCAGGTGCCGCGCGCACGTTGGCTGACTCCGGTGGATCAATCCGGCGCGCTGGATCTGGAAGTCTGTTCAAGTCCGATTCTCGCGGCAAAAACCTTAGAGTATTCGCTGTGGGAGAAGGTCTGTGGCGCAGTGGTGACTTCCGCCACGCTCACGGCCCTGGGCAATTTTCAGCGCTTTCAAATGCGCGCCGGCACGCCGCAGGATTCTGTCTATCAAGTGGTGCCCAGCCCGTTTAATTTTCAACAGGCAACCCTGGAAATTCCCGTCGGGACTGTGGAGGCCACCAATGCCGATGCCCACACCCAAGCCATTATTGCGCAGCTGCCGGAGTTGATTGATATGGACGCCGGCACCCTGATGCTCTTCTCCTCGCGCAAACAAATGCTTGATGTTTACGATGAGATTCCAATTGATTTGCGCGCCCAGGTTATTATCCAGGGCGATGCCTCCAAGCAGGAAATGCTGGTGCAGCACAAGGCGCGTATTGATGCGGGCGAGGGCAGTGTGATTTTTGGTTTGGCCAGTTTTGCCGAAGGTGTGGACCTGCCCGGCAACTACTGCACTCACGTGATTATCGCCAAGCTGCCCTTTGCGGTGCCCGATGATCCCATTGAAGCGGCTTTGTCGGAATGGGTGGAAGCGCGCGGCGGCAATGCCTTTATGGAAATCACTGTGCCCGATGCTTCGCTTAAATTAATCCAAGCCTGTGGCCGCCTGCTGCGCACCGAAAGCGATACCGGCAAAATCAGCCTGCTCGACAGGCGCATCATCACCAAACGCTATGGTAAAGCCATACTCAATTCGCTGCCGCCGTTTACCCAGGTGGTGCATAAATAAATTGCTATGGCTTTCCTCATGCGCAATTGTCCCCCATTTCTTGTAAGCCTTTTATTCCTGGCAATAGCTAATTGGGCGACTGCGAGTGAATGTGTAGTATTGCTTCATGGCTTAGCGCGTTCGGCAAATTCAATGTCTGCTCTAGAAGACGCCCTAAAACACCAAGATTATCACGTCATTAATAGCCCTTACGATTCGCGCCACGCACCTGTTGAAGTGCTGGCAGAAACGGCGCTAACAAGTGCGCTTGCCGGCTGCGCAGCGGCTCAGGCCAAACCTGTTAATGTTGTCACTCACTCCCTTGGCGGAATTCTGGTGCGTGAATATTTTACACACCACAGTCCGCAAATATTAAAGCGGGTTGTTATGCTTGGGCCACCCAATCAGGGTAGCCAAGTGGTGGATCACCTTCAAAAGGTTCCAGGATTTAACTGGATCAATGGCCCGGCTGGTGCCCAGTTGGGAACAGATAAACACAGCGTGCCGCTGCAATTGGGGCCGGTAAATTTTTACCTGGGTATTATTGCCGGCACTAAAACCTTTAACCCATTTTTATCCTTGTATTTACCCAACCCGGATGATGGAAAGGTATCTGTCGAAAATACTAAGGTGGCAGGCATGTGCGCCCATTTGGCGTTGCCGGTTACCCACACCTTTATGATGAAAAATACCGGTGTCATCGCCGAAGTCATTTACTTTTTGCAAACTGGAAAATTTAAATCTGGTAACGCCACTTACTATTGTTCTAGCGATGACACATCCGCTGTTACTCAGGGAGGCTAGTTGTGAACCCGCTTCATATATCCCTTGCCGATGCCTTAATCGATATAGAAGCCGAATTGCGTCTGCTGCAATTGTGGGATGAACAGGAACCACCGGAAGAAGCGCTGGCGAGTGTGCAACCCTTTGCGGTGGATACCCTGAGTTTTCCGCAGTGGCTGCAATTTATTTTTATTCCGCGTATGTATTTTATGATCGACGAAAATCTGGAACTGCCAAGTAACTGCGCTATAGCACCTATGGCCGAACAGTATTTTGCAGTGTTGAATTTACATAGTTCGCCGCTGCTTGAGCATTTGCAGCGCGTCGATAGCTTGCTCTCCAGCTGACGGCTGTCGACTGAGCAAAAACATCTCGGAACAGATTGCTTGGTGAATTTAAAAAAGGATGGCGATTGCCATCCTTTTTTGCCTGAGCCTGCAAAACGCAGCTAAACAGATTTATTAACCCGGCGATCAAATATATCGTCCTGACATATTTGATCGGCGCCCTGGAAAATCCGGCGCAGATGCGTAAATCTGCTTGATTTTCCAGGGCTGGCGCCAGCCTTCAGCTGACGGCGGCACATCCCTGTGCCG
>JBNLGJ010000074.1:0-68143 GCA_050305995.1 Cellvibrio sp.
TGCACAGCAATAACAGAAATATATTTGTAAAAACACGTCGGAAGTCGCTTCGCTCTTCCAACCTACAAGGCCAATCCAAGTTGCGCCTTCTACTCTCCTTCAGAAAAAATAGAGTATAGATAAGAACAGGCATCCTTTAAAGGGCTCTGACCCCTTTAGCTCTTAGAGTACGGCTGGTCATTTTCACTTTCAACAATGGCACCACGATGCCCACAAGAACATTGAAGCCATGTAAATGTCCGCATTGTCATGAATAAGATCTCTTCCAGTTGAGTTTCGATGGATTGCAATAACTCTTATTGTCACGTAACGCTGCCAGCATACGCGGCTTTGTAGTGGAGGCGAAGCCATAACGGAAAAGCCGTCGCCATCGGCCCGGCGCTTTTTGCCGGGCTTAGGTGCTGCTGTTTGTTATATTTATGGATAATCTACGCCACCGTTTGGTTGTTTACAGCTAGCAATTCGTTTGAATGAAAGCGACCATCCCTTAATAAAACCATACTTTTTCAATGCGAGGATACTGTACTCTGAGCATGTTGGTTCATATAAACATGAATCACGTAACCTCTGAGGAGCTACTGCCCGATAAAAAAGAATGAACTTTATAGACAGCCATACCAAAATTATTTTTCCTTACGGAAAGTAATGACGTAGTAACTACTGCTTTCTGCTTTCTTGCCGCTTAAGGCATCCATACAGCCAGGCTGAACCTGCACACCAATACTATCTACACGCTGAAATTCCCACCCTTCGGATGCGTACTTGTTGACCACATTCTCTAAGTATGCGGCAGCTTCATTGCCTTTATGTGCTTTCATTTGAACAGCAATATTTGGTGGAATTTGAACCATTTTGTATTCGAACATCAATTTATCTCCATGTGATTCTGCTTTGTGAAATATATTATAGTCCTACCGACCCAAAAGCCCCTGACTTTTATCCCGGAACGGGTTTTGGTGAAAATACGTCCAAGCCTATTGTTTAGTCAACATTTTTCGATCAAGCCCGCTATTCCCATGCTTGTAATATCAAAACCCCTCGCGCGTTTAAATTACAGCGAATTACACGCATGTCCGATTGCCGCCATAGATTTGACCACAGCGGCATAAATGCCCATTCCTTACAGGCTCCCCACTTGCGGGCAGCGCCCGCTAATCGTATTCCGTTTTAGTGCATAACCTTGAGCAAATAACCTGTTGCGCCAATACAGAAAACCGCTAACAGAGCTTAAAGCCTCATTTCCTGTCCCAATGGTCAATTTACTTATCCAAAGGAATGAAACTTGCTATCTGTATTCTTTCACCATGCCCGTTAACACTTGATTGTTCTGGAGACACACATGCAAGCCTTTATAGAGAATATGCCCAAGGCCGAGCTACACGTGCATTTGGAAGGAACACTGGAGCCCGAACTCAGCTTTGCGCTAGCGCGCAAGAACCAGATTGCACTCGATTACGATTCACCCGAGGCCTTGATCGCGGCTTACAATTTTCATGACCTGCCGTCGTTTCTGGCAATTTATTACGGTGCGATGAAAGTGCTGTGCGAAGAGGACGATTTTTACCAGCTCACCTGGGCTTATTTAGCCAAGGCCCATAGCCAGCACACCGTTTATGCCGAGTTATTTTTCGACCCACAAGCACACACCAGCCGTGGCCTGGATTTTGACAAAGTGATAGGCGGTATTCGCCGCGCGCAATTGGATGCACAACAAAAGCTGGGTATTAACAGCCAATTAATTATGTGCTTTTTGCGCGATATGAGCGCCGAGTCGGCCATGGCACATTTAACGCTGGCCGCACCTTACCGCGAGTGGATTGTGGGCGTTGGCCTGGATTCCGACGAAAAGAACAATCCGCCACAAAAGTTTTCGGCGGTGTTTAAACGCGCGCGTGAGATGGGCTTTAAATTAACCATGCACTGCGATGTAAACCAGGAAAACACCTTGCTGCATATTGGCCAATGCCTGGATGAAATTCAGGTTGATCGTATTGACCACGGTATAAATGCCCTTGAAAGCGAAAGCCTGTGCGCAGCTATTCACGCGCGGGGCATAGGCCTAACGGTCTGCCCGGTTTCAAATCGCTTTGTGGTGCAATCGCTCACATCCAACGAAATACACCAAATGCTCAACAAGGGCTTGCTTGCCACCATTAATTCTGACGATCCGGCCTATTTTCGCGCCTACCTCAATGAAAACCTGGTTGAATTGCAGCGCGAGGGAAATTTTACCGCCCAGGAAATAGCAACCCTGGTAGGCAATGCCTTTCGTGTTGCCTGGCTACCCGAAATGGAAAAAGCGCGCTATCTGGCCCAGCTGGATGACTACCTTGCTGAGTACAGCAAAAGCTCACTGGTGCAGACTAGCAATTAAGCATTTGTGATGGACCTTATCTGGACGCATACAGTGAAGGACCCTCTGAAATATTTGGACGATTTTATTCGTTGCTTCGGCAATGCCCGTTGTTCTTTTGTATTTGATGCTACCCACTGCGGTGGGATTTTTTAGGTGAACCCGTTATGACTCTGCGCGCGATTATTTCCTGCAAACTTTTTTTAATCAGTATTTTATTTAGTGGGTTTACACAGGCTGGCCGCTATCAGGATGCCGTTAGCCAACTTGGTTATAGCGAGCTGGCGGCCACCTTCGATCAAACCAAAGTAGCCCACCTGGTCCAGCTGGCGCCTGCTAGCAAATTTTCCTTTGAGGAGATGCAAGCGCTGGCGCTACTAAGGTTACTGGGCGCGCCCATAGATGAGAGGGGCGAAGCCCAGGCGAATTTCGCCAGTTTCCTGCATCAATACAACCAGCCGGATAGCGCTTATCTGGGCAATCTTGGTGAAGCTTCGCTGGGCCAGCGGATTAAGAGCCGCTGGCAATTGCAAACAGATACGCCGCCATCCCCTTTTGCACTTGAACTGCGCCGCCTCATCGCCAAAAGTATTTCAACCGGCTACAACATTATTACTAGCCCCTGGCCCAACTTTGACACTGAGCGACAACTGGTTTACGGGCACAATGACATAGAGCACGCGCAGCAATTGCTGGTGCTACTTGCCAGTGAAGGGGTTCAGGCGCGGGTCGGCTTTTCCGCTAAAACGTCTGCATTTTTATATCGGGAAGACTGGGGGAAATTGAGCCAGCCGCTTATTGATATTGGCGATGGCAAGCGCATTGTGGAAACGCCCGAATTCGATTTGCATTTTGAGTTTGCGCAAGCAAGCGACAAATTAAAATTTATGGAAATTATTAATCGCTACGCCAAGAAAAATACCGCGGATCAACCGGGTTTGATTCACAGCGCCTGGTGGCAGCCTTTTTACCGCAGCCGAACACCCGCGCAAAACTATCAGTCCGTCACCCAACTATTAGTCAGCGATGGCGAGGAGACGGCGGTACTACTGGCACTTAATGAAAAAGCTGAGTTATTGCAGCGGGATACCCAGGCGCTAAATAGCCATTGGCAGATACGGGCGCAACAGGTATGGGTCAACCCCGCGTTTTACCGCTACCTGCAAGGGGGATTTAAATAGCCGCCTTTAGCATTAGCGCGGCTGAATTTTTAACAGGGTACGCACAAGCGACTCAATGGCAAGCGCAACGTCCTCCGTCATAACCATCTCGTCCGGGTGGTGGCTAACACCACCGCGACAGCGCACAAAATACATGGCGATATCGGTAATCCGGGCAACCGCCATGGCATCGTGACCTGCGCCGCTCATCAAGCGGTGTGGTACAAGGTTCATCGACTGCAGCACCTCAGTTTGTACATCTTGCAGCCACTCGGCACAGGCAACCGCGGGCGCATTGTGAATTTCGCTCCAGGCCACAACGACATTGCGCGCTGCGCAAACTTGTTCAAATTCCACTTGAATTTGCTCAAAGGCCGCGTCGCGCCGGGCATCGTCACCGGAGCGGATATCAATGGAAAAGCAGGCGCGCCCCGGAATAACATTAACGGCGCCGGGCCAGCATTCCAGTTGGCCAACGGTGGCGACCATATTGAATTCCTTGGCAATAGCTTCAATGCGCGCAATGCCAATGGCGGCGGCAACTAAAGCATCTTTACGCATGTGCATTGGCACTGTGCCGGCATGGCCGGCATAACCCTGTACGTCCACGTTAAAGCGGCGCGCCCCGGCGATGGAGCTAACAATACCCATGGCCAAGCCCATATCTTCCAATACCGGTCCCTGTTCAATATGCACTTCAAGATACGCAAAAAAATCATCGGCATTACGTGCAGCGGCGGCTATCTCACTGGCATTCAAACCAAAGTCGGCAAAGGCCTGGGCCAAGCTAACGCCAGCGCGATCACGCAGTGCAAACCAATCGCTATTCCAGCTTCCCGCAAGGGCGCGACTGCCCAGTAGGGTGCTGCCAAATCGCGAGCCCTCTTCATCACCAAAGCCGACTATCTCTATGGCAAACGGCAATTGAATCGCCTGCGCATGAAGCGCCCCAACCGCAGCAATGGCCACCAATACGCCGAGAATTCCGTCGTAGGCTCCGGCGTTGGGGATTGAATCCAAATGCGAGCCGAGCAATAGGGTTGGCGCATCTGCATTTTTTTTATTTTCCGTCAGGGCTGGGTAGTGCCCCCACAAATTGCCCGCTGCATCTTGCCAGCTGGTCATGCCCGCTGCCTGCATCCAGGTTGCGACCAATGCGTTGCAGGCCTTGTGTTCCGGGGTGAGATAAAAGCGGCTGATATTGTCTGGCGCCGCGCTAATGGCGGCCAGCTGGTCGCACCAGGACATAACTTGTTGGGCAAGGCGCAGATAATGCGGAGCTTCGCTATTTAACATATTTTAAAAAGCCTTGGGATAACACAGGTTTCACTCACATAAAACGCGCGGGCGTTAAAGCGCTGTATGCAGGCTTAAGCCTGCGCATAAGCTTGCAGTTTTGCGAGCAACTCTTGTTTTGCTGTGTCGCTAATAAAACTGGCGGTAAAACTGTTGTGGGCCAATTGCAAGGCTTGTGCGCGCGTCATCGGAAAGGCCTCGGCCAGGGCAAAATAGTTATCATTCAGGTAACCGCCAAAGTATGTGGGGTCGTCGGAATTAATCGTTACGCGCAGGCCTGCGTCCAGCAAGCGAAATAGATTATGCGCCTGCATGTTTTCCACCACACACAGGCGAACATTAGAGAGCGGGCACACCGTTAACGGCAGCTGTGTTTTAGCCAGATAGGCCATTAATTCGGCATCCTCTTCGGCGCGCACACCGTGATCGATACGCTCCACCTGCAATAGATTTATCGCCTCCCAAATATAACTTGGCGGGCCCTCTTCACCGGCGTGAGCCACTATGCGATAGCCTTCGGCTTTGGCGCGCGCAAACACCTCGGTGAATTTACTGGGCGGGTGACCGAGTTCAGAACTATCCAGGCCAACGGCGGTAATTTTATCTTTCCAGGGTAGCGATGCCTCCAGGGTTTTCATCGCACTTTCGGCACTTAAATGGCGAAGGAAATCCATAGTGAGCGCGGAACTTATACCCCAAACTTCCTGCGCATCCGCCATGGCGCGCAGAATACCGCTGATCACGCACTCAAATGCGATGCCGCGCTCGGTGTGGGTTTGCGGATCAAACGACAGCTCTGTGTGGAGGATATTGTCTGCTTTGCAGTGCAGGAAATAATCCCAGGTTAAGTCGTAAAAATCCTGCTCCTGTACCAGTGCCGAAGCACCCAGGTAGTAGACATCCAAAAAACTTTGTAGATCGGTAAACTGGTAGGCCGCTGCAATTTCCTCCAGGCTCGCGTAGGGCAGTTGCACCTGGTTGCGCTGCGCCAGGCTGAACATCAACTCGGGCGAGAGCGCACCATCCAAATGCAAATGCAATTCCGCTTTGGGCATAGCGGCCAAAAATTCGCGGCTGGCCAGCGCTTGCGCTTGAGGAACCCCCGAATAATCAACCTGGATACTGGAGGGGATATTGGCTTGGGTCATGGCATTAACCTTTTTACAAGAAACTGATAGCGCCTTTAAATAAGAAGCTGATAGCGTAACAAGAAACTGACAACACCTTTTTACAAGAAGCTGACGGCGCCTTTTTACAAGGCGCGAAATAGCACCACTTTACAAAATGCAGAATAACACCGCGATTGCGGCACAGGGATGTGCCGCCGCCAGCTGAAGGCTGGCGCTAGCCCTGGAAAATCAAGCAGATTTACGCATCTGCGCCGGATTTTCCAGGGCGCCGATCAAATATGTCAGGACGATATATTTGATCGCCGGGTTAATAGTAGCCAGGTTAACACTGAGCTTCCGTATAGACAGCCATAGCGCCATCCACACCCGCATAGGCTGACTGTTTGTGCCCCGCGCGATGCAGCACGCTTTCCAGCGCGCTCAGGGTTTGCAATACGCAGTCCTTGCGCGCGTTGTAACCCATGGTGCCAATACGCCAAATTTTTCCGTGCAGCGGCCCAAATGAGGTGCCAATTTCGATGCCAAAATCTTTTAGCATGGAAGCGCGCACTACCTCACCCGCGACACCATCGGGAATATACACACCGACTACGTTGTGCATTTTATGTGACTGGTCGCCGAACAAACGTAAATTCATTGCCGCCAACCCCTGCGCCATGGCCTGGCCGTGGAGGCGGTGGCGTGCAATTGCGGCATCCACACCTTCCTCTAGTAAAATGCGCGCACATTCACGCGCGCCGTAGAGCATGGTGGTAGCCTCTGTGTGATGATTAAGCCGCTCTTCGCCCCAGTAGTCCATTATCATACCCAAATCAAAATAATTGGACGCTATACGACGACCGCTGCCCTCAACATGCTGCTCGGTGCGAATTCCCGCCTCGATATGTTTGCGCTGGCGAATTCTCGCCACCGCTTTCTCGCTTAGCGTGATAGGCGCGCTGCCCGAGGGGCCGCACAAGCATTTTTGTAAACCCACCGAGACCGCATCGAGTTTCCACGCATCGGTTAATAGTGGATTGCCGCCAATTGACGCTGTGGCATCCGAATAAAACAGCACGCCATGGCGCGCGCAAATTTCACCGAGCTCTTCCAGCGGTTGCAACATAGTGGTGGAAGTATCGCCTTGTACAATTGCCAAAACTTTGGGCTTAACCGTTTTAATTGCCGCTTCAATTTCCTCGGGCGTATACACCTGGCCCCAGTCTTTTTGAATGCTGTGCACCTCGGCACCGCAGCGCTCGGCAATTTCACACAGCAAATGGCCAAAGCGGCCAAAGATAGGCACCAGCACTTTATCGCCCGGTTCAAGCAGCGAAATTAATACCGCTTCGATTCCCGCGCGGGAAGTGCCGTCGATGAGCAATGTCCATTGATTGTCCGTGTTAAATACACCGCGATAGAGCGCCATTGTCTCGTTCATGCACTGGGTCATGGCGGGATCATATTGGCCCACCAGCTGAGCTGACATAGCGCGCAATACCCGCGGATCGACAGTGATAGGACCTGGCCCCATTAATAGCCGTGGCGGCGGCGAAAAGGGACGCAACAAGGCTGGGTTTACGGGGCAGAGCTCGGGCATGGTTTTCTCCAATCAAATTTTTACCAATACGGTGGTGCTTATATCGCGGTGCGGAAACAACTGTAAAAATAGCGGCTGCAGCCAGGCCTGGAACGGCAAAGGGAACCTCTGAATTTCAGTGGCTGGCCAGCACCTGCATTAACATCCGGCTTCCGCTAATACATAAAAATACGGCGAAGACGCGCTTTAGCATCACCGCATCTAATTTTGATCCCAACCAGGCCCCGACTGGGGCGAGCAATACCGTAAGCGGCACAATAAACGCAAACCCAGGTAGGTTGATCAGGCCCAACATGCCTTGGGGTGCATCTGCTGGCGCGCTTGCCAGCAACATTGCCGCCGCACCCGGCAAGGAAATAAGCAAGCCAAAAACTGCAGCCGTGCCCACCGCTTTATGGCTGGGGTAATTGCACGAGGTGAGCGTGGGCACGCCCAAGGTGCCGCCGCCTATGCCCATGGTTACCGAAAAAAAGCCGATACAACTGGCCATAATGCCCTGGCCGACTGTGCCCGGTAACTGTTGTGCAAGCGGGGCCGCCGTTGCGCGAAATAACATATTGGCGGCAACCAGGAGCGCAACCACACCGAAGATGGCGCTGGTTACTGTACCCTTGGCGTGAAGCGCAAAGCTGCTGCCACAGGCAACGCCCGCCACCATAAATGGCCACCAGCGTTTAATTAGCAGCCAATCCACATTGCCGCGTTTGTGGTGCGCGCGCACCGAAGAAATACTGGTAGGCACTATAACGAGCAGCGAAGTTCCGGTGGCAACCATCATCGCGGTGGCGGCACTCACGCCAAAATTTTGCAATACGAAATACAACACCGGCACTATGACAATACCGCCACCAACACCGAGCAGCCCCGCCAGGATTCCGGCAAAGGCGCCGGTCACCAGCATCGCCAGAATGGTGGGCAACCACTGCTGAAAAAAATCACTCATTAATGCGCAACTCCAATAATGCCGGCGCCATCGCTGCGCGGATCGCTCGCCGCAGACGCGGAGCCATCGGTGTGGCTCACAATGGCGCCAGCGTGGCCCATTAATTCGGAAACGGGCGCAACCGGCTTGAGGCTGTGGCCGCGCGCGCTCAGCGCGGGACCAATCTTATCCACTAGATCCTGCTCCATTTTTAAATCGTGATTGCTGTCACCCCAGGTGCGCCCCAACAACCAGCGCCCACTGGCGATGGCCTCATTTAACTCCAGGCCATCGTAAAGGTAGCGGGTAAAAAGCGCCGCCTGGGTTTGCGGCTGGCCCTCGCCGCCCATGGTGCCGTAACTTATCCGCGCGCCATCGCGCAACAGCGCCAGCGCTGGGTTTAAGGTGTGAAAAGGTTTGAGCCGCGGCTGCAATGCATTGCGCGCGGCAGCGTCCAGGCTAAAACTCAGGCCACGGTTATTCCACACAATACCAGTGCCGGGAATAACCAGGCCCGAGCCAAATTCCCAGTAAATACTTTGAATAAAACTCACCATGCAACCCTGCTGATCGACACAGCCCATCCATACGGTATCGCCGGGTTCCGCTACATGGGGCCAGGCCAGGGCATGCTCGCCAATAGCCGCCGCGAGCGATGCAATATGGCTTTCGCTTAAAAGAGTATCCCAGCGCTCGCTCAGGCGGGAGGGATCTGTCACTTCGCGATCGCGTACCAGAAACGCTTGTTTGGTTGCCTCAATTAAACCGTGTACGCGCTCCTCTTCCGTCCAGTTGGAGTCAAACAGATGATCATAAATGGCGAGAATTAACAGCGAGGCCACGCCCTGGGTGGGCGCGGGCAAATTAAAACACTGGCCCATCCGCGTGTTCACCGACAGGGGCGTAACTTCGCTCGCCGCGTAGTGATGAAAATCACTCAAGGCAATGGGGCTGCCGGCTTTTTGCAATTGATCGGCAAGGTGAGTGGCCAAAGCGCCGGTAAACGCCGAGGCCAAACCCTGCTCGCCGAGCTGGGTTAAAACATTGCCCAGATCGCTATTGATAAATTGCTCACCCGCACGCAGCGGTCGCCCCTGGGGCATAAACACGCGGCGGTATTCGTCAAACTCGGCAAATTCCAAAGCCACTTTGGCGCTCGCGGCCGCGAGGCTGTGAGTGACTGTTATTCCCTGCTGCGCCAGCTCAATAGCCGGTGCCAGCAGTTCGGCAAGTGGGAGATTAGTGTGGGTAGCGGCGAATAATTCGCGCGCTTTGTGCCAGCCAGACAGCGTGCCGCCCAAGGTTAGGCAGGCCTTGGGGCCGCGACTGGGAATGGCCTGCAAACCCTGCTGGTGATACCAGTCAATAGTCGCCGCCTGGGCTGCAAAGCCGCAGGCATCTATGGCGCGCGGCTTTTTTCCCGGCTCGTGGATCAACCAAAAGCCATCGCCCGCCAAACTGTTCATGTGCGGGTACAACACGCTGATAGCGGCGGCGGCGGCAATCATTGCATCCACCGCGCTCCCCCCGCGCTGCAACACCGACAAACCAATTTCAGCGGCGCGACTATGGGGCGCGGTAAATGCCGGCTGATAGCGCTTTATGGATTGGTCTGAGGATTTGCTTGGGGATTGACCTGGGGAATCCCCCGCCGTAGTTTTTGCATTGCCCGCCGTAGTTTTTGCATTGATAGCTGGCACGGCTTTCGAATTGCGTGTTGGCAAGGTTAAGCTCATAGGCTGTTATCCAAATCTGTGCGCAACTCCACCGCCAGTTGCAGTAGCGCTTTATCGCTAAAGCGCGGTCCCAATAAGGATACGCCAAGTGGCGCACCGGCTTGCGTCAATACCGGCAAATGAATTTGCGGCAGCCCCGCCAAGCCCGCCGGTGCGGTTAAGCCCATCAACTGCGTGCGATACTCGGCCATCCACTCGGCACTGGCGCCGAGTAGCGGTGCAGGCCCGGGGGTGGTCGGCATCACCACCGCATCTACCGATTCAAACCACGCGCTAATGTCTGTCACTAAAGATTGCCGCTCAAGTTCTGCACGGTGCTCATCGGCTGCACTGAGGCCCGCGCACCATTCAAAACGCGCCTGAATATCCGCTGCAAACAGCGGGTTTTCTGCGCGAATCCAGTCGCCGTGGGTCTGCCAAATTGCGCGCCCCTGCAACACCCGAAAGCACTCGCTGGCGCGCGCGAGCCAGGCTGTTTTTACAATGATAGGTTTACACATGTGCAGCGATTGCTGATCCAGCCACTGCTGATGCGCAGGCGTCCAGAGATTAACGCCGTTGATCTCGGGTAAGAGCAGCGCCAGCTGCCTGGATGCGTGCGGCGCGGCTTGGGCAATATGGCCCAGGGCTTGGGTTAACTCACTTGCCTCAGCCAACAGCACCGCGCCGACACGCTGCAAACTGCGCGCATCGCGGGTTAACCAACCCACGGTATCAAAACGGGGGGCCAAGGCGACCATCTGTTCGCAGCTGATTAAACCGTGGCTGGTGCGAATACCAAATAATCCGTTGTAACTGGCAGGCACCCGAATGGAGCCGCCGGTGTCGGTGCCCAAACCTATATCAATGTCCCGCGCCGCCACCGCCACCGCCGAGCCACTCGATGAGCCGCCCGGTAAGCGCCCGGGGGCAACCGGATTAAGCGGTGCGCCGTAATGGTAATTGAGCCCATTAAGACTATAGGCCAGTTCGTCCGTTTGAGTTTTACCAATTAACGCCGCACCCGCCGCGAGTAGTTGCGCAACGGCGGGAGCAGTGAACTCGGGTATGGGATGTGACGCCAGCCAGTGCGGATTGCCCGCCGCAGTGGGCAGCCCCGCAATATGGAACAAATCTTTTACCCCCAGGCGCAATCCGGCCAGCGCACCAGAGTTTACCGTTTGCGGATACTGCCCGCGCCACGCGAAGACGCGCTGATCGAACGACATAATGGGTATGCGCCTTGCGGTTAATAAATTAAACATGATGCTGGGAGCAGCAGAAACCTGCTGCGCTCCCAGGGTATTTGGAAGCTCGCTGATCAAAAACTCGATGTTCGAAGCTTTCAATACATGAAGCTTTCAATACATAAAACTTGCAATACATAAAACTTTTAATGCACGCCGCGTTAACTGCACACACAGCGCCAGCTGGCTGGGTAGTATTCCGCTCGCAGCCTATTTCAAATCCGCCGGTGTTGGCGTTTTGTCTTTATACAGTTCCCAATTTGCCAATAGTTTTTCCACCACCGTGGAGCCGACAATGTACGCAGACTCAAGCGAAGCATCCAAACCGGCGTAACCTTCATTTTCACGCAGCAAATTTTCCGCTGCGGTTACCCCCGGTGGCGGCATGGTGTAGTTGCTTCCGGTGCGCAAGACCATGACGCGATTTTTATCGGCTTTACCAATATTGGAAAGGTAGCTGATCGACAGGAAAGTACCTGTATCTTCCATTGCCGAGGTGACAAATTCACCCTTGCCATCGGTCCAGTATTTCACCCATTTGTTAGCCCAATCATTCATGACTGCACCGTGCCAAAAAGTCATGGCCGAGAGTTGCTCGCCTTTTAACACAAAGGGTTTGCGCTGTGCATTGGGGTGGTTTACATAGAGTTTACGTGTCTCTTCCAGGCTGGCGATATCGGGCAACTCAATATCTTTAGTAAGATCAAACGCCCAATTAACCAGATCGGAATTCAACTGAAAGACTTCATAGGTGGGTTTGGGTTTGTTGCTATCCCAGGGGCCTTTGGTGTCGAGTGGAAATATGCCGGTGTCCCAGGTGTCCGGTTTTTCGCGCGCATCGATTTCATGCATCAGGTCGCCATCAACCACATAGTCAGCCCAGGCCGCACTGCCAATGGAGGCGTCTTCCGGGTCGATACCGGCAATCCCCGCCACCAGCCAATAGGCTTTGCTGAAATCAAAGCGCGGATCTAATCCCAGCGCGGTAATGGTCGCAACAGATTGTGCTGTACCTATACCTGTCACCACACCCATGACACCGGTTTTTTCATTGAAGAAAATATCGTGGTAGGCATTGGGAAATGGAAAGCGTGTATCCAGATGCTGGCGCTCTTTCCACAACTGGAATTCACCCGCCTTGTCACCTTCGTCTTTGCCTATTTCAAACATGCTGACCACCACCACTTTTACGGCGATAGGCGCAAGCTTCTCATGGGTCTCAGATGTCTCAGGGGTTTTATCGCCACAGCTGACAACCATTAAGGCTGCACACAATAACCATATTTTCTTCATAACAACCTCAAACTATTTATCATTTAGCGGATCTGCTAAAACTTGTTGTTCGCTTAAAAAAACACCGCTCTTCACTTCCAACATCAATGCAAAGATCGAGCGGCACAGAGGATGAACAACACGTTAAAAACTCGACTGACTCACAGGCCCAAGCTTAAGCCTTAAACCAAAAAACCTTAACTTTGATTGCGGGTGTTCCAATTATGTTGGCGGCGCAAATCCTCGGCATACTTTAACCAGCCTGCAGCCTGCTTTTCCGTTTTGGCAAAGGCGCGTGCTTTTTTAAACGCGTCCATGCCCTGCTCAAATTGAGCCTGCTCAGTCATTACAATTCCCAGAATCAACCAGGCCTTGCCTGGCTCTTCCAATTGGCTCGCCAGCGCTTTGCGCAAGGCTTTTTCAGCGGGCTTCCAGTTGGCTTGCTCAACATAAATATTGGCGACCCGCACATAGGGATCACCGCTATTGGTAATGGTCGCCAACTCCTCAAAAGCCGCCACCGCCTGTTTGCTTTCGCGCGCGGCCAGCCAGGCATTTGCCAGCAGATCCACATAGGTTTTATCGCGTGGTACCGCCTGGGTTGTCAGCGCCGCCGTCAACAGGCGCGCGCCCATTTCCGGCAAGCCCTTGGTCACCGACAGCTGTACCATCGAGCGAATTGAGTTTTCTTTTTTGAGCACCCCCGCTCGCCACGCCAGCTGTAAACTGGACAGGCCTTTTAACTCCTGCCCCTGCAGCACATAAACACTGGCCAACTGCTCCCAGTAATCGGGCTTGTCCGGCCACTGTTTGATGGCGCCTTGCAAGGCAACTGCAGCCTGGGGGTAAGCTTTCAATTCAAAGTTGCAAGAGATCAATAATTGATACCAACTTTCACGCGGCTTATCGCTGCCTGCAATCGCTTGCTCGGCGTAGGGAACCGCCTGCTTGTAATTGCCGGTTTGGGCGAAAATATTGGCCATAAAAATCGCCTGGTCGGGCGTGGGCGCCTGCAGGGTTTTAAACCACTCCTGGGCAAACACCAAGGCCTCGCTGTACTTTTCCTGGGCCGCATAAAGCTGCGCCACCATATAGCCAACGTTGTACTTCACCTTCTCGGGCAATTTGTTAAGCGCCAGGCTTTGCTTGAGGTAGGTAATGGCCTTATCGTAGTGGTTGCTACCCATTTCGGTGTAGCCAAGCATCTGCAAGACCAGCGCTTCATCGAGCGATTCCTTTTCCACTTTGTCGTGCAGCGCAGTTAAATCTTTAAGTGCATCTGCGGTTTGATTGGCCGCAATTTTTTCTTGAATGCTGGTCAACTCTTTAAATGTGGATGCACTCACCGAGTTTGCTGCGGCACTGCTGTAGGACGCCAAGAGCAGACCACCAATAGCAAAACCCAGTTTGATGACCTGCACCAGCGGGCGGCGCAGGAATAGCGATTTGCGCGCGCTCGCCTTATTGGCTGTCATTTTTTTTGCTGTCATAAATAGCACCTGTCATCACTGGCGCCCGCAGTTAAGCAGGCGTTCACCAGCTTATTTGCTCAGCGTAAATTCAATGGTTTGCCGCGCGCGTTGCGCCTGGGGTTTACCATTGACAATTTTGGGCCTGAACTTCCAGCGCTGCATTGCCTGGATTGCAGCCTGATCAAAAAGTCGCGCGGGATTTGATTCAATAACCTGCACGTCTGCAACCGTACCATCGGGGCGAATTGTTACCGCCATAGTCACACTGCCTTCCAAATGCGCCTGTTTAGCGCGCTGTGGATAGGCGGGCGGCACACGCACAACGGGAATAACATCGGTATCAAACCCTGACATGCCATCGCCCGCCGACAAGCTGCCGAGGAAAGGCCCCTCACCTTTATTAAGCTGGTTTCCAATTTTTGGCATATCCATATTTAAATTGGTATTCATGTTCATGATCTGTGCGCTCATATCCGGCACATCCGGTGGGGTTTCCGGTGGCGGCGGTGGGTCGGGAATACGCCTGTCTTTTGTATTCACATCGTCTTTGGCTGCATCCACTCGCACAAAATTTAAAAAGGTGTGGCTCTTGTCTGGCTCCTGGAACAAACCATCTGTGGCAATGAGCGCGCGCATGGCCATAAAAACCACCAGACCCAAGACAACTGCCGCAACCAAGCTAAGGCTGTACTTTGCGAGCATTACTCATTCTCCGCCGCAACCGATACTGATGTTGCGCCAGCGAGGCGTGCCTGGTCCATGACATCAATCAGGGTGTGGGTATTGGAATCTTCATCGGCGACAATAATCACCGCCGCACCGGGATTTTCCGCAAGCGATTTTTCAACGTTGGCGCGAATGGCGCGCTTGTCGATTTGGCGCTTATCCATAAAAATCTGATTGGAGGCAGTAATACCAATTTGAATACTATTGGATTCAGTGACGACCGAAGTTTCCGCCTGAGGGCGAGTCACGTCCACACCGGATTCTTTTACGAAGGTCGAGGTTACAATAAAGAAAATCAGCATGATAAACACCACATCCAACATGGGTGTTAAGTCAATTTGACTCTCCTCTTCGTCATTGAGTAAAAAACGATTGTCACTCATAAAATTCTCACTTAATGATAAGTTCGTATGGCTGCCGCATTGTCGTTCAGTTCGCGCTTGTAGCGGCGCGTTAGCTCCGTTGAAAAGGGAATTGCGAGCAGCGAAATAACCATACCTGCCATGGTGGGAATAGTGGCAGCACTCACCCCGTTCGCCATAGCGCGTGGATTTCCTGAGCCTAAATAAGCCATAACTTCGAATACCTGAATCATTCCGGTTACCGTGCCCAGAAGGCCCAGCATGGGCAAGAGCGCGATTAATGCGGGAATTAATTTCAAATGCCGCGCCATCAGACAATCCAGTTCAGAGAGCAGCTGCTTGCGCTGCTGCTCGGCAAACCAGGAGGACTTGTCCGTGCGCGCCTGCCAGGCATCCAAATGGCGGCGGCGCTCAGGCTGGTATTCGCGATAAAAAAACACATAGCGCTCAATGATCAAAAAGAACAACCAAAAAGTCACCAGCATAATCGCCCAGAGAACCTTGCCGCCGGTATTGAGGAAATCATCGAGTCCGGAAAAAATGTCCATACGCTCGCCCTCCGATCAGGCTTTCGCCTGGGCTATCTCTACGGCTTTTTCAGCGATCATGCCAGAGGCCTGCTCGCCAATCACCTTGCTAAGTTGCTGCGCGCGGCTGGACAACATATTGCTCGACAACAGCAGCGGAATGGCTGCGCACAAACCTTCAACCGTGGTGATCAGTGCCTGCGAAATACCACCGGCCATGAGTTTTGGATCGCCGGTGCCGAACAGGGTGATTGCCTGGAAGGTGCCGATCATACCGGTTACGGTTCCCAACAAACCCATGAGTGGTGCAATGGCGGCCAGCACTTTAATGGTGGATAGGCCTTTGCGCAGTTCGGCCAAATCTTTGAAGATAACTTCATCGAGTTTTTTACCGAGTACATCCAGATCTTTAAGGTGTTTGTTTTCGAAATAGGCGAGCATCATCCGGCCAAGTGGATTGTCGTCTGACGCGTGATCCATATTTTTCAGTTGCTTTTTCATCAGTGCTGAAATACGCGATAGCTTGATCATCCGCTCCAGCACTATCAGCATGCCGATAATGCCCAGAACAATTATCGCGTAGCCCACTTCTTTACCCTGTTGAATGCGCTCGAACAAACTCGGCGATTGCACCAGCAAGCCCAGGAGCGCGCCGCGCGAAGGGTCCAGCGCAAAGTCAACTTTCTCTGAATTGGTTGCTCCGCTGATATCCGCTGCGGTTGCGCGCACGCCACCGCCAGGTTGACGGGCAAGCTCAATCAACTGATCGCTTTCAGATACATAATTTAAATATTTATCACCGGTTACAATATTAAAGGTGCCTACGCGGGTGACTGGCGCCTGATAGCTTTTGCCATTGGGCTGTACCACCGTTGCGTCAAAGCGATCCACGCTGGCGGAGAGCGAAATCTCCTGCAGCATCAGCGACCACAGCTGTTGCATTTGGGGAATGGTTGGTACTTCTTTGGTGCTGGCAAGCGTCTCAATAAGCGCGCGGCGCTCAGGGTGCTCTACCGAGATCAGCGAGTCAAAAAGCACTTGCTGGGTGTCGCCCGCCATCTGCCGGAATACACCAAACAACTCACCAAGATTACCGGTGCGATGGCTGAGTTCGGTACTTAGCTGCGATAATTGCGCTTCATTTTTATCAAATTCCACTTTCATTTGATCGCGCAATTTTTCCTGTTGTGCCAGCTTGGCATTAACTTCTGCCAGCATGGTTTTTTGCTCGCTCGCCGCCGCTCGAAAGCGCTGCTCGCGCTCGCTATTGTGGGCGGCTTCGGCACTCACTTCTTTACTTATATCCTGATACAGTTTGCTCAGCATATTTTCAGTTTGCGCCTGCGCACTAATCGGTAGTACCAGCGCCATGCTGAGCGCAAGCGCGCCCAAGCTGATATTTTTTACCAGAGCACCAGGCTTTGCCCACACTGGGCTGTTCAGGCTCATATTTCGAATTGCGTTCATAGTCGACATTCCTAACTGGAGTAGCCCGTTATTTAGCAGGGGCGTTAACAGGGAGCTTGAGCAGTTCGGGCGGCGTTTGTTTGCGCGCAATGCGCAGGCCGTCGCGAATGCTGGTGCGATAACTGGAATTTAAAACTTCCCAAGCGCCGCGTGCGTTATTCCAATAGCCGGTTTCACTGCCATCCAGTGTTTGGTAGTACAGCCCTATGCGCCCGATACGCAGGAAATCTACGGTGCGCGCTTCACCGCTCAGCGCCAATTCGCCGCGATAGGCTTCGATGGTTCTGCCGTACTCCATCTCCACCTGATAGGCCTCCATAATGCGCCGATATTTTTCTCCCGCAGTGACATCCGCGCGGTTTATGAGCGTATGCAGATCAGCAACCCGCTCCATACGCTCCTCTTTTAAAAATGGCACGTCGACTTTTAATAATTCGTCGAGGGTATCGGTCATTTTTAACATCAGCGGTAGCGCGCCGGTTTCGATATTGTCAATTTCCGCAGTTTGACGCTGAATACTGGTAATTTCACTTTTTTGCGACTCGATGAGCTTGGCCATTTGCTGGTTGTAAATGGTCAAGCTGTCAAGCCGCTGGGAAGCGGTGCGATACATCTGCAAATCATCTGCAGTTTGATCGGCGAGCTTGTCAATTTTTGCCTGTGTGACAACGGCGTTTTTATCCAGCGTCTCTTGCGCCTGCAAGCTGTTTTCAACGGCAAAGGCCAGCGGTGAAAAAAGCGCAGCGGCAAGGAGTACACCCCCTAAGGGTTTGCCCAAAAGCGGTTTGCGGAAAACCATAATCAACCTCGGTGTTTAAATTGGGGCTCGCACAGCGCAGCCCCAGTTGCAGCGTTAATCAATTAAAATTTGTAGGCCAATTTCGCCACCCAACTCGCCGGCAGTTCCGGCAGTACAATGGTGCTGCCAAACAGGTCGGGGAAGTTAGCGCGGAAATAACGCTCGTTGGTGATGTTTTTGCCCTGCAAGCTCAAGTTCCAATTGTTGGCCTCGTAACTCACGCCGAGGTTAAAGAGGGTATAGGCTGGCAGCTTCACCGCCTGCGAGAAGCCCGAATAGGTGGCGTCGGAATGGACCGCACTGGCGGTTACGCGGAAACCATTACCGAAATCATAGGCGCCGGTAAGGCTGAACATGTTTTCAGGAATGCCGGATTTCTTGGCCGCCGCACTGTTGCCAACCAGGGTTAAACCTTTCATCACATATCCGTAGAAAAGTGAGGGATCAGTTACACCGGTCAAATCTTCTGCACCCTGGAAGCCAAATTGGACACCACCTTTGAGCGCGGTGAGATTGGTAATTTCCAAGTGAGTGTAGGCACCGGTAACAGTGAAGTGACTGGTCGCCAGGAAGCGGGTTTCAAATTCATAACCCTTACTTTCAGTGGTGTTGTTACTCACCTGGTCTTGCGCGCTGTAATTGGTGCGGGTCTGATCGAAGTAGGCAGTAGAAATGTAGAGACGATCATCGAGGAAACTGCCTTTCACGCCGACCTCATCCAAATTGGAATCGGCAATTGCATTGCCATCGTGAATTAATCCAGGAGAAATTTCCGAGCCCTGACCCATAATGATGGTGGCTTGTTTGGATTTGGTAATATAGGGCGTAACACCGAAAGGTAGGTTATAGGACAAGCTCGCGGTCCAGGATACACCGCTGTCAGTTGCGCTTTCGCTGACATCAGCGGGCGTACCGCGCAGTTTTTCCCCCACAGATGTTGAGGTCATATCAAGCGAGTCGTAACGCGCGCCCAACAACAGGCCAAGGTCGTCCGCGATGGTGTAATCCGCCAAGAATGCCAAGCCGTAGTCTGTGTAATGTCCGACCACATAATCGGAGAAATCCATACCTGATCGAGTTGCTAATAGTTTGTGATCGAGCGCGGTGGATGGCCGAGTCAGATCGCGTCTGTCGAAATATTCGTAATCGAAATCGTCACCTTGTTTGAAATCCGTGTAGCGAATGCTGGGCGATACTTGATAGCTCGCTTTCAACCAGTCGGTATGCTCGGTGTTGAAGGCAAAAATCAATTGATCTTCAAACGCATAGCTGTCAACAAATTGCGAGAAGCCGTAGGCATTTTCGTTAATGTTGGTTAGCGATTCGTAGAAGGATTTGTTAGTGACGGTGAAATTGTCATTCACGGTGTGGATGGTATCGAAATACAAGGTGGTTACTTTAGTGACCAATTGATCATCCGGTGCGACCAGCGTTTGATTGCTTTTTAATTTTGCGGTGCCCGGATTTTGCAGCGCCCAGGCCGGGTCCATGCTGGCATCAGTTGCCGAGGCCGCTGGTACAAAAAAGCTTCCTTTAGTAAAGGTTCCTATCCAGGCATCGTACTCATCGGGTGAGTTCAGGCCATCGCCATTGGTGTCGACCGAGGTTGGTGAACCGGTGATGTAGGTGCCATGATCGATCAGGTCCTGTGTAAGACGGTTCCAGCCAGCAACCTGGTTGCCATCGTATTCGTGATACATACCGCCGAATTCAAACCGGGTCGAGTCACTCAGATCCAGGTTAAACGACGCCTGCAATATATTTTGATCGGTGTGAGAATTCTGGTAGTAGCTGCCAGAGTTTTCAGTTTCTGCGTAGATGTAGTAGCCCAGGCTTTTGCCTGCGATTTTGCCGGGGCCGCCCACTTCTGCAGTAATTACGTTTTTATCCCAGCTACCGCGTGTTAACGAGAGTTCACCCACGGGCTTTTCTAAAAATTGACCGGTTTCCGCACGCGCAGACTTAGGTTCAAAGTTGAGGTATCCACCAATTTTTGAAGGACCATAAATGGGCGAGGCCGGGCCGCGCACAATATCAATACGATCAGTGGCGCCTATGGGCGTTGGGTAATTACCTGGGTTATTCACCCGGCGCACACCACGGAAATACACTTCACCCGGGGTGCCGCGAACATCCAATGAGCCAGCCACACCAAAGAATGATTGAGTGAAGGCACCGGGAGAGATCAATACCAGGTCATCGATATCCGAAATGGAAAAGTTATCCATCATATCGGCGCTGACAGAGGTTACTCCGCGCGGGGTTTCCAGAATGGTTTTACCAAAACCGAATACAGATTTCACTGGCTCGGTGGGCATGACCCCCATGGTGTCCTCCACCTGACCTTCTGCGGTGTAGGTTTCCAGTTCAACCACGTCGTCTTTCTTTGTTTCTTCTGCAAATACTGTCGGTGTCACCATGCTGCAGCTAAGGCTGACTAGCAGGGCCAAGGGACTAAGCTTAAAGGTTTTACCTGTGATCATGAGATGTGTGCTCCAAGAAGCTAATAATGATTACCAAGACATCAACCCAAATTAGCAAGGCCTGTGCCATTTCCTGTCCATTTGGTTAGGCTTTTAGGATCAATAGAATTTATTTCTGTATTTCAATAACTTAGGGACAACATAAAACAGTTCACTTGGATATAAATTTAAAAGCCTGGTGAAAAATCCGATTTATTAAGAAGTTGGCGCCGCCTGCGCCACCCCCTAATGATGCAAAATCATGCGCCGTGCACCGGCAGATGAACTAATATGTTGCACGGCGCAGTCATTATTGAAATTGACACAATTGATAGTGTTTGCAGGTAAAGCTGTAAGAGACGGGTTTTACCTTGTTGAGGCTGGCCATACCCTTGGCTCGAAATTGCTTTGCAAAGCTCGCGGCACGCTTGTTGTAGGTCGCCAATAATTGTTGCTTGATGTCTTCTTCCACAAAGCTGTAGGTGAGCGAGTTGCGACTGAGCAGCTCCAGTTCGTCCCAGGACAGATTAAATTCCTTTACTGCCACAAAGAATTCGTCGGTGAGATTGGAATCCCACATACCGCGATCATCCGTGGACAGGGCAACGGGTACACCTATGCGCAAATACTCGGGGAAGGGATGCTGGGAAAAATTGTTCACATACTCAAGCAGAAAATTGGAAATTAAATTTATCTCCACCATGTAGGGACCATGGCGCATTTGCCGCATCAAGTCTTCATCGGTGATCAGGTTGACGCCGTGACCTATGCGGTCGGCGCCCATCATCAGCGTGTCGCGGATGTGGAAGTTGGGTTCATCCACTTCACCGGCGTGAATCGATAAGCGCACATTGTTGTACTTTTGGCGCAATTCACGCAGGGTTTTTACAAAGCGCGCAGGATGCCCCTTATCGTTGTCTTCACGTCCGACCATGTTGACTGCGACATATAGATCACGATGAGTGGATACAAATTGATAGGCATCCCTCAATTGCTGCTCTGCGTTAGGCAAAAAACGCAGAATAGAGTCCTGCAAGCGCACAGTTACGCCTGTCGCCTTGGCATCGGCTTTGGCAAGGCGCGCACGATAAATAGAGACCACCGCGTCATCTGGAATTGGCGTGCCGTCGGGCTTGGCAAAACCACCCGCGCCCATCATCGACTCTAAATAAATTAATCCTTCGTCGCTAAACGCCTTCATATTAAGGTAGAGAATCTCTGCCATCAGATAGGGGCTCTTCATTAACTCATCGAGGCGCTGCCAGTGAGTTTGGAAAAATTCATCGCGGCCCTCATAGGGCTTGTCCAAGCGAATACTGTCCAACCAGGCGGCTTTTTCATCCGCCGTCAGCTCAGCCAAGGGCTTGTACTCGGCCTTTTCGCAATCCGGCAATTTGGCGTAGGTGGAGGCCATGAGATTGTTGAACAACAAGAGGTAGGGGCGACGGCCAAACTCGTTATCGCCATAGGCGCGGCAATTGTTAATTTTGACTTTGGTGTAGAACTCGTAGCCGTATTGTTTTTGCGCCAGCGCCAGGTCATACCACCATTCAGATAGGGCTGCGCCACTCATGTGATTGTGCAGGTCGCCGCCCTTGGGCATGGCGTAGAGAAAACGATACAGGTCTGCATCGCTGGCCTTAGCCTTAAAGTCTTCAAACCACTGATTATTGGCCTGGGCAAACAGGCTAAACAAAAGCGCGCTGCCAACTAGCAAAAGCTGGCCAAGACGCACACCCGAGGTCGCACGGAATCTGGACATAGCAAAATCTCTAACTGATAAAAGGAATGAAGGTAAAGCAGGGAGACCGAGCGAGTGCGCGGCCAGGTTCACAGGAGAGAATGCAATACTGATACCAGACAACTCAGCGGCAGCCGAACTATTGCCCTGGGCGCCAAGCGGGATATAGGCCACCCCAATTACCTGTCCATTTGGTCGAGATTTGTTTATAACTGGTGCAACAAAAAGTATTTTGCCCAGTAATACAGCGCCCGCTGAACACGCTAGGCTGATAGTGCCAGCGCCGAACAATGGCACATTTATTGAAGATCAGAGTGTTACCTAAGCGACCTTGGCACTTTACTTTGGCTGTGTCTCCTTTGACTGCGCCTGGGCCTCAGTTTGGTTGCGTCTGGGTCGCGCTTTGGCTGTGTCTGGTCAAAGACAGCGCCAGACTTGATTATCTATTCACCTTTACCTATTCACTTTTACCTGTACCAGGAACTGCCATGAGCGAACAACCGACATCACCCCCTGAATACCCCCGCGATTTAGTCGGTTATGGCGCTGAGCCGCCGCAGGTTAACTGGCCCGGCGGCGCGCGGATTGCGGTGCAATTTGTGATTAATTACGAGGAGGGCGCCGAAAATTCGGTGCTGCACGGCGACCCGGCCTCCGAGACCTTTCTCTCTGAAATTATCGGCGCGCGCGCCTTTGAAGCGCGCCATATGAGCATGGAATCCCTTTATGAGTACGGCAGTCGCGCCGGCTTTTGGCGCTTGCATCGCCTGTTTAACAAATACCAATTGCCGGTAACTGTCTACGGTGTGGCCATGGCGCTGGAGCGCAATCCCGCTGCAGTAGCGGCAATGCTCAAGTCTGAGTGGGAGATTGCCAGCCACGGCTACCGCTGGATTGATCACCAATTTATGCCCAAAGACCTTGAGCGCGAGCATATTCGCACCGCCATCGCCATTCACACCCGCGTGACCGGATCTGCCCCCCTGGGTTGGTACACTGGGCGCGACAGCCCCAATACGCGCGCATTGATTTTGGAGGAGGGGAAATTTCTCTATGACTCTGACTCTTACGCCGACGACCTGCCCTACTGGTGCCAGGAGTATGGCGCGCCCCATTTGATTATTCCCTACACCCTGGATAGCAACGATATGCGCTTTGCCGCCGCCCAGGGATTTAACTGTGGCGACCAGTTTTATACTTATCTAAAAGACAGCTTTGACGCGCTTTACGCGGAGGGCGAATACGCGCCCAAGATGCTTAACATTGGTTTGCACTGTCGCATTATTGGCCGCCCCGGACGCATCCAGTCATTGGAGCGTTTTATCCGATACATTCTCAGCCATCAAGACGTATGGATTTGTAAGCGCGAAGAAATCGCGCGCCATTGGTTCAGCCATCACTATCCGCGCTAGGAAACTACTGAAATAGGAAACTGCTGAAATAGGGAGCTACTATTAACCCGGCGCCAGCCTTCAGCTGACGGCGGCACTTCCCTGTGCCGCACTATTAATCCGACAATATTCATCGCCGGATTAATAAAATCGGGAACTATTGAAAATATAAGTGAGGCAGCAAGCGCAAGGCTTTCCACTGACACAAGGCTTCCCGTTGACACAAAGCATCTCAGGGAATAGCTGCGCTTGTCGCCCCCGTAAAATCAACACTGCCGTCCACCACAATCATATTTGCCGTTGCGTAGGCATTGCGCAGTGCATGAATGGGCGCATTCTCCTCCGCCGTCACCCAGTATTTGGCAACCGCCAAACTGGGAAACTCCATAATCACCAAGCGCTTGGGGTTCCAGGTTCCCGTCACCACCTCTGCCTCGCCCCCGCGCACCAGATAGCGGCCGCCACAGGCAAAAACCTTGGGCGTTATCTGGGCCAAATACTCCGGGTATTTTTCGCGATTGTGTACCTCAATATCCACAATAACATAAGCAGGCATAGGCTCACCTTTAACAGTAAATGGGGTTATTGCTGGCTGAGCCAGTCAATTAAAAGTTTGCGCTGTACATCGCTCAGTTGAGTCATATTTCCCAGTGGCATATAGCCCGAACCCAATGCCGGTAAGGCGCGAACTTTCAGCTGTGCGAGATGCTCAGGTGTATCTATGATCAAGCCCGCAGGCGGCGCGCTAAAACCTGGCTGGGTTGGCGCCGCCGCGTGACAATTGGAGCAGTGATGGCTCAGGATACTTGCCACCTGAGGAGTGAGATTATCCACGGCTGTTACTTGCGCCCCAGGCTCATTCCCGGTGGCCATAGCAGATGCGCTGGAAAGCCCGCTGGTCGCACTCATAGCTATGGCGACCAGCACCAATCCGGCAAAACCGCTAACGAGAATACTCGGGCGCACCACACCCAGGTGTTTCAAGTTAAAAAAGTGACGCACCCAGGCGAGTAGCAAACCAATAACAATTAACCCAATCCAGGCATAGGCGTGGCCGTACACAAATGCATAGTGATTGCTGATCATGCAAAAAATGACTGGCAAGGTGAGGTAGTTATTGTGGGTGGAGCGCAACTTGGCAAAACCCATTGCCTGGACATCAGGATTTTCACCGGCGCTCACCGCGGCAATAAATTGCTTCTGCGCAGGAATAATACCCCAGAACACATTGCCCGCCATCCAGGTCGCCATAAGCGCGCCCACATGAATAAACGCAGCGCGCGGCGAAAATAAATGATGCGCGAGCCAACTGGCGAGTGTGAGTAAAAGGCTTAAGGCGATGCCAAAATATAGCCCGCGTTTAACCAGGGGGGTGCGCAACAGCAACTCGTAACACAGCTGACCGCTAATTAAAAAACTCGCGCTGGCGAGCACACAGAGCAGTGGCGATTGCACCCAGGTGTGGTAACCCACCAAATAGGTTTGCGCTTGCAGGTAATACATAAGTATCAACAAGCCGCTACCGCTCAACCAGGTGCTGTAGGCCTCCCATTTAAACCAGTGCAACTTTTGCGGCATCTGTGCCGGGCGCAGATGGTACTTGGCGACCTCGTAAATACCGCCACCGTGAATGGCCCAGAGATCACCTTTAATACCCTGCGCGGCCTTCCAATCGGGAGGTTCGCGCAAATTTAAATCCAGCCAAATAAAATAAAATGAGGCACCTATCCAGGCGATAGCGGCAACCACATGAAACCAGCGAAACGCCAGATTCAACCACTCCAAAACCAGTGCTTCCATTAAGCGTCTCCCACAGCATTTGTTTGTGCGGCTACAGCCGCGCGGGTAAAGGCCAACTCACCTTGAATAAATGTATGGGCAATATTGTGTTCGTCGCCGAGCGTCATCAGTGCAAAGAGTGTCTCCGCCAAACTTTGCGACCTGGCCTGACGCAGCGCTTGCAATGGCGTTGCATTCACATCAACCACGATAAAATCCGCCTCTTTTCCCACGGCAAAATTGCCGATGGCAGCATCCAATTGCAGCGCGCGCGCGTTACCCAGGGTGGCCCAGTAAAAGGCTTTAAAGGGATGTAAACTCTGCCCCTGCAATTGCAATACCTTGTAAGCCTCAGCCAGGGTGCGCAGCTGCGAAAAACTGGTGCCGCCGCCCACATCCGTCGCCAAGCTGAGCGGCACAGCCGCTTGCTCCAGGCGCGCCACATTGAGCAGCCCGCTGCCTAAAAATAAATTGGACGTGGGGCAAAAAGCTATGCCAGTTTGGGTTTGCGCCAGACGCGCAATTTCGCGCGCGCTTAAATGAATGCCATGGCCCATAACACTGCGCGGCCCGAGCAGGCCAAAGCGATCATAGACATCGAGATAATCCTGCGCATCAGGATAGAGTGATTTTATCCAGGCAATTTCCTGATGATTTTCGGAAAGGTGGGTTTGCAAATAGACACCGGGATACTCGCGATACAATTTGCCGGTCAGCGCCAGCTGTTCGGGGGTACTGGTGGGCGCAAAGCGCGGGGTGAGCGCGTACTGCAGGCGATCCTGTTGGTGCCAGGTTTCAATTAGGCGGCGACATTCGCGCTCACTTGACTCTGGGGTATCCAAAAGTGCGGCCGGGGCATGGCGATCCATCATCACCTTGCCGGCAATCATGCGCAGCTTGCGCGCTTTGGCGCTGGTGAAAAATGCCTGAGTCGACTGTTCGAATACCGTGGTGTACACCATCGCACTGGTAGTGCCATTCTCCAGGAGCAAATCAAAAAAACTATCCGCGGCCCGCGCGGCAAATTCAGCATCCGCAAATTGCAGCTCGGCGGGAAAGGTATAGTTATTTAGCCAATCCAGTAATTGTTTGCCATAGGAGGCGATCACACCGGTTTGCGGATAGTGAATATGGCTGTCAATAAAACCGGGCATAATAATTTGTGAGGGGAAACAGCTGCAGCAAGCTTCATCCAACCCCTGCGCCAAAATATATTCCGCCGGTCCCAGGGCTTTTACACGCCCCTGTTCTACCACCAATATACCGTCAGCAAAAAACTCAATACCCGCCGCCGTATCCGGATCGGGCACATCAGTAAAATGCAACACCTGCCCGCGAAACGCGCGCAACTCAGAAGAACCCATAAAAAACCTTAGTCATCAACATCAAATATCATTAACTGCCGCGATAGGTCGAATAGCCGTAAGCACTCAACAACAGCGGCACATGGTAGTGCTCGGTCAGGCTGCTCACGCTAAAGCGAATATCCACCTGCGGATAAAAACACACCCCGGCATTTGCTGCGTACCAGGCACCAACAAAAAACTCCAACCGATAAATACCAGCCGCCAAACTGATGGCGTTATCCCAATGCAAAATTCGACCGTCGGCATCTGTTGTTGCCGAGGCGATTGCCCCTGTCTCGGTATAGCTCCCGGTATTGGTATTAGTATCGACAAATAATTTAACCAGCACCCCCGCAGCGGGCTTCCCGGTTTCCAGATTCAAAATATGGGTTGTAATCGGCGCCTTGCTTATTGGCGCCTTTACCGGTGTATTCTTATCTGTTGCAGTTGTCATATATTTCCCTGCTGTTGTCACGATTAAACGTTGGAAAATAATTTGGTTAAACGCAAGCGCGTGATTTTCCCCTGCTCCTCGGCACCGTTTAACAATTCCTGGGCGCGCGTATTTTTCATTCTCACAGTTAACAGGGCCAGCATTTCGTCCGCCGACTTTCCGGTTGCACACACGATAAAGATAAAACCGTGCATAGCTTCATATTCCCGATTCAACTGATACAGACGACGAATAGTCATTTCACTGGCCTGCAACACCTGGCCCTGTTCCGCCGTTGCTTTACCCGCATATTTGGAGCGCAACAATTCAATATCGCCAATGCGCGCATGACCGTTAAAAGCCTCCAGAATTTGCGCTTCATCAGCCGTTTGCCAGTGTGCATCTGCGGTTAATAGCAATCGTTCAAGATTCGCAAAGGGGCGACAGGCAACAACGCCCGCAGCCCAGGCGTGCGCATGGCAGCAAGTTAATAACACTCTAGTCGCCGCTGGCGGCTCGAGCTGATTAAATTGTTCAATGGTCAAACACTCACTCATCATTGCCCGCCTTTTTTAACGGCTTTCCTGGTTTTTTCACAGGATTCCTAACTATTGCTTCACAGGTTGCCTAGCTATATTTTTAAAAGACTCCCTAGCCATGTTCCAATATGATTTCACTGGCACTGGTCTGCTGTAACACTGTTTTAATGTCACGCCAACTACTTGAAGGGGCGCGATGGTTTGACTGTATTGAATAGTAGACTGCTTGCAGTTGCGCCGCGATGGACACTGCCACTTCCATCGGCAGCTTACCTTTGACCTCGGGCAAACCTATAGGGCTGTGCATTTGGGCAATGGCCTCAGGCTTTAGCCCAGCCGTCTCCAGGCGTTTGCGAAAGCGCAGCGCCTTGGTTTCTGAGCCGATCAAGCCCAGATAACTCCACCGCCATGCGCGCAAGAGTTCGACACACAAATTAAAATCCAAACTGTGATCATGTGTAAAAATTACCACCCAGGACTGCGCGGGCAACTGCGCTACCGCCGCCACCGGATCTGCGCAATAGTCATAGCGACAGTTTGACGGCAGCGCCTCGGTCATGAGTTGGGGGCGATTATCAATAATGCGCACCTGGCAGGGCAGGCCCGCGAGAATGGTGACCAGCGCTTTACACACATGGCCAGCACCGAACAACACAATCTGCCAATCGCGCGCGGCAAAACTTTCCAGCATCACAATGACATTGCCACCACAGCATTGCGCGGCTGCAGCGGCGAGTGGAAAAGGCTTGAGTATTTGACAGCTTTTATTCTGGGCGATGAGCTCGCGCGCCTGCTGCACAACAAGAAACTCCAATTGGCCGCCGCCAATGGTGTCAAAGGTGGTGTCGGCATCAATTACCATTTTGCTGCCGCCATCGCGCGGGCTTGAACCCTGGGTGTTGATAATGGTGGCGATAACGTAAGCCCTGCCGGCTTGCTGTGCCTGCTGAATGGCGCTCGACCAGTGTACAGGTTTCATTGCGTCTCCCCCTGTGCGATGGCTTCCCGGCAATTGAATTGCGCGCACTCCTGCAGCGCCCAGTAAACGCGCTCAGGCGTGGCCGGTGTGTCAAGTCGCGGGCTGTAGCGATAGGCCGTTGTACTGCTACAGGCATCGCGCAGTGCGGCCCACACGGAAATGGCCAGCATCAGCGGCGGCTCGCCGACGGCTTTGGATAGATGGATGGTGTTTTCCAGATTGGGCTCTTGATACAAATCCACATTGAAAATTTCCGGCACATCAAACGCAGTGGGAATTTTGTAATTCGCCGGGCTGTTGGACATAATTTTTCCCTGCGCGTCCCACAATAATTCCTCTGTGGTTAACCAACCCATTCCCTGAATAAAACCGCCTTCAATTTGACCTATATCGAGCGCGGGGTTAAGCGACTTGCCTACGTCGTGCAAAATATCGACACGGATTACCCGGTATTCTCCACTCAGGGTATCGAGAGTGACTTCGGATACCGCCGCGCCATTGGCAAAATATAAAAAGGGCTGGCCTTTGGCGGTGTCGCGGTTGTAGAAAATTTTTGGCGTGCGATAAAAACCCGTGGCAAATAATGGCACCCGGTTGAGGTACGCCAGTTTAATAAAATCCTCAAAGCTCATCACTTTACCCGCCAGGTCCACCTGGTTATTGGCAAAGTAAATCTTGTCGCTGCTGATATTGAAGTGCTCTGCGGCGAAGCCGATCAGATCCGCTTTAATTTTGTCACAGGCATCTTTGGCGGCCATGCCATTAAGATCCGTACCGGAAGACGCTGCGGTGGGTGACGTATTGGGCACCTTGTCGGTACGGGTTGACGACACCAACACGCGCTCGGCCCCCACACCAAAGGCGCTGGCCACAATTTGTTGAATTTTGGTATAGAGCCCCTGGCCCATTTCGGTGCCGCCATGATTAATTATCAGGGTGCCATCGGTGTAAATATGCAGCAGGGCGCCCGCTTGATTGAGATGCTTGGCGGTAAACGAAATGCCAAATTTTACCGGGGTTAGGGCGATGCCTTTTTTGAGCGTGCGATTGGCCTGGTTAAACGCGCTGATTGCGGCGCGGCGCGCGCGATAATCTGACGATTGCTCCAGCTGCTCGATTAGCGCGGGCAATACATGCTGCTCAATGTTTTGGCCGTAGGGCGTTTCATTGTTGGCGGGGCTGTAGAGGTTCAGCTTGCGCACATCCAGTGGGTCTTTGCCCAAGTGGCGCGCTATATCGTCCACCAGGGCTTCCACGGCCATCATGCCCTGGGGGCCACCGAAACCGCGAAAGGCGGTATTGGAAACCGTGTGGGTTTTACACCGTAAACCGAGGATGCGCGCGTTATTTAAAAAGTAGCCGTTGTCGGCATGGAACATGGCGCGATCAACAATACCTTCCGATAAATCGGGTGAATAACCGCACAGCCCCGCCAGCTGTAGATCGACGCCAAGAATTTTTCCATCACCGTCAAAACCCGCGCGCCAGCGGTTTAAAAAGTCGTGGCGCTTGCCGGTTTGAACCATGTCGTCGCGGCGCGGCATGCGATAGCGAACCGGGCGCTGCAAGCGCTGGGCAAATAGCGCGGCCATACAGGCCAGGGGCGCTGCCTGGCTCTCTTTGCCGCCAAAGCCTCCGCCCATACGGCGCACTTCTGCCACCACCGCGTGCAGCGGAATGGCCAGCACTTCCGCTACCAGTTTTTGAATTTCAGTCGGATGCTGGGAAGAGCTGATAACCTGAATGCCACCGTCTTCGGTGACACTCGCCTGGCTAATTTGCCCTTCGAGATAAAAGTGTTCCTGCCCGCGCACATAGAGTTCACCGTCCAGCTGATGGCGCGCGCTGGCAATTGCCTCGTCCGGATCGCCCTGCAGCAACTGATGTTGGGGCAGTACAAAACTCTGCGCCGCCAGCGACTCCGCAATCGTGAGTTGCGCGGGCAGCAATTCGTAGTCAATCTGCGCCAACAAAACCGCGCGCTGCGCCGCTTCAAAACTGCTTGCGGCAACGGCAAAAATAGGTTGCCCCACATATTCCACAAGGTTTCCGGCAAGGAGCGGATCGCCGCCATAAACCGGGGCAACATCCACCTTGCCCGGAATATCGGCTTGCACTATGACATCGACGACACCCGGCGCCGCTTTTACCGCCGTTAAATCCATGGCGATAATGCGCGCGTGGGCGTGCTGCGACTGCCCGGTGGCGACGTAGACCAGATTGGGCAGGCAGGGCAAATCATCTACATATTGCGCACTGCCGCACACATGTTTGCGCGCAGATTCGTGCGCAATAGAATGGCCCACCCCGGACGCTAGCGCCCCGGCTGGGCTTGCCTGAAGCTCGGTTAATTTACGCATGATCAAACAGCCCCGCTGCAATCGGTGCGCCCACGGCTTGGGCGGCAAATTCATAACAGGCTTTTTTTAACAGGTTGGCGGCCATAGCCAGGCGATATTGCGCAGACGCTCGCACATCGCTCATGGGCGTAAATTCACCGGCAAGCGCGGCGCAGGCGCGGGTTAATACCGCCTCATCTACGCCTGTCGCCGTCAGCCAGGCCTGCTGTTGTAAGACGCGCTCGGCACTCAGGGCTCGCATCGGAGTCGCGGCCATACCACCATAGGCGATACGCAGCGCCTGTCCGTCCCAATAAAATGCCCCCATCACCGCGGAGATATCATCTTCATAACGCTTGCTAATTTTGAATAACCTGAGCGGCTGCGCCAGCGCCTGGCGCCCAATGACGATAGAGTGAAGGTATTCGCCCGGCTGCAATGTGGTTTGTTTATAGCCGCGATAAAATTCACTCAGCGGCTGGCGCCGATACTGGCCTGCGCCATCAGCGGCGGCGACACCAATAATCAACTCGGCATTGAGCACTAATAAGTAAGGTGGTGTATCGGCTATAGGGGAGGCATTGGCAATATTGCCGCCGAGCGTGCCGCGATTGCGTATTTGACGCGAACCCAAGCGCTGCAGAAAGTGTACAAATTCAGGCGATAGGCTGATCAGTGCCTGCTCCAGTTCCGCATAGCTAAGTGCGGCGCCCAGATGCAGCTCATCGCCCTTAATCGCCACCTGCTTCAAGCTGGCAACAAGATTCAGGTCGATTAGCTGAGGCAAGCGGCGGAAGGCCTGGGTTACCTCCAGCATCATATCGGTACCGCCGGCAATAAGGCGGGCAGCGGGATAAGCCACCATCAGCTGGCGCAATTCAGATTCAGTCTCGGGCTGCCAGTAATGCGAGTCCCCCTGGGATGCGCGCGTATTGCCCACACTGAGTGCATCCGGTTCCCAGGTTTGCACAATATTGGCCAATTGGGCAGGTTTTTTTAGGGCGGCCATACCTGCGGCAATGATGGGCTTATAGCCAGTGCAGCGACACAGGTTACCGGAAACGGCATCCAACACCGCCGCGCGTGGATCGGCAATGGCGGAGTCGCCTTGCGCAGATTGATGCAAACCAGCGAGCGACATAACAAACCCGGGCGTACAAAAGCCGCACTGGGAACCGTGACAGGCAACCAGGGCCTCCTGCACCGGATGCAGCTCCGCCTGGTTGGGCGCGGCCAGGCCCTCTACGGTTAATAGATAGCACTGATGGAGGCTGGCGAGCGGGCAAATACAGGCATTAACGGCGCGATAGACTATGCCCTGCGCCGTCTCGCGCCCAACCAATACCGTGCAGGCACCGCAATCACCCGAGGCGCAGCCCTCTTTAGTACCCATCAGGTTTTTATCGGTGCGCAGATAGCGCAGCAGGGTCATATCAGCCGCAAAATCGCTTAGTGTGACCAGTTGATTATTCAGCACAAACTGCACAGACCGTCCTCTTCGCCAAGCTATCTCTCACAGATACCCAGCACCATAAATGGGGATAAATCCGGGATTTCACTCGCTGTGCTTATCGCGTCGCAAATCAAACCCGAGCCAGAATTACAATCAGCAAAGCAAAAGTCTGGCCAAATGGACAATTTTTTATGGGTCAGGCTTTAGCTTTAGCCCAGAGCTGCTGCGTGGCATACATATTGCAATTCTGAATCTATCTTTTTTTGTCTAGTCAGTCAGGTTTATGTCAGAACAAAAATCATTGCGTCTTGAACTGCTCTCTATCACCAAGGCTTATCCCGGCTGTGTGGCCAACGACGCGGTGAGTTTGGCGGTAGCCCCAGGCGAAATTCATGCGCTCCTGGGAGAAAACGGTGCCGGCAAGAGCACCTTGATGAAAATTATCTACGGGGTGGTCAAACCTGATTCGGGGCAAATGCTGTGGAATAATCGCGAGATCAGCATCAGCGGCCCCGCCCAAGCGCGCCAATTGGGCATGGGCATGGTGTTTCAACACTTCTCCCTGTTTGAAACGCTCACTGTTACCGAGAACATCGCCCTTTATCTAGACCCTGCCGATTACGGCTCGATGAAGTTACTGCGCGAGCGCATTATTGCGGTGGGCAAAGACTATGGGTTGGCCATTAATCCGGATCGACAGGTACACAGCCTTTCCGTGGGCGAACAGCAGCGGGTCGAGATCATCCGCTGCCTGCTGCAGGATATCCAACTGCTGATTCTCGACGAACCCACTGCGGTACTCACGCCGCCAGAGGTCGAACAGCTGATTCAAGTGTTGAAGAAACTTGCCCACAAAGGGTGCAGCATATTGTTTATCTCCCACAAACTGCACGAAGTTAACGCGCTCTGTGATCGCGCCACCATCCTGAGGGGGGGCAAGGTGACGGGCACCTGCATCCCCAACGAAACCACGCCAACAGAAATGGCAAAGCTGATGCTCGGCGATGAATTGGAGCTGCAGGACAGCATGCCCGCAGGCACCCCCGGCGCCACTTTACTGGAGCTTGATAAAGTAGATATGAAGCCGCAAAACACCTTTGGCATTCATTTGCATCAGGTGTCGCTGAGTTTGCGTGCGGGTGAGATCTTGGGGCTCGCTGGGGTGGCGGGAAATGGTCAAGATGAGCTGGTCGACCTGCTTAATGGTGAAATGCGCCCGGACACCGGCCGAGTGCTGTTGCTCGGCCAGGATATCCAGCAACTCAGCGTTAAAGCGCGCCGCCAGCGGGGCCTGGCCGTAGTGCCTGCCGACCGCATTGGGCGCGGAGCCGTTGCCAATATGAGCCTGACCGAAAACAACCTGCTCACCCAGTATGTCACCTTGCCCAAGCGGCTCGGCTGGCTCAATTGGGGGCTTATACGCCAGCGCGCGAGCGACATTATCCACCGCTATAAAGTCAAGGCCAATGGCGCGCAAGCAACTGCCCGCAGCCTGTCGGGCGGCAACCTGCAAAAATTTATTATCGGCCGTGAAATTATGCAAAATCCCAAAGTGCTGGTCTGCTTCCATCCCACCTGGGGGGTGGATGTAGGCGCAGCGAATCTGATTCACCAACAGCTAATTGCCCTGCGCGATGCTGGTGCCGCCATTCTGGTTATCAGTGAGGACCTGGATGAACTCTACCTGTTGTCCGATCGGCTGGGCGCGCTCTGCGGTGGCAAGCTGTCACCCCTGGCATCCAAGGCCGAGGTTCCACTGGCACAACTGGGCCAGTGGATGACCGGCGCATTCGGCGCGGCCCCAGCAATTAATCAGCCGAATCCAGCCGCAGTGAGCGAGGAGGCCAGCCATGCATATTGAGCGACGCCTACAGGATTCCCAGTGGATGACCTATTTATCGCCCCTGCTTGCACTGGTGCTAACGCTAGTGACCGGGGCGCTCCTATTTACGCTGCTCGGACAACCGCCCCTGCACAGTCTCTACACCTTTTTTATTGCTCCGCTCAGCGACCTTTATGGGCTGTCGGAACTGGCGGTAAAGGTAACGCCGCTGCTGCTTTGCGCCCTGGGTTTAACGCTGTGTTTTAAAGCCAAGATCTGGAACATAGGCGCCGAGGGGCAGTTTGTATTTGGCGCCCTGGTTGGCGGTGCGGTTTCCCTGCAGCTGGCCAGTTTCGAGGGGTTTTGGGTGCTGCCGGTCATACTGCTAAGCGGCATGCTCGCGGGCATGGCCTGGGCGGCGCTCGCGGCCTGGCTGCTCACCCGGTTTAACGCGAATGAAATTCTCACCACCATCATGCTCAATTACATTGCCGTGGATCTGCTGCTCTGGGGCGTGCACGGCCCACTCAAAGACCCGGAGGGGATGAACTTCCCGGAGTCGGCGCTGTTCAGTGCACAAACGCTGCTGCCCAGTCTTTTTGACGGCTACCGGGTTACCATCGCGCTGCCGATCGCACTTTTTATGCTTGTTGTAATCTGGGTGGTGCTGGCGCGCACGCTGCTCGGGTTTCAATTGCGAGTGCTGGGCGAAAATCGTCAAGCCGCCGCTTTTGCAGGCATCAAGGGTACGCCCTTAACCTGGTTGCTGCTGCTCTTCAGTGGCGCCATGGCCGGTGTTGCCGCCATCTCTGAAACCAACGGCCCGGTGGGGCAATTGATTCCCACGCTCTCCCAAGGTTATGGCTACGCCGCCATTATCGTGGTGTTTATGGGGCGCATGCACCCGCTGGGGATATTGCTTGCGAGCACCCTGTTAGGGCTCACCTATCTCGGCGGCGAAATGTCTCAGATAGAACAGGGCCTGCCCAAATCTATTACCGGTTTATTTCAGGGCATGCTGCTGTTCTACCTGCTGGCCTGCGACCTCCTGATTAGTTATCGCCTGGTGCTTAATCCCATCAAGCAACTAGCCAGGGATAAGCCTAACACTGATACAGCCTTAATCACTGAATAACCCTGAGTCACTCACTGCGAACTACGAGTTATAGCGTTCATGGATATACATTTAATTGAAAGTATTCTTTTTGCCATGGTGCGTACCGGCACGCCACTCTTATTAGTTGCGCTGGGCGCCATGATGTCGGAGCGTTCCGGGGTGCTGAACCTGGGCCAGGAAGGTATGATTTTAGTGGGTGCCGCCTGTGCGTTTATCGCCACCCATATCACCCAAAGCGCGGGTTGGGGCGTAATCGCGGGCGTAATCGCGGGCGTGGCCGCCTCGATGATTTTTGCCTTTATCGCACTGAGCCTCTTTTCCAATCAGGTTGCCACCGGCTTGGCACTCACCATATTCGGCACTGGCCTAAGCGCCTTTATCGGCGCCAATTTTATTGGCCAATCGATTACCGGCCTCAGCCCCATCAGTATTCCGCTCCTGAGTAAAATTCCCCTTATCGGGCCAATGCTGTTTGCGCAGGATATTCTCGTTTATCTCAGCTTCGCACTTTTTATCGCCATTTTTGTGGTGATGCGCTATAGCCGCCTGGGATTAATTATTCGCGCGGTCGGAGAAAACCCCGAGGTTGCCCACGCGCTTGGTTACCGGGTTCTGTTAGTGCGCTATAGCTGCGTGGGATTTGGCGGTGCCATGGCGGGCTTGGCTGGCGCTTATCTTTCCGTCGCCTATACCCCCATGTGGTCGGAGGGCATTGCCGCCGGGCGCGGATGGATAGCACTGGCGCTGGTAGTTTTTGCCAGCTGGCGCACCGAGCGCATTTTACTGGGCGCCTGGCTATTCGGCTTCGCCAGCATTTTACATTTGCTGTTGCAAGGTTACGGCTATGAAATATCGCCCAACCTGCTGGCGATGCTGCCCTACCTGGTAACCATGTTGGTATTGGTACTCATGATGCGCAACAAACAAAATCAAGGGCTGTTTGCCCCGCGTTCATTAGGGCAGCCTTATTATCCCCAAAAGTAACACCCATCTGTAAACCATGGTTTGACGCAGAATGTACGTCTTATTTATTAGAGCCACAACTGAATAGTCTACGAGGATATTTTATGAAATTGCGAAATTTGCTTGGCCTCGCCGCTGGCGCACTGCTCAGTTGGAGCGCCTTTAGCTCGGCAGCAACAACCGGCACCCCACTTAAAGTAGGTTTTGTTTATGTAAGCCCGATAGGCGATGCGGGCTGGACCTATCAACACGAAGACGCGCGCAAAATTATCCAAAAAGAGTTTGGCGATAAAATTGAAACCACCGCCGTAGAAAGCGTGGCGGAGGGCGCCGATGCAGAGCGGGTTATTCGCAATATGGCATCGCGCGGTTACGGATTAATTTTTACCACCTCCTTTGGCTACATGAACCCCACACTCAAAGTGGCCAAGATGTTTCCCAAAGTAAAATTTGAACACGCCACTGGCTATAAAACTGCACCCAATATGGGCAACTATCAAGCGCGCGATTATCAAGGCCGATTCCTCGCGGGAATGGTCGCTGGCGCCATGAGCAAAAGTGGTACCATTGGCTATGTAGGTGCATTTCCAATTCCCGAAGTTATTCGCGGAATCAATGCCTATATGCTCGGCGCGCAACAAACCAACCCCAAGATTAAAATGAAAGTTGTCTGGGTTAACAGCTGGCACGATCCCGCCAAAGAACTCGAGGCAGCTGACACCCTGATACTGCAAGGCGCGGACGTACTTACCATGCACACCGACTCGGCCGCAGTCATTCAAGCCGCAGAAGCCAAGGGCGTTTACTCTATTGGGTTTAACTCTGATATGCACGCCTACGGGCCCAAGACAAACTTGACGTCGTCGACGCAGCATTGGGAATCCATTTACCATGCACAAGTGCAAGCCGTACTCGATGGCACCTGGAAACCGGAGGCAATTTGGTATGGTTTAAAAGAAAACGTAGTGCGACTTTCACCCATCAGTCCACTTGTGCCCAAAGAAATAGTCGACAAAGTTGAAGCCTATCGGCAGGAGATCATCGCCGGTAAGCGCGCCGTATTCCAAGGCCCAATCTATACTCAGGACGACACACTGGTTGCCGCGGAGGGCAAAGTATTTAGTGACAAAGAATTGGGAGAAATCACCTGGTACGTAAAAGGTATTGAAGGAAAGATACCCAAGTAAGCCCATCACCGTGAAGCAGTCCGCCCCTGCGCTCTTGCCACAATTTTGGTTGTGGCCGAGCGCAAGGGCAGAATATGCCAACACCCCCTTCACGGTAACGAGTTAGCGAGATTTTATACATGACAGCAAAAGTTTTAGAAAAGACCCTGGACTTTGATCCGGCAGAAACACCAACAGGCAAATACAAAGCGGGCAAAATTCGCGACCGCAATCTCTCAACCATTATTAATGCGGCGGAAGAGGAGTTTGTTCAAAACGGTTTTCGTGGCACCAGCATTCAAGCCATTGCCGACCGCGCTGGCATACCCAAAGCCAATGTACACTACTACTTTAAAAGCAAAGCCAATTTATACATTGCCGTGCTCGACAACTTGATTCATTTATGGAACGACTTCTTCGACAATATTAAAGTGGAAGATGATCCCGCCACAGTGCTCGACGAATTTATTCGCAAAAAGGTGGAGCTCTCTTACACCCATCCGCGCGCCTCAAAATTATTCGCTATGGAAATTATCCAGGGTGCGCAACACCTGAAAGATTATATTCGCACGGAGATGCGGCAGTGGGTGCGCGCCCGCACGCGGGTAATCGAAACCTGGATTGAACAGGGCCGCATGGCCAAAGTAGACCCGGTACAGCTTATCTTTTTAATTTGGTCCTCTACGCAGCATTACGCAGATTTTGATGTGCAGGTGCTCACCATCATGAACCGCGCCGAGTATGAGCCGGATATGATTCGCGATATTTCCGATTTTTTAAGCCACCTGATACTGCGCGGCTGCGGCTTGGAACCACCCGCCGCACGAACTCTGGCAACCAACACAATCGATGAATAACTCGCAGGACACTGCTTCCTTGTCTCAACACCAGCACAAGATCAAGGGTGACGACTCTGTCGTCACCTGGATTAAAAATCCGCTCGCCTGCTGGACTGGCAACCAGCTCGACGCCAGCAACGGTTTGGTTATTCGAGATAACATCATCATCGAACTGGTCGGTGCGGGTAAGCTCCCCACATCACCCTACCAAAACACCGTGGATGCCTCGGCCCATGTGATTTTGCCGGGGCTCATTAACTGCCATCACCATTTTTACCAAACACTCACGCGTGCACTTCCCAGCGCCTTAAATAAAGAGCTATTCCCCTGGTTAAAGGCGCTTTATCCGGTGTGGGCAAATTTAAATGACGAGGCTATATTCGCCTCCACGCAACTCGCATTAAGCGAATTGCTGCTATCCGGCTGCACCACCGCCGCCGATCACCACTATGTGTTTAGCAGCATTATGCCCCATGCCATTGATGCACAGGTTGCCGCCGCCAAAACCATTGGCAACCGCGTCACCTTAACGCGCGGCTCCATGAGCTTGGGCGAATCCAAAGGCGGATTGCCGCCAGATTCGGTAGTAGAAAGCGATGAAAGAATTCTGTCCGAAAGTGAGCGCCTGATTCGCACCTATCACGATCCGAGCGAAACCAGCTTTTGTCAGATCGCCTTAGCGCCCTGTTCGCCTTTTTCGGTGACCCCCGATTTAATGCGCGAAACAGCCAAGCTATCTAAACAGCATCAGGTATTACTGCACACCCACCTGGGCGAGACCCAAGACGAAAATGAATTTTGTGTAACCACCTTTGGCATGCGCCCGGTCGATTATCTGGAAGAGCTGGGCTGGCTAACGGATCGCGTATGGTTAGCCCACGGCATACACTTTAACGACGACGAAGTGGCCCGGCTCGGCCATGCCTGCACCGGCATTTGTCACTGCCCCAGCTCTAACATGTTGCTCGCCTCTGGCATGTGTCGCACCCTGGATTTAAAAGCCGCAGGCGCGCGCGTGGGGCTGGGCGTGGACGGCTCCGCATCCAATGACGGCTCCAATATGATTCAAGAAGTTCGTCAAGCCATGCTGTTACAAAAGCTGAATTACGGCTCGGCCAAATTCACCCATGAGGACGCCCTACACCTGGCAACCACTGGCAGTGCAACACTCCTGCATCGCGCCGAACTCGGTCAACTCGCAGTCGGCCAGCAAGCTGACCTCGCACTCTTTTCCCTCGACGAGGCCCGCTTCTCCGGCTACGGCGATGCGCTAGCTGCACTTATACTTTGCGGCGCGCACAAAGCGGATGCAGTGATGGTTGCCGGTAAATGGAAAGTAAAAAATGGAGTGATGCTGGATGTGGATATCGACGAAGTGATGGCGAAGCATGCGCTTGCTGCCAAGCAATTGCAGCGTAAACTTGCCTAGGCCGAGGGAGGCCGCCGAAAAAAACATTTTCCTATCCGCACAACAAAAAACATCGAGCAGGGTAAGTACAAAAGGTTTCGCTTGCCGCCCCCATAAGGATTTTGTGGCGATTTAAAATGCCATGATGCGGGATAACTGCGAATAGCAAGCCAACTGAATTTGCGCTGCAGGTATTATTAACCCGGCGATCAAATATATCATCCTGCTTTATTTGGCTAATTACAAATTAGCTTCTTTTTTAAACCTCAATATTGCAACTACTGCAGCATTTGATACGCTCGCGTAACTGCTTCCAGCACCAATTGCGCTCTCAGCCTCTTGGTATTTTTTTGAGTTTATAAGCCCCGCCACTTTACCCGCCTCTACATGAAAAGCTGCGTGCTTAGAGACGCATTCACTATGACTAGGCAATTTTGAAAATTTTGACTTGGCCTCCCCGTGTAACCACTTACCAAGCTCACAACAGTTGTCTTTGGAAATTGTTAGCGCATCCAAAGTCTCTTGCTTAGATATTGCTGTGCGAAACTTTGTCTTCCATTCACTATGCTTTTGAATTGCTGAATCTAAATCCATAATATACGCACCTTGTTGCCAGTTAAATATCGAAATAAAGCCATTTAACCCTAGCACAAGTTATATTTTCTTCAATGTGTTTAACTCGCCTCACATAATTCAACTAGTTGCGGGGGCCAGTTTTAAGGTTCTTTTGGACTTTATCCGACTCTACACCGAGCACATTAGAAAATGAGATAACCTAAATTTTAACTTAACACTGCGCTCAGGGATTGAGACTGCTCTTACTAGCTTTTTAATCGCATGAGCATAATATTTTTGTAAACCCTACCGTTTCAACAGGGGATAATAATTCAAGAATCAATCCATTTTCGAGCTTAGGCGAGCTTTGAATAATGGCCAACCTCCCTTTTTCCCTTTTATTTGGCAGAATTCTATCTGAATAAAACTTATATTGACCGCTAAGCAAATATCCATTGGGTAATTTATGGATGAGCCTCAAGCCAGAAGTTGCAAAGCCTTGTGTGGGGACCTTACTCAGCTCTATTTCAACTTCATATGTATGTACTTTTAGCATACATCCTCAATAAAAGTTAACACCGTCGTGAATAGTCTCCATGAGGATTTATACTTAACGTCGCGCAGATTGATACACTTTGTTATTTATCTTTACAAAGTGCTCAGCAATGAGTATTAAACCCAAATTTCGCCACCACCTTCTTTAAGTACATCCTGGATTTTATCCATCACCTCTTCAGCATGGCTTTGATCTCGGCATGGGATTTTGATGCCGCCTTTACTTGATTTTCCATTACATACCAGCGGACTTCCTGCATATGATTTTACAATGCGAAATTCACCAGAACTTTTTTCAATTTTATACTTAGGCATATTTTTAGGGTTGCATAATGCTAAAAACAGCGGTTTATCCGCCACCTTTTCTTGTTTGGCATTTAGCCACCCATACCCGGTGGCAAAATATCAAACTTTGGTACATTTTCAGGGAATAATGCCCATGATGGTGCCGAAGCCGCGTAGATTGATATTTTGGGATTGAATTTATTGTTTTTTAATGAGGTTGCTGAAACAGAGTAAAAGTTGCCTACAGTTATTTCAGCGCACAATGTAGTGCTGCAGTTGCCGCAGAATTGATAATTAACTTCTTTTCCTGAATCACCAACTCGCGAATAGGTCAATGGCGTACCTTTTGTAAAGTTGAAATTCTCTTTAGGCACCCAAAGCCCAAACCATTTATCTGAGCCAGTAAGGGATTGGCACTCTTTGCAATAGCAAAAAATTGAATTGATTGGGTCACCATTAAAGCAATATTCGATGTCCCCACAACTACAACTTCCAATATGTTCTTCCATTTTTTCTCCGATACTAATTAAAGCTAACGCAGAGCGCAGGTGCGTAAAAGCCAACAGATTTTTACGTCAAGCACACTAAGTGTGCGGACCTGGCGTGTATTATTGCGTATTTAATTCTTATTAAAAGCCAGGCGATCTTTACCATTTTCATTCTAATAATCAAATTCAACAATGGGATATGTTGCGGCTCCGGGCGACATATCCTTATTTGCTAGAGCTGACCCTGTATTTTGATTTCATTAACCAAAACACCACTACATTTCTTTTTGATTTCTAATATTTCGCTTTCTTGGAGTATCTTTTTTGATTTATCAGATTTCTTGTCACTAATTAGATCGGCGGCTTCACAGACCACATTTTCTTTTATCCTATTCTGAATTTTCAATTTTTCGATAAATTTCAAAATATTTCCATCTGCCGCATAAGCCTTAACCACGAAATCGTCTATTGTAGCCGTCACTCTTTCAACTACAGGAGCTGAACTTTCAACGAAATACCCACCTTCCGTTTCAAACGCAAGAACCAAGTAGCCTTCTTCTTGAAGATTAAAATCAGTAGTAGAGTGGCAAAACTCGCTAAGAAACGATTTTACGACAACATTATTACCATTGATATTTCCAAAGATGGTTGAGTTTACGTGGAAGGTTACTATTTCTTCGCCACAACGAATCATATTTGAAAGATTTTCATCTCCGCCAGGAAGGTCTACGTCACGCGCGTAAGTAAGGCGATCTATTGTGCCCAGAAATAGAATCTTATTAGTTGCAGCGAAGCAATTCGAACACAATATAAAAACTAATGACAGGAGATATCTATTTATCTTCATTCTCTTCTCGGTTTAACGCCGCCGGCATACGCGGCTTTGTAGTGGAGGCGAAGCCGGAGCGAAAAAGATGTCGCCGAGCCGGGCTTGTTAAGTTTTTACTCTCGGTATGAAAGCGCAATTAATGGCGATCCACCTTCGGAAACAAACCTATAATTCACAAAAGCCGAGCATTCTAATAAGGCATCATATATCTCACGGCATGAACTCTTAAGCTGGCTCACGTTCTTAATATAGATAGATAGATAGAAATTAATTCTCCCTCACCACCTAGATCACTCATGCAATCATTCCATGCATCCATATTCCGACCGTAGTAACCAGGGAAACTAAACTCCTCTGCAAATACTTTATGGAACGACTCCCAGTCAGTTATTTCTGCTCCATCTATTTCATGCTTGCTCATAACTTTCTCCGAAACTTAATGCCTTGCTCTGCTGCATTTTTGGAGTGGAGATTTTTGTGCTATTAAGCACAAAAATCGCAACGGAAAAAATGTCAGCGGGAGCAAAGTGTTATGTGATGATGCCATTATTTGATACCAATCGTAATATTTCTTGGAACCGCTCGCCACGCCGCATATCACTTTTATAAAATTTATAACTATCTGATTGTTATCGCTATTTTAAAGCTCTAGGGATGAGAATCTGCTCAACAATAGGATAGGTCGCGGCTGCGCGCGACATATCCTTATTTGTTAGTTGGCTGTTTATGTTTTATACACATCTTTAGTTCTTAGCATTTCATATATTCTGTTTTCACGAGCTTCATCAAAGCCGACATCCCGAACATATTTTTTTGGATTGGAAAATGTTCCGAACAATAGATCCCAGATGGAAAGACCGTAATTTTGTTTATGGTGCATGTGTTTATGATGGACTCTGTGCATTTCCGGACGCTGCATAACGAAACCCAGCCAGTATGGTGTCCTAAGGTCTGCGTGAATGTATATGTTATATATCGCCGCAATAATCAGGCTGACACCGGTGCCGTATGCATCAAGGCCAAGAATAAGATAACAGCATAATGCATTCAGGAAAGTGGCTGCGATACCATCAAAAGGATGCATGTAGAAAGAAGTGAGGGCTTCAATGCGTCTTGGACTATGATGCAGCTGGTGAAAAATACGCCATAACAAGTCGAATTTGTGCATAGACCTATGCCACCAATAGGCTATAAAGCTTGTTAAGAAAAAGCCGAAAGAACCCTGTAGAAATATATTTTCTGACTTAAAGCTAAAGAAGGAAACTGAGCTGAATGTTTCTACGAAAAATAGGCCAGCACCTACTGTAGTAATGGATTGAAACAAGCTAACACCTGAAGCTAGAATCATCCAGCGCCGGTCGCAATTATTTTTAGACGCGGGGGCGATTACCTCCAATGTAAAAACACACATAAATATTGTAATTATTATGATTAAGGTAAGTAGTTCCATATTCACCTAACATCGCCATAAAAGGCGAGCAACTTGTTGCGAGTCCAGCGCTGAAAGCGCGATTTTTGATGGCTTTGTTGAACGAAGCCGCTACGCGGCAGATTCAGCTATGGCGCAGTAACCCGACACCCTCAAACAATACTTCCTCTACACGCCCAAACCGGAGCGTGACCACTAGAGGAAGATTGTTATGAACAAAGTACAACGACTTAAATACGAATCACTGTACCAACAGCATATTAACGCATTGCGCCGACAAGGCAAGGCAGTGGCGTTCTGACAGAAGGCGCAACGGCGCTGTGGAAGACCATCAACAAACGCTACCTCTTTAATGGCCGCGCACTCGCGCGCGCTTTTCGTGCTCGCCTATTGGCCGCCATTCACCGCGCTGGGTTTAGGGTTCCTAACACACCGGAAAAGTGGGTAGTGCAATGCCAAGCGGTGGGGCGGGGTTTGCCGGCACTACAATACCTTTCGCGCTATCTCTACCGGGGCGTCATCAGCGACAAAAATATTCTTAAGGATGATGGCGAGACAGTAACCTTCCAATACAAGGACAGCAGCACCGGCAAGATGCAAACACGGCAGTTACGCGGCGAAGACTTTATGGCGCTGGCGCTGCAACACACCCTACCCAAAGGCTTTAGGCGTGCACGCGACTACGGTTTTCTGCACGGTAATGCCAAACGTTTGTTGCAGCGAGTGCAATGGGCATTGCAGGTTAGGGTTCCTGAATGTATACCCAAACCGCGAGCGCACTTTACCTGTTCGAAATGCCAATGCGTAATGTCGTTTGTGAGCTTCATCCGACCGCGACCTGCGCCGCAATAAATCTGAGCGCGGCAAACACAGCCATTCATGTAACGCGGGGGGAAGAAAAGACTTATGGAATAGGGTAATTTTTTATCGTCGACACAGGCGAGGCAACAACTCGCCCATCAAAAATGCGAGCACTAAACAGCTCGCCCCTTCTGCTAAACACCCAAAAATATATTTCCTATGATAGAGAGACTAACGAAACCGGGCTTGTTCAACAATGGGATAGATCGCGACTGCGCGCGACATATCCTTATTTGTTATAACCCGCGCCCTGTAGCTAAAAAATGAGCCCAGTCATTTCTTTCTCTTTTCTGAGCATCAAACACTGCCTTTTTATAAGCATACGCCACCTTGATATGTTGAACACACCAAGCGCCATTAACTAATTCAAGGATGGCGTAATTGGCATGTGGACTGTAATTCTCCATAGAATGGATTACTGGTTCAGTATCTGTGTATGCTGGTAACCCAACACTACCAGGATTGACAATAAGTTGCTCAGAGCTAATTAACACGGCTCTTGGGGTATGAGTGTGACCACAAATGACAACCTGCGAAGTTTGACCATTTAACAATTCCACTATTTCGCTATCACTTCTAAGGCAGGCATAACCACTATCAATATTTTCCAGTAAATAAACTAAGTCATTCGATGGTGTGCCATGGCAAAGGAACACCTCATCACCTAACTGGAAATTGAAAGGCAAATTTTTCATCCATTGAAGGGGTTCTTCACCCAACTCGCTGACGATAAATTGCATTGTTGGGTTTGATGCAATGTCATACTCTGAAGCCTCATAGATTTGCCGATCTTGATTGCCTCTAATAGTTACCAATTCATGTTCCATCAGAAGCTCAAAAGTAGCTTTCGGAGCAATAGGGCCATACAAAATATCCCCAAGATTAACTGTCACATCAGCTCCACGCTTTTTAATGTCAGTTAAAACAGCTTCAAGAGCATAAACATTGCTGTGAATATCAGATATGGCGGCTATACGCACAGTGTCTCCTTAGGGTTATAACGTTGAGCACATGGGCGCCGTGTGGCGGCGCCCCAGCAGCCGTAGGCTGCGAATGACGCGAATTGTTATACGCTACCTGACTTTAAATATGAACCCAAAACGAATACATTACTCATCATAGAAATTTCACTTAATGCTTCACGAAGCTCCCTTGATTCTGAATGGCCGTCAACATCTATGAAGAAGTGATATTTTCCTAGCCTTTGTCGAGTTGGCCTAGAAACAATTGAGCAGAGATTAATTTTTCTCGCCGAAAAAGAAGACAATATTTCCGCCAAAAGGCCCGGCCTGTCTACTTCATTGAGAACAACCATACTTGTTTTGAAATTGCCCTCATGTGTTTTCATGTCACAATCTAAAGACTGAGAAAAAACAAGAAATCTCGTTTCATTATGAGGATAATCATTTACATTTCCAGATATAACAAACAATGATTCTTTCGAATAGGAGTTATGAGGTACGATGGCCGCACTCGGAACTGTCGACAGTTTCAACTGTTCTAAAGACGAGATATTACTTTCTGTAGAAACCACGGACACACCCTTCATTGAATTTATAAATTCCGAGCATTGCCCCTTTGCAACAAACTGAACGAATATTTTTTGTATGCTCGAAATATCTTCAGCATTACTTACACAAGAAAACTGAATTGGCAGTAAGATTTCACCAACCATACGAAGCGGCGAAGCTACCAAATGATCAAGGACCAGCGATACATACCCTTCAGACAAATTTTCGATTGGAATAACACCCAATTGGCATTCATGACCGATAGCCTCTAGAGCCAACTTAATTGTATCGAAGTATATAATTTCGAATTTATCCGGTTCTGCTTGGATATATTTTCTTGTTGCCTGATCTGAAAAAGTACCTTCAGGACCAAGTGTTGCGACTCGAATCATGCATTCTCCCTATTGTCGTATAACGCTAAGATTTGCGGTGCGAAGCATCCGAAAGATTGCCTTGTTAAATTATTTTTTATTACAAATTCCGGTCATATTTTTCAGTTCAAGATCGGCAGGTTGCGATTTGGCTGTAACGTCTTTAACGAAAGTCGTACAAGGCCCAAAAGTTGGAGTATACTGAAATATTTCATATGTATGGTCCTTTACTGGAGCAAAACTAATAGAAACCGAACAGCTTGACCTTATGCTCGAGTTTGATGATTGTGCATATGAGGCAGATGTACTTAGGAACATTGTGATTTTTTCGTTGGCACTAACCTTCACCTCACCTTGTTGATTCCACATATTTAGAGCCCTGCCTATTCGGATCATTTGTTCATCACCGTCAGATGAGCAATAAGGCTCTTTATATTTGTAGAGTGTGCTATATGAAGTGCGCGGCATTTTATGTAGTAATTTGATATTTGCAACGTCTTCCGTCGTCGGCTCGACGTATTTAGTTGCACATCCGCTAACAACCAAAAACAACGCCATTAACGATTTAAAATTCATAAGTCATTTCCTAATTTAACGCCTCAAGCAGAGGCGTGAAGTTGTCGGCTTTTTTTGCGCAAGCGAAAAAGGTGACAGCTTTACCTAGTCCGCGAGCTTTGATTTGTTAGGTTTGGCCTGCACCGAGTAGTTTTAAAGCCAATGTTTTTACTTTCTCTACAGGCAGCTCCGATTCCTCAACATGTTCACCGTGACTTAGTCTGTCACGGACTTTTTTTACCTCAAGAAAGTAATTCATGTCATTTTCTTCAATGTTTTGCCAAACAATTAATGCACACCAATGAAACCGCTGAGATAGATTCTTAGAATCAGTAAACATCCTTTCAAAAAACTTAGTAGCGGGTTCATTAATTCGTTCAGGCACATTGAATATTTCTTTCGCATCAACATTGTAATTCAATGATTTATAGGTGCTATGCGTATATCTTTCAATGAATTGGAAGTATCCAAGAAACTGTTTCATCCGGTCAGCTTCATTAAGAGCCGCATAAAAATTTCTACACACATCTTTAGTTAAAGCAGGCAGTAAACCTTTAGCACTTTCTAGAGATAAATTAATTTTGTCCACGCCTTTTGGGGAAGATACATAAACACTACCACTTCCTGTAACTTTTAGATCAAATAGCGTAATACCATCCTTGGTTGTACCAAAAATACTGCGCTCTATTGGTACTAGCACTATTTGTCTTTCAAATGTTGACAGCTTCACTGTTAAGGCGGTGATGATTCCAGGCAGAGCATCATCTTCCCACTCCCTAATTTCTTTCTTACCTTCAGGAAACGAATCATAAGTGTAAATATAGCCGTCCTTTTCTTGTCTATATCCTCCTCGCAAGTCTCGTGGCACACTTTCCTTAAAATAGATTAGGAGGAATGGTGGATTAGCCTTTTTGTCGGAAAGCCATTTTTCCTCATCATCGACAAAGACATCTCCAGTTAACAATTTCGAAGCTTCATTTATCGATTGAGCGATCGTGATAGTACAATACTCCGAAATGGGCACAACGGCTGACAGTTTTTCTTCGCATGACTGCTCAAAAACCACTCCACGCATCGAATAAGCTTTAAGAATACCAAAGTGAACCTCTATCACGTCAGTGTCTGGGAATTCTTTATAGCCCATAGCTTCGATTGCATACTTTGTCAGAATCATTTTGCCTACTTAGATTGAGGGGAACTCGGAAACCTAACGTCTCAAACAGCCGCGCGCGCAATTTGCGCGTCGCGCCTGCTTTGATTTGTTACATGTTTTAGCTAAGACGTACATGCCTTGCCACCCTAGTTTCCAACAATTGAATTAACTCCGGCTGCATCCGGTCGTAATTATCAGGGATATCCAAGCAAACTAACTTTTTACCCTTGAGCAAATCTTTGAATTTTTTGGATACCTTGTTTCTATGACTCTTTTCCATAACCAGAATGACATCAGCCCATTCGATAAGATCACCACTTACTACGGTTTCTGCGTCAGAGTTAGTGCCTGCGCCAATAGCATTTATCCCTGGGCACTTGGAAAATACTTCTTCTCCCGTCGGACTTCTCAATCTATTTTCACTGCAAATGAATAGTAGGTTCATAGGACTCCCGGCGACTTAACGCCGCCAACACAGGCGAGCGTAGCGTAAGCCGTCCAGCGGCGATAGCCGCGACTTGACCACCCTTGTATGGATGAATTGAAATTAAAGGTCAAAATGCTCAACAATTTTGTAAAGAATAAAACCAACTATTGCACCAAGAATTGCCCAGTAAGTATAGGGGTCATCAATTCTGGATGCGCCACCGTGACGACCAATAGTCTTCCCACTGTATAGAATCCAGCCTGCTAGCATTAGAAGCGGAACAACAATTTCCGCTGGAAATTTTCTTTCCTTATTGCCTTTTCCCATACTGCTCTCAATTTGTATACAACGAATGGATACGTTGATTAGATCATAACGCTTTTGTAAAAGCCGCGACACCAGGAGCGTCCTTTTGACATACTTGTTATGCAATTACCATTGGCTCCAAAATAACCATAGTAATATGCGCTAACATGTGAGAAACAATTGCGCATTCAAGCCCATACTTCCAATACAAGCCGCCTGCTACAAACCCAAAAATTGTGTTCCCAACTAGAATATAAACAATTAGTGGAATGTTAACCACAGAAGATAATGCGTGTGCCATTGGAAGATGACCTAAACCAAAAACTACTGCACTAACAAAAATTGCGGAGACGTAAATTATTGGCTTAATTTCTTGCGCACCATTTTGAAAGCAACGGTAAAGCAGCCAGACTAAGAATGACATAAGACCCCAACGAATTAGCAGCTCCTCAGCTATGCCACCATAAAAAATTCTTGCGTACCAAGGCATAGATAATTTTTTTGCTGCCAAAATAAATTCGGAGGGAAGCAGGGCTTGGAATTTTAGTGCAAATATAACAATGAAAACCCCACCCAAAATCCCACCAAGAAAAGCAGGGATTATTTGTGGTTTGAATTTTGTGAGGACTGGTTCTCCTTTAAGAATGGCCTCCAAAATAGGAGCTGAAAGATTTACTTTTAATGAAAAAATTGAACCTAAAATAACGGCGCCCAATATTAAAACGCCACTTTGAATAAACGTGATGACTTGCACTTGAAATATTGAAAATGGTATTGGTTGATTCTGAATAGCAATTAATTGTGGAATCACCGGAAGCACAGACATAACTCCAAGCAAGCCAAGGAACCATAGTGCTAAAATTTGTTTGTAGTTTTTTAAAATAGGTATTGCCAAAGTAATCCTCCTTTACGTGTGGTGTATAACGCTAAGCTCAGCCGCAGTTTGTAAGTTGGTTTTTTGTGGAATCCTTTGGCGTAGCAAAACCACAAAAAAGCGACTTACAAACTGTCGAGCACACGAAGTGTGCGGTGCTGCAGCGCCTTGTTAAATTTACTTTTGTTTTTTAGTTTCTGGCAACTGAGAGCGCAAACATGTAATTATTTTACGCTTCTCTTCGTCAGACATATGAATAAATATAGTTGCCAAAACGCTTTCAATACTTTCATAGGGTAATTTAAGCTTAGGATCGGCGAGCATTGCAGATTTTTCCGCCTGGTTAATGTATGTATTCTTGTTATAAATTATATTGGCGCTAATTACTTCCGCCTTGCTTGTTATTACCGTTATTAGAACACTTAACCAAGGCGTAAAAATGACGTATGAGATTGAAAATATTAAAGGATAATAAAGAATGTGCTCAATTTTTAAATGCTCATTCTCGATAATAGAAATAGTTGCCTCAATTTCAGAGTTTGACTTTAAAAGCAGCAGCAATAGCTTCCAGTTTATTACAAGCCATGAGCTAATAAATGAGCCAATTATAGGGTTTGCGGCCCTTTGTATTAATGTTTTGGATGTTTCGCTTATTGCTTGAAGTGGATTCATGTGTTCCTTTCAATTTAACGCTTAGGTCATGGGCAGCCGCACAGCGGCTGTCCCATGCACCTAATTGTTATCTGCAGCGAGTTCTACTAACGAATGCGCTATATTCTTTGCTAGTTCGGAGGTAGATAGCTTGACAATATTTCCGTCTACCAATCTAGCCGACCAAGCATCACCCACACCTTCTTCGATTGTCATTTCTGTACAGTAAGGAGTGCTGCTATCATCATTGATCCACTTAGGATAGCCCTCGGGGTTTTTCTTCGACCAGTAAATCGCTGGTCCCCCTTGATTACCCATGTGATGGAAAAGCTGTGGTTGACGATAGCTTATGTATGCCAGCCTTTCTAATTTATCGATACCCGGAATTGAAACGTTTACAATGAAGCACCAAGACCTAGACACGCTCTGCCTTTTCGTTAAACCTAGGTAATCTTCAAGATCAAGAGGTGATTCGAACTCTCTAAAGTAAGTAGATCCTCCAACTTGGTCTAGAAGCTCAACAAGGTAGTGTTCTGTGGTTTTAACTAACAGGGAAACACTAGTCTCCCAAATTTTCAGGTTGTTTACCTGTCGTTGCTTGATTTTCTCGATTACGGGGTTGTAATCTTGTTTCTGTTTCGCTGCCAACTCTAAACCAGTGAGCGCACCATCGACCCGCTCGAGAATAAGTTCAAAAAATGAACGTATATCTCCACCAGCATCTGATTCTGCAAGACCATCAATGTAGCGATCTCTTTCTTTCTTTCGAAGAATTATTGGCGGGTAACCAGCTCTTACAAGTTCCAGATTAGAAATAGCCCGGGCGGTACGGCCATTACCATCAATAAAAGGATGAATATGAGCAAGCCATGCATGCAATATCGTTGCACGGACGATCGCTGGAAGCGCTCCATTCTCTAGTGACCACTGCTCCCACTCATCCATAGCATCCATAACTTGTTGCCAAGTTCTTGGTGGTCTATGGTCTGCACCTTTTATTCGAACAGGTTCAGTTCTGAATACACCCGCACTTGGCCGATCACCAAGAATAATTTCATGAAGTTCTCTGAGTTGCTGCTTGTCAGTTATTGATTCTTTGTCTTTTGCCATCTCAGCTAAGCGCACAAGGGCTTTTTCTAATGCGATAGCGTCTTTTACATAGGCCGGATCGTGTCCAGTAGTGGTAATACCTTTCAATACCGCCAATTCAGTCTCGCCAACTGATAAAGTGCTGCCTTCAATGGCATTAGATTCTGCAACTTGTTCGAACTTTCGTGCACCATAATAGTTAACGAGTGTTTCTTCCGTTAAAGTTCCAGCATTTCTCAATAATTCAACTCGCTCTTCAAGTCGCTTTATTTGTTCTACGATGCCCTGTTCTGCCTCGGGATCGAGTAGATATGGTGTACCTTCCAAACTCAACATTTTTAATCCTTACTTTATTTGTCGATCCGTATTCAGATAACAGTTTATTAAACGGCGGCGGCCGTATATCACCTTGCCGTTTATCAGATAATAATTTTCAAAGATTAACGTAATTTAAAGATAATTCAATCAATTAGCGTTGTGGTCTCCATTTATCAAAAATGGTAAAAGCGGCAGGGCTTGAAAAGCTAAGCCGCATATCACTTTTATAAAATTTATAACTATCTGATTGTTATCGCTATTTTAAAGCTCTAGCGATGGAAATCTGGCGCCAGCCATTCCAGAGAAACCCGTTCGTTTAGTTGATCAATATCGCGCCTATATTCGCGCTTTGGATATGAGTTACAAGACGGAACAAGCTTTGTTCATTGGCTGCTGAGGTATATTCGCTTTCATGGGCGGTTGCATCCGGACACTTTGGGGGCGAGTGAGATAGAGAGTTTTTTATTTGCACTGCAAGACCCCAAGGTTCTAACACCGGGATTACTGATGCTGCTAACTGCCTATATGTTTCACTTGCTGGCCTGGCAAGGCGATAGATATGGAATTTGGTATGACAAGCTCGAGTAGCGCCTAGCAACCCACAAAAAAGGCGGGCACATTGGCTCGCCTTTTTATTAACCATTTTTTGTAAAATCAAATCGGTGATTTAGCTAATTTGATTTTTAATAATGCCAACATCCACTTGCTTTTCCGGGATAACCGAGCAGTTTAGGGCGCAGGCTGCAACTTACAATTTAAACTGACCAACCAACGCCTGTAGTTGCTGACCTATGTGCTTGACCTCGCTGCCCAGGCTGTTGGCCTGGGATGCGCTTTGGCTGGCAGATTCGGTGGCCTGAGCAATTTGGTGAACGCTGAGGTTGATGGATTCAATTACCTGCGTCTGCTGCTCGGCAGCGGTAGCAATTTGCAATCCGCGCTGGTTGATAGTGCTAACCTGCTCGCCAATGGAGCGCAGCACTTCGGCGGTGGCACCCACCAGCTGCACCGAATTGTCGCCCTTAGCGAGGCTGCGTTGAATAGATTCGCTAGCGCTGACAGTGCTGTTTTGCAGGCGCTTAATCATGGTGTCAATTTCCTGGGTTGAGTCAGCGGTGCGCGCTGCTAGTGCACGCACCTCATCGGCAACTACCGCAAATCCGCGCCCCTGCTCCCCTGCCCGCGCCGCCTCAATAGAGGCATTAAGCGCTAATAAATTGGTCTGCTCGGCAACGCCGCGAATCACATCCAGCACCTTGCCAATACTCTCAACATCCTCTTGCAGCTGGGTTAGGCTCTCGGTGTTCAAACGCACTTCCGCAGACAACTCATGGATTTGCTTGATCGATTGACCTGCGGTTTGCTCGGCACTTTGTGTCGACTGCTCAGCTGAGTCTGCTGCCGCTGCGGCCTCTTGTGTGGAGCGCGCCACCGCTTGGGCCGAGCTGGCCATTTCATTTATGGCACTGGCAACCTGCTGGGTCTGATCACGCTGCTGATCAAGGATCTGGAAGGTGCTAGTGGTATTAGTGGCAACTGATTCACTCACCTTGCCCAACCCCTGGGTCAACTCCCACACTCGCGACACCAACTGGTGGATACTGCCCACAAATTCGTTAAATGCCTTGGTCACTTCACCCAGTTCGTCGTTTTGCGCCTGGTGCAGACGGCGGGTCAAGTCGCCTCCGCCGCTGGCAATATCACGCAGGCTTTGCGCCAGTGCATTGATCGGTGCCAGGGTTCTTTGTGCCATCAGCAGCGCCATAGCCAACATCAACACCATAATGACGGCGGTCACTATAAAAATCTGCAGTAGCGTTTGGTGAATGTGACTCTGGCTGAGTGCCTCCGCCTTGGCGACTATTGTATCTATATCGTCTATATAAAAGCCTGTACCCAGCATCAGGTCCCACTGGCTGATCCAGGTGGCAATGCTCAGTTTAGGATAGGCTTGAGGGTTATCACCTGGGCGAGGGAAATGGTAGGTAACAAAGCCGCCGCCAGCCTGCCCTCGCTTGACCAACTCGTTAATGAGATAGACACCATTAACATCTTTGTAATCGCTAAAACTATCGCCAATCCTGGCGCTATCGCTACCAGAAAACACCCGCACCGACTTGCCGCTATAACCAAAAAAATACCCGTCCTTGCCATATTTCAGGCGTTGTAGGGTGGCCACCGCTTGGGCTTTGGCCTCTGGGTCAGATGAATCCAAATAGGGTTTGATGGCCGACAGGGCTGTATCCAAAGAGTGCTGCAGCTCACTTTTTTTAGCCTCCAGCAGGGTGTCACGCAGGATACTCATATCATCCTTTGCTACCTTGGCCATGCGCCAGCTGACTAGACTGAGCAGCGCCGATGCCAAAACAATACAGGGAACCAGCCCAAGCAGGATTAACTTGTGTTTCATCTTTATTATCATATTCAACCAGCCATCATTCGAATTCACAGAAACGCCGACAACTCTTTTCCGGCCCTGGTGTGACAAATTCTCGATTTATGCACTAGCCGATTATAGACAACCGGTCCCTTCCGACAACCCCACCTGGACTTTTAACCGCCTTCAAAATTCAGCACAGGCGCCTAGCCCAGAGCCAGGCCGGTGCGCAGCTAGAGACAATTTTTTGCCCCAGAGCGGCATAAAAACCAATAGGCAGAGGAGTGCATTAAGCGGAGCGCATTAAAACGTGGGCAAACATTCAAAACGCAGCGTCTGGCCAGTGCGCGGGTGGGCAAAACTGATATCTGTGGCATGCAACAATAAGCGTGGCGCCGCCTGCGCAAAATCCCCGCCATAAAACACACAGCCGAGTATCGGGTGGCCTATGGCCTGCAGGTGCAAGCGCAATTGGTGCGAGCGGCCGGTAATCGGGTGAAGATAGACGCGCGTGGCGTTTTGATGAATATCGCGGCTGAGCACCTGGTATTCCGTCAGCGAGGGCTTGCCCGTTGTCGGGCAGATTTTGTATTTGGGGCGATTATCCGGGTCGGCGGCTATGGGTAGGTCAATGCGGCCTTCTTCCTTCTCTATTAAGCCCGCCACTACCGCCGTGTAGTGTTTGGTTACTATGCGCGCCTGAAACTGCTTGCTGATATGGGACAGGGCCGCTTTGTTGAGCGGGATCACCATAATGCCCGAGGTATCAAAATCCAGGCGGTGAACAATAGCGGCGCTCGGGTAGTCCTGCTGCAGGCGGGCAATGACCGAATCGCGATTTTGCGGGTGGCGACCAGGCACACTGAGCAGGCCGGAGGGCTTGTTGATAATCAGAAAATCCGGGTCAACCGCGAGGATTTTTATCTGCTCCAGGCAGGGCGGCAGTATGGCGAGATCATCCAGAGAGGCAGACATAAGCAGGGGCAGGCTCAGGTTAAACAACGGGCGCCATAATACCAGTTGCGCCAGTCTGTGCAGGGGCTAAATCATCTGCTTATTCCATTCTTAATAACCAGATATACGGGTATAACCAAAAGTAAGCATCTTAGGCATAAAGAGTCGTTCCCTTTACCCCCCTCCCCTGCTATCTTCCCGCGCCTGAAATTCTCGCGGAATTCCTGTATCCTGCGCGGCGATTTTAACTCCCACGAGGCCAGCTTCGCGAGATCAGCCCTAAAGCCTCACTAGCTTATTTGAACCTGGGTACCTAACTCCATGTATATCTACGACGAGTACGACCACAGCATCCTGCGTCAGCGGGTCGCGCAGTTCCGCGACCAGACGGCGCGCTTCCTGGCCGGCGACCTCAAGCCCGAAGAGTTTTTGCCGCTGCGCCTGCAGAACGGCCTTTATGTTCAACGCCTGGCACCCATGCTGCGGATTAACGTGCCCTACGGCATGCTCAATACCACCCAGCTGCGCAAGCTGGCCCATATCGCGCGCCATTACGACAAAGGTTACTGTCACGTCAGTACCCGTCAGAACATTCAGTACAACTGGCCCGACCTGACCGAAGTGCCCGATATTCTCGCTGAATTAGCCGAAGTGCAGATGCACGGCACCCAGTCCAGCGGCAACTGTATCCGCAATACCACCTCGGATCAGTTTGCCGGTATTGCGCCGGACGAAATCGTCGACCCGCGCCCCTACTGCGAAATCATCCGCCAGTGGTCCAGCTTCCACCCGGAATTTGCCTTTTTGCCGCGCAAGTTCAAAATTGCCGTAACCGGCTCCCAGCAGGATCGCGCCGCAGTGCAAGTGCACGATATCGGCCTGCAACTATTGCTTAACGACAAGGGCGAAGTGGGCTTTAAAGTCTACGTTGGTGGCGGCCTGGGCCGCACCCCGGTGATCGGCAGCGCCATTCGCGAGTTCCTGCCGGAACAGGATCTGCTCTCCTACCTGGAGGCGATTCTGCGCGTGTACAACCTCTATGGTCGCCGCGACAACAAATACAAAGCCCGTATCAAAATCCTGGTGCGCGCGCTTACGCCGGAAGTCTTCGCGCAAAAAGTGGAAGACGAATGGCAACATCTTAAAGATGGCTACAACAAGCTGACCCAGGACGAAATCGAGCGCGCCAAAGGCTTCTTTACTGCGCCCGCCTACGAGCCCCTGGACGATGCCGCCGCGCAGGCCGCACTGGACGCCCAGGCCGCTGAGTCAGTCGCTTTTGGCAAATGGCTGAGCCGCAACGTGCGCGCCCATAAAGTGCCCGGCTATGCCGCTGTTACCCTATCGCTCAAGCCCACGGGCGTAGCCCCTGGCGATGTCACTGACAGCCAGCTGGAAGCCATTGCTGACCTGGCTGACCAGTACAGCTTTAGCGAAGTGCGCACCACTCACGAGCAAAATATTGTGCTCGGCGATGTGAAAAAAGCTGACCTCTACGACCTCTGGCAACAAGCCAAAGTCGGTGGTTTTGCCACCCCCAACATTGGCACCATCACCGACATTATCTGCTGCCCCGGCGGCGATTTCTGCTCCCTGGCCAATGCCAAGTCCATCCCCATTGCCGAGGCGATTCAGCGTCAGTTTGAAGATCTGGATTACGTTTACGACCTGGGCGATATCGACCTGAATATTTCCGGCTGTATGAATGCCTGCGGCCACCACCACGTGGGCCATATCGGCATCCTCGGTGTGGATAAGGCCGGCAAGGAGTTCTACCAGGTGCAACTGGGTGGCAACGCCAGCAACGACGCCTCCCTGGGCGATGTGCTCGGCCCCTCCTTCGGCGCCAACGACATGCCCGGTGTGATCCAGAAGCTGGTGGATGTGTACGTGGAATACCGCAATGCGGAAGAACTGTTTATCGACACCTATCGCCGTATAGGTGCCGCTCCCTTTAAGGAGAGAGTTTATGCCAAAGCTAATTAAAGACGGCCAGATAGTCGACGACAGCTGGAGCCTGATGGCCAAGCCCGAAGGTGACGCCGCTGCGGCCGAAGTGCCCACCGGTCAGGTGCTTATCCCCTTGAGTGTGTGGCTGGCGCAAAAAGACGCGCTACAGGCGCGCACCGACCTGGGTGTGTGGCTCGACAGCGACGAAACCGCCGAGCAACTGGGCGCCGATGCCCAGCGTTTTGCCGTAATCGGTGTTAACTTCCCCGGCTTTATGGATGGCCGCGCCTTCACTACCGCACGCCTGTTGCGTGAGCGCTTTGGCTTTAGCAGTGAACTGCGCGCGGTCGGCAACTTTATCCGCGACCAGCTGTGCTACCTGCGCCGCTGCGGGGTAAACGCCTTTGCCTTTGCCAACCCGGAGATCAACCTGGAAGAGGCGGTGAAATCCCTGAGCGACCTACAGGAGTACTACCAGGCCGCCGTGGATCAGCCTTTGCCCCTATTCCGCCGCCGCGCGGTTTAAGCGGTTCGCCGCAGGGCGGTTTAAGAAGTTCGCCGCCGAGCCGGTCCCACAAAAAAGCCGCTGATCTCCAGCGGCTTTTTTGTGGGTGTTATCTGTTCCAGCCAATCTGCAAAGCTTAATCCTCGCTAAAAAAGCGACGAATATTGTCGCTGTCGTTCATCGCATCCTGATAGCCCAGCCTGATCAACTCAGTAATAAACTCCCGCGCAAATAACAGGTAACTGGCAGCAGTGGCACCGCCGCCGCGCGCGGTCGCACCTATGGCGCGCAGGAAAAAACGCAGGCTGTTAGGCAGATAGCGCACATTGCGCCCGGCGATGACATCCAGCGGGCTGGAGGGGGAAATCACCGTGCAATCCACCGGGCGTAAATTCAGCCCCTGGGCATCCAGTTGCTCTGGCGGGATTAGGCGCAGCAGCTCATTCATCCGCTCCAGGTGCTCTATATCGCTATCCAGGGCATCCACGAAAGCGCTGTTAAACATATGGCCGACAATCTGGCCCATGGAGGGCGAGTGGCGCAGTGGCACGCGGCGGTTGGCGCGCACCGATTTTAAGTTGCCGCTCACGCCCACCACCATAAGCTTTTCTGCCCCCAGGTGCAGCGCCGGGCTTATGGGTGCCAGCTGGCGCAATGCGCCATCACCAAAGTATTCGCGGTTGATGCGCACCGCCGGGAAGATAGTGGGAATGGAGGCGGAGGCCACCAGATGCTCCAAACGCAAATGGGTAGCGATACCCGCGCGCCTGTAGCGCTGCCAACCGGGAATATCCGGGTGCCCCTGAAAAAAACTCACCGAGTGCCCCGAGGTGTAACCCGTCGCAGAAACAGACACCGCCAGAAGCTTGCCGGAGTTAATGGCCTTTTCAATATTTTCAAAGGGAATGGCGGTGCCCAAGAGCGTCCATAAGGGTGAGTTGTCCAGCAGCGACAGAGGCTTGTGTTTACCTATACCCTGGTTAAACAGCGATAGCGCCACACTGCCCAAGCCCTTGGCCAAATCGCCCCAGCCGTGCTTATACACCTGGCCTATATCCAGGTTTTCCCAAATATTGGTGAGGGTGAAAACCGCGCTGCGAAAATTGCCTGGGTGTGCTGCTATAGCCAGGGCGTTAATCGCCCCGGCCGAGGTGCCACAAATAATGGGGAAGGGATTTTTAAGGTTATTGGGTGCAAGCTCTGCCAGAGCCTTGAGCACCCCCACTTGATAGGCGGCGCGCGCGCCGCCGCCGGATAAAATTAACGCTCGTTTCATTGCTGTTATTATGCCCCGCCCTAGTGGCCGGGGTTCTCTTCAGCACTGGCATGCCCTGCCTGAAGCTGTGCCAACAGCATCATGCCGTCTGCCCCGGTTATTTTTACTATAGCGCCGACTGGCAGGTCCTGCGCACAACGCACAGTCCAAAGCGCATCTTCAATTTGCACCTTACCTGTACCATTGCTCACCGCCACAATTAGGGGGGCGCTGCGGCCAATCAATTGCTGAGTGCGTGAATTTAACAGCGGGCTTTCGGTCGCCTCGTTAAAACGGCGAAACTTTTTCCAATAGATCAGGGTAAATACAATCGAGAGCACGGCAAAGCCTATCCACTGCCAATACCAGTGAAGTTCCGGCACCACCACCAACCAGGCGGCCAGTGCCAAAGCCGCAAAGCCAATGCCGAGTAAAAAGCCGCCCGCGCCAAGCACTTCCAGCAGCAGCAAAAAAATTCCCAGGCTCAACCAGTGCCACGCCTGCATTGATTCAAAAAAAATGATCATGCTCAATTATTTACCTGTAGTTGCCGATTTAATCAGCTCATTAATGCCGCTGATGGAACCTATCACACTTGATGCCTCCAGCGGCATAAGAATTACCTTGCCATTATCCGATGCCGCCAGGGTGCCTAGCGCCTCGACATATTTTTGCGCAATAAAATAGTTGATGGCCTGGGGGTTGCCCGCGGCAATCGCCTCGCTTACCACCAGCGTTGCCTTGGCTTCAGCCTGGGCTTCACGCTCGCGCGCCTCCGCCTCCAAAAACGCCGATTCGCGCAGACCTTCGGCTTTTAAAATTGCCGCGCGCTTTTCGCCTTCAGCCACTTTAATTGCCGCCTCGCGCTCACCTTCGGCACGCAAAATTTGCGCGCGCTTTTCACGCTCGGCTTTCATTTGGTTGGCCATGGCATCGATCAAATCGCGCGGCGGGGTGATGTCTTTAATTTCAATGCGGGTGACTTTAATCCCCCAGGGGTTGGTGGCTTCATCCACTTTAAGCAACAGGCTGGTGTTAATGGCATCGCGGTTGGAGAGAATCTGGTCCAACTCCATGGAGCCGAGCACCGCGCGGATATTGGTCATTACCAGATTCTGCATCGCCAGGTGCAAGTTGTTTACCTCATAAGAGGCTTTGGCGGCATCCAAAATTTGATAAAAGCACACGGCATCGGCGCGCACCGAGGCGTTATCGGCGCTGATGACTTCCTGCGGCTGAATATCCAGCACCTGTTCCATCACCAGGAGTTTGCGGCCAATGCGATCAAAAAAGGGAATGATGATATTAAACCCGGGCATCAACAGCCGGGTAAATTTACCAAAGCGCTCAACGGTCCAGTTTTGCCCTTGGGGTACGCTCTTTACCATCAGCAGCGCCAAGACCACCGCAAGTACTACAAAAATAACAACCGAATTACCAAACATAGTGACTCCTTTGATTATTGCTAAATTAAAAAGCCTGAATTACCTCAGGCTTTTGCAGCGGCCAGTTCCTGCGCGCGCAATTCGCGTCGCAATATTTTGCCCACATTGGTCTTGGGTAACTCCTTGCGAAACTCGATTAAATGCGGAACCTTGTAGCCGGTCAGCTGCTCGCGCGCAAAGCGGCGCACCTGGTCGGCACTGAGCTGATCGTTGGCGGTCACTATATAGGCTTTGACGCGCTCGCTGCCTTCGCCATCGGGCAGGCCTATTACCGCCGCCTCGATAATATCCGGGTGGCTGCAGAGCACATCTTCCACCTCATTGGGGAAAACTTTAAAACCGGACACGTTGATCATGTCTTTTTTGCGATCGACAATTTTGACAAAGCCATCGTCCTGAAGAACTGCAATATCACCGGTTTTAAACCAGCCTTCGCTGTCCAGCACCTCGGCCGTTGCCTCGGGGCGCTGCCAATAGCCCTTCATCACCTGGGGGCCGCGCACGCAGAGCTCGCCCGGCTGGCCATTGGGCTGGCTGACACCCTCATCATCAATCACTTTGAGCTGGGTATCTATCATGGGGATGCCCACAGTTCCCAGGCGAAAATTGGGAACCGGGTTAACGCAGACCACCGGAGAGGTCTCGGTAAGGCCATAGCCTTCACTCAAGGGGGCCTTGGTTAGCTCCAGCCAATGTTTGGCGGTTTCCACCGTTAAGGGCATGCCCCCCGAGGAGGTTAGATGCAGATGGCTGAAATCCAGTTTGTGAAAATCCGGATTGCGCAAGAGTGCATTAAACAGCGTATTCAAACCGACAAACAGGGTAAAAGGCACGCCCCGCAGGGTTTTGACAAACCCGGGAATATCACGCGGATTGGGAATAAGTAAATTGTGATTGCCCAAATACAAGGCTGCCGCGCAGTGAATGGTAAAAGAATAAATGTGGTAGAGCGGCAAGGGCGCTACAAACAACTCCTGCTGGCGCCGGAAAACATCGCGCATATGGTTGTTGAGTTGCAGCATATTGGCCACCAAGTTGCGATTGGTCAGCATCGCCCCCTTGGCGATACCGGTGGTGCCACCGGTGTATTGCAATACCGCCACATCCTCGGGCGTACGCGCTACCGGCTGCCAGGGCTTGTGCGCTTTATGCAGTGCTGTTTTTAATGGTACCTGTACCGGAAAATGAAATGCTGGCACCATTTTTTTTACATACCTGACAACCGAATTGATCAGCCACCCTTTAAGCGGTGAATGCAAATCGGCGATCTCCGTCACTATCACCTGCTCAACCGGGGTCTGGTCAATAATACTTGCCGCATTGTGGGCAATATTGGCTAACACCACCAGGGCTTTAGCACCGGCGTCAGTCAATTGGTGCTTGATTTCATGGGCGGTGTAAAGCGGATTGGTGTTGACCACAATCAGGCCCGCGCGCAAGGCGCCAAATACAGTCACCGGGTATTGCAGAACATTGGGCAGCTGCACGGCTATGCGGTCGCCCGGTTTAAGGTTGGTGTGCTGCTGCAAATAGGCCGCAAATTGCCCGGAAAGTCGATCCAGCTCGCGGTAACTTAGGGTCTGCCCCATGCAAGTAAAAGCAGGGCTATCCACGAATTGAGCACAGGACTCAGCAAAAACTTCAGCAACGGTTCTGTCGTAATTCAAGGACATCGAGGAAAGTCTCCAATTGTTATTCTAATTTCTAGCAGCTTGTTGAAATTCTATCTGCGTTGCCACTACGGCGTTAAAAACAGTCTCAAGATGCTCATTTATGGATTATAAACTCCGCTCTTTCGCCTATTTTTGCCTTGCATTGGCCACCTCGAAAACGAATTTCAACGAGCGGCTAAAAGTCGTCGGCAGCCAAACTCATTAAATTGCCCGCACCAGAGCGGATCAGCTGGGCGTGAGTATGCGCACGAGGCAAAAGGCGGGCAAAGTAGAAATCGGCAGAAGCCAGCTTGGCGCGATAAAAACCCGCCTGTGAATCGCCAGCCTTTAGCCTGATTTGCGCCAGTTTTGCCGCGCGCGCCCAGTAATGCGCCAACAAAAGATAACCGGAATACATCAGATAATCTACCGCAGCGGCACCTATTTCATTAGCGTCATTTGCCGCTTTTTGTGCGAGCTCCTGGCTTAGCGCCTGCCACAACTGAAGCAACTCACGCTGAGGCTCGATAAAAGCCCCCATGGATTGATCATCGGCGTTTTGCTCGCAGAAATCCCACAGCAAGGCACTTAGCATTGCTTGGGCGCTGCCGCCATCGGTCACCAGCTTGCGCGCCACCAGGTCCAGCGCCTGAATCCCTGTAGTCCCCTCATACAAACTGGCGATACGGCAGTCGCGCAGATTTTGCTCCACTTCCCAATCGCGAATATAGCCGTGACCACCAAAACACTGCAGCGCCAGATTGGCAGATTCAAAACCCAACTCGGTACTAAAGGCTTTAACAATAGGGGTCAGAAAGCCCAGCAACCTGGTGGTACTCTGACCATCAGCGGAGGCGCTGGTGGATTTATCCAGACACAGTGCCGCATCGTAAGTCAACATGCGCAAGCCTTCAGCAATCACCTTTTGTGTCAGCAGCATGCGCCTTACATCCGCGTGAACGATGATAGGGTCAGCGCCTTCGGTAGGATTTTGCGGGCCACTGAGGGCGCGCATCTGCAAGCGCTTGCGAGCGTAGTCACGCGCCAGTTGATAGCCGAATTCAGCGTGGGCCACCCCCTGAATACCGGCACCAATACGCGCCAGGTTCATAAAGGTAAACATCAGGTTCAAACCTTTGTTTACCTCTCCCAACAACCAGCCGCGCGCGCCGTCAAATACCAGCTCGCAAGTGGCGTTGCCGTGAATGCCCATTTTTTCTTCGAGACGACTGCACATCACCCCGTTTGCCGCCCCTAGCCCCTCTGCGCTCGGGAGAAACTTGGGCACCACAAACAGCGAAATGCCCCGGGTACCTTCGGGCGCATCGGGCAGCCGCGCCAGAACTATGTGGACTATGTTTTCCGCCAGGTCGTGATCACCCGATGAGATAAAAATCTTGGTGCCGGAGATGCGGTAGCTGCCATCGGCATTAGGCTCCGCCTTGGTGCGCAGCAGGCCCAAATCACTGCCCGCCTGGGATTCGGTCAGGCACATGGTGCCTGTCCAGCGACCGGAAATTAAATGCGGGAGATAGGTCTGTTGCTGCTCGGGTGTGCCATGGGACTCAAGCGTGTGCATGGCGCCCTGGGATAGGCCAGCATACATCCCCCAGGACCAGCAGGGAGCGCCGAGTATTTCGCTGATAACAATACTTAGCGATTGCGGCAGGCCCTGACCACCAAACTCTGTAGAGCGACATAGCCCCGGCCAGCCCATTTCACAATACTGCTGGTAAGCGGCTAGATATCCTGGAGGGGTGGTGACCCTGCCCTGCTCCAACTTACAACCATGGCGATCGCCAAGCGAATTGAGAGGAGCAAGCTGGCTATCGGCAAAGCGACCAGCCTCCTGCAAAAATGCGAGGCTTAGCTCGCGATCCAACTGAGCATTGCCCAGCGCCTGACAATGCTCTGGGTAATTGAGAAGCTCGAACAGCACGAAGTCTATATCGCGCAGTGGCGTTTGGTAGTTACTCATCCTTAAATACCTTAACAATTTATCAATTGCTGGGCGCAACGCCAGGCCTTTTATAACGGCGTACCAGGTTATAATGGCGCACCAGGCAGAATTTAACTTATGGGTATAAAACCTTGGGGCTATTCATCTTGGCAGATGAAATACTTAAGTCAATTTTTTTGCCTGTAACTGTTCAACGAGTCGCAAAATGCGCGATGTCACTGCAGCGGTAAAGCCCCAAATTCTGTAGCCCTGATAGGGGTAGGCGGGCAAGGCATAGCGCCTTCCCTGGTGTTCAAAATGATCCTGCTCAACCACTATCTCGTCAAAGAAACTGCGCAGAGGTACATGGAATATTTGATCGAGTTCCGCGGGGTTTGGCTGTAATGGCCAGTTGGCATCGTAGCTGGCAACGAAAGGTGTGACCTGGGTTCCCGCCCGGGTTTGCCCCTGCTCCAGGCGCCCAAGTAGTTGAATCGCACTTGCTGGCAAGCCAATTTCCTCTTCAGTTTCACGCACCGCCGTTGCCGCCAGGTTGGCATCCCCCGGCTCCCACATGCCGCCAGGGAAGCTGACTTCGCCAGGGTGATGGCGCAACCGCTGCGATCTTTGCGTGTAGAGAAGTGAAGGCTGCACACCCTGTGCAATAAGCACGATTACCGCCGCCTGCCCCTTCAGGCCAGCAGCTGCTGGCTGCTCTATGGGGAGCAGCTGATCCGCGAGTGATTCGAAAAGGTTGACCATTTAAACCTCTGCCAATCGCCAGACATCATAGGCTGGCACTTCGTAGGGATGAGCTGCGCGCATGGCCGCAAGCGCCGCTTGCAAACACTCATCAGCACAGACCATTTCCACGCGGTATTCGGCCAGTTGGCATAGCTGGCCCTGGTCGCCAACGAAGGGCTCGCTGCCAGGCAAGGGCTTAAACTGCCCCTGACCCAGCTGCTGCCAGCAGCAGGATTCATAGTTACCTATGCGCCCTGCACCTGCGGCGAAGACAGCGGTTTTCACCGCTTCAAGATGGGATTCGGGGACAAAAAATACCAGCTTGTACATCCTGCCCCCTTGTACACAAATTAAATAACACGCACCCTAATCACATGCTCAATGGCTGCCAATTTAGCCACAACCTCAGCAGTGGGCGCCTGCTCAACATCAATAATATTGTAGGCGACATCGCCGCGACTCTTGTTCACCATATCTGCCACATTGACATTGTGCTCTGCCAGCAGCGACAGCACATGACCGAGCACGCCGGATACATTGTGATTAGCGAAGGTTATACGCGCACCGATATTGGCGGTACGATCCATAGCTACAGAGGGGAAGTTTACCGAGTTTTTGATGTTGCCCAGCTCAAGGTAATCCATCAGCTGGTCAGCAGCCATGATGGCGCAGTTTTCCTCTGCCTCTTCGGTGCTGGCACCAATATGCGGCATAGCGTAAACGTCTTTGCGGTTAAGCAAAATCGGCTCGGGGAAATCGCAAATGTATTTGCCCAGGTGACCGGCATCCAGGCTGGCGACCACGGCATGGGCATCGACTATAGCTTCGCGGGCAAAGTTGAGCAGAGTTGCACCCTTTTTCACCACCTTCAGGGTGTCGGCATTAATCAAATGCTTGGTTTGGGGAATAGCAGGCACATGCAGGGTGATGTAATCCGAGCGCGCCAGCAGCGACTGCAGGTTCTCCATGCGACCAACCTGGGAGGGCAGACGCCAAGCGGCCTCAACCGAGAGCGCCGGATCAAAGCCGACAACATTCATCCCCAGCGCCAGCGCGGCATCGGCGATTAAGGAGCCGATTGCACCCAAGCCGACAATACCCAGGGTTTTGCCCTGAAGCTCGAAACCGGCAAAGTTGGACTTTTCTTTTTCCAGCAGCTTGGACATTTCTTCTGCATCGGCCATGTGAGTAAGGCCCTGCACATACTCCATACCGGAGAGAATACCGCGCGAACCCAGCAGCATACCGGCCAGCACCAGCTCTTTTACCGCGTTGGCGTTGGCACCGGGTGAGTTAAATACCACTACGCCTTTTTTGGTGTACTCCTCAACCGGCACATTGTTGGTGCCAGCTCCGGCGCGGGCAACCGCTTTAACTGACTCAGGCAAAGGCTCGCCATGCAGCTTATGGCTGCGCAAAATATAGGCATCGGGGCTACCGATATCACTCGCCACCTCGTACTTTTCACGGGCAAAGCGATTGAGGCCTTTTACTGAAATGGTGTTATAGGTTTTGATTTTGTACATGGGGATTTCCTCTGAGTTGCCCCTCTGTTTGTGCTGTTTGGCGCGGGGCTATTTTCCAAAAACCATAGGGGGGCAGGAGATAAAAATCAAACGCCGCCCTAGACTGCAAAAACAAACATGAAGGCAAAAAACAATCGAGCAGTTGAAAACAAGCAAGAAGTTAAAAACAAGCAAGCAGTTAAAAACAAAAAGGGCCGTGATCAACACAGCCCTTTGCTTTAACTCGCGCGCTTAGGCCGCAGTAGCTTGCTCGTATGCCCACACCAACCAGGGGCAGAGCGCTTCAAGATCTGCAGCTTCAACAGTGGCACCACACCAAATACGCAGGCCAGGAGGCGCGTCGCGGTAGGCGCCTATGTCATAGGCTACGCCCTCTTTATCCAGCAATTTGATCATGGCCTTAACCTGATCGGGGGTCGCTTTAAGGGTGAAGCATACACTGGTATTTGAGCGGGTAGCTTCCACCTGAGGCAAAAAGCTGATCCAGTCGTTAGCGGCAACAAACTTTTCCAAAACTGCCAGGTTGGCATTGGAGCGGGCAATAGACTCCTTAACGCCACCAATCGCACGCACCCAATCCAGGGCGTCAAGGTAGTCGGCAACAGCCAGCATGGAAGGCGTATTGATGGTATCGCCCTTGAAAATACCTTCCTGCAACTTGCCACCGCTGGTCATGCGGAACAGTTTAGGCATCGGCCAGGCCGGCTTGTAGGTTTCCAGGCGCTCGACGGCGCGCGGGCTGAGGATCAGCATGCCGTGGGCACCTTCACCGCCCAGCACTTTTTGCCAGCTGAAGGTAATCACATCCAGTTTGTCCCAAGGCATTTCCATCGCGAATACTGCGGAAGTGGCGTCGCAAATAGTCAAACCTTTGCGGTCGGCAGGAATCCAGTCGCCGTTGGGTACTTTTACGCCAGAGGTAGTGCCGTTCCAGGTAAAGACCACATCATTGTCAAAATTCACTTTGCTCAAGTCGGGCAGCAAGCCATAGTCCGCTTCATGGGCATTCACCTGCAACTTGAGCTCTTTGGTGGCATCAGACAGCCAGCCTTTGCCAAAGGATTCCCACTGCAGGATATCTACGCCGCGTGCACCCAACAGCGACCAAAGCGCCATTTCCACGGCGCCAGTATCCGAACCTGGCACCACACCTACACGATAACCTTCGGGCAATCCCAAAAGCTCGGCAGTATCTACACAGGCGCGCTGCAGCGCCGCTTTGCCAATAGTTGAGCGATGTGAGCGACCAAGAGTGGCGACATCCAGCTGGTCCAGGCTGTAGCCAGGGCGCTTGCTGCAGGGGCCAGAGGAGAAGTTGGGATTGCTGGGCTTGAGTTGTGGTTGCATGTTAATCCTCTAAGGACAAGGGTTTGCGCGCCTGGAGCCAATAATACAGCGGCCTGAGAGGCTAGTGCCTCGCCCGCCAAACACCCTAGGCGCAGCCTCAAATTTGGGGGCGTCGATTATGCCAGCTAACGCCCAAATAACCTAGTCGGGCAAAACTTTTAGCACACCTGGTGCTCCTAACCCAGCCTTGATGGGAGGGTGGCGATTGAAGGTGGCGATTGAAGGTGGCGATTATTATTAATCCGGCGATGAATATTGTCGGATTAATAGTGCGGCACAGGGATGTGCCGCCGTCAGCTGAAGGCTGGCGCTAGCCCTGGGAAATCAAGCAGATTTACGCATCTGCGCCGGATTTTCCAGGGCGCCGATCAAATATGTCAGGACGATA
>JBNLGJ010000075.1:0-9523 GCA_050305995.1 Cellvibrio sp.
CGGCACAGGGATGTGCCGCCGTCAGCTGAAGGCTGGCGCCAGCCCTGGAAAATCAAGCAGATTTACGCATCTGCGCCGGATTTTCCAGGGCGCCGATCAAATATGTCAGGACGATATATTTGATCGCCGGGTTAATAAATCATGCAGCAAGCCAAAAGGCTCTCCCATCGCTGTCGTCCCTGGTGCGACGTGAATCAAGGGGGCGACATTTTTTGCTGTGGCAGCCGCCACCACTGCGGCCTCCATCCGGTAAAGGTAATGACCCCCGAGAGCACCAGCAGCATTCCCATAACCTGGAGCAGGTTGGGCAGATGGCCGCTGGCAATGCTGACCACCAGGGTAAACACAGGCACCAAGTTAAAGGCGATGGCCGACTTTTCTGGCCCCAGCACCTGGATACCTTTAAGCCAGAAGATGTACGCCAGCACCGAACCGCACAGTGACATGTAAATCAGCAAGCTGTGGTCAACCAGGGGCAACTGGGGCAGATCCCTAAGGGGCTGCTCTAGCCAGAGCGCGGCCAGTATCAGGGCTATGGCGCCTATGCTCACGGTCCAGCGCGCAAACTGCAATGCGGGAATATGGGGTGTAAATTTTTTGGAACCAACGCTGTAGATACTCCACACCACACAGGCCAATAGCATCCAGAGGTCGCCCACCGCCACTTTCAGTTGGGTGAAATTACCGCCGGTAATAACCAGGCTTACGCCGACAAAGGCTATGGCAATACCCGCCATTTGCGCAGGGCGGATACGGACACTGAGTAGCCACACCGACAACAGCATAGAGAGCATGGGCGAGAGCGCCATAATCAGCGCGGCGTTGAGTGCGGAGGTGGTGTGCAGCGCGGTAAAAAACGCATAGTTAAAGCCAAACACACCTATGATGCCGAGCGGTACCAGGGATAAAAAGTCGCGCGCAAACAGCCGTGATTCCGCCTTGCCCTGCCACAGGCGAATCAGCGCGAAGGTGATCAGTGCCAATAGAAAGCGCTCGGCGGCGGCGGTGAGCGGCGTGACACTGCTGGCCAGGGCATGGGCCGCATTAAAATTGCTTCCCCAAAAGAAAGTGCTAAAAACCACCAGTAGCCAGACTCGGCCGTTGTTGTGCATGGCGTTAAACCTCGAAGCCAGGGAGATATTTCGGGAGGGCAGGGGGCGGCTAGCTTATTGCTTTGGCGCCTCAGTTGGAACAGCCAACCAGGTAATATTTCGTTTGCCTTATTTACCTTGATATTTGCCTTAGCCACCTTGATGTTAGTGTTTGTCGGCGGTTGCCTGTGGCGGTTATGCTGCGCGCTAACTCAACAGGGCTTAATCAAAGAGGTATTCATGTCGGCAAGCAATTTTGTATTGGCGGATTATTTGGCGCGTATTGGCCTGGACTCAGTACCCGCCACTAATGCGCAGGGCTTAGCACAACTTTTGCGGGCGCAGCTGCGCAGCGTTCCCTTTGAGAACCTGGATGTGCAAGCGGGCAAACTTGTCTCGCTGGTGCCAGAGGACATAGTCGACAAAATTGTTTACCGCAGGCGCGGCGGCTACTGCTATGAAGTCAACGGAGTCCTGGCCATGGCCTTGGATGCGCTTGGCTTCGGTTACCAGATTATCGGCGCACGCCCCATGTTCTACCCCCAGCGCCGCGCCAAAACCCATGTGATATTACTGGTGGAGGCAGATGGCCAGCAGTGGATTTGCGATGCTGGTTTTGGCAGTTTTGGCCTGCGCGCACCTGTAGGCCTGCATCAGCTGGGCGAGGAGGTTGTGCAGGAAGGCGAAATTTTTAAGCTAGTGATTAACGAGCGCCAGGAATATGTACTGCAAGCGAAAGTAAAAGGCGAGTGGGTCAATCAGTTTGGCTTTGATATCTACCCCATGGAGTGGGTCGACTTTGTTCCGGCCAATTTTTTCAACTCCAAGAGCCCTGATGCGATTTTTGTGCAGCGCTATCTAGTGATGTTGCAAACCGCAGAGGGGCGAAAGCTGCTCTCCGGTGATCAATTTAAACTAATGAGTGCGACCGACGAGTGTGTAACGCAAGTTGACCCTGCCTCTTTGGATGAGCTGCTGTTACTCGAGTTTAATTTGGTGCGCCCTTAAGGCAATCATCAGTGCCCCGATCTTTCTAGGGGCGCTTTTTATTCTCATAAAATCTTTCTCCTTAGATTTTTGTCCTATTTATTCTGCAATTATTATTTCGTTACAGCCTAAAATTTTGCTTTTAAAGCAAGTTTTATGTCCATTTTTTCTTCTAGTCTAAGTGTGTATATAGCGCTCCAAGACTAGGAACTACCGTAAAAATTGTGGCTAGCACCTAATTCCCCTCTGCTGGGTTTGCTCTGTGGTTACTTTTCGTATCGTTAATTAAATAACAGTGAATTAATTATTGATTGTTCGGTAAATGCGTTGCTATATTAATTTGGCCACCCCGGTCTCAGCTGGGGCCTAATAAAAATTGCTCAGTAAACGGGTTTTTGGGAGTACACCATGAGAAACACATCGACTTTAAAATCTGCGGTTGTTTTCAAGCCTGCGGCTTTGGCTTTGGCAGTAGCGTCTGTCGTTTCAACGGCGATGGCGCAGGAGCAGTCCACCGCGCCGGCGGCCAGCGATAATGTTGAGGAAGTAATGGTTACCGGTATTCGCGCGAGCCTGATGCGCGCCCAGTCGGTAAAAATGGAGAGCACCTCCATTGTGGAGGCGCTGTCGGCAGAGGACATAGGCAAGTTGCCGGACTCTTCCATCGCTGAATCGCTGGCGCGTCTGCCAGGCTTGGCGGGCGAGCGTCGCGGCGGCCGCGTCAGCGGGATTTCGGTGCGCGGCTTTAAAGAAGACTTTGTCGGCACCACCCTGAACGGGCGCGAGCTGCTGGGGATCGGCGATAACCGCGGTGTGGAATACGATCTTTACCCTTCAGAGATTATGTCCGGCGCAGTGATTCACAAATCCTCCGAGGCAACCCTGACCACCACCGGCATAGGCGGCACTGTCGATTTGCGCACCGCGCGCCCGCTGGATGTGGCGCCCACCGTTACTGTTAATGCCTCTTACGAATCCAATGCCCAGGGCTCGGATAACCCCGAGTTTGACAATACCGGTCACCGTTACGCCCTGGGTTTTTCCCAGCGTTTCGCCGAGGACACTATCGGCCTGGCGCTGGCTTATGCCTCCACCAGCTCGCCCACCAATGAGCGCAGCTATTCTGTCTGGGGTTATTCCAAAGACGACGCTTCAGATCGCTATGCGCCAATCGGTCTGGGTATTTTTGCCATCTCCTCGGTGCTGGAGCGCGACACTACCTCGGGCGTTTTACAGTTCCGCCCCAATGAGGATCTGGATATTGTCATCGATGGTTTGAACATTGATTACAGTGACTCAGGTGTCATTCGCGGCTTTGTGGAGCCCTTCTCGATAGGTAGCATGACGGCTGGGTCAGGTCAGTTTGATGCCACAGGTACCCAGGTGGATGCCAACCCGGTATTGCGCACTGACCCCAAAGAGATCCTCGGTAGCCTGCAAACTTTTGGGGTAAACGTTAAATACAGATTCAACGATGTCTGGACCGCGACCCTGGATGCGGCTAACAGCAAATCCAGTAAAGATGACACCCGCGGCGAGAGCTACGCGGGTCTGGGGCGCTCTGGCTCACTTAGCAGTGACCAATTGGGTTCGCGCACCTTTGAAATGACCCAAAAAGGCATTTACTTTACGGGTATTTCGGGCGTGGATTTTAGCGACTTTAATGCCATTAAACTCACTGGCCCACTGGGCTGGGGCGGTTCGCTGGCATCCCAGGCGGATGTGTTTGCCTCCAATGTGGAAAAGGCCGCAGGCGGTGGTGTTTACACCTATGAAAACGCGCAGGATGGCTTCCTTAACGTGGGCCACTTCGACGAGGACTTAACCACTGCCAAACTGGAAGTGGCGCGCGAATTTGATAGCAGCTTCCTCACCAAGTTAACCGCCGGTGTCTATTTTAGCGATCGCAAAAAATCCAAGGTCAACGATGGCTTTTTTGCCACCTCTCCCACCTATCCCTATGGCGATGGCACTGGCGTAGTGGATGAAGTTATCCCTGAAAAATACCGCTATGGCCTGGCGGACCTCACCTGGGCTGGCTTAGGCAAAGTAGTGGCTTATGATGGTTACAAGCCTTACAAAGATGGCTATTACTATCAGACCTCCGCCGCCACTCTGGAACCGGACCGCCTGGGTGACAGCTATGTGGTTAAGGAGAAGGTGCAAACCGTTTATCTGCAGGGCGATTTCAACCAGGACATAGGTCAATTTAATGTCTTTGGTAACGCCGGTGTGCAAGTCGTCAATACCGATCAATCCTCCACCGGCTATACCGGCCTGGTCGATGCAACCTTTACCGTTGACCCCACTAGAACTGCCGCCGGTGGCGCCAAGTACACCAAGGTTTTACCCAGCTTGAATTTGAATAGTGAAGTGGCCGAGGGGCAATTTGTGCGCTTTAGCGCATCCAAAACTATCAGCCGTGCGCGCATCGATCAGATGAAGGCCTCGAGTTTCGTCAAGTACGATCAGAATATCGATCTGTTGTTGTCTACCAACATTGCCGACGGCACCCCCTGGTCCAAATTCCAGGGCAATCCCGACCTGCGTCCGCTGGAGTCCAATAACTACGACCTGTCCTACGAAAAATATTTTTCTGATGAAGGTTATGTGTCTGTGTCCTTCTTCTACAAAGACCTGGTGAACTGGACGCGTGAAAGTAAGGCGTTAATCGACTTTACCAACGACTCAACCAACAACGGTGCCAACTATTACATTCCTGCGTTCCACAATAAAACCGTGCAAACTGATGGCACCTATGGTCCGGACGATGTGTTCCTCACTGCAGGTACGGTAGTGGCACCGCAGATATTCCAGGGCTATGCCTCGTCATTTGAAGATGGACTTAAAGGTAGGGTTAAAGGTGCGGAAGTCACCGCCAACCTGCCGCTTAATTTAATTGCCGAGCCGCTCGATGGCTTTGGTATAGCGGCATCTGGCTCCTACATAGATGCCAAGCTGCAGGATGGTTCGGCGATTCCCGGGCAGTCTGATCGGGTTTACTCACTCACGGCTTACTACCAAATCAATGGTTTTGAAGTGCGTGTTGCGGGCACCAAGCGCTCGCCCTTCACAACTTACCAGCGTGGCGGCAGTAACAAAATTGAAACTGCCACGCGCCAGGGGGTAGAGCTGTGGGATGCGCAAATCAGCTACGATTTTTCCGACTCGGATATTCAATATCTGGAAGGGTTGCGCGTCTCCCTGCAGGCGACCAACCTGACCGATGTGGACGAGGAGGACGTGGGCGCTCAGGGTATAGTGAGTGCCCGCCGTGAATTTGGGCCTACCTATATGTTTAACGTCAACTACTCTTTCTAAGAACTGGTCCAATGTAAAAACCTCATGGAGCAATCTGTGAGGTTTTTTTTTCAAAAACAATTTGCAACAACTAAGGGCTTTTATGCTGCAGGGCGTTAACAAACTTGTAATTGCCGGCGGCGGCACCGCCGGTTGGATGGCTGCTGCTCTCTTTAAAAAAATGCTTCCATCGCTGGATATAGTGCTGGTGGAGTCGGAAGAAATTGGCATAGTCGGTGTTGGTGAAGCCACTATCCCACCCATTCAGACTTTTAATTCTGTATTGGGCCTGGATGAACGCGAATTTTTGCGCGAGACCCAGGCCACGCTTAAATTGGCTATTCAGTTTGAAAATTGGAAATTGCCCGGCGAGTGTTATTTTCACACCTTCGGCGCGCCTGGCACCAGCATCGGCTTTAGCGGGTTTCATCACTATTGGCTGCGCGCCCGCCGCCAGGGGATGGAGACGAGCCTGTGGGACTATGATTTAAATTACCTCTGCTGCCAGGCTCAGGTCTTTGGCAAGATCGATTCTAAAGACCCTATGTTTCAAATGCCCTATGCCTATCATTTTGATTCGGCATTGTATGGGCGCTATCTGCGCGGCATCTGCGAGCGCTCCGGCGTTAGGCGCTGTGAAGGCAAAATCGTCCAGGTGGAACAGCATCCGGATAGCGGCAATGTTGTCGCCCTGCATCTGCAATCTGGCGCGCGTATCGAGGGCGATTTTTTTATTGACTGCAGCGGCATGCGTGCGCTCTTGATTCAGGGCGCGCTCAACACCGGCTACGAAGACTGGAAGCACTGGCTGCCCTGCGATCGCGCCCTGGCCGTGCCCTCGGCGCGCTTTGAAAAAACCTTGCCCTACACGCGCGCTATAGCCAGATCCGCTGGCTGGCAGTGGCGCATTCCGCTGCAGCATCGCAATGGCAATGGTCTAGTTTATAGCGCCAGTCATCTTAGCGACCAGGCGGCGATGGATACGCTCATGGCCAATCTGGAATCTGAGGCGCTCGGCGATCCCAAGCTCATTCAATTTCGCACCGGACGCAGTAAGTTGCAATGGAATAAAAATGTAGTGGCAGTGGGCTTGTCCAGTGGCTTTTTGGAGCCCTTGGAATCCACCAGCATTCATTTGATTCAATCGGCACTGGTGCGCTTGTTAAAGCTATTCCCCAATAACAATATCCAGGCTGATGCCCGCGACCAGTACAACCGCGAAGCGCAACTTGAATACGAAACTGTGCGCGATTTTATTATTCTTCACTACCACCTCAATCAGCGCCGCGACACAGATTTTTGGCAGGACTTAGAGCGCATGAGTGTGCCTGAGCGGCTCGCGCAAAAAATTGCCCTGTTTAAAGCAACGGGCACCATTGTTAATGATCCGCAGGATATTTTTCTCGATTCATCCTGGTTGCAGGTAATGCTCGGGCAGGGCCTAATGCCAGAGGATTATCACCCAGCCGCCAACTTGCCCAGCGACGCGCAATTGCGCGACATGCTCCAGCGCATTGGCGATGCCAAACGTCAACCGCTGCAAACATTTATGGGGCATGATCTGTTCTTGCGCCATTACCTGGGCGCGGAACTAGGTAGCTCTAGGCGTGCGGATCATGTCAATGGCTGAGGTAAAACGCATAGTCATACTCGGTGGTGGCACCGCCGGTTGGATGGCCGCGAGTTTGCTGCAACAGCGCTGGCCGGATTTTTCCATTAGCCTGGTGGAGGCGCCAGACATAAGCACCATAGGCGTTGGCGAGGGCTCTACGCCCACCCTCAAACGATTTTTTAAGCAGTTGAATATTGCCGAAAGCGAATGGATGCCGCGCTGCCATGCCACCTATAAAGTGAATATTAGTTTTAAAGGCTGGAGCCCGGCATCGGCTGTCGACAGTTACAGCCACCCGTTTATATCGCAACTGGACACCTTTACCGAAAAAGCTTTTTTGGTGAACTGCACCACACGCCGACTAGGTTTGGCGGTGGAAACCCAGCCGCATAAATTTTTTGTCAACGGGCAATTGGCGCAAGAGCACAAGGCACCGCTGGTGCCCGGGCATTTTCCGTTTCGCATGGAGTACGGTTACCACTTTGATGCTGGCCTGCTGGGCGAGTTTTTAGCCGAGCGCACCTGCGCTGCCGGGGTGCAGCGAATTAAAGCACGTGTGCAATCCGCGCAATTAAATAGCGCAGGCGAAATCAGCCAATTGCTGTGCGAAGGCCGAGCGCCCATCGCTGGGGATCTGTTTATTGATTGCAGCGGTTTTAGCGGCTTTTTAATTCAACAGACACTGGGCGTAAGGTTTGAGTCTTTTACGCAGTTGCTCAACGATTCTGCTGTTGTGATTGCCACCACCGCCGATGCCACTCTGCCGGTGGAGACCTTATCCACAGCGCAAAGTCATGGCTGGCGCTGGCGCATTCCACTCAGTCACCGCACTGGCAATGGCTATGTTTACAGCGCGCGCATGCAAAGCGCCGATGCCGCCGAAACCGAATTGCGGCGCGCGTTAAATGTATTGGATGCCGATGTGCCGGCGCGCCATTTAACCATGCGCGTGGGCCAGGTAGCGCAGCACTGGGCAAAAAATTGTGTGGCGCTGGGGCTGGCGCAAGGTTTTATCGAACCCCTGGAAGCCACCGCCCTGCACCTGGTGCAAATCGCCATAGAAATGTTTATGGACGACTGGGAATCCGGGCAGTTTAGCGCCGCCCATCGCGACAGCTACAACAGCAAAATCCACGAGCGTTTTGAGCGGGTGCGCGATTACATCATCGCGCATTACAAACTCAATACCCGCGACGACAGCGACTACTGGCGAGTCAATCGCAACAACCGCGATTTGCCCGAGTCGCTGCTGCAATTGCTCGATGTCTGGTATCGCTGCGGCGATCTCAGTCAAGAACTCCAACGACAAAATATTCAGCAACATTTTTCCAGTATTTCCTGGCACTGCTTGCTGGCCGGATACGGTGCCTTTCCGCCACTGGCACCCAAGCAACCGGGGCGCGGCGACCTGTATCGTGAGCAGGAAATTCAGGATTTTATCGAGCGCTGCGCGCGCAACTTTCCTTTGCAAAGCCAAATGCTTGCCATCCAACCGGCGCATTCGCTCGCAAAAACTAGCAACACATAATTGGTTTTAACCTTGTATCGACCAAGCACGAGGGGGAATAACCCCTGCAGAGGTAATGTTATGAAGCTCATCTGTGTCAGTAAAAATATTGTCGGAAAATCCATAGCGCGCAGATGGCTGTGGGCTATGGGTCTGGTGATAGGGCTGTTAATCAGTGCTTGTCATCAGCAGTCGATAGTAGCCGCGACACACATACATAGCGCAGTAGAAAATACCTCGAGTGCAAGCTATACGACTGCGGCAGATGTGCCTGAAGCGCTGCGCAAAGCCTGGTGGAAAGAGGCGGTGATCTATCAAATTTATCCGCGCAGCTTTCAGGATTCAAATGGCGATGGCGTGGGTGATTTGCGCGGCATTATCCAGCGCCTGGACTACATCAAAAGCCTGGGGGTGGATGCGGTCTGGCTCAATCCCATTTACGCCTCGCCCAATGCCGATAACGGCTACGACATCAAAGATTATCGGGCCATTCAGCCCGAGTTTGGCACTATGGAAGATTTTGATGAATTACTAAAAGGGATGCATGAGCGCGGCATTAAATTTGTGATGGACCTGGTAGTAAACCACAGCAGTGATGAACACCCCTGGTTCAAACAATCGCGCAGCTCGCGCGACAACCCCTATCGCGATTACTACCACTGGTGGCCTGCGGAAAAAGGCACGCCGCCTTATCGCTACAGTATGTTTGAGCCGGATGGCAACGCCTGGACCTTTGATAAAAAAACCAACGCCTATTACCTGCATATTTTTTCCAAAAAGCAGCCGGATCTGAATTGGGAAAACCCCAAGGTGCGCCAGGAGGTCTATGCCATTATGAAATTTTGGGCGGACAAGGGCGTGGATGGTTTTCGCATGGACGCCTTCCAGTACGTATCCAAAGACACCAGCTTTCCCGAGTTTCCCCAGGGGTTTGAAAAAAATGACCTCAACCGCTATTACGGCATGGGGCCGCATTTGCACGATTATTTGCGTGAAATCTATGCGCAGATTTTTAGCAAATACAAT
>JBNLGJ010000076.1:0-4982 GCA_050305995.1 Cellvibrio sp.
AATTTTTTTGCTTGCATGGCTTTCTTCTCTATTGAATTGGCGTTCGTTAGAGAAAAATGAAAGTCATGCAAGCTTCGTTTTTGCTAAAGACTACCCTCTAGCTCATTGAATTAAAAGATTTTTTTGTGGGGATACGTCAGGGTCAGAGCTTTTTAAGAGGATGATAGCGAAAACATTGAGGGCAACGAATAAACACATGCACGATTAAGCGGTTCAACTTGTCGGATGGGGACTCTGGCTTATCCGACCTACCCGCTCAATATATATCGCTATAACACACTTTTGTAATATGAAAACAATAACTGCACTTACAATACCTTTGCTAATCACCAGCACTATTCAGCTGGCGATAGCTGCCCCCATGGGCAGAAAGGTGCCGTTGAATGATCGCAAGTACAGGGTAATGCCGGATCTGCATGCACCTGAATTTGAAACACGAAAATTTGTAAACCTTCCGCCCGGCACCAGTAAATCCGAATTTATAGAATTATTTGGACCCAACCCGGAATATGTATCTACCAAAGATAATGTTCTCGGTTGGACGTTTCGCACCTCCGACTACCAGACATTCTCTTATCGAATTAAGTTTGACCAAAACGACAAAGCCCTTAGCGTTTATGAAGGCTCATCAGTCCAGATATTTTACACAGTTCCACTTGAACAAAATATTCTGGGCAAATGGCTTGGCAAGAGCAACTCAGGACAGGCGGCAACCTTTGTCTTTAGCCAAGATGGCAAGGTAGCGATAAACATTACCAACACAGCCTACAAAAATAAAACGTTGGAGTGGCAAATAGATCAGGGCCACTATCCTATTGCCCTGGATTTAGACCAACCCAAATTCAGCGTTTATCAATCCGCCATTATGCAATTTGTCAGTAAAGATAGACTTATGATTAGATTGCCCGATAAGCCCGATGCCGATAGACCCAGGAATTTTGACTCTGGCCTGGTGTTGTATCTTGTCCGCCAAAGCCAATAATCAGCCTTAACGAGCAAATTTAACGCCTAACCCTGATATTCGGCGTAGGTCGGAAAGGCCAAAGGTGCCTTCCGACATTTAAATTAAATAAAAGCCAATAAAAGCCGTCGGAAGGCGCTTCGCTTTTCCAACCTACATTAGCCTCTAGGTAGAAATCGATAACTCGGATGGCGATGGCATTGAAGGTGATGATTCGTATACCTACGAGCTAGGCGAAGCGCATCGCGGCGAGCCATTTACAATCCACAGGCGTGGTTCGAGATTAGGAATTAAGGTGAGTTATGAGAGTATTACTTTGCATGTTAGTGCTTTTTTCGTTGAACGCGTTCGCCGATAAAGCAGACGAGTTTATTCCTGAAAAAACAGCCCAAAACGGTTACCTTGAGCCTTTCCAATTATTTGACGATGTATTTTACGTAGGCGATAAATGGGTGTCTTCGTATCTGATAAAAACAACCGACGGACTTGTTTTAGTGGATACCTTGGACAGCCCCTACGGCAGATGGATTCCGGACAATATTAAAAAGCTGGGTTTAAACCCTAAGGATATTAAATATATTTTTATAACTCATGGGCATTCAGACCATGTAGGCAACGCCGAATACTTGCAGAGACATTTTGGCAGCAAAGTAGTAATTTCCCATGAAGATTATCTATTGGCCAAAGAGCAGTCAGCGAAGAGCAAGGGTACACAGGTTTTTAAAGCACCCAAGGTTGAATATTTCGCCAAGGACAATGATGAGCTTACAGTCGGGGATAAGACTTTTAAACTCTATTTGACTCCGGGCCATACCAAGGGCTGCCTTTCTATTGACTTTTTTGTAACAGAAAAGGGAAAAAAGCACAGAGCATTTATAGTTGGCGGAATGGGCACCAATTTTTCCGGATTGGAACTAGCGCGCAGCTATCTAGCAAGCGTTGCGCGAATTAAAGCAATCTCACAGCAAAATCCGGTAGTAGAAGTAAATTTGGCGAACCACCCAGGAATGAATCAGCTATTTGAACGACAGAAAATGATCACAAAGGATAATAACCCTTTTATTGATGCAAAGGGCTTTCAGGATTTTATCGTCACCCTTGAGGAGCGCGGTGCGAAAAAACTAATGGAAGAACAACAGCAGTAGCATCAACCCTTATAGGGATTATTATGCTAAACAAGTTTTCATTTTATGCAGGAATGGTCATCCCCGCCTGGCTTCCAATTGAGAGCTGAGCTTCGGTAACTGACCTCTGCAATTCGAGTCTTTAATCGCGGTGTTGCAAAATCTAAAAATGCTCGCACGTTTAAGGGTAAGGCGTAACCCGGATATTCGGCGTAGATACCATCTCTCCAATACTGAGCGCATGAGAATCAGAAACTATAAAAGGAATAATCATGAATAAAATATTAAGCGCCCTATTCGCGTTAAGCCTTGGCCTGGGCTACGGGCTTTGCCATGGCGAGGAGCTGGCTCCAGTAACCTATCCTCTGTCTGAAGTGAGAGAGCTGCGCGCGGATTCAAATGGCAAGGACTACCAGTTATTTATCCAGTTACCGCAATCCTATAAAAACTCCAACAAAGCATATCCACTAATACTGGTAAATGATTCGCGCTTTGCCTTTCCTGTCGCCAGCGGCGCCATGGCATTAATGGGCGATAGAGTTGTTAAGGAGGCTATAGTGGTAGGCATCTCCTATGCAAAGGGAGACGACTATGGCGTAAGCAGAACGCGCGATTACACCCCAACCTATTCGCTCCATGAAGCATCAGCACATTCCGATGCCGCGCGGGCGGCTTCAGGCCATGCCAAAGAATATGTGCAATTCATTGAGCACCAGGTATTTCCTTTATTGAAGGAGAAATATCGAATTGATAATGCCAACAAGATATTTGTAGGTCACTCTTTTGGTGGCCTGCTAGGTGCTTATATAGTTACCAACAAGCCCAGTTTATTTGACCACTATATTATTGGCAGCCCGTCGCTTTGGTATGACAAAAACGTAATCTTTAAAATGGAGGCGGAATACGCCAAGCACAACAAAGATCTAAAGGCCCATGTATGCATCTATGTAGATGCCGACAGCACCCGCACAAATTCCATGGTTGCCGATGTTTTAACACTGGAAAAATCGCTGCGCTCCCGCAACTATAAAAGCCTGAGGCTGGATATTGAGGTGTTAAAAAACGAGAACCACCACAGCGTATTCCCGGCGCTACTATCCAAAGGCTTAATGCAATCAATTCCGATTTAAACTTGGCGACCAGGCTAAATATTTTTCAACTTTTTATTGAGCGCTTAACACTTATAGAATCGCCTTTTGACGCTTGGCATTAGCGCAGAGCCACAAGGAAATGCCACTAAACTTGCGATCACGATTGAATCTGCAAAAGATCAATCCCCTTGCATACGGCGACCTTGGCCTCAAGGGCGAGCTACGCTTAAGATAAAACCAGCACTTAATGCAAACTCAGAATTGGCCCTGCTAATCTTTAGAGATTCCGCCACAGCTTAGCTTGCGATAACTTATGTTGACTGGAGCCACTCTTGATAAGCCTGACATGACGCGGCGCTAGCTATCTGGCACCAGCGCCTGCTCAATCGCCTGCATGGCAGTGGTGCTGGATGCTTAATTACCTAAGCTCTGTTTATATTTTTTATGTCAACCCCAGCGGCTTATTTTTGGATATTTTTAACTAGCCGGCCCCAACCCCCAGAGGTTTCTGCTGAGCGGCAAAGCGGTAGCTGGTGACTTATGTCAACTTGATTTCCAGCTCCCCCACCCTTACTTTGCTGCGAGTTAACCGGCAAATATTCAGCCACCCACACGCAATGGAGACAAATATGAAGGCCGTAAGAATTCACAGTTATGGCGATGCCAGCGTGCTCGCCTATGAAGATGCGCCTATGCCCAGCATTGAACCTTCCGATGTATTAATTAAAGTCGTTGCCGCATCGGTCAACCCGGTGGATTGGAAAATCCGCGAAGGTTATTTACAGCAGATGATCCCCTACCCACTGCCGCTTACCCTGGGCTGGGATGTTTCCGGTGTAATTGAAGCGGTAGGCGCAGAGGTGACAGAGTTTAAAGTGGGCGATGCGGTGTATTCGCGCCCGGACATTAAACGCAATGGCAGCTATGCCAAATATATCGCCGTTCGCACCAGCGAAATTGCCCACAAGCCCAAAACAATCTCCCATGCGGAAGCGGCGACCCTACCCTTGGCCGGCATTACCGCCTGGGAAGTGTTGGTAACTGTGGGCCAGGTGAATGCCGGACAGCGCGTGCTTATTCACGCAGGCTCAGGCGGTGTCGGCTCGCTGGCAATTCAATTGGCAAAAACGCGCGGCGCCTATGTGATTGCCACTACATCGGCAAAAAATAGCGCCTTGGTTAAATCCCTGGGTGCCGATGAAATTATTGATTATCGCAGCCAGCGCTTTGAAGAGGTCGCCAAGGATATAGACATAGTGTTCGACACCCTGGGCGGCGAGGTGCAGCAAGCCTCCTGGTCTGTGCTTAAACCCGGTGGTATTTTGGTGTCCATCGTTAGCCCGCCATCGCAGGAGCAGGCCGCCGCCTTAGGTGTGCGTAGCGCCTTTGTGTTTATCGAGCCCAGCGCCGCTATTTTGAATGAATACGCCAAACTGGTGGATAGCGGCTTAATCAGGCCTATTGTCGGTGCCGAATTTGCGTTGAAGGATATTCAAAAAGCCCATGCGCTGAGCGAATCCGGTCGCACGGTGGGCAAGATAGTGCTTTATGCCGGTCAGCCTTAACAATGAATTCATTATTTTGTGGGTTTGATTAATCCTATTTGCACCAGGTACAACGCAAAAAAAACGCCGAAGCCTCCTACTGACGCTTCGGCGTTTTTCAATTATTAATCCGGCGATGAATATTGTCGGATTAATAGTGCGGCACAGGGATGTGCCGCCGTCAGCTGAAGGCTGGCGCTAGCCCTGGAAAATCAAGCAGATTTACGCATCTGCGCCGGATTTTCCAGGGCGCCGATCAAAT
>JBNLGJ010000077.1:0-17765 GCA_050305995.1 Cellvibrio sp.
TATTTGATCGGCGCCCTGGAAAATCCGGCGCAGATGCGTAAATCTGCTTGATTTTCCAGGGCTGGCGCCAGCCTTCAGCTGACGGCGGCACATCCCTGTGCCGCACTATTAATCCGACAATATTCATCGCCGGATTAATAAAAATCACGTTTTGATAATAAGGAATTAGACGACTATTATTGAAATCTACTTACTGTCAGTTTTACCTGAGCCACGCCATGACTCCCATTCCCAGCACCGAACTCAGCAGCTATATGGATCAGCTGCTGGACGCCGTGTGTGTGGTAGACAAACAGGGGAATTACCTTTACGTCAGCCCCAGTTTTGAACGCATCTTTGGCTATAAACCCCAGGAGGTTTTGGGGCGCCCCATGATCGAACTGGTTCACCCGGAAGATCGCGACAGAACGCTGAATACCGCCGCGCGGATCATTTCAGGCGAGCCGGAATTCAACTTTGAAAATCGCTACCTGCGTAAAGATGGCAATGTTGTACATATCCTGTGGTCCGCGCGCTGGTCCGAGCAGGATAACTGTCGTATCGCCGTTGCGCGCGATATCACCGAGCGCAAGCGCGCTGAGCAGCTGCAACAGGCGCTCTATCACATTTCCGATGCCACCCAGCAGGTTGCAGCGCTGAAAGACTTTTACCAGGAAATTCGCCGCACCCTGGCCATGCTACTGCCGGCCGAAAATATGCTGATTGCGCTAACCCAGGCGAAGCAGCTGCAAACCGAACTGGTGGGTCCAGATACCGGCCTGGCACCGGACAAAGAGCAGCAGATGCAGCGCTGGTGCCAGGAGATTATCGACCAGGGCGAAAGCAAAAAATTGAGCAGTCAATTCCCCGAGGGGCGTCAGCTGAATTTTCTCGGTGTCCCGCTGCGCCAAAATAAGGAGATTCTTGGCGCGCTGTGCATTTTTCAGCGAGGCCCCAACAAGGCTTACAAAAATACCGATCTGGAATTGCTGCAATTTGTGTCCACGCAAATTGCCGGCGCCATAGGTCGTCATCAACTGGTATCTCGCCTACAGTATCTCGCCCTTTACGACCAACTGACTGGGCTCCCCAAGCGCGAATTATTTTACGATCGCATTTACTCCGCCCTGCACCGCGCCCAGCGCGATAAAAACCGCCTGGGGGTTATTTATCTGGACTTGAATCGCTTTAAGGAAGTCAACGATACCTACGGCCACAGCTACGGCGATTTACTGCTGGAGCAGGTTGCCCGCCGCCTGGAATTCAGCCTGCGCAAGGGCGACACAGTCGCGCGTTTTGGCGGCGATGAATTTGTGGTGCTCCTCGAGCAAATTCAATCGCCCGAGGACACCCAGGGCGTGGCGGATAAAATTGTCGAGTCGCTTTGCCAACCCTTTGAGTTACTGGATATTCGCGTGCAGGTCTCACCGAGTATCGGACAAGCCCACTACCCCGAAGATGGCGCCAACGCGCAAAGTTTAATCCACAGCGCCGACCTGGCTATGTATGCGCGCAAGCAGCGGCGCTAAAACAAAACTACAACCTTAATTTGCCCCTTTTGCCCTGCACTTGCACACAGCAAAAAAGCCAGTCCAAAACAGTTAAAGCAGAGGGCAGTAACCAGGTATGTGTTTAGCAACTTAGTGGAGAGTGGCTATTCGCCGAAGTTGAATGTACTTGCGCACAGCAGCTATAGCACTTGCCCACCCGGGATTATCCTCGGGTGGGCAAGCCTAGCATTAATGTCTGCGCCAGGCGTTTTGCAGCACCATAGGTTTGCTGATCACACCATCGCGCAGCGAGGCAGCCTGCACCTTGCCGCTCAAGCCAGAGGCAAGGCCGCTGGGGCAGGCATTATTGTCACGGTAGTAAAGTGCCGCCGCCAGGCGCGCTTCATTGGCATCACCCAGGTTGTGGCTAAAATCGTCGGCCAGTGAGCAACCGAGAATATGGGTTTGGCCATCGTCGCTGCTGCTGGGAATAAATCCGTCGCTGTAATCACCAAAATTGAGCGCATTGACACCGCGGAACTGAATGGAAAAGTAGGTGGTACCGCAGTTGGGCTCGGGATAAAAACCATAGGGCTTACCGCAGGTGGTGCGCCCGATTTGAATCACCTGTACCCCCACTCCGCGCAAACCATTAATTACCGCCTCGCTGGCCGAACAGGTATCACCACTGGTGAGTACAAACACCCGCGACAGGCCCAACTCTGGCAGAGCCGTGCCAGAAGCAAGGCTAAAGCCCTGAGCCGCGTTATGAAAAGGCTCGGGGGTCAGGGCTTCACCGGTAACCGGATCCTTGGTGGGGTATTTGTCATTAAACTGCACCTTTTCAAAAGTTTTGCCACTGGTGCGGCTACTGCCAGCTATCATATAGGCCAGCTCGCTGGCAATGGTCAGATAACCGCCGCCGTTGTAGCGCATATCCAATACCAAATCAGTTATAGATTCACCCTGCAACTGACTAATAGCATCCACCAGGCCTTTTTCGGCAGTGGCTATATGGTCGTTAAAGGTGAGGTAGCCCACCTTGCCACTGGCGGTATCCAACACCTTCACATTTTGCACAGGTACGCTGGTCACGCTGGCCGACTGCAGGGTCACACTAACCTGGCCCTGTGTAGTAGGGTCGATATAAACAAACTCATGAACCTCACCCACAGTGGTAGGGAACAAGCCATTGTTAAGCGCATCTACACTGCTGCTACTGGAACTGTTTACCAGATCTATTCCGTCCACCTTAAAAATTTTTGCCCCGCGCGGAATTCCAGCAAGGGCAGCCGGCGAGTTGGGCTGGGTATAGGCAACACGCAATTCCCTCGGAGGCGAATTGGAAATAAAGGAAAACTCCATACCATAACCATAAACAATGCCCGAGCCTGAGAGAGACTCCCAATCGTCGGTGTTATAGGTAAAGTGAAATTTATCCTTATCGGCGCCAGTAGATGTTTTAGCCGTGGTTCTTAACAGCGCAAAATAATTCAGTGGGTCTGCATAGAAACCGGGATTGCGATCGATGATTTCGCTGTACCAAAGGTAGGAATCATTGCTCCAGGAACGCAAAAAATTGTTTTCATCAGTGATGGTACCCTGGGTATCTGGATAGCTGAGGCCAGTAACCGGGCTTTTACCCACCCGCGGATTAGCGCACTTATTGGCATAAAGCGAGGCGTCGCTATATACCCCGGATTTCCACTGCGCTGAGCTGTTGGATTGCGCCAGCTTGCCGCCACTGCTACTGCCACCGCCACAAGCTACAAGCCCAAAAGCCACCAGTCCCGCGCCCAAATATTTCATCCTAGCCAAAAAAAGTACCTCCATAATGCCACTGTCATTTGTTGTGAAAATTGCCAACTCAATTTGGCAATAGGGCAACAGAATAATCCAGTCGGGTCAACAACACCATACAGAGATACATCAAAGCAAGACTGGTTAGCAAATTGCCGCTAACCAGTCTCCTAGGTAACTCGGCAAGCTTATTGGACACTCGCCTGAGTTAAATACACTTTGTGTTTACTCACATCCACAGCCTCACCCACCACTTGCAGCGAGGACTCCAGGCGAATATCCGCAGAGGAGCTGCCCAGCATCAAGCTGATTTTCCCCGGCTCAAGTACATACTTCATCGCGCGGTTATAAAAGGCAAACTGGTTGGCGGAGAGTGTAAAGGTCACACGCTTGGACTCCCCCGCTGCCAGGCTGACTCGCTTAAAGCCTCTGAGTACTTTAACTGGCTGAGTCACACTGGCCACAGGGTCATTGATATAGAGTTGTACCACCTCATCGCCGGCATGCTTGCCACTGTTGGTAACTACCAGGCTCACATCCACTGTTTCGTTGGCTTTGATGTTGCTTTTGCTCACTTGCAAATCTTTATAGCTAAATTGGGTATAGCTCAGACCATAACCGAAAGGATAGAGCGGGCTGGTTTCACTAAAGGCATAGCCGCGCTTAGCGGAGGGTTTGTAGTTGTAGTACACCGGCAACTGACCAACACTGCGGGCAAAACTAACCGGCAATTTGCCACTGGGGTTAACCTCACCAAATAAAACGCGCGCCACCGCTGTGCCTGTCTCCTGTCCCAAATACCAGCCTTCAATAATCGCCGGTGCGGTTTGCTCGATTTTGCCAATCGCCAGTGGACGACCGCCAATAAGCAGCACAATAGTTGGCTTGCCGGTGGCCAGCACCGCATCCACCAGCGCCTGTTGTTCGCCGAGCAATTGCAGGCTATCGCGATCACCCAAATGGCTTTCCGCCCAGCCCTCACGCGAGGTGGCTTCGTTATCGCCAATCACCACCAGCGCCACATCGGATTTTTTTGCCGCCGCTACTGCCTGCGCAATCATGCCCTTGGTATCTTTGGGTGTAGCCAGAATAACTTCATCAGTATGCCAGCGCTCTTTGGAGTAGCTGTTGGCAGCGATGGAATCTGCACCCTTTGCCCAAGGTTCCATAGTTAACAGGGTGCCACGGGCAAAATTAATTTTTACGCTGTCACCCAGGTAATTTTTCAAGCCCTGTAAAATGCTCACTGTCTGTTTAGGCACATCAGAATAACCACCAAGCAGGGTTTCATCGGCATGTGGGCCAATCAGCGCAATGGACTTAAGTTGACTTTTATCCAACGGCAAGAGGTTATTTTGATTTTTGAGCAGTACCATCGCCTGCTCAGCGGCGCGCTCTGCCAGGGCGCGGTGCTCTGGGCTGTCAATTACCGCCAGGCCTGCTGGGTCCGTAAAGGGATTATCAAATAAGCCCAGAGCAAACTTTTCGTGCAGTACCCGAGCCACCGCGCGGTCGAGAATTTTTTTGCTGAGCTTTTTGCTTTTAACTAACTCAACCAAATGGGTGTAAGCACTTGCATCGGGCGTCTCAACATCCACGCCTGCAGTCAATGCCAACAAACCGGCATCAGCCAGATTATCAGTGAGATGGTGGCGCCCCATTAATTCGGAAATAGCAAAGTAGTCGCTGACAATCACCCCATCAAAGCCCCAGTCGTCGCGCAAAATATGCTGCAGGAGCTCGACGTTGGAGTGGGAGGGAATACCGTCGATTTCATTGTAGGAAGCCATCACACTGCGCGCATGGCCGAGTTTTACCGCAGCCTCAAACGGAGGCAAAAAAATCTCGCGCAATCCGCGCTCACCGACGGGCGTAGGCGCAATATTCAAACCCCCAGTGGGCTCACCATGGCCAGCCAGGTGTTTAAGAGTGGCGATAACATGACCGGGGGCTATGCCTGGCCCCTCACCCTGAAAACCTTTGACACTGGCAACACCCATAGCGGTGATTAAGTAAGGGTCTTCACCCATAGTTTCTTCAATGCGGCCCCAGCGTGGATCGCGCGCCACATCGAGGATGGGCGTGAGCGCTTGCTGCGAGCCTGTTGCGCGCATCTCTTGCGCACTGGCCGAATAAATTTGCTGGATTAACTCCGGGTTCCAGCTACTGGCCAGGCCTATGGCCTGGGGAAAACTGGTGGCGTTGCGCGCAGCAAAGCCGTGCAGCGATTCCTCGTGGAATATTGCCGGTATACCCAGGCGCGTATTATCGCGCAGCCAGCGCTGGATGGCGTTGGTATAGGCGAGCGTTTGCTCAGGCGTTTTATTGGTTGTTTTGGTGGCTTTATTTTCCGCCGGGCGCGCTACCTGGCCAATACCCAAGCCCAATATCGACTTAGCCTGCTGCGGATCGAACTCGCCCTGCTCAGTCTCCAACTGGTGCCGTTTGCCCCAAATAGTTTGCAGCTGCGCAGCCTTTTCTTCTAAGGTCATGCGCTGTAACAAGTCCTTAACTCGCTTGTCGATGGGCTGTGTGGAATCTTGGTAGAGGGGCGCTTTGGCCATTGCCGGCAGGGAGCAAACTGCCGAAAGCAGTAGACCTAAGCCCATTGCGCGAAAGAGTGAGCTAATCATATAACCACCTATGCATTGTATATTTTTACTTTTTAAAATTATGCTTTTGTCCCCCGCGTAAACGAGGATTTGGGCAGAAACGATTGTGGATAACTTGGCGGAAAACTGCGCGCTTTTTTACAATTTTTTTCGCTTGCAGCGCCGATAAGCTTGGCGCTTACCCACAAAGAAAAAAGCCGTTAATTCTTTTCACGGGAGTGAAAAGAATTAACGGCAACGGGCTTTGCTAGAAAAAACTACTTACAAAAATCGATTAACGGACGTAGCGGTTGACAATATTTTCGTACAGCTCTTGCTTACCGCTGGTCAGCGCCACTTCACCGCCGGCATTACCCAGCTGTGCCAGTTGCTCCAGGTTCAGCTTGCCTTCTTCATAGGCCTTACCATTGCCGGCATCAAAGCTGGCGTAACGCTCTTGGCGCAGACCTTCCAGCGGCGACTTCTCCAGCAGGTCGGCAGCAATCAGCAGTGCGCGCGCGAAGACATCCATACCGCCAATGTGGCCGTAGAAACGGTCAGCTGCATCGGTGGAGTTGCGGCGCGCTTTTGCGTCAAAGTTAACACCACCGCCCTGCAGGCCACCGGAGCGCAGAAACACCAACATCATTTCAACGGTTTCGTTGATGTTGTAAGGGAACTGGTCGGTATCCCAGGCGTTTTGGTAGTCGCCACGGTTGGCGTCGATTGAACCCAACATACCAGCGTTAGCGGCCGCTTGCATGTCGTGACACATAGTGTGGCCCGCCAGGGTCGCGTGGTTGGTTTCCAAATTGAGTTTGAAATCCTTGTCCAGGCCGTGGTGACGCAGGAAGCCAATTACAGTTTCAGCGTCAAAGTCGTACTGGTGCTTTGAAGGCTCCATTGGTTTTGGCTCAATGAAGAAGGTACCTTTAAAGCCCTGGCCGCGCGCGTAGTCACGAGCCATGGTCAGGAAGCGCGCCATATGCTCTTGCTCGCGCTTCATATCGGTGTTGAGCAGGCTCATATAGCCTTCGCGGCCACCCCAGAACACATAGTTTTCGCCATCGAGGGCGATGGTTGCATCGAGCGCATCTTTAAGTTGCGCACCGGCGTAAGCCACTACGTTAAAGTCTGGGTTAGTAGAGGCGCCGTTCATATAACGTGGGTTGCTGAACAGGTTGGCGGTGCCCCACAGGAGTTTTACGCCAGAGGCTTTTTGTTTCTCTTTGGCGTACTCAACAATGGTTTGCAAGCGCTTGGAGGTCTCGCCACGGCTGCTGCCTTCATCGATCAGGTCGATGTCGTGGAAGCAGTAGTAGGGCACGCCCAGCTTGGTGATAAATTCAAACGCGGCGTCCATTTTTTCACGCGCGCGCGCTACAACGTCAGCGGTTGAAGACCAAGGGAAGGTATAGGTGCCTGGGCCGAAAGGATCGTGGCCAGCGCCACAAAAGGTGTGCCAGTAGCAAACGGCAAAACGGAAGTGCTCCTTCATGGTTTTGCCCATAACTACGCGGTTTTCATCGTAGTATTTGAATGCCAGTGGATTGTCAGATTCCACACCTTCAAAGGCGATTTTGCCAATGCCGGGGAAGTATTCTTTGCTGCCGAGTACAACGCTCATAGAGATCACCTTCTGGTTAAGCTATTTAATTCAGGGTTAACACTTACCTGCCTGGCGCCGCTTAAAGCAGTGCACACCAGGCGTGGTAAGCGTCCTGGTAGCGGGAAAATTCCGCTGCCTGGGGTTCAATAACGGCGAGCTTTTTCAAACTGCCGAAGGCCTCACTGGCCGATGTGTAATAACCACTACCCAATGCCGCCGCGCGCGCTGCACCCTCGGCACCATCGGTTTCAAACATTTCCACCGCCGCCTGGGTGGTGTTGGCAAAGGTCTGGGCGAACACTTCACTGAGGAACATATTGCCCTTACCCGCGCGCACCACATCGCAGCTACCCCCCAAGGATTTGAGTACGTCAAAACCCTGGTTGAGTGAAAAGACTATGCCCTCTTGCGCGGCGCGCACCATATGGCCCAGGCCATGGCGGTTAGAATCCAGGTTGCGCAGCTGCGCGCCCAGGTTTTTGTTTTGGAAAATCCGCTCGGCGCCATTGCCAAAGGGGTGGAAGATCAGGCCTTCACTGCCCACGGGCACAGCTTGCGCCAGCGCATTCAATTGTGGGTAGGAGGGATCGCCACCGGCTTGGCTTAGCGTCTGGCGCAGCCAGGAGTAAAGGCGGCCGCAGCCATTCACACACACCAGCACGCCGTTGCGCGCTTGGTCGTCAGTATTGGTTACATGCAAAAAGGTGTTTACGCGCGACTGGGTATCCGCCGCAGGCTGATCAGTCACGCCATAGATAACACCAGAGGTACCGGCAGTGGCGGCCACTTCACCCGGCTGCAGTACGTTCAAACTAAACGCGTTGTTGGGCTGATCGCCAGCGCGATAGGCAATTTTGATACCGGCGCGCAGGCCGAGTTCGGCGGCGGCAGCTTCAGACACGCGGCACTGGTCGCCAAAGCTAGGCACTAACTCGGGAATGACTGAAGCATCTATACCCCAGTGATTGAGCAGCTCGGTGGCTACGCGCTGCTCTTTGAAATCCCATAGGGTGCCTTCCGACAGACCTGAGGCAGTGGTGTTGATCACCCCTGAGAGTTTCATGGCCACATAGTCGCCGGGCAGCATAATTTTGTGGATGCGCGCAAACAGCTCCGGCTGGTTCTCCTGCACCCAGCGCAATTTGGCTGCGGTGAAGTTACCCGGGGAGTTGAGCAGGTGGCCAAAACAGTAGTCGCGGCCCAAGTCTGCCAGGGCGGCTTCGCCCAGGGGCACGGCGCGGCTGTCGCACCAGATAATGGAGGGGCGCAGCACCTGCTGCTCTTTATCCACCACCACCAGGCCGTGCATCTGGTAGGAGATGCCAATGGCATCTATCTGCTGGGGGTTGATGTCAAATTTGCTGAACAGCCGCGCACTACCCTGCTTGATGCAATCCCACCAGGTAGTGGGGTCCTGCTCGGCAAAACCGGCTTGTGGGCTGGCAATGGCCAACTCCGACTCAGGATGGGACAGAGCGCCAAGATTTTTGCCCGTGGAACCATCAATTACTGAGAGTTTGACCGAGGAGCTACCGACATCGATACCAAGAAACAACATAGAGTTCTCTAGAGCTATATAAATATTTTTAATTGGGCTTTAACAGGTAATGCTTAAGCGGAGATGGAGCCATCAGCAGATGATGGGGCCTCGCTTTTAGCAGGCTTATTAATATTTTGCCAATATAGCTTATTGTCTAAACGACAACAAGAGCTTTAGGCAAAGAAATTTACAACCAAGACAAAGGCCAAATAATGGAATTTACCGCGCATGACGGGGCCCCTCCCCAAGCACTTGCCAAGGGCGGGCCTCGACCGAACCCCCAAGGACTTATACAATGCCGCCAACTTGGCGCAAGTTGGCGCCCAAAATAACGATTTTGTATCCGCTCAAACTTTTCAGGAGTACTCAGTGTCCGAGCCGACCACCGTCAATCCCAATGCCCAACTAGAGCCGCTTAACCTGCCGCCCAATGTAATTAAGGCACTGTCGATCGATAACTTGATTTTTGGCCTGGATCACGACGAACTCAAGATTCTGCTAATTAAGCAAACCGACCCAATGCACCAGGGCAAATGGGCGCTTCCCGGCGGCTGGATTCGCTACGATGAAAACCTAAGGGACGCCGCCTACCGCCTGCTGGAGGAGTTAACCGGTATTCGCCAGCTGTTTTTGGAGCAACTAAAAACCTTTGGTCGGGTCGACCGCTTCCCTAACGACCGGGTAGTGACCGTGGCCTACTATGCACTGGTAAGTGCCGAGAACTATTCGCTGGTGGCCGGCCAGGCAGCGGCGGATGTGAGCTGGCACAGTGCCAACAAGCTGCCGGAACTGGTGTACGACCACGCCGAAATTATCGAACACGGCTTAAAAGTACTGCGCCATCAGGTTTGTCACCAACCCATAGGTTTTAACCTGCTGCCCGAAAAATTTACCCTGCTGCAGCTGCAGGGGCTCTATGAGACGATACTCAACACCAAGCTGGATAAGCCCAACTTCCGCCGCAAGATCATGAAAATGAACCTGCTTAGCCCCTGTAATGAGAAGCAGCAGGGAGTACCCCACCGCGCCGCCAACCTCTACCGTTTTGATGATGAAGCCTACAGACACCTGACCGAGTCCGGCTTCTCATTTGAAATTTAATTTATTGGTAAAAATTTGTTTCTTTTAGAGCCAGCATATAGTCATCAAAACCATATTCAATTAGACTGCCGCCAGATGTCTCCGCATCTGGCGTGACGCACCCTCCAAGTGCTTAGCGCACAAATTCTGTAATATGTTCCAACCCGCCCCAGCGCAGCTGCATCACTCCTTTATTGGGATGCGACATGCTCCTCTTGGGCAGCCGACTAAACCGGCCAGCGGGCTTAGAGGTCATAATTTCAATAACAGGAAAAACCATGAATAACTCAATCAACTCCACCCAGACAAACATGGGCTTTGTCGTTCTGATCAGCCTAATCGCCACTATTGGCGGATTTTTGTTTGGCTATGACAGCGGCGTAATCAACGGAACCGTCGACGGACTGCAAAAAGCCTTTAACTCAGACTCTATGGGTACCGGCTTCAGCGTCTCCTCTATGCTGCTCGGCTGTGCGCTGGGCGCCTTTTTTGCTGGTCAATGGGCCGACAAATACGGACGCTGGTGGGTACTGATGGTCTCCTCGGTGATGTTTATCATTTCCGCCTGGGGTTCAGGCATAGCGACAGGCTCGGTCGAATTTATTATTTTTCGTGTGATTGGCGGCCTGGCGGTGGGCGCGGCAAGTATCATCTGCCCCGCTTATATCAGCGAGATAGCACCCGCCAAATACCGAGGCAAACTCAGCTCCATTCAGCAAATCGCCATTATCAGCGGTTTGTTTTTCTCCTTCCTGAGCAACTATCAACTGGCCGAAAGCGCAGGCGGCTCAACCGCTGTTCTCTGGTGGAATTATGAAACCTGGCGCTGGATGTTCTGGATGGAGTTAATCCCTGCCAGCGTGTTCTTTTTGGCCCTGTTCCTGATCCCCGAAAGCCCGCGTTTTCTGGTGGCCAGTGGTAAATCCGACAAGGCCAGAGCGGTGCTCGCCAAGCTCTATGGCCCCCTGGGTGCCGAAATCAAAGTAAAAGAAATTTACGACACCCTGGCCCACGATCACAAACCCAGCTTTGGCGATTTGCTGGATAAAACCACACGTAAAGTTCGCCCAATTGTATGGGTGGGCTTCGGCCTGGCAGTACTGCAACAATTTGTCGGTATCAACGTGGTCTTCTACTACGGTTCGGTACTTTGGCAGGCCGCAGGCTTCTCAGAGAGCGATGCACTGTTCACCAACGTAATCTCTGGTGCTGTCAGTATCGGTGCCTGTTTTATTACCTTCTTTTTGGTCGACAAAATTGGCCGCAAACCCCTGCTGTGGTTCGGCTCTATCGGTATGACCATCACCCTGGCCCTGGTGGCTTACGCCTTTGCTGGCGCGCCCTTGGGTGCAGATGGCAAACCAGCACTGGCAGGCACCAGCTCAGGCATGCTGGCCTTGATTGCGGCCAACGTCTATGTGGTGTTCTTCAACATGTCCTGGGGCCCCGTGGTGTGGATCATGCTTGGCGAAATGTTCCCCAACCAGATGCGCGGCTCCTCGCTGGCAGTTGCTGGCTTGGCGCAATGGGGTGCCAACTTCCTGATCACCTGGACCTTCCCCATGCTATTGGCATCCGCCATTGGTCTGGCTGGCGCTTACAGCATTTACACCTTCTTCTCGCTCTTCTCGGTATTCTTTGTTATGTGGTACATCAAGGAAACCAAAGGCAAAGAGCTGGAGCAAATGGAGGGCTAATTCGTCCGCGCCATTCCATAAAAAAAGCCACCCTTGGGTGGCTTTTTTTATGCTCGGGATTGTTGAGACTCCAGGAACTGAGTGAGAGAAGTTACACCTGGCAACTAGGCTAGACTCCTGGCCATTTCCAGGCAGCCGTAAATGCCGGCGCGCCCGCCCAGGGTGCTGGGCACTATATAGCTGTCCAGCTGCGCCAGCAGCACATCGGGGGCATAGCCATTAATCAGTCGCGCAAACTCGCGGCGAATTGCAGGGAACAGCTGCGCCTGTTGCATAACACCACCGCCCAGCACAATTTTTTGTGGGCCGTAGCATTGGGTGAGATTGACGCACATAGCCGCCAGGTAATAGGCCTCAAAAGCCCAGGCCTGATGCGAGGATACAAACTCCGCCGGATTGGCCTGCCAGCGTTGATTGAGCGAGGTGCCAGACGCCAAGCCTTCAAGGCACCCTCGATGGAATGGGCAACAACCGGCATAGTTATCACCTTCAGCCTGAGGCATAAGCATATGGCCGACTTCCGGGTGAAACTGCCCCTGCAGCACCTGGCCATTAACTACCACGCCAGCACCTATACCCGTGCCTACAGTGACATAGACAAAGTGCTTGCAGCCGCGCGCGGCGCCAAGCGCCATTTCACCCAAGGCAGCACCATTCACATCTGTCGCAAAGGCAACCGGTGCCCCCAGCGAGCGGGCAAAATAATCGCGCACCTGAATGCCGCTCCAACCTGCTTTGGGGGTCTTGGTAATGGCGCCATAGCCGGGCGAGCCAGGGGTTAAATCCACCGGGCCAAAACAGGCGATCCCCAACCCAGCCAGGGCCTGGCCAGGGGCCAGCTGCTGGCGAAAAAAATCACTCACGCTAACCAACGTCCGCTCTGGGGTAGTGGTGGGAAAGCTGGCCTCAACCAGCAGCTGATTGGACTCATCCGCCAGGGCACAATTAAATTTGGTACCGCCCGCCTCTATAGCTCCAAACAGACGACCCTGAGCAGCAACTGAACCTGGCTTCATGGGGAAAATCCTCAGCGAAAAAAAGCGCGGCCAAGCCGCGCAAAACCATACCTAGACAGGAGCAACTTCAGCGGCAGCGGACCTACCCGAAACAAAGATTAGATGACACTACCTGCCGATTTATTAAATCACTGTGAATTATTTATTTCAAGTGATTTTGACCATAAACAAGATTTTTGGATCATAAAAAAGGGGCCCCAAGCCCCTTTTGCGAATCGCTATTCAGCGTTATGCGGGTGACGCCAGGCTCAGCTGGCCATCGGCAGCCTGCAGCAACGGTATAGGGTCGGAAATAGCACCAACAAATTGGTCATTGGCATCGCGATTGATAAAACCCATCAAATACCAAGCGCCATCCGGCCCCTGCACCACCCGGCTGGCGTAGAGCCCGGATTGGCCGGCGACAAAACCGTTGCCCAGGGTTTGCCAGGGCCCCAGGGGGCTATCGCCAACAAAATAGAAGAGCCCGGTTTGTGCCTCGCACTCGGGCATAGCCAGGCGCGCCTGGGCGTGAAAACGGGTGGAGACAGAACAAAACAAGTAATAGCGGCCACCAATAAATTCCACCTGGGGCACTTCCATTTCACCGAACCAGCCAGGCGCCAAAAAGGCTTCACCGACTGTCCAGTGCCGCAGATCCGGAGAACTGGCATAGCCGATGGCGCCGCGGCCATCGGGCGCGCCCGAATTAACCCGGCAGGTAACCAGCATATGGTAGAGGGGCTTTTGTTGATCCTTGAATACCCAGGGATCGCGCCAGGAGGCATCGTGCCAGTAGGCGAGCTTGAGTCCGTCGTACCAGCGCGGGTCCAGCTCAACTTGAGGGTTATCTTCGGCTTTGGTCCAGTGGATTAAATCCGCCGAGCGCGCCAGGCACACGCGCTGCACCAGGCCTTTTTCGGCGCGCATGGTGCCGGTGTAAAACATCAGCCACTGCTCGCCCTCTTTAACCACGCAACCGGTCCAGGTGGTGTAAGAATCCACCGCCTCATCATTGCCCTGGGTGGGCGCCAAGGCATTGGGCAGCAACTGCCACTGGCGCAAGTCGCGCGACAGCGCATGGCCTATAGAGACATTCCAGTGACGCAGCTCTGGATCGCCCAGGGATTTATCCGCCTGGAGGAAAAACATGTGGAAGTCGTCGCCGTCGCGCGCCAACCAAAAATCCCACACCCATTTATCAGCAAGTTGCAGCATGAAAAGCCCTTGTATTGGTAATGTTTAGGATTCTCCACCAGTTAACATCACAGATTTATCCGGCGAGAAGTGGGTATAGAGCGGCAGAATGGCACCGCCAATAGCGCGAGCATCAGCCCCGATTTTGCCCGCGAGTATTTGCGGCACGAACAGGCCGTTGTGGGGCAATTGCTCCACTAATTCGCTGACCCTTGCCACTAGCCGCTGCACCAGATCGCGGGGCAGATTGCCATCAATCACCACCGCCTCCAGGTCGAGCACGCCAGTCGCAGAGAAGACCGCGATAACCAGCGCCTGGGCACAGTCTTCCAGCCACTCATCCACCAGCGATTGCGCTGCGGGCAACAAACCGGGCAGCTCGGAAATATTGTTGATCTTGAAACCCTTGGCATTGAGGTGGCGGCGCAGGACAAAGATCGAGGCGCGATTAGCCAGGGTTTCAAATGGCCCTTCCGCCGGCGGGCAGGAGGACAACTTGGACGGTGCCACCGGCATAGAGGCCAGAGCACCGGCGTTGCCATGCACGCCCGACGCCAGCTTGCCGTTAAGCACCAGGCCGCCGCCGACGAAGGTACCTATATAGGCATAGAGGAAATTGTTTACCTCCATCCCCTGGCCAAACTGCAACTCAGCAACCGCCGCCGCCGAACAGTCGTTTTCAAACATCACCGGCAGGCTGGTAAGGCGCGCCACTTCGCGGTCAAACTGCAGCTGATTCCAGCGCTCCGCCAGCGCCTCGCCCATATTCAACTCTTTGGCCCATGCCCCCATAAACCAGGGCATGGCCAGGCCAACACCCACCAGGCGACGCTGCGCCTCGGGGCTGAGGCTAGCCGTCAGTTGCTTGATGCCCCGATCAATCTTATCCAGCAAAAAGTCCGGATCTGGCATCTTGAATTCATGTGCCACCTTATCGATGACGGTGCCCGCAAAATCCATCAGCAACAGCTGCACATCGCTGCGCCCCACATTGGCGCCTATGGCGTAGGCGCCTTCGGGATTGATGGCATACATAGTTGAAGGCTGCCCCAGGCCTCGCTGCACCTTGCCTTTTTGCAGCACCATGCCCGCCGCCTCCAGGTCATCAACAATGCGGGTGACCGCCTGAGGGGTTAGCTGCGCCAGGCGCGACAGCTCAAATTTGGATGCCTGCCCTAATTGGCGCAAAAAGTGGATTAACACCCTTTCGTTATAGCGGCGTAATCCGCTGGAGTTACTACCCTTACTCATGTACTGGCCTTACTCATTGTTTGACTCGCTTTTAATGATTAGCAATTAATGCCGTGAAACTTGACTTAATTAAACCACTGTGATTAATTAAGTCAAGGATTTTTATCCATCGGCGCCAGGATAGGCCGGGAGCAGCAGGCAACATTTTCACAGAACAAGCCGCTTGCCAATGACTTCTATGCAAAATAATCATAACGGAGACACGCTATGTCAGTCGCATCCCCAAGCCTTACCCCGGTGCACGCCCAGCTTGCGCTGGTGCGCTGGCTGACCTTTTTGATGTTTACCCTGTTCGCCATGACCACCGACGCGGTGGGCGTGATTATCCCGCAGATTATTGCTGAATTCGGTTTGAGCCTAACCCAGGCCAGCGCCTTCCACTATGCACCCATGATCGCCATTGCCCTAAGCGGCATTGCGCTGGGCTTTCTCGCCGATCGCCTGGGGCGCAAAGCGACAATTATTTTGGGCCTGGGGCTGTTCAGCCTCGCCTGCTTTTTATTCTCCCAAGGTAAAACCTTTGGCTTTTTTGTCTGCCTGCTGCTGGTGTCCGGCACCGCCATAGGAATATTTAAAACCGGCGCCCTGGCCTTGATTGGCGATATATCCCCCGACACCCGCAGCCACACCCGCACCATGAACACAGTGGAGGGCTTTTTTGGTGTGGGCGCCATGATCGGCCCGGCCATAGTCACCGCCCTGCTCGCCAGCCAGGTGTCCTGGACTTACCTCTACCTGATTGCCGGGGCGCTGAGTATCGCACTTATCCTGATTGCCGCCAGCGTCAACTATCCCCAGCGCCATATCAGCGCCGATGCCCAGCCCGCCTCTCTGGGCGCTACCCTGGCCATGCTGCGCAACCCTTACGCCTTGGGCTTCTCCCTCGCCATTGGCCTTTACGTTGCCACCGAAGTAGCCATTTACGTGTGGATGCCCAGCTTTTTACAGGATTACAGCGGCTCCTACTTAACCCTGGCCAGCTACGCGCTAAGCATCTTTTTTGTGCTGCGCGCCGGTGGCCGCTTCCTCGGCAGCTGGATACTGCTGCGCTATGACTGGAGCCGGGTGATGGCGCTATTTAGCGGCTGTATCTTCCTCTGCTTTTTAGGCAGCGCCCTGTTTGGCGTGGAGCTGGCGGTATTTTTACTGCCCCTGTCCGGGCTGTTTATGTCGATGATCTACCCCACCCTCAACTCCAAAGGCATCAGCTGCTTTGCCAAGCGCGAACACGGCAGCATCGCCGGGGTAATACTGTTTTTTACCGCCGTATCCGCCGCCCTGGGGCCACTGCTCATGGGCCTGGTAGGCGACTGGTTTGGCCATGTTAAATTCGGCTTCTACCTCGCCACCGGCTTCGCCGGACTGCTCTTCGCCGCCATGCTCTACAACCTGCTGGCGCAACCCGCTGCGGCGCAATTGCAAGCTCTGGATACCCAGCCCTAGCCAACAAGCTGCGCCCTGTTTAACGGCAAAAAAACCCGAGCCTCGCCCCGCTCGCTTCTCGATAAAAGCCCCCGACCCGATAAAAAACCCACCCAGATATGCGGAGCCCGCCGCATATCACCTGGCACAGCAAAAAATAACGATGTAAATCAGCAAGCTACAAAGTTCCGGCAGATGATATGCGGCAGAGATAAGCGGCAAACGCCGCTTTTGTCAAAATTGATAAATGAGAGGCGATGTTCAACCTATTGATTTTTATGACGAATCACTTAATCTCAGCAAATTCGTAAAATGATATACGGCAAGGTGATATACGGCACCAGCCGTCTAATAAACTGTTATAGGTGCGGGCGGGTTTGAGAATTTGCCTTTAGCAAAATCGAGCCACTGCCACATCATCAAGCTCTAGATTAAATTCAAAAGCTTGTAGCTCCGCTCCGGTGCTAGTAGAAAGGAATTAGTAAACCGCTCTTCGTAGTCTGGCTTGCCAGTAAGAGAATAAGTTGCCATCATCGGCAACAGAAATTTAAACCGGTGCCACGGTAGGCTCACTTCAAAAACTCGCATTTTTAAAGCTCCTGCCATCGCATCTATAACAAGTCACGCCAGGGTCGCAGGCTTCGCCTGCTGGACGTAAAAACCTATCGGTTTTTCCGCCCCTGCGCTCAAACGTTATGGTTGCTTGGCTCCTTAAACTTTTTCGCCGGAAAGTTCGTGCCGTGTTCGTCAATATCAAGCGCGGCATTTTCATCATAAGCCAGTAGCTTCGCTCCGGTGCAATTAGTGGTTTTGTGGCAACCTGCTTCGTAGTTCGGTGCCGCTAGAAAGTAAAATGCAAACGCACTGCGTAGTGTGGCTTGCCAGTAAGATGGTTTGTTGCCAATATCGGCAACGCTAATTTAATCAGGGTGCCGGGGTTGGCTTTGTATTCTTAATCCTTTCCTTGCCGCATCGGCACCCATAACAATACGCGCCAGGTCCGCACACTTCGTGTGCTTGACGTAAAAACCTGTCGGTTTTTGCGCACCTGCGCTCAGCGTTATGGTTGCTTGGCTCCCTAAACGTTTTCGTCAGAAAGTTCGTGCCGCGTTCG
>JBNLGJ010000078.1:0-5662 GCA_050305995.1 Cellvibrio sp.
TTACTTAAGGATCTTGGCTACAACGCCAGCGCCTACAGTACGACCACCTTCACGGATAGCGAAGCGCAGACCTTCTTCCATCGCGATGGGGTGAATCAGGGTAACAGTCATCTGAATGTTGTCACCTGGCATAACCATTTCCACACCTTCCGGCAACTCTACTGCACCAGTTACGTCAGTAGTACGGAAGTAGAACTGTGGACGGTAGCCTTTGAAGAATGGAGTGTGACGACCACCTTCTTCTTTGGACAGAACGTACACTTCTGATTGGAACTGGGTGTGCGGAGTTACAGAGTTTGGCTTACACAGAACCTGGCCACGCTCAACTTCGTCACGCTTGGTACCGCGCAGCAGTACACCTACGTTCTCACCGGCACGACCTTCGTCGAGCAGTTTGCGGAACATTTCAACACCAGTACAGGTGGTTTTGATGGTGTCTTTCAGACCAACGATCTGAATCTCTTCACCTACTTTGATGATGCCGCGCTCAACACGACCAGTCACCACAGTACCGCGACCAGAGATAGAGAATACGTCTTCTACTGGCATCAGGAAGGGTTGGTCAATTGCGCGCACTGGCTCAGGAATGTAAGAGTCCAGAGATTCAACCAGCTTGCGCACAGCAGATACGCCCAACTCGTTGTCGTCTTGGCCGTTCAGGGCCATCAGCGCAGAACCGGCGATGATTGGAGTATCGTCACCTGGGAAGTCGTAGGTGGACAGCAGCTCGCGCAGCTCCATCTCTACCAGCTCCAGCATTTCGTTGTATTCGTCAGTGCCCACGCCGCCGCAGTCTTCAGCCAGCAGGTCAGCCTTGTTCAGGAATACTACGATGAAAGGTACGCCTACCTGGCGAGACAGCAGGATGTGCTCGCGAGTTTGTGGCATTGGACCATCGGTTGCACCACACACCAGAATCGCGCCGTCCATCTGGGCAGCACCGGTGATCATGTTCTTCACATAGTCGGCGTGGCCTGGGCAGTCAACGTGAGCGTAGTGACGAGTTGGAGAATCGTACTCTACGTGAGAGGTGTTAATGGTAATACCGCGAGCCTTTTCTTCTGGCGCGTTGTCGATACCGTCGAATGCTACCGCAGCACCACCCCAAGTCTCTGAACACACTTTGGTCAGTGCAGCAGTCAGAGTGGTTTTACCATGGTCAACGTGACCGATGGTGCCCACGTTGACGTGGGGCTTGTTACGTTCAAACTTTTCCTTCGCCATTGCGAGCGCCTCCTCAGACGTAGAGTTCTTTACACGGACAAAAAAGCCGCGAAAGTTGTCTTTCGCAGCAAATTATGGAGCTCATAAGCAGATTCGAACTGCTGACCTCACCCTTACCAAGGGTGTGCTCTACCAACTGAGCTATATGAGCTGGAAACCTTCAATAATTTGGAGCGGGTAGCGGGAATCGAACCCGCGCCATCAGCTTGGAAGGCTGAGATTCTACCATTGAACCATACCCGCTTATCAGATACTGGCCTTGCTACAGGAGCATTCACTCCAATCTTCTGAACCTAACGAACAAGGAACCGAAGAAAATATGGTGCAGGGGGGTGGATTCGAACCACCGAAGCTCGCGCGTCAGATTTACAGTCTGATCCCTTTGGCCGCTCGGGAACCCCTGCCGAAATTGCGCCGGCATTTTCCGGGCTTTACACTCAACTGTCAATCTATTTTTTTCAATAAATTCAAACAGCTACACACACTACCTAATCAAAAATGGAGCTGGCGAGAGGAATCGAACCCCCGACCGGCTGATTACAAGTCAGCTGCTCTACCTACTGAGCTACGCCAGCCTTTTTGACCACGGCTTATTGTGGAGGCGAGATTCTAGTGAAACATTTATTGGGACGCAACACCTGAACAGAAATTTTGTCGCTTTTCGAGACTCTCTTGAGCATTCAGCAACCCTACCCACGCTTTATCGCTTATTTTTTCATCAGCGCCAGGTTCTAACACTACCCAAGTTTCTTTTATTGTTTTAGAAATGGACTTAATGAGAGCGTTGTAGCCCTGGTCTTTAAGCTGCTCCGCCCTTGCGCTTGCCTCTAGGCTATCGGCGTATTGACCAAAAGAAATTCCATTAGCCAAATCACCCTTAGTAATTATGTAGCTTTCGATATTCTTCTTTTGCAGCTCATATAGTCGCCTTAACGCCTCCTTTTCAGAAAGTTCTGGCGCCAGATAAACCCAAAACACTTCACCATCACCTATCTCAAGATTGGCAATCTGCGCTTTAACGCCAAGCGCAGCGAGATTTTCGATTAAATATTCAGCATGCAGCAACTGAACAAAGGGGCCAACCATGGTACATAGAGCCTCCCCCATTGCAGAGCCTTGCACCTGATTGGCGTCATTAGACACAACAGCCTTAGTCTTTTCTTTTGCCAGCTCGGGCCGCTCAGATAGCAACACGAGGCTTGCAGGAGCCGTCGGAACTGCAGGCGCTACAAATTTTTCAGCAGAACTAATGGCGCCTTTTGTGAAAAAGGCTGCCTGTATAAATACAACGGCATTTGCCAAGAGCAGGAATATAAATATCAACTTCATGACTTACCCTTCCCCAAAGACAACCTAGTTACCCCTGCAGCTTTAACGCTCGGCAAAATAAATCCCCAGACCATCAAGCACAACCGCCTCATAAAAATCCGAGTCTGGGAACTGAGCCGAGAGACGCCGCCCATCACCACCAGTAAAAATTAATTTGCATTGCTGCTCTCGAGCCTTGAACTGCATACGGGCCTGACTAACCAATCCATATACCATCGCAAAGTAAGCCGCACAAACACCATTCTGGGTGTTCTCTCCTGGCGCAATAGATAAGTGTGAATTTGTATCTGCCTTAACCCGCGCGGTGTTTTGCCCTAAGGACTGGACAAACATTCTATATCCCGGCGCGATGTAACCACCTAAATGAGAACCATCTCGCAGCACAAGATCAACCGTAGTGGCAGTCCCTGCTGACACCAACAAGATTCCAGTCCCATATCTGTTTACCGCCGCAATCAATCCCAACCACCGATCAACGCCCAGGCACCAATACTCTGAATAAGCATTAATTAACTCGCCAAACTCGCGTTGACTTTGCGCAAACTCAGGCACACATTTGGAGAGCCTCGCCAGAGAAGCGATTAGAAGCTGGTTTTGCTCTTCCGACTGAACGCTGGCAATTTGTATGGCGGTAATCAGCGGCCAATTTTCCACGCCAATTCCGGCCAAAGAGATTTGATTGCCGCCAACTAGCTCACTGCCACAGCCCCTACTCGCACCATCAACTATCAGTCGCCATTTTAACCGCGAATTGCCCAGATCAATTTGCAGGATCATTGTTTGCGTCTCAGAGAGACTTCGCCGCCATAAAAAAGCCCCTCTCCCGCGGCCGTCATTAAGCGTAGCGCCCCTTGTTTATTTACCCCTAAAAACCTGCCTTCAATTTGCGCAGAGCCGTTTTGCAAAACAACTGTGTCTGACCTATAGGCAGCACGACGGATCCACTCGTCCAGATAAAAGCTGAAGCGCCTTTCAACATAAACATTAAGTAGCGGAAATAATTCATTGAGGATACTAGCAACCACTAGGCTCTTTGACGGTAAAAGCCTGGCATTTTCATCGGCCAAAGCTTTGATATCTGTCCAAGGCTGGGATATTTGCTCATCCACGCTAATGCCGCCAGCCATATCAAAGTTGATGCCAATGCCAATTACCGCACGACAATAGCCTGCGGGATCCCCAGTCATCTCAATAAGAATTCCGCCTAATTTTTTTCCCTGAAACAACAAATCGTTTGGCCACTTGAGCTCAACCCCACCCAAACCGAGTGCCTCTAATGAGTTTGCAATTGCAACACCCACCGCGAGGCTCAGCCCCTCCATGGCCGCCACGCCGCCCTCAAAGCCCCAAGCAACAGACATATAAATATTTCGCCCAAATGGGCTAAACCACTGGCGCCCGCGACGCCCTCGACCAAATGATTGAGCCTCAGCAAGACAAACACCTCCAATTGACTGTTCTCGCCCTAGCAGATAGCTATTAGTAGAATCAATCTGACTAAACATCTCAAAAGTACTAATTAACGAGGCAGTCTCATCAGTTAGCGAAGACTTGATTAAAGAGATGTCTAATAATGGGATTCCCCCGTCAACCACATAACCTCGCCCCTTTACCGATCTTAATTTCAAACCCAGGCCTTGAAGCTTTTTTAGCTGTTTCCAAACAGCAGCCCTACTTATCCCGAGTTTCTCGCCGATACTTTCGCCCGAGTGGTAATCACCATCGGCAAGCATTTCCAGGATCGACTGGAATTGACTGCCATCTACCGGAGGTTGGCTCATGTTTAATCCCTGTATTCGCGAGCTAATCGCGCCCCAAGAGAGGTTAACACCTCGTAGCCCAAAGATCGGTTTCTGTGCATTAAATTATCCAATGAATATGTTTCACCAATCACCTCCAGGTAATCACCAGCTTGTGGATAGTCGCCATCAACCTTAGCGCCGGAAAATATCATAGAGTCCATCGATATACGTCCTGCCGCACGAAACAACTCCCCCCGAAAGAATGCAACCGGCTCATGGCCTAAAGTGCGATGTAAACCATCTGCATAACCGCCAGCAACCACTACCAATCTTTCACCAGCCTGAGCCTGATAGGTAGCGCCATATCCAACCGAGGCAGCCGCCTTTAGCTCGCGAACCTGCAACACAGGAAGCTTGAGCCCGATAACTGGGAGCATTGGGTTCGGCCTACCGGGGGTGGGATTCACACCATAGAGGGCTGCACCGGGACGCAAGAGATCAAAATGCCACTCTTCACCCAAAAAAACGCCCGATGAGTTGGCCAAACTAAATTGGCAGTTAGGAAAGTACTGCGTAAATAAAGCTTTCGCGTTTAGAAATTTAGCGAGCTGTGTCTTATTTAAAGGGTGCGAAGGCTGCTCAGCACAAGCGAGATGACTCATCAAAATGACCGGATTGAGGTAATTATCAGGAGAAGCTGCTATTGCTGCAAACTCCTCTGTCGATAAACCCAATCGAGCCATACCTGTATCAATCTTAATCACACACGGAAGCGCAACACCTTTAGCTCGACAAAGCGCTACCCAGCGATGAAGTGCCCCCAGCGAATGGAGCACAGGCACTAGATTGGCCTCAGCAACCAGAGCCTCATCGCCGATACGCAAGCCGCCAAGCAATATTAACTTGGCATCACTCGGTAATAACCCCCGAAGTGCTATAGCCTCTTCTCTAGTGGCGACAAAAAAGCTTCTACAACCAGCCTTATAAAGCGCGTGCGATACTTGGGCAGCGCCAAGTCCATAAGCATTCGCCTTAACAACAGCCCCCACCTCCGCACCATCTTTGGCCTGCTCACAGATAATCGACCAATTTTCACAAATTGCAGCCAGATTTATGGTGAGGACACCTGATGACATCATTTCAAAAAACTCGCAGAGGGGAAATTGATGCCCCATATAATCAAACTTATTCTGCAAAATCCACTGCCAAAATCGGACAAATCGAGCATTATTTTCAGACAGAGAATCGCTGAGCAGAAAAATCAGCGACAAATAAAAAAGCCCGATCAGATAACTGATCGGGCTTTTAGTATTAGGTGCTTGACGATGACCTACTCTCCCATGGGGAGACCCCACACTACCATCGGC
>JBNLGJ010000079.1:0-5964 GCA_050305995.1 Cellvibrio sp.
GATATTCATCAACTCCTTTTTGTGGATGATCGGCCAGACCATGGCGCCGGTAAAATAGACCTTGGGCGTTGCACTCATATCATTGACGATCAGCGCTGTGCCCTGGGCGACTTTGTAGTAGAATGCCTTGTACACCAAAGCTAATGCCATTAAAGCAACAACAAACAAGACAGATATCAGACCAGCCGGCCCCCAAAGTTCTAAAATCATTTTTCGCTCCTTTTCCAATAAACTTGCGATCTGCAATTAACTCGGCAGTGTGAACTTAACCATTAAGCTCACCCAATTTTTAAACATTATTTTCGCCAGGGCATTGCCCTAACCACCCATAAACTCCTGCTCGGAAACCACATAATAAAAGCTGCCATCCGGGACATACTCCAAGAGAACCACCCTGTCACCCTTTTTAAACTCCACTTCTCCGCGCGCCTTTGCCTTTAAAATTAAGCCGGCGCCACCATCATCAAAGTCCACCTCACCGCGATTGGCATCCAGGCGCAAGCTGCGAACCAGCGCCGTCTGCCCGAGGATTTTTTTCTCTACATTTTGACTCACTTTTAGGTAAAACTTTCGTAGCGGGCGAATAACAATAGAAGTTACTCTAACTGCCAGATACAAAGAGATGAGCAATATTGGAATACCTATCAACCATTTGGTTAGAGTTATGCCAAGAATAAATTCCGACACATAAGCCAAGTAGTAGCTGCACAGATACCCTAAGCCACCGACCAAGGTGATTACTATGGTCACCGGAACCCCATTAAGGCCCAGCTTAGTTAACAAACCCACAAACATTTCACCAAAGGATTCACCCTCACTCGAATTCATCGCCATCTGGCCGTCCATTTCTGGCAAATCAATATCCAAAGACTCTGAATCAAACAACCCGAATAAGGAGGTGAGCCAAAAGAGCATCGACGTGAACACTACAACAGTAAAAATCACAGTGGGAAAGCTGGCGGTAATTCGAATAAAAGTATCCATAGGCAATATCCAAATCGGTTGTTATCAAACAGTTGCGCGAGACAAATTTTTCCAAATCATTCCCAGGATGACACCAAAGGCAAGACCAAAACCCAGTGCCTGGCCCATATCGCCAGTGGCAGAACCGAAGGCGGCGCCCAGCGCAGCACCTATGGCCAAGCCCCTGGCCATTTTATTTGTCGCACAAGCGCATTTGAAATCTTTCATAACGAACTCCTTCCTGGTGTTAGGATTTGAGCGGCTTCACAATGCAACTCCGCAATTAGTGCTCGGCTTGGCGACCTTTAATTCGCGCCAAAACATCGCTCGCCTGCTGCTGCTTGCCCGCTATACCGGCCGCTTCCAATTTGGCTTTAAGCGAGTCATCGGTCGATTCGGCAGCCATTTCCGCAGAGGCTTTAATTTGCGCATCTTTTAATGCTTGGCGCTCTTTGATGCGCTCCAGCGACTCCATGGCGGTGCGCATTTTAGAGTTGGAACCGGCGTGGCGCTCAGCGACCGCCGCCTGGGCTTTTTGCACATTTTCGGTGGCCTTTACGGTATCCACTTGTTGTTTCATGCGTTTTAAATTTTGCTCTGCCTGGGCTATGGCCTGGCGCAGCTTGTCGACGCTCGCCCCATACTCCTGCTCAGCCTCCTGTTCGCCAGCTAGGCCCGCCTCCAACTCGGCAATGCGCCCGGCCACTTCCAACGCCAGCGCCTCATCGGATTTCTCCAGGGCTTTTACGGCATAGCCTTCGTGCTCGGCAATTTGCTTGCGCAGTTGATTGCACTTTTCCTCGGCCAATTTTTTGCGCGCCATGATTTCTGCCAGGCCATCTTTGGAGCGCTTTAGCTCCTCATTGGCATCGCGAATTTCCTGATCCAGGATGCGCAGCGCCTGGCTGTCCACTATGGTTTCACCCGCTTCATTTACACCACCACGCAAGGCCGTAATCATTTTTGACCAGATGTTCATAATGTTTCACCTTTGCTCGTTAACTAATTAGCTCGTTTAATTTCACTGCTTACTCATTTAAAAATTCGCTGTAGGCCTGGGTTGCCTGAATCACGTTGGCGGCCAGCACTTCTATCTCCAGCAAAATATTGTTGATGCTGGACAGCGCACTTAAGGCACCAAACATGTGGTAGCAGTCGTCGCCGTCAATCTTGTCCAGGCTGATGGTCGACAGCGGAAAATACTTGTGGGTGCGCAATATAGTCTCGTTAAACAGCGAGGGATTGTTGACCTCATTAACTGACCAAAGCAGCGACTCCACCAGAATCTGTTCGCCCGCCACAGTGACAAACACCGGCAGGTCGCCGAATTCATACATCACTATGTGCAACGCAGGCGATATACCGTCAATCAGCTCGATTTCCGCGCGCGCGCTTTCAAATAATTCGGTGTGCCGCAAAGCCTCGTACAAACGCTCGGTTGTCCAGGGTTGCAATGCATCTGCCATCAAATCGTCTCCTTTGGGTGCTAACACAGTGGAATTGGCCAATTCGGCTGGCACGGCATGCTTTGCCATAGGCAAGCGCAGCTCCCGCTCACAATCCGCAAGCCGACGGGCATTTTCTGGAAGTATCCAGACTTCTTTTTTTACCAGGCCGAGCTCACGCAATCGCTTGCGGTACTCACGCTGGTAGTGGGCTGATGATTTCTGTTCCATATGCTTAAAATTAGATCATTACATGTAATATGTCAATCCATTACATGTAATAAATTCACTTTAATAATTTTTGATTTAACTTATTGTTTTTAAATGAATTTATGCAAAACAATACCCTCCCAGGGGCGAGTGCCGCCAGGAAATAACTGCTTAATGGAGATTTGAAGAAAATATCTAACACAGACTCCTTGTGCGGCTTGGACGATTGACCAATTCGACCCAGTTAGCGTTTATTGTGTATTTCCCAGGTTTCCAGTTTTTTCTTATCGCTTTTGCGCAACAGCACATAGGTGGCGCCCACCCAGCCGTGCTGGCGCTGCGCCGAGTGAAAAGCCATCACCTCGGTAAACTGTGGCAGCCAGTGGGCGACACAGCTTTTTAGCTGGGCAGTTTCAGTGCGCCCTTCGCCCTTGCCATGGGTGATAAGCGCACAGCGAATATCGTGATTCATGCAATCTTTTATAAATTGATAGACGGCGTTGCGCGCCATATCCACGGTCATGTGATGCAAATCCAGGCGCGCATCAATTTGATACTTGCCCAGGCGCAAATTGCGATACACACCTGTCTGAATACCATCGCGCTTGAACTCGATAACCGCCAATGGCTCCACCGGCTCTATGTATTCCCCCGAGAGGAAGTTTTTATCCCTAGCCAACACCGCTGTGGCAGCCTTGCGCCGCGCCTCGGCACTGGCCTTATCCAGCGCATTGGGCGCCAGGTCGACACGCGCCTCCACTTTGATGGGTTTTACCCCTTTCATTTGCTGGAGAAAGAGATCGGAATCTGAGTTATCGGACATGAGTCAAGCGCCTTGCACACAACTATCACTAGGCGGAATTGTAAATGAAAAGGCCGCCCTTGTGAGGCGGCCTTTTTAACACTAACCTGCGGATTACTTGTTAGCGCGATTCTCAATCAGCTCGGTGACCACACTGGGGTCGGCCAGGGTTGAGGTGTCGCCCAGGCTGTCGATTTCGTTGGCGGCAATTTTGCGCAGAATGCGGCGCATGATTTTGCCCGAGCGGGTTTTGGGCAGGCCCGGCGCCCACTGGATAATATCCGGCTTGGCGATAGCGCCAATTTCCTGCACACAGAGGGCAACCAGCTCTTTTTTGAGCGCGTCGCTGGGCTCTTCACCACCCATAAGGGTGACATAGGCATAGATGCCCTGGCCTTTAATATCGTGGGGATAACCCACCACGGCCGCCTCGGCCACCTTCTCGTGCAATACCAGGGCGGATTCCACCTCGGCAGTGCCCATGCGGTGACCTGAGACGTTAAGCACGTCATCGACGCGACCGGTAATCCAGTAGTAGCCATCGGCATCGCGGCGGGCGCCGTCACCGGTGAAGTAATAGCCGGGATAGGTGCTGTAATAGGTGTCCACGCAGCGCTGGTGATCGCCATACACAGTGCGAATCTGGCTTGGCCAGGCCGCTTTGATACAGAGGTTGCCCTCGCCTGCACCCTCAATTTCTTTGCCTTCGGCATCCAGCAGTACCGGCTGCACACCAAAGAAGGGGAAGGTTGCCGAACCCGGCTTGAGATCCATCGCACCGGGCAGCGGGGTCAGCATATGGGCGCCGGTTTCGGTCTGCCACCAGGTATCCATAATCGGGCAGCGGCTGTCGCCGATTACACGGTAGTACCACTCCCAGGCCTCGGGGTTGATTGGCTCGCCTACAGTGCCCAGCACGCGCAGGCTGGCGCGGGAGGTTTTGGTGACATAGTCGTTACCAGCACCCATAAGTGCGCGAATGGCGGTGGGCGCGGTGTAGAAAATATTGACGCCGTGCTTGTCGATCACCTGCCAGCAGCGGGAGGCATCGGGATAGGTGGGCACACCTTCAAACATCAAGGTGGTGGCGCCATTGGTGAGAGGGCCGTAGACGATATAGCTGTGGCCGGTCACCCAACCCACATCGGCGGTACACCAATAGACATCGCCCTCGCGGTAATCAAAGACATACTTGTGGGTCATGGCTGCCTGCAGCAGATAGCCGCCAGTGGTGTGCAAAACGCCCTTGGGCTTGCCGGTGGAGCCAGAGGTGTAGAGGATAAACAGCGGATCTTCGGAATCCATCCACTCGGGCTCGCAGTCGTTGGCCTGCCTTTCCACCAGGTCTGCATACCAAAAATCGCGCGCTTCATTCCAGGCAACATTGCCGCCGGTACGCTTGACCACTATGCAGGTGTGCACATCCGGGCATTGGGCCAGGGCCTTGTCGGCATTGGCTTTAAGGGGCACGCGCTTGCCGCCGCGCAGGCCTTCGTCGGAGGTGATAACCACTTTGCAGTCGGCGTCGAGAATACGGTCTTTAAGGGCATCAGGGGAGAAGCCGCCAAACACCACCGAGTGGATAGCACCTATACGGGCACAGGCGAGCATGGCGTAGCTGGCTTCGGGAATCATCGGCATATAAATACAGACGCGATCGCCTTTTTTAACCCCGCGCTCACGCAGGGCATTGGCCAGGCGACAGACCTGGTCGTGCAGCTCTTGATAGCTAATAAATTGATCTTCGGATGGGTCATCGCCCTCCCAGATAATCGCCGTCTGCTCGGCGCGCGCTGGCAGGTGACGATCTATACAGTTGACGCTGACATTCAATTGACCGTCAACAAACCAGGCCACCTCGCCCTTGCGCAGGTCGCTTTTGGTTACTTGCGTCCAGGGTTTGTGCCAGCTGAGGAAATCCTTGGCCTGCTCCGCCCAGAACTGATCCGGATTATTTACCGACTGGTCATACATATCCTTATAGCGCTCCGCATTGATCGCGGCGCCGGTTTTAAAGGCTTCGGGAACTGGGTAGATGTGTGCTTCTGACATAGTTTTATCTCACTACGATTATCTAGTTATTGGGGCGGGCCACTCTACAGAGGCTGGGCTTCGAATTTTTGACACTTTGTTTTTTGGACCTGCCGGACGACCTGAGTCCTTTTATCGCTGATTAGCCATCATCCTAAACAGCGTGAGGGGCCACACAGGGCTCCCAAAGGGGCGATAAGCTTAGCAGCAACAGATGTAAAATCCCAATGGCAACATTATCCAAAAGAAAAAAGGGCCGCTTATTGCGACCCCCTTTTTAACGCTTTAGTACCTGGCCAGCCTCGCCATTAGGCGAACTGCATGGGAATAGTGTTAGACGTGCGATCAACTGTGTTGTCCTCATTGAGGTACACCAGCTTAGGCTTATGGTTAAGTATTTCGGCATCGGTGAATTGGCCGTAGGTGGCAATAATCACACGATCACCTACCGCTACTTTGCGCGCCGCTGCACCATTCATAGAGATAGTGCCCGAACCGGGTTCAGCGAGAATA